>CAKMJT010000063.1 GCA_927407015.1 uncultured Proteiniphilum sp. | reverse complement strand
GTCCTTCTTTGTCTTGCTTTCTGTGACTTCCACCATCCGTTTTCCCTTCAAAGGTTCATTGGCCATAAAGATGTTGACAACCCCGTGCCGGACATATTCATAATCCACACGGGTTTCCTGTCCGGGATTCATGCAGCTTGGCTTCCAAGTCCCCGTCCACCTTGCCCTCGTATACACGACTGGAAGGGTGTCGCTCCAAAGTACCCTCCAGCCCCTCTTCGATAAACCGTTTCTTCACCCTGTCTATTGTGCGCATTCCTATACGAAGCAATTGATAGAGGACTGTAACTCAACCTGCATGAATCCCGGACAGGAAACCCGTGTGGATTATGAATATGTCCGGCACGGGGTTGTCAACATCTTTATGGCCAATGAACCTTTGAAGGGAAAACGGATGGTGGAAGTCACAGAAAGCAAGACAAAGAAGGACTGGGCTTACTTTATTAAGAGGATTGCTGATGAGATGCATCCCGAAGCAAAAGAGATAACATTGATAATGGATAATTTAAAAACACATACGCCAGGTGCTCTGTATGAAGCATTCGAGCCGGAAGAGGCGAAGAGGATATGGGATCGGTTTGATTTCACCTACACCCCAAAACACGCAAGTTGGCTCAATATGGCCGAGATAGAGTTGCATGTATTGAATAAGCAATGCTTGAGCAGACATATTGCCGCCATAAATGAAATTCGGAGTGAAGTTTGCGCTTGGCAAGAAAATCGCAATAATAAACTTGCAACGATAAATTGGCAATTCACGTCTAAAGACGCAAGGATTAACTTAAAAGATTATATCCGTCGTTTAATGATTAACAAAACAGTAGTATTAATCGATCATTTTCCATCTTCTGAGCATACATTTCATGACGGACATATCATATTCATTGTAATTCAGCGCTTTGTCCCGGAAGAATGGAATCATGTTTTTAACCATCTCAGGGTCTGCTTCGGGTTTGAAGGAGCTTTCCAAATCCTTTTTCAGTTTCAGCATCGCCGCTATTATCTCAGGGGTATTTGCATCCACCGCATCAATACTGTTCACTGCAAAAGTGCGGCTGATCAGGTCGTATGCTTCCACGTCAAGTAATCGCATATACGTTTTGGATGCTGCATCCTTCATTCCCAGCCGATAAAGGGTCTCGGCGGCAATAGTCGCTACGGAAGCCGATTGATCGGCGGCTGCCTTCATCAGAGGAGGGACTGCTTTGATTCCGTCATCTCCGAGCATGAGCAAACCGACCGCGCCCCAGTAGCGAATCGCACTGTTGTCGCTCCCGAGATTTTTAATATATGTTGGCAGATTACTTACATCCCCCATTACCGCCAAGTCCGAAGCTTTCAGCATCTCTTCAAAAGGACATTGTGGTGATCTTACATAATCGTACAAAGATTTGTCGCTGGCAAGTACACCGTATTCCGTTTCCGGTATGACGCCGGTATCGTATATCTCCATTCTCCAGTCATCAAGTGCTTTTCGCATCCTATTGAGAACAGCTGCATATTTGGGATTGTTGGCGAGATTGTTCACCTCCCAGGGATCGTTTTCCACATCATACAACTCTTCAACCGGTTTTTCCAGGAAAAACATACTTTGTATTTCGTTGGTCTTCCCATCACGGAAAGCTTTCTCCCACGCTTGGGTCGATTGGGCCAGGAACAGGTACTCGATCCGTTGCATGGTGATCCGGAACGGCATGTAATTACGTATGTAACGATATTTTTGATCCCGAACGCCTCTTACATTATCGAATCGTTCGTCCATCCGCTGGCGGGATAAGAAGGTATATTCGGGATCGGCCGTTTTCTGATTTCCAAGGAAAGCTTTTCCCTGTATATATGAGGGGATGGGAAGATTGGAGATGCTCAGCAGGGTAGGAACGAGATCTATGAAGTTGACGATCCGATCGATTTTGCTGCCTGGTTTTTCTGCGGGATAGAGATGTTTGTATTTTTCCGGAATCCGTATAACCAACGGGATCTGGGTTCCCGTTTCATACAGGAATCGTTTGCTTCTCGGCAAGACGCCGCCGTTGTCGCCGTAATACATCACGATTGTATTTTCGGCAAGGCCGCTCTCTTCGAGCTCCTTCAGTATCTGGCCTACCCATGCATCCATTGTTTCCACCGCATCATAATATTGCGCCCAGTCGTAACGAATTTCGGGCAGATCGGGATGATAGGGAGGGAGGGCAACTTTGTCGGGATCCTGTTTCAGTTTGTCGGGGGTGGCAGGCCCGTGCATGAATAAACACGACTCATGACTGATCATGGAGTTGAAAACGGCGAAAAACGGTTTTCCTTTAGGTCGGTTTTTATAATGGGCATTGTCACTCGATTCATCCCAAATGAGATGTTCATTCACACTACTGGTGTTATAGTCAGTCTTGGAGTTATTCGTGCAGTAGTAACCTGCCTGCCTGAGATATTCGGGATAGGTACGAACGATGTCTGATTTGGGATAGGTGCTTCGCATGTTTTCGTTGCCGTTCGAACAGGAATAGACGCCTGTAAGGATACTATTTCTTGTGGGTGCTGAAACCGCATTCGATGTATATGCATGAGTATACAGAAACCCCTCGCTTGCCAGTTTATCGATGTTGGGCGTTGTGGCCAACGGGTTGGCGTAACAGCCTGTGAAATAAGCGCTGTTGTCTTCACTGACTATCCATAGGATATTCGGAAGATCCGCTGTATTTTCCTGTGGCAGGCAGTCATGCAGCGGGAAAAGAGACATCGGGATGATGCCCAATGCTGCTTTTTGTAGTTGTGTTTTCATTTCTCTGACATTTTATTGTTCCTTGTTTTTATGGATTTTATCCGGTTCATCCTGAAATTCTCTCGGGATTGGGATATCCATTTCTGCTCGTTGCATCCAACCCAACATCCTTTGGTAACCGGAACTTTCGCATACTGCGGTCATCATAGAGATTTTTCATTTCATGGGGATCGTTCTGCATATCTTCTGTCGGAATAGGAGGTTCATCATGCCGATGCTGCTGAGGAAATTCCCGATAATTGGAATTAATTGAGTTTGCCATAACTTGAATGAAGTATCAATGAGAGCTCTTTGATTAATTCTTTGTAAGCCGGATCGGCTGCCAGATTATTGAATTCGTTCGGATCTGTTTGATAATCATATAATTCAACTCCTTCTCTTCCTTCGTCCCACTCGGTGTACCGGTACCGTTCAACCCTTACCGAACGACCGAAAAAAGTCTTTATCCCTGTGATTGGATTACCGTTTTTATCGGCTACTACCGGATTAAATAAATAGCGGAAGTCGCCCTCTTTTGCATTAGGATTGATCGTCCTTGCCTGTTGGGTAAATGCCGGAAATTTCCACTCCCTTTCCGGCGATGCCAACAGAGGTACCAGACTTTTGCCGTCCAAGTCAGCCGGAGCTTTGAGGCCTGTGAGTTCGGCCAGTGTGGGGTAAATATCGATCATTTCGACCAATCGGTCACATGCTACGCCGTGCGAGTGATCCGGAGCATACACGATCAATGGCTGTGAGCATGTGTGTTCAAATAAATTCTGCTTTTGCCACAAGCCGTGTTGTCCCAGCATATAGCCATGATCGCTCCAGAAAACAATGATCGTATTATCCAGCAGGTTGAGTTCTTCCAGTCCGTTGAGCAGCTTTCCTACCTGGGCATCCATAAATGAGATGGAGGCATAGTAAGCCCTGACGATCTCCTTTCTCTCCTCGACATTCAAGCCTGCAAATAGTGGCAGGCTGTTGTGTGCCGCATAGGGTTTCGTATCCCATTCATCTTCGAGGAAAGGAGGTAGTTCCACATCTTCCGGATAGAGATCGAAATATTGCTGAGGTGCCACGAAAGGACAGTGGGGTCTGTAGAACCCTACAGCCATGAAGAACGGTTGATTTCGATCTTGTTCTTTTATTTTCCGCAACATCGGGTCTTCGTTCGCAC
>CAKMJT010000062.1 GCA_927407015.1 uncultured Proteiniphilum sp. | reverse complement strand
AAAAGTTAATTCTGACATAGGAAATACTTCAATTAAAGAAACAAGCACCGCTTGTTTCATGATGAATAATGATTTTTAAAATGAACTTGTCAAAGGTAGAGAATAATTTTGAATAGCCAGGCTCCAATTATATAGCATATTCTTGGTATTTTCCGAAAAAAATAGTAATATTGCACCCGCTTTTGATGGAAACAAATCAAAAACAAAGGTCCCATAGCTCAGTTGGTTAGAGCACCTGACTCATAATCAGGGAGTCCTTGGTTCAAGCCCAAGTGGGACCACTTCCTTGAAAATAAGGGAATTAATCAGGATTCCTGATGAATGAAAATAACCGTCATATCATACATGAAATCACTCCTTTGTCTGATAAGGACTGCTTTTACATTGCCGATCGCAGGAAATCGGAGTTCACCTATCCCTTGCATTCTCACAGTGAGTACGAGATCAACTATATAGAAAACGCCGAAGGTGTCAGACGCATCGTGGGTGATTCGGTGGAAGTGATCGGGAAGTTTGATCTTACACTCATCGCGGGTGAGGAGCTGGAGCATGTATGGGAACAGCATAGTTGCACCTCAAAAAATATCAGAGAGATCACGGTACAGTTTTCAAAAGAACTCTTCTTTGGCAATTTTATCCACAAGAACCAGTTCAGCAGTATCCGGGAGATGTTTAGCAATGCACAGAAAGGAATCAACTTTCCCATGGAAACCATTATGAAGGTTTACCCCATGCTTGACACACTATCTGCGGAGAAAACCGGATTTCATGCTGTGATTAAACTACTGACGATCCTTTATGAACTCTCCATGTGTGATAATTACCGCACCTTAGCCAGCACCTCTTTTGCCCATATTGATGATAATACCGACAGCCGCCGTGTACGTAAAATTTACGAACATATCAACAACCATTATAATGAGGAGATCAGACTTGAAGAACTGGCAAAAATCATTGGGATGACACCTGTGGCGTTGAGCCGTTTTTTTAAGTTGAGAACGGGTAAAACAGTTTCGGAACATATTATTGATATCCGTTTAGGAAATGCTACAAGGCTCCTGGTAGATACCACCAACTCCATCGCCGAGATATGTTACGATTGTGGCTTTAATAACCTGTCCAATTTCAACCGGATCTTCAAAAAAAGAAAAGAGTGTTCCCCAAAGGCATTCCGTGAGAACTACCGAAAAACGAAAATCATTATTTAATCACTCATCCGCCATCATCATCTGCATTTTGTCCGTTTTCGGGGACTACCCGTCAAAATAGCGTCACTTTTGAATATATTATCATTCATTGGGTTTTCTTTCCTTTTATCTTCTCAAGAGTCAAGTCCATAATACAATGTATATTAGTGTATCGCATGTTTTTACTGACTGAAAAGCCCGTTATTCAGAATAAAAAAGTATTAATATAAGATAATATAATATTTGAATCTTGCCCTGCTTCCCTCTACATTTGTAACAAAAATGTATTTTTTTTTAATGATAACAGGTTTTATATGAAAAACATTATTGTGTTATGTATGGCTCTGATAATGAGCTTTCAATTGATGGCACAGCAACGCAGGGTGACCGGTACTGTCGTCGACAGCGGGGACAGATCCGCCATGATTGGTGCCAATATCATGGAAAAGGGGACGACCAACGGTACGGTCACCGATATCGAAGGCCGCTTCTCGTTAAATCTCACTACCACTAATCCTGTACTGGTCTTTTCCAGTATCGGGTACAAAACAATGGAGGTGATCGTGGGAAACCGCACCACATTAACCCTGGAGATGAGCGAGGATAGCGAGCTGCTTGAGGAAGTAGTGGTCGTGGGATATGGTACCATGAAAAAAAGCGATATCTCCGGCGCATCGGTCACGGTAGGTGAGGATGCCATCAGGGGGTCGGTCATCACCAACCTCGACCAGGCACTGCAGGGACGCGCGGCAGGGGTCACCTCCATGATGACTTCGGGTGCTCCCGGTTCTTCGGTTTCCATCCGAGTGAGAGGACAATCCACCATCAACGCCGACGCCGAGCCGCTGTACGTGATCGACGGGGTGATCGTGCAGGGTGGCGGCAGTAGCGGTGCCGACTTTGGCCTGGGTGACGCGCTGGGTAACAGCCCCATCTCCACCATCTCGCCTCTCTCTTCCATCAACCCCGCCGATATCCTATCGATGGAGATACTGAAAGATGCATCGGCAACCGCCATCTATGGTGCGCAGGGTGCCAACGGGGTGGTGCTGATCACCACCAAGCGCGGACAGGCGGGTGCCGCCAAGTTCTCCTATGAAGGGATGTTTGGCATTCAACGCCAGCCGATACGCGTCGACATGATGAATCTGAGGGAGTTTGCCGAGTTCAGCAACCAGGTATCTCTTTCTGATAACCGTCCCGAGTTTGCCGATCCCTCCTTGCTGGGTGCCGGTACCAATTGGCAGAATGCGGTCTTCCGCCGGGCGCCGATGCATCAGCATCAGATATCGGCACAGGGAGGGACCGATATGGTTCGCTACTTCGTTTCCGGATCGTTCATGTCGCAGGATGGAACGATTATCGGCACCGAGTTCAAACGTTACTCTTTCCGATCCAATCTGGATGCACAGCTGAAAAAGTGGTTCAAGCTCGGCTTCAATGCCATGTATTCGCGGACCGACGAGCGTCTGGGGCTGGCTGACAGTGAAGAAGGGGTGATCAACTATTCATTGCTTACCCCTCCCGATATACCTATTTATGATCTGGACGGCAACTACGCCTCTGTGATCAGGGAAGGGTACACACGCATCAATCCGATCGCGATGGTGCTTGACGAAGATATCCTGCTGGGAAGAAACAAACTGAACGGAAGCATCTTCGCTGACATAACCCCTGTCACCAATCTGGTATGGCATTCAGAGCTGGGCTTCGATATCGGCAGCTCCCGTGGTGAACGTTTCGAGCCGGCAGTGACTTACGGAAACTGGAGCAGAGATAAAAACATGAGCTCCATCCAGAAAAACGACAACCTCTTCTGGCAGCTGAAGAACTACCTTACCTATAGCGGTAATCAGGAGAAGCACGGCTATACGGTGATGCTTGGCCAGGAGATGTGGGAATCGAGCTACGAATATCAGAGCGTAACGGCTTCGGCACTCCCTTCCAACGACATCCATAACCCCAGCCTGGGTACCGATCCGCTGATCAGTTCCGGCTTCGGCAGCTCCGCGATGGCCTCCTTCTTCGGACGTGCCACCTATAACTACGACGACCGTTATATGGGTACCTACACCTATCGTCGTGACGGCTCCTCCAACTTCGGACCGAAAAACCGATGGGCGGGATTCCACGCCCTGGCTGCTTCCTGGCGTTTTACCAACGAGTCATTCTTTGAGTCCCTCAGTAAAGTGGTCAGCAATGGCAAGCTCCGCATCGGCTGGGGACAGACCGGCAACGCCAACATCGGCGGTTATCGCTGGGGTGCCGCCATTTCAAGGATGCCCTCCGGCCTGGGCCTCGGATACCGGCAGTCCAACATTGCCAATCCCTATATCAAATGGGAGACACAGGAGCAGTGGAACCTGGGGCTGGACCTCAGTTTCCTCAACAACCGCATCGGGCTGGTGGTAGATGCATATGACAAGACATCGAGAGATATGCTGATGCCACTGCAGCTTCCCTCCTACATGGGTACCCGCGGCAATGGCTCCTCGGCCCTGGCCGCTCCCTACGGTAACTACGGTACCATTAACAACAAAGGTCTTGAGTTCACCCTCTCCACACACAATCTGACCGGTGATTTCACCTGGGATACCGAGTTTCAGATGTCTTTCAACAAAAATAAACTGGTGGCGCTCGACGGTACCGATGCGGTACATATCGAGGGTTACGGACAGTGGAGCGATGTGGTCTCTATCAGCAATGTGGGTGAACCACTCTATAACTTCTACGGATACAAGGTGGCCGGTGTCTTTCAGGATCTGGAGGATCTGCAGAACTCTCCCAAAGCCGAGAAATACCCCTCGAACGGAGTCTTTAACCGTTACAACACTGCCTGGGTTGGCGACCTGAAGTTTGAGGATCTGAGCGGCCCCGAAGGTGTGCCCGACGGACTCATCGATACCTACGACCGTACTAATATAGGCTCACCGCTGCCCAAGTTCACCTTCGGCATGACCAACACCTTCCGTTACGGGAATGTGGATCTCTCTCTTTTCCTCAACGGGACCTATGGCAATAAAGTGCTTAATTACAGCTCCATCAATCTCTCCAGCATGAGAGATGCCTGGAACAACCAGCTCAGGATTGTAACCGGCCGTGCCAACCTGGTGCCGATAGATCCGAACAAGAGTTATCCCGTCGACTACAATGGAACGACGGTGTACCAGTGGATGGACGATATCAGCAACGTGAAGGTCTCCAATCCTGATACCGATATACCGAGGGCGATCGTGAACGACCCGAACGATAACGACCGCATCAGCGACCGCTACATTGAGGATGGATCATACCTGAGAATCAGGAACATCACCCTGGGATACACCTTGCCCTCTTCGGTGTCAAGAAGATGGATGGTTGAGAACATACGGGTGTATGCCAATATCCAGAATCTCTATACATTTACCAGCTATACCGGATATGATCCTGAAGTAGGAGCCAGCACCACCAGCCAGTATGTTTTCGGGTTGGATAACGGACGTTATCCCTCACCCCAGGTATACTCGTTTGGGTTGAGTCTCTCGTTTTAATCACCCTCAATAAGTTACACATATGAAAAAATATAGTATCGTTACAAAAACCATTCTATCTACCGTCTTCTTTCTGTTGGTGGCTTCCTGCGAGGATTTCCTGGAACGCCCCACCGAGGATAACTATACGGTGGACAGCTTTTACCAGACCGATGAACAGTGCTTTCAGGCAGTGAACCCGGTCTACAACTCACCATGGTATGATTTTCAGAGAGGCTTCTTCAAGGTGGGAGAGGTGCTCTCAGGCAACTATTACTGGGGATCATCCCCCTATCTCAGCTTCACGATCAACTCCACGGACCAGGATCTGGTGAACATGTCAGCATCACTTTGGTCGGTAAACGCTTACTGCAACGGGATCATCGAGAACATCGACCTGAAGGCGGGACCCAATGTAAGTGAATTTGCCAGAAAGACGGTCAAAGGTGAAGCACTGGTATGGAAGGCGATGACCTATTTCTACCTGGTACGCACGTTTGGCGCAGTACCCATCATTCACAACAACTCGGCTGAAATTTCGGCAGGAAAATATAACCAGATATTCAAGGCAACCATTCCCAATGTCTACGACTACATTATCATGACACTGGAGAAGGCTATTGAGTGGCTGCCGGAAGAGAACGCTCCGGGACGTATCGACCGATATTCAGCCTACGGGCTTCTTTCGAAGGTATACCTGACCAAAGCGGGTTACGGCATGAACGGGACACGCAATCAGTCGGATCTGGACAAGGCAGCCGAATATGCGAAGAAGGTGATCGATGAAAGCGGACGTTCCCTCCTGCCTGTGTATGCAGATGTTTTCCGCCTGAAGAACAACTTCAGCGAAGAGAGCCTGCTGGCATGGCACTGGGTGGTCTCTAACCAGTGGACCTCACAGAATACCCTGCAGTCGGACCTCGGTATTACCGGCTTCGATGAGTACGGTGCTACCTGGGGCGGTTATGCCGGACCCTCGGTCGATTTGCAACAGGCTTTCGGTGAGAACGCCCTGAGTCTCACCCGCAACAACGTGGATGCAAGACGCAAGGCCACCATGATGATGGTGGGTGATGTGTATGATTATTTCTGGGTAGACAAGGGCGGTTTCGACTATACCCAATTTGCCGTGATAGACATGGAATATCAGAGTCCTGTCGGTGCCAACAGTGTGAAACATTTGGTGGGTAATGACAACGACCATCAGATCGGTATCGGTCATGCCATGGCACGTATGGCTACCAGCCTGAGCACCCATCTGCTGCGTCTCTCTGATATCTATCTGATCTACGCCGAGGCGGTGATGGGCAACAACACCTCCACCTCCGATGCGAAGGCGCTGAAGGCATACAACGATGTGAGAGGACGCTCGGTACAGGGTTACGAACCGAAGACATCCATCACCTGGAATGATATATGGAAGGAACGACGACTCGAGCTTGCCTGCGAGGGCGACCGCTGGTACGACTACGTGCGGTGGCACTACTATGAGCCGGCAAAGGCTATCGCAGAGATCAAGGCGCAGAAAAGGAGCCAGTATAACGGATTGGGAACGTATTACCGGACCGGTGTGCTCGATACGGAGGTGACCTATTACGACACCAACCCCAACATCCCAAACGTGACGGATCAGCACTTCGAGCTCCCCTTTCCCGATACCGATCTGACGATGAATCCCAATCTTTTGCTGGATCCGGTAGAGTTTGACTTATCGGCCATTCAATATTAATCAGGAGGAAATAATGTTATGAAACAGATACTAAAATACAGACAGGGATGGTCACTGATCGCTTTGCTGACGGCCATCATCACGATGGGATTCCAGGCGTGCGACGACAATCCCGACAAATTTGAGCTGACAGAGGGCACACCTGAGGTATTCTATGTGAGGGTGCCTGCACCCGCGTCGGCCGACTCGCTCCTGGTGAAAGCTTTCATGGACAATACCATCGTGCTGGTGGGTAAAAACCTGACCAGCATTCGCGAGATGTGGTTCAACGACAGGAAGGCGTTGCTCAATTCCAGTTTCATCACCGATCACAATCTCTTTGTGACGATACCCAAAGAGATCCCCGGGGTGGTGACCGACAAGATTTATATGATCACGAAGGGCAATGATACCCTCACCTACGACTTCGGAGTGCAGGTGCCCAGCCCTGTGGTGTCGGCTATCTCCTGCGAATACGCGCACGATGGTGACGTGGCGGTGCTCTATGGCGATTACTTTATCGATGATCCGAATGTGCCGCTCACCATCACCATGGCGGGCAACATACCGGTGTCGGAGATCATCGGCATAGAGAAGACGAAGGTGACCTTCCGCATTCCTGCCGGATCACAGAAAGGTTACCTGAATGTGAAATCGATCTACGGAACAGGTCGCTCTCGATTCCAGTTCAGGGATGACCGCGGGATGATCCTCGACTGGGACAACCTCAATGCCAGTGGCGGTTGGCGTTCGGGCAAGATCAAGAACAGCGATCCAGAAGGCATCAGCGGCAACTATGTCTACTTCACAGGACCATTGGACGGCGACCCGACGAAAGACTGGGCCGAGGATAACTTCTCCTTCAACCTCTGGGGGTCGGCCAACGGAAGGCCGCAGGGAGACCTCTTCCCGACGGCTCCATCTACCTCTACCCTTAAGTTTGAGGTCAATGTCACACAGCCCTGGTCATCACTGGCCCTGCAGATGATTTTCACTCCCTGGTCCACACGCGACACCAACGGGTATATCGCCAACGGCACAACGCCCAGAGGGCTCTGGCGGCCGTGGGAGAAAACCGGATCCTATCTGACCGAAGGATGGGTGACTGTTTCCCTACCACTGACCGAGTTCAAGTACGACCATACCGGTGCTACGCTGGAGATGGCTCCCGCAGGAAACTACGGCGGGCTCACCTTCTTCGTCTATCATGGCGGGATTACAGGTACAGCTTGTACACCTTACATCTGTATTGACAATATCAGAGTTGTTCCGAATGAATAAAAACACAAAAAAAATGAGCATTATGCAAACAAAAAAATACAGATGGTCACGGTATGCGGTATTGGCCCTGCTGCTTGGCCTGTTACTGTTTCCGTCATGTGAGAAAGAGGAGGTGAACCGAGACCCGGTGCTTCAATCTTTCGGCCCTTCACCGGCACTCCGCGGTGGTGAATTGCGATTTATCGGGATAAACCTGGGTGAGGTCACTGCGGTGGTATTCCCCGGACTCACCGGCGGCACGGTAGAGGTGACCGAGATTATCACGGTAAATGACCGGGAGATCAGGGTGATGATACCACAGGAGGCAGGCGTTGGGATCGTGATCCTGATAACAGGCGAGAGCGAGATCAAAACCATCACCCCGCTTACCTTTTCAGAACCCATCCTGATCAGCAAGGTGACGCCATCCATTGTGAAGGCGGGACAGACACTGACCATTGAGGGTGATTACCTCAACCTGATCCGGCAAGTGATCTTCTTCGATGGTGTGGTGGTAGAGGCTGATGATTTCCTGCCCGGGCAGACGAGGAAAAAGCTCGAGGTGGTGGTTCCCGCAGAAGCACAGACGGGGAAGATCATCATCTCCAACGGAGAAGAGATCCCCATCGAGGTTTACTCCCAGGATCCGGTTCAGGTGGTACTCCCTGCAATCACTTCACTGGCACCCGGACTGATCCGGCCGGGTGATGAATTAACCATTACCGGTAAGGATTTCGACCTGGTGGCTGCCGTCAAATTCGGAGGCGAAAAAGTGGTGACAGTGTTTAACGTGAACGAAGCACTGACGGAGATCAGGGTGGCTGTACCTGCCGATGCACAGGACAGCACGGTGATACTGATCGCGAAATCGGGAGTGGAGGTATCGAGTGTTGCCACCCTTGTCACGGTGGTTCCTTCTGCGATCAGCCTCTCCTCCACAGCCATCAGGAATGGCGGTACGCTCACCCTGACGGGAAAAGATATGGATCTGGCATCAGCAGTGATGTTTGGACCCCTGGAGGCCGAGGTGACCCTGCAGACAGCTACCTCCCTGACGGTGGTGGTGCCCGATGAGGCGTCCGCCACGACAGCGACCCTGCAGACCCTTTCAGGGAAAACGGTTGATACTCCTGCTTTCACCTACGTGAAGCCGGTGATTGCCTCCATCACACCCGAAACGGTGATGGCGGGAACAGATGTAACGATCGCCGGTACCAACCTGGGCCTGATCCGTCAGATACTATTCCCCACAGCCCAGAAACCGGTGTCGGTGGAACCCGTTTCCGAGAGCTCCCTGGTGGTTACTGTACCGACTGATGCCACCAGTGGCAATGTTACCTTTGTCACCGTGAACGGCACAGAGGTGATGTCGCCGGTGTCGCTGACGGTTACGCCGGCAGATATTCCCGTAGTCACATCCGTGCCGGATGCCGTCAAACCGGGTGCTTTACTGGTGCTGCAGGGAACGAAGCTGAACCTGGTAGAGACAGTGATGTTTCAGGATGGGATTAAGGCCACCAGCTTTGGTGTACGCAGCGCCATCCTGCTGGAGGTGTATGTGCCGGAGGATGCGCTGAGGGGATTGAACAATGTGCAGCTGCTCACCTTCGCAGGCAAGACGGTGACAGTGCCTGTCACCGTCAGCGGCCGGGATCCTATTACGGCCAACACGGTGATGATCTATGACTTTGATACCAGCAGTACAGGTCACGCTGTTGACTGGGATAACTGGGGCGGTTCTTACGATGCCGCAAGCAGTAAGGCCAATGGATATATTACGCTGGTGGCCCGTCCGGGATGGTGGGTGATTGGTTGCAATCATCTCACCTGGCCTTCTGTGAACCCGAATGATTATGTACTGAAAGTTGACATCAAAGCGACACAGCCTATTCTGATCACAGGTGGTTATGAATTCCTCTTCCGTATAGGCGGTCAGGACATCAGCTCACAACTCATGGTGGAAGGCAATTACATCACCACCCCGGCTAACGACTGGGCAACCATCACCCTGCCAATCAGCGGTAAACTGTCCAATCCAACCAATGCGGGAGGTGAAGTGGGTATTATCCTCAACTGGTCGGATGCGGGAATCAACTTCTCAGGATTATGTTTCGACAATATCCGGTTTGAGAAGATCAATTAGCTTTTGGAAAATCAGTTTTTGTAACAGGAGAGTGAAAAACTCTCCTGTTTAATACGCTTTTGTGCATGAAACCATACCGGGTAATGCTGCTTTCCTTTCTTGTTCTCCTTCCTGCATGTGCGGAAAAGAGTAATCCCCCTCCGCTGGCTGAACCGCCACGACTGTTGAACAGTATGCCTGCCGATAAACAGACAGAGGTCACCGAAGGCATGATGGAGATCCTGCTGCTGTTCGACCAGAATGTGACTCTTGGCCCATCACCCCGGATCACTCTGAACGGAGTGCTGGTTACTGATCTCAGGCCCGGTACCGGAGGAGAATTGAAGCTGGTCGTCCCCCCGTTGGAGCCCGCTGTAACCTACACGCTGGTCGTGCCCGGTCATACGGTCAAAGGACCTACCGGTGTCTTTCTTCCCACGGAAATCAGACTCGTGTTCACTACCCGCACACCTGCGCCACCGCGCGAGGCTCTTTCTCCACAGGCGGAAAAACTGTTGTTGTTCATGAGAGAACAACAGGGTAAAGCCATCCTCTCTGGTACCATGGCCAATGTGGCCTGGAACACCAACGAGGCAGCATGGGTTCACCTGCATACCGGTAAGTATCCCGCGCTGAACTGTTTCGACTTTATCCACCTGCCGTTTTCTCCGGCCAGCTGGATCGACTACGGAAATATCTCGGTTGTGGAGAACTGGTGGAAAGAAAAGGGACTGGTCTCGGCAATGTGGCATTGGAACGTACCGGCAAACAGTGCTGAGACGGGTAAATATGCCTTCTATTGGGGAAGCGGGCCGGAAGAGACACTGTTCGACATTGCAAAGATCAACGACTCCTCATCGGAAGAATACCAAAGGATGATTGCTGATATCGACAAGATATCGGGTTATCTGAAGCTGTTGAAAGATAAACAGATACCCGTGATCTGGCGACCGTTGCACGAGGCTGCAGGGAATATGGGTGCCTATCCGGGCGGAACAGCCTGGTTCTGGTGGGGCGCCGGCGGTGCAGAGCCTTTCAAAAAGCTCTGGCGGTTGATGTTCGACCGGATGACCCACCATCACGGGCTGGATAACCTGATCTGGGTATGGACTTCCCAGATGACCGATGCCGGCTGGTATCCGGGTGATGATTACGTGGATATGGTGGGGAGAGATATCTACAACGAGTCAGGTACGGCAACGATCAAAAACGATTTTACCACCCTTCAGGAGCGATATCCCGGCAAGCCGTCAGCACTCAGCGAGTGCGGGAGTGTGGCCAAAATACCGGATCAGTGGAATGCCGGTGCAAAGTGGGTATGGTTTATGCCCTGGTACGACTATGACCGGACCGTTGATACCGGAAGTGAAGCCTTTCAGCTGTCCACGCATCAGCATGCCGATGCTGACTGGTGGAAGGATGCTTTCGACACTGATTACGTGCTGACGCGCGACGAAATGCCTGATTTGAAATAAATGAATGGAACGTATGAAACAAATAAAGACTGTACTCCCTGTTTTATTATCTCTCCTTCTGATACCTGGTGGCGCTTGCACGGAGAGAAAAAAAACAACTGACGCGGCTTCGGGCACAATCACTCTTCAACGATCTGCCGGGGCGGCAAATCTGCTGCAAAGCCTGAAGAAAATCCCTTACCGTGGGTTTATGTTCGGCCACCAGGACGATCCGCTGTACGGCGTTACCTGGGAAGGTGACAGCGGCCGTTCCGACGTGCAGCGTGTCACGGGTGACTATCCCGCAGTGATGGGTTTCGATATCGGCAGGATTGAACAGGACAGCGAGAAGAACATCGACAATGTCTCTTTCGCGATCATCCGCCGGGAGATCATCCGTCAGTATGAAAGGGGCGGAATGATCACCGTCAGCTGGCATGCCGACAACCCACTCACCGGTGGCGACGCATGGGATGTGAACCGCAATGACGTCGTCCGGTCGGTGCTTTCTGGAGGTGAGAAGCACGACCTGTTCCTCGGATGGCTCGATCGGGCTGCTGCATTCTTCAGCTCGCTCGTAACGGCCGATGGCACAAAAGTACCTGTTGTGTTCAGACCATGGCATGAACATACTGGGAGCTGGTTCTGGTGGGGAAAAGATCACTGCAGTGTGGAAGAATACAAAGCACTATGGGCGCTTACACGCACTCACTTTGAGAAGGCGGGTGTCCACCAGCTGCTCTATGCCTACTCCCCCGACCTTCAGGGGCCCGGAGAGATCTATATGGAACGGTATCCCGGCGATGACTATGTGGACGTGCTGGGACTGGACGGCTACCACCGTAACAACGAAGAAGGAATTGCGGCCTATGTCTCCTCGCTCGAAACCATTCTCTCGTTTATGACGGAGGAAGGCAGGGTAAGAAACAAACCGATCGCACTCACCGAGACAGGACTGGAGGCGATACCCATTGCTGACTGGTGGACAAGAGTACTGCTGCCCGTGGCCGAACGCTACCCCATCAGCTATGTGATGGTGTGGCGGAATGCCCGTGAGCGGCCCAATCACTACTATGCTCCTTACCCGGGTCAGCTTTCGGCAGACGATTTCGTCACCTTTTATGAACATCCCAGGACCCTGTTCAGCAAAGATATTCCCAGCCTGTATCAATAAAATATTAAGAGCCACACATATGAAGTCATATACCCAAAAGATGAAAGATCTGATCGGGGAACATGAAAAGCTCCTCTCCTGGAAGAACGAACCGCTGTCCGGCGGCAATGGATGGTACCACCGCTACCGTTACCCGGTGCTCACCGCCACTCATACCCCGCTCTACTGGCGATATGACCTTGATCCGGCCACCAACCCGTTGCTGATGGAGCGCATCGGCATGAACGCCACCATGAACGCCGGCGCCATCAAGTGGAACGGGCGATACCTGCTGATGGTACGCGTGGAGGGTGTAGATCGTAAATCATTTTTTGCCATTGCCGAGAGTCCGAATGGCATCGACAACTTCCGCTTCCGGGATTACCCGGTGGAAATCCCCGAGACAGAGGATGTCGCTACCAACATGTACGACATGCGGCTCACCGCCCACGAGGATGGCTGGATCTACGGCATCTTCTGCGCCGAGCGGTACGATGAGACCGCTCCTGCGGGCGACCTCTCACGGGCGAAGGCGGCAGCAGGTGTTGTCCGCACGAAGGATCTGGTCTCTTGGGATCGGCTACCTGACCTGGTCTCCTCCAGCCAGCAGCGCAACGTGGTGCTCCATCCCGAGTTCGTGAACGGCAAGTATGCCCTCTACACCCGCCCCCAGGATGGTTTCATTGATGCCGGCAACGGACAGGGCATTGGCTGGTCGCTTGTTGATGATATGACAAACGCGGTGTTGAAAGAGGAGAAGATTGTAGACCGCCGCTACTACCACACCATCAAGGAGGTGAAGAACGGTGAGGGCCCTGCACCCATCAAGACACCGCAGGGTTGGCTCCATCTTGCGCACGGCGTGCGGGGATGTGCCGCAGGTCTGCGATATGTGTTATATTTGTACATGACATCGCTGGAAGATCCCTCGAAGCAGATTGCCGCTCCTGGTGGTTACTTCATGGCGCCCAAGGGTGAGGAAAGGGTGGGCGATGTCTCTAACGTGCTCTTCAGCAACGGCTGGATCGCCGATGAGGATGGCACCGTCTACATCTACTACGCCTCCTCCGATACCCGGATCCATGTGGCCACCACCACCGTGGAACGATTGGTGGACTACTGCCTCCACACGCCGGAGGACGGACTCACCTCGGGGGCATCTGTACGGACACTCAAAAAACAGATCGAAAAGAATCTTGAGATTCTGAAAGCAATAGACTAACATTGGGTAAAGCTTCATTCGGAAAATGAAAAACAGATAAGATGATCACCTTAAAGGAAAAAATCGGCTACGGCTTGGGCGATGCTGCCTCTTCCATGTTCTGGAAGATCTTCGGGATGTACTCCCTCTTTTTCTATACCGACGTCTTCGGTATCACCGCCGCTGCCGCCGGAACGATGTTCCTGGTTGCACGGCTGTGGGATTCGTTTTTCGACCTGTTTGTAGGGATTATGAGCGACCGCACCAAAACCCGCTGGGGAAAGTATCGCCCCTACCTGCTGTGGTTCGCGATTCCTTTTGCCGTGATGGGTGTCATCACCTTCTTTACGCCCGACTTCGGACAAACCGGCAAGCTGGTCTACGCCTATGTAACCTATTCGCTGATGATGGTGGTCTACTCGCTCATAAACGTGCCCTATGCGTCGCTGCTGGGGGTCATGTCTTCGAATCCGCTGGAACGGAATACCCTTTCCTCCTACCGGATGTCGTTCGCCTTCATTGGCAGCTTCGTGACCTTTATGCTGCTGCAGCCGCTGATCGACTTCTATTCGAAGAATTTCGACGGAGAAGCGGTACTTGAGACAGCTCGCGTGGCAGAAAACTCGGTCAGCACGAATCCCGTGGGATGGGTGATGGGTGTAGGTACCATTGGTGTGATCTGTGTCGTCCTCTTCCTGCTCTGTTTCTCCTGGACTAAAGAGAGAGTGCAGCAGATCGAGAGCGAAGAGAATGCCTCGGTCAGGCAGGACCTGAAAAACCTGTTCAGGAATGCTCCCTGGTGGATCTTGGTCGCTACGGGGCTGGCGGCACTGCTTTTTAACGCCATCCGTGATAGCGTGGCTATCTACTACTTCCGTGATTATGTACAGATCAACTACCGCATGGCAGGTACCGGCTGGGATATGACCACCGTCTACTTCCTGCTAGGACAGGCAGCCAACCTCCTGGGGGTGATGATCGCCCCCTCTCTCTCAGCCCGTTTTGGTAAGCGGAGGACCTATATGATCGCCATCCTGATGGCGGGCATCCTGAGCACCGCTTTCTTTTATATCCCGAACAGCATTACCTGGATCCTGATCCTGCAGTTTTGCATCTCCATCTTCGCCGGTTATGTATTGCCCCTGCTCTGGTCGATGTTTTCCGATATTGTGGATCATCAGGAGCTGACAACTGGCCGCCGTGCTAGCGGCCTGATCTTCTCCTCCTCCTCCATGTCCCAGAAGCTGGGGTGGGCCATCGGTGCCGCTCTGAGCGGCTGGATGCTGGCTTACTTCAAGTATGTGCCCGATGCTGTGCAACAGAGCGCCGAAACCATTTGGGGAGAGCAGTTTATGATCTCCCTGCTACCGGC
>CAKMJT010000061.1 GCA_927407015.1 uncultured Proteiniphilum sp. | reverse complement strand
GAATAATAAAAATGTATGAAACGAGCATGAACATGTTTTTCACAGAAGTACATGATTAAAGCGAGTTCCATATGATACCTTTGAAAATAAATAGTTTTAATCATATGAAAAAGATTATTTTACTGATATTGATCGGCGTATGGTTGGGGACAGCTCTGTTGGCTCAGGGTAATACCACCTCCGGAGGGGAAATCGTCAAAGAGAGCGAAATAGTCTATCCCGAGAGCATGACGCAACAGCTTGGCAATCTGCTTAAAACGTGGCAGATTGATCTCTCTGAGGCCGAGATAGAGTGTAAGAGGGGGCAGAACGTTACCTTTCACGATTCTGTCTATACCAACCGTTTGTACCGGATGCCCACCGAAATGGAGCTTTCGTTCAACAATGTGGTGAAATCATATATCGAGATGTATGCAAACAGACGAAGAGAGCAGGTAAGTTACATGCTCGCCCTGGGTGATTATTATTTCCCCATGTTTGAACAGGCTCTCGACAAATACGGTCTGCCGCTGGAATTAAAGTACCTGCCGGTGATTGAATCTGCCCTGAATCCGGTGGCTGTATCACGTGCGGGAGCGACCGGCTTGTGGCAGTTCATGCTGTATACCGGCAAGGGTTACGGGCTGGAGGTGAACAGTCTTGTGGATGAACGGCGTGACCCTTATAAAGCGACGGAAGCAGCTGTACGCTATCTGAAGGATCTGTATGCAATCTACCATGACTGGAACCTGGTGATCGCAGCGTATAACTGTGGCCCGGGGAATGTGAACAAAGCCATTGCCCGCAGTGGCGGAAAACGCGATTACTGGCAGATTTATAATTATCTGCCCCGTGAAACAAGAGGTTATGTGCCTGCTTTTATTGCAGCCAACTACATCATGAATCATTATGCCGATCATCAAATATGCCCGGCACATTCGTACAATACCATCACGGCATTGGATACGGTGTATGTCAAAGATCGGATTCATCTGGAACAGATTGCCGGTGTGCTGGATGTCTCCATCAGCGAATTGAGGAGACTGAACCCGCAATTCAGGAGAGATGTGATCCCCGGCGATTATAAAACATACGCCCTGGTGCTCCCCACGGAGAAGATGTTTACCTTTATCGACAAGAACAGTGACATAATCAATTTTAACAGGGATCGCTATCTTACTCACAGGACCAGCACCGATGAATATCTGGGTAATATGGTCTCTGCGGCATCGGGTAACAGCGCCAATGTTTACTATCGGGTGAGAAAAGGGGATAATCTCTCCGCCATCGCCGGGAAAAACGGTATTTCATTGTCACAGCTGAAATCGTGGAACGGGTTGAGATCGAACAGGATTGGTGTGGGAAAACGACTGATAGTAGGTAAGAAGACAGTTAATCTTCCCCAACCGGAAAGCGGGGAACAGCTTGCCCAGTTCATATCTGACAATTCCACGGGTGAAACTAAAACAGTCAGCCAGTATTATCGGGTGCGAAAAGGTGACACGCTGGGTAAGATCGCAGATAAAAACGGTATCCGTGTATCACAGCTTCAGGCATGGAACAGATTAAAATCAACCAAAATAGGAATAGGGGATCAGTTGATCGTGGGACAAAAGGTAGTTACTGTACCCAAAGAAACAGTCGCATTGAATAAGGAAGAGCCAAACCGTAACCAGCCTTCCGGAGGGGGCAGTGCTATTATCTCAGCCTACCTGAAAGATCAGATGGAGAAGCCGGCCGAAAGCAAAACAGGCGAAGAAACCGAAGGTGTAACGGTTGTCGGAGCCAAAGTAGCAGGTGCCGACGCTGACGAGAGCGAAATCCAGGAGTAAGTCGGTTTCTCCCTTCTACATCACCAGCACTTTTCTCGCACTGACCTTGCCATCGATGGTCCTTACCCTGACGATGTATATCCCCTTGGGCAGATGTGCCGATGAATAGGAGGCTCTGTTGATACTTATATCGACACTTTGCTGATGGATCTTCTGTCCGGAGGAATAAAATATTTCCCATTCAAGCATGTCGAGGTTCGATTTGATGAAGATCCGCTTCACCTCATTCGAATGATACACCTCCAGTTCCGGTTCATCTTTTTCCGGCTCCACCGTGATTGATTTATTACCAATCACATAGGGCGCAATCAGCAAAGAGGTGTTGACCGGGTTCTCCATATTTTCCGATGACCTCACCCAGCCACTGCTGTTTTTCATCCAAGCTGAGGTAATCCTTCCTGAACCAATTTTTCTGGGTGCTGCGTTGAACACAGTGAAACCGGCGGGTATGCCGTTTGCATCGTAGTAGGAGATATAAAAAGTGTTCGTGACCGATACCGGATGGTCAAACTCAATGTAATTTTCCACACTATGCCGCATATTTCGGGTGGTGACAGGAAAAGCATCGTTACTGTAATAAGGATAGCTGTAATGATAGGCTTGTTCGTGCAGAAGCTGTTCAGGCCTTTCTTCACCGGAATAGACCCGTATCCTGATATCCAGATCCAGTATATTGTTTGTGGAAGGAGAAGAGATAAACACCCCTTCCAGTTGGGTTAGCTCACCCGCGTAGTATTCCTCCGCAAATTCCGTGTACCCGAATGTGTTGCTGGTGGCGAACATCGGAACAGATTGAACGCTTAGTTTCTGTGGCGTTTCATCCGTTCCGAAGTTCAGATTTTTTGTATATGGTGCGTTCGCATACGGATTATAGCCTCCCAGCTGGGTAATCTGGGTATGCAGTGGGTCAAGGTAGTCACTGATCGGATTTGGATTGTTGAGCGATCCTGCCACATGCCAGAATTTATACAGAGAGGCGTATACATCAGGTCCCCTGGGCGATGAACACTCCGATACGCCGCCGGTAAGCGTTCCAATAACTCGTTTATCCCTGTCGAGCAAGGGCGAGCCCGATGAGCCGCCCTCCGTGGATGCTGTATCCCAGGCCCTCACCACCCAGAAAGCGTTAGGCTCCATGTTGTATTTCGGGTCACTGAACGATCCTGTTTCCAGTGCGTCGTTCTCAATCGCCACCTTCTTGATGCCTGCGTTGGGGTGGTGCAGCCCATGAAAAGGGCCCGCAGGAGCAGAGCCGGCATACCATCCCAGGTAATAGGGCTGGTATTCTTTCGGGGGAGCCTGTTTCAGCTTCAGGAGGGAGATATCGTGATTCTCACTGATGAGCACTGAATCGGCTGACGCCAGGGTCATTTGTAACGGCCCGCGGATGTCCGTGGAACAAAGGGGGGAGTTGTAGTTGAAAAAGGCAACAATACTGCCGGCCATGAGGTCATATCTTCTGTTTGCAAGAAAGGCCGCACTATAATCCTCGTTGATGCAATGTGTAGCCGTGAGCAGATAGGGGCTTCCGTCTTCTGTCGTATTGTTCACAAGGACCCCGTTGCAAAGTGTAGTCCCGTTGACAATCAATAATACCACGCCGCTTCCGGGTTGTATATCCTCGGGATAACACAGCAGATTGGGGTGACAGCTCTGTACCGGATCACCCGGTTCCGCAGCTCTGAAGATTCCCCGAAAATCGTGATTCACCTCACCAATCTCAATTTCACCTTTAAAGGCTGCGTCAAAAGGCTCCTGGTATTCTACGATCAGCTCCTCTCCGCCAATGGGTTGAACGGGTAGCAGATTCAATTCTGTATTGTTCTCGTGTGTATAGGAACCTAAGATCTCCGTCTGATCAGCGTTGTAGACAAACACGCTTGCACCTGCAGGCAGCCTGAACCGGGAAAAGAGGATATTCAATGAGTATGCCCCCCTGGAGCGTAGACCCACACGCCACACCTTCCTGTCTCCGGTGGTGAAAGTGATGCCTGAATTATCAGGGCGGAGGTGCACTTGGAATTTATGGGCAAATTCAATACTTTTAAACTGAGACTTCTCCTGAGCGGCACGCCACAACGCCGCCTGTTTGTCGAACGAGGGCATCTCCACGAATAAACCGGCTGGCGGGACAATAGCTCTTGCCTCCACCTCCGTGCGGAACGGCAGTGGTTGTCCGCCGTAGCTTATTTGGCCCGTAACAATAT
>CAKMJT010000060.1 GCA_927407015.1 uncultured Proteiniphilum sp. | reverse complement strand
ATAGTATCGCCCGTTAATTAACTTTAATTCTGTACCTGGCTTCCTGTACTTCAATGCCCAGTCTGGATAATTTGTTGTTGTTTTCATATATTCCCTAATTAGGTAATACAAAGTAACGATAAAAAAACCTTATAAACAAATATTTATACGGATTTTTTCAATTTTCTATTACCTATTTTTTTAGGGTTTGGGATTAAAATTATCTACACGGGCAGGGCCCTGAAAGAGAGCAGTGAGTATGCCGAAACGGGGAAGGTATTCCACCTGCAGTCGCAGGGAGCCGCATCGAACAACAACGCCTTCGCTGTTGCCGGGATAGACAACAATTTCACGGAGCCGGTCATCGCCGTGGTCCATGCGGATGGCAACAACTCGCTGGATCTGCTGTATGAAAGTCATACCACCTCGGCAACTGCAGATGGATCCACACTCACCACCGTCACGCTCCGCGACCCGGTATATCCCTTTGTGGTGGAGCTCTATTACAAAGCCTGGGAAAAGGAAGATGTGATTGAACAATGGACCACCATTCGCCATACTGAGAAAGGTGATGTGACACTCATCAAGTATGCATCGGCGAACCTGTATCTGCACAACAAAGACTATTACCTGACCAGCTACAACGGATCCTGGGCCAGAGTGATGCAGCCGGTGGTGACACCGCTGCGTCAGGGCATGCATACGGTTGAAAGCCGTCTGGGCACGAGGGAGAATCTGCTCACCTCGCCCAACTTCATGTTATCGCTCAATGGTGAAGCCACGGAGACGTCAGGTACCGTAATGATGGGGCAGATAGCCTGGAACGGTAATTTCTCGCTGCAATTTGAAACGGATGTGTACAAGAACCTGCATATTGTGGCGGGAATCAATCCCTACCAGTCGGCCTACTATCTCAAGCCTAACACCCCCTTTGAGACACCCAGATTTGTAGTTACCCACAACAGCCTTGCCTATCGCTAATGTTTCTATCAACTCGGCACATAAAGGAATTTTCATCCTGTCAGTTTAATAACATGCCCGACATAGCAAAAAAAACCAGGCGTCCTCCCGGACGCCTGGTTGAATAAACCTGTTAGTTTCCGTATACATAAACTTCAGCTACCGCGGTGAACGGAGCCCTGTTGCTGTCAGGCAGATACAATTTCATATACCTGCCACTGCTTCCGGAAGCCAGATCCACCCGCAACTTATCACCAGTGGTGAATTGACCTTCACCTGCCATCACCCATTCAGGTGATTCGGGGTCGGGATCATTACCCAGATAGATCTGTACTGTCTTTGTATCCGTACTGCCCTTCCTTCTGTAGACCTCTACAAAGGCGATTGGCTTGATGCTTTGCATATCGATAATAGCCCAGTGAGGTAACGGTATATCCGGTCCCCACTGCGAATGCCAGTAGCTATTAAGATTATTATCGATAAGAGTATGCATACCACCACCATCACTCACTTTCTCATCAGAAACCTGTAACACTTCCCATTCATCCTTGCTGTAAAGATAGATAGAGGGGAATGGTTCGGGGTGTTTCACCCACGATGTATAAAAGGTATCGATGGCTTGTTCCTCTGGAATATAAAGTGATCGATGCTCAAATTCACTTCCGGCCTTGACATCTATTCCAATGTTATACATTGAAGCGTCCATAAAGGCAATATCGGTCGTTCCATCACTCTTCACATACCTTATCTCATTTCCCACCAGACCTTCTGCAGCTGCAAACCATTCAATCACACCCTCCTTATCGGTGAGGCTCATCGATTTGACCCGTCGCGGTATCAAAGTGGACAGATAGATATCACTATAGGAGGAGCCGAAATTGGTGATGGTCAGTGAACGATGACCGAAGTTGTCGATGGAATAGACATCAAAGGTGTAGGATTTTTCGGGCAGGTTGTCAATAATCACATCGATACTATCCATCTCGTTTTTGAAGGTGACCGGTATTGAGATAGAGTCTAATCCGCTGTTCCAGCGTACAACCAGCTGATCTATATTCACGCCGTTGTAGACCCACCCCCTGAACATAATCCGGTTTTTTCCGGCTATAAAGGCGACTGAATCCGGTTTGGGAGCATAAATAATCTCTCCTCCCTCGAGATATTCCTCGTGAATATCCATAAAATTTTCACACGATTCTATGGAGATAAGGAAAAGAAAAAATGCCAGTATTTTAACTATACTTTTCATTATTGTCCGTTTTTAAAATTTTACTCATTTACTACCTCTCCAAATACATCCACTTCTGCCGGATGAGTGAACGTGGTACCCTCCCAGGTGCTGTGAACAACGATACGTACATAACGCAACGGTTCCTGAGTCAGCTCAAACACAAACTCATGCCCCTCACCTGCTGCAGCCATATCTTCATCCGTTACCGTTCCTGTCGGAGATCCTGAAGGTTTGATCACCTCAGCATCCATAATTTTTGTCCATTCACTCCAGTCACCGCTCTGAGATGGTTTGGTGACAGATCCATATATACTTATCTTCTTTGGATTACCCCAGTTATAGTAACTATCTGAGAATTTCCTCTGAAACAATACTACACGGCTGATTTTTGCTGTTTCACCCAGGTCGATGGTGAATGGTGCCGGCAGCGATGAGTTGGGTGAATGACCAAAATTGTCATAATCATCATCAATCAGATAGCTGTCCATCCCTTCCCAGTTAGTGAAATTGGCATCATTTCCCAGCTTCATGATGGTCATCTTTGTCTTATCCAGCCTCTCCTCAAACATAGGTACAATGGTACCCTCAGGAGGGTAGATGGTATCAGTCACGTTGTTCCAGTAATCACGGATAATCGCCGCAAACAATCGTGGGGTAGGCTCATATCCTCGTAAGCTGTAACGGCTGGTGTCGGCTTCTGAGGTGATGATTCTCATTGTCTGCATCCGCCCCAGTGAATCCTGTGTCAGGAACTCAAAATTCAAGGGGGCCTTTTCTTCATTGATCCAATTGAACTGAGCACCTCCGAAATCACTGATGATGCTGACCGTTTTGGACACCTTCGACAGTGGCGATTCCAAAGGAGTGAAAGAAACAACCACCGGATCGGAAAGTTCCTCCGCCCTGTTAAAGGTGTATATTTTCACTTCGTGACTCATCGTATCATTGAAGCCAAGCACCTCCAGCTTGTTCTCATAGAACGATGCCATCGCCTCATATGACTCTCCGCTGGATAACGTATATACCCCTTTCACTCCCAGTATATCCTCCACATTGGGAATACGGTAGTTGATAATGGCTCCGCCGGGCACAACCTCCACTTGTACATCTGTCACTTTCTGCGGTTTACCCTTACTCTCGGTAATGGGCAGCAATTGTTTCTCTTCACAGGAGAGTGAAAACAGAAACAGGAGTGTTATAAGCAAAAAACAATAATTTCTCATAATCTTCATTATTAAATCATTTTTACCAACCGGGATTCTGAATCAGTTGCGGATTCCTTGTCAAATCACTCTCAGGGATGGGTGCGAAATAATCCCTGTAGGTGAACTCCTGCTGGTATATGGTGGTCACTGTATAATAATCCTGTAATTCAGTCGCGTTCACGTTCCAGCCCTGAATGGGTCTGTTTTGTTCCTTCAGCGCTGTTTTCCAGCGGTGACTGTCCCAATAGTATACTCCCTCACAAGCAAACTCAATCTTGCGTTCACGTTGAATAATCTCACGCATTCCCGCTTTTGTTTTTGGCTTGTCAGGCTGGTTGGAATAGTTATCCCAGCTTTCAACCACTCCCTGTAATCCGGCACGCTCCCTGATCATGTCGACATATTGATATACTTCGGCATCGGGTACATCTTTCATTTCATTGAGGGCCTCAGCATAAAAGAGGATCAGATCAGCAAAACGCATATCCGGGAAAGGATAGGTCTCGTAGGTCACACTGTTGGGATCACGGAACATCGTGTTAATCGATACCAGTTTCTTGGGCCAGTAACCTGTAGCATTATAATCCCCCGGATTGAATACCGATGAATATTCACCAAAACGATTCCTTGGGAAAAGAGCTTCCGCATCATTATCAGGGAAGTTCTTATAGGAGTTCCCGTACCACTTTCCCCTGTCGAAGCCCAGTGTGGAATAGTATCTCGGTTCTCTATGGAAATTGAGTACCGCAGTCTGTTCTCCCTGGTGAATATAATACTTATGTGCTTCGTCACCAACACGTAGATTATACCTGGTTGAGTAAGGATATTCCAGATCTTCATCTATAGGCACACCATTTTCAGAATAGAACAACTCCACCGTTGAGAGAGGCAGACTCAGTTTACCGGTTGAAGAGGAGGATGTTCCCTGTTCCAGACGCGGAAGAGCGGGACTTTGCAAACCTGAGTTCACCGGATAGGAGGAATTCCCCCACACGATCTCCTGATTCCACCGCTCAGAGACAATGCTTCTCAGCGTGTTCACCAGAAATGTAGTATCAGACATCGATTTCGTGGCGACATAATCTGATGTATCATAGAGACGAATTCCGGCGGCCGTACAAACATCAATCGCTTCGCTGCATGCTTCGGCTGCGTTCTGCCATCGTGTTACATCGTAAGCCTGATTGAAGAAAGGTTCTCCGTCCTGATCAAGGAAATCATTGTAATCAGTGTTCCCGTTGAACAGGGGACTGGCCCAGTAAATCAGCACTTTCGACTTTAACATGTAGGCGGCGGGCATGGTAAACCTTCCAAGTTCGGTAGTCCGGTTCTCAATCACCGCAGGAAGGGCACCACTATCTATCACCTCATCAAGCAACTCCAGTATGTATGCAAAGCTGTTATCAATCTTTTCCCTGAATACGCGTACTCCTTCCGTTGATTCGTTGATCGGTGTATTCTCTTTTAACGGAGCGATGGGACCGTAATATGTGATCAGATAGAAGTGCATATAGGCTTTGATCAGCTTCACCTCCGCTTTCATTCGTTCTTTCTCATATTTGTTGAGATCCTCCACTCCATCCACATTTTCGAGGAAGGTGTTGCATTCACGGATACCTGCATAGAGGGAACGGATCATGGTTCCTGAACCACCCCAATAGTTGATTAGTGCAGAGGTTGGGCTATCTTCACCCAGTCCGAACCTCATTCCCCCCTGTGTTCTGCTTTCCTTATTGAATATCATCTCCATGGCTCCGAAGATGCCAGGGTTCTCATTCCATCCGGCCGATTTAGGCATACCCCAATAACATGTTGCCAGGTATTGCTCGGTAGTATAACGATCTGAGAAAGCATGATCTATCGTTGCGACGTTATCCGGGACAACATCCAGGTAATCGCACGAAGAAACCAGGAAGACCGTTAAAAGGATGCTGAATAGTATCTTATTTATAGATTTCATCATTTTCATATATTAAAATCCAACATTTAAACCCACATTAATCACTCTCTGAACGGGATATCCAAGCCCGTTGCCTGCCATTTCCGGATCCCATAATCTAAATCCGCTCCATGCGAGCAGGTTTGTTCCGCTTATATAGAGACGGAGGTTAGACATCCTTAACTTCTTGCACCAATCATCGGAGAGTGTGTAACCTAATTCGGCTGATTTCAACCGCAGGAAAGATGCATCCTGCATAAACCAGGTACTGGTCTGTCGGTTGTTTTCCATCCAGTTGTTGGAGAGCCGGGGCCATAATGCATAAGAGTCTCTGTTATTCTCAGACCAGTAGTTATCGGCAAAAGCCTTCAGGATCACATTCTGTCCAAGACGACCATCATTTCCATCCTGATCCATAAAAGGAGTCACCTTATCCAGATCAATCCAGAAAGATTGGCGTGCCGATCCCTGAAAGAAGAATGAAGCATCGAAATTTTTAAATCCCATAGACAATCCAAATCCATAGTTGATTTCAGGGGTCGTCGGGAAACCAATGGGTACTTTATCCAGTTCTGAGATTTTTCCGTCTCTGTTCACATCCCTGTATTTGATGTCACCTGCTCCATACTCACCAAACTGTGTGGGTGAATTTTGCACCTCCTGCTCATCTACGAACAGACGTTCGGCAATGTAACCCCAGTTCTGCCCCAGTGAGTATCCGACCCTTGAGAGCCATGGAGTTTTCGAGTAATCCGGCTCTTCCCACTTGAGAGCCTTGCTGGTTGCATAGGTGAAGGTACCGCGGCCGGTAAACCAGAGATCTTTGTTGACGATTTTCTCATAATTCAACTCGATATCAATACCTTTTCCCTCTGCCTCACCCAGATTGGCTTTCACAGCAGGTATCACACCCATGGTATTGGGTATCACACGATCAAGCAAAATGTTTTTACGTGTCTCCCTGAAAAAATCCACATTGGCCGATATCCCTGCCACGGTGGTCATTTCGAATCCCAGATTCGTTTTGTAGGCTGTCTCCCAGCCAATTCTGTCATTGGCATAACGGGATACGTTGATACCTCCGGGATTGTAATTCAGTTGTGTACCCCAGTTCACACTTCTGCCGGCATTCAGATCCACCTGCGAGAGGTAGTAGAAGCGGTCATTGGCACTTCCGATCGCATCGTTACCCACCAGACCATAGGTACCTTTCAGCTTGAACTGGGTAATCACATCTGTCAGTGGTTCAAAGAAAGCTTCGTTCGATACCATCCATGCAGCACCAAAGGAGGGGAAGAATCCCCATCTGTTATTCTCAGAGAAACGCTCCGATCCGTTGTAGCCGAAGTTGAACTCACCAAAATAGCGGCTGTCGAAGTTATAGGCGAGACGTCCCGCCAATCCTATGTTTCGTCCCGGAAGTGAGAGTTGCAGGTTGTCTGCAATCCCCGATTTTTCCTCACGCATAGTGTAGACCATCAATGCATTCAGATTATGTATGCTGTTGAATGTGTTGTTATACTCAACAGCCGACTCAAGATACATGGATGTATTGATATAGCGTTGACCGGGATTATAGTCGATATACTCGGTGCCTTCTGCAGGATTCAGTCGCTGTAGCTTATAGCTGTTCTTCACAAGGTCATAAGAGGAGATATTGTAATAGAACGGATAATACTGTCGTGTTACATTGTATTCTGAATATCGGTTCATATTAATCATCGCCCGTGCAGTCAATCCTTCAAGCAGTTTCTCAAGATCCTGCTTCAATTCGAAAGAGACAATCATTGAGTTTTTACTCTGATCCCTGTAACCCTTCAACGATTCAGCATAAGGGTTCAGATACTGGCCGGCACCATAATTACCAAACAGGATATGGTTCGCATAGGAAAAGGCCTCATCCGGCTCGTAATAAGGCCTGAACATCACCGGGTTAGCCTGGATCACCTTTCTGTACATACCGCTACCACCGTCCACGGGACCGGTATACTCATCGAAATTGGCACTTAAACGGGCAATAAGCTCAGTGGTCTCTGTGATGTTTATGTTGACATTGGAACGGAAATTGTATTTCATCAAATTGATATTTGAGTTGAAATTGTTCCGCTTGTCTACTTTTATATTCCCGTTGTCGCGCGTAATATTTGCCGCAACATAGTATCTGGCCACTTTACCCCCGCCACTGACACTGAGGTTGGCGCGCTGGTTACTGATCACATCTTCGAACATGGTATCATACCAGTCAGTAACAGGGAAGATATCGGGATAGAGTCCCCTTTCAGACATGATAATCTTCTCTTCCGGATAGAGTAACAGCCCAAGCGGATCACGTGTTTTAATCGCTTCGTTCTGCATCCGCATATATTTGACAGGGTCAGCAATCTCTACTTTTTTGGTTGGAGATGAGAAAGAGTTTTCAATACGTGCATTAAACCTTGCTTTCCCCTCTTTCCCCTCTTTGGTAGTCACCAGGATAACCCCGTTTGCTCCGCGGGCACCATACAGGGCGGTAGCTGTCGCATCTTTCATGATGGAGAAACTGGCAATATCATCGGTGTTGAGCCTGGCAAGATCATCAGTACCCAGCTCAATACCGTCAATCAGTATCAGTGGGTCCTTCTTCGCTTCCGCACCGAAAGTGGTGATACCCCTAATGAAGAAGCTGGCATTATCCTGTCCCGGTTCACCACTGGTCTGATAGGAGATTAAACCGGCAACCCTACCGGCAAAAGCAGTGGTGAGGTTACTGCTGGGTACCTGTAGTTCCCCGGGTTTCACGGTAGAGATAGAGGCGAGCACGCTCTCTTTTTTCTGTCTCGCAAAGGCAACGACAGAGACCTCTTCCAGTTCATCTGCCATAAACTCCATGATGAAATCAAGCCGTGGTTCTCCGTTATAGACCTGTTCAATTGTCTCCATTCCTACAAAAGAGACCATCAGCGTACTTCCGACAGGACAGTCAGGAAATTCATAATTACCGTCCACATCAGCAATAACACCACGGGTACTGCCTTTAATCTGTATTGTAGCACCCGGTAAAGGATCACCTCCGCTATCGGTAATCGTACCGGATACCCTTGCAGTCCTGTTTTGCTCCACTTGACTCAATTCAGGACTAACAGCATACAGCTCAGCCATAGAGAGCATAAGCAAAGAGAGCATAAGAAGGATTCTTCTCCCGGATGAAAAAGCGTCCCTCAAGCCATTCAGTTTAGTTAGTTTAATCATAGCATGATAATTAATTTAATTAAAAAAGTGAGTTTTAAACTTTATTAAATAATCTATTACACAGGATCCTACATTTATTGCGCTCTGAAGACCAAAACCCCCACAGGGAAGCATCCTGGTATTAATGATTTAATGATAGCCATTAACCGTTATTGTCAAATACTCATAAGGTTTTAATATTATTAAACAAAGATAGTGAATAAATTTATTGAATTTCACATCCACATAGTAATAATTGTAGTTTTTACATTATTTATTAATTATTTGCATTTAAATCGGCCAGAATTTAACAAAGCTTTACCTATTCCATTGAAACAAATTGATTTTTTTAAAATAGATATACAAGCTGTCTTCTATCAGATAAAAAAAAGCAGAGACATGTGAAAATGCTCTGCTTATCCTTACCATGGTTGATTCCTGAACCTACTCTTTATCAGAAAAAGAATATGGTAAATCATCTTTCCGGGTTCCTCTCTCCTTGTTGGGCTCCGCACTCATTTGGTAGTAGATGGCGGCACCCTTCATCAGATCATCATGCGTCAGATAATTCTTCGTGTACTTCTTACCGTTCAGCTTCATCTCTTTGATGAAGCGGTTCTCTTTGGTATTATTCACAGATTGAATTTTCACTTTCTTTCCGTTTTCCAGTTGCAGCTCCACGGACCGGAACAGGGGTGATCCAAGGATATATTCGTTGCTCCCGGGGCATACCGGGTAAAAACCGAGTGCCGAAAAGACGTACCAGGCAGAGGTCTGCCCGTTATCTTCGTCCCCGCAATAACCGTCAGGGGTGGCAGCATAGAGCTTCTCCATGATCTCCCGGACCCGGTATTGTGCTTTCCAGGGCTCACCACCATAGTTGTAGAGATAGACCATATGCTGGATGGGCTGGTTGCCGTGTGCATACTGACCCATGTCCATCACCTGCATCTCCCGCATCTCATGTATCATGGAACGTGTATTCAACCCCTCCATACCGGGAATGAGAAAAACCGAATCCAGCATCCGGACAAATTCCTTCCGTCCTCCCATCAGCTCCATCAGCCCCTGAGGATCATGGAAGACGGACCAGGAGTAGTGCCAGCTGTTTCCTTCCGTGAAATCGCGGCTCCAGGAGGCAGGATTAAAGTCGCCGGAGAAACTGCCGTCGTCGGCACGCCCCGCCATCAGCCTGTGCTTCGGGTTATAGAGGTTCCTGTAGTTCATCGCCCGCTCTCCGTAAATGGCGATCTCCTCCTCCGGCTTGCCCAGGGCCTGTCCCAGCCGGTAGATGGTCCAGTCGTTATAGGCATACTCCAGGGTACGGGCTACATTCTGACTGATTCCCACATTATTGGGGATATAGCCATATCGGTTATACGGCTCATAGCCTGTTCTTCCCGTAGCTGCCACCGTGGGGTGTACATTGTTTGCGCCATGCTTCAACGCCTCCCAGAGCGTCTCGATATCATAACCCCGTAGCCCTTTGAGATAAGCATCAGCCACCACTGAGGCGGAGTTGTTACCCACCATGATGTCGCGGTGTCCCGGGCTGGCCCATTCGGGCAGGAAACCACTCTCCTTGTAGGCGTTGACCAGTCCCTCCTGCATCTTCCTGCTCTGTGACGGATAGACCAGGTTGAGAAAGGGGAAGAGACTGCGGAAGGTATCCCAGAAGCCGGTATCGGTGAACATATATCCCGGCAGCACCTTCCCGTTGTAGGGGCTGTAATGCATGATATTGCCTGCTTTGTCGATCTCGGAGAGGTTGCGCGGGAAGAGCACCGTGCGGTAGAGGTTGGAGTAGAAGGTCCTGAGGTTGCCGGTATTGTCATCCTCCACCCTGATGCTGCCCAGCACCTCGTTCCAGCGTGATTCACCCTTTTCTCTGACGATATCGAAAGGATCCTCACCCAGTTCCTGCAGGTTCAGCAGTGCCTGCTCCTCACTGATGAAGGATGATGCCACCCTGGCGTGCACCTGCTCCTTGCGCGATGTGGCAAAACCGATGACCGCCCCGGCGTGGTTGCCGTTGAAAGATGTCTCCTTTTCAGTGATCACCCCATCCTTCACCACCGCGTGATAGGTGAAGGGTTTATCGAAACGGATGACGAACCAGTTTTTGAAATTGTCGGGGACACCGCCACTGTTGCGGGTAGTATATCCTACAATCTTCTGCTCTCCGGGGATAATCTTCACATAGGATCCCCTGTCGAAGGCATCAATCACCACATAGGCACTCTCAGTCTCCGGAAAGGTAAAGCGGAACATGGCTGCCCGCTCCGTGGGGGTGATCTCGGTGGTCACGTCGTGATCGGAGAGGTAGACCCGGTAGTAATGGGGCCTGGCCACCTCTGCCTTGTGAGAGAACCAGCTGGCACGCTCCTCCTCGTCGAAGAGAGGCTTACCGGTGAGAGGCATCAGCGAAAACTGGCCATAGTCGTTCATCCAGGGGCTGGGCTGGTGTGTCTGCTTAAACCCCCTGATCTTATCTGCCCCGTAGGTATACATCCAGCCGTCACCCATCTTGCCGGTCTGGGGCGACCAGAAGTTCATACCCCATGGAAGTGCGATGGTAGGATAGGTGTTGCCTGTGGAGAGTTCATACTTTGAATGGGTACCTACCAGCGTACTGACATAATCAACGGGGTTGTGACGCTGAGCCTGGAGCGTTATCATCATCCCCGCAAGAAATAATAACGTAGTCATTGTTTTTTTCTTCATAAGACACTTATAATTGATCCCAAACCCTAATTTTTTAGGTAATAGATATTTTCATTTGCTTGAGGAGTATTTTTGTAGATTTGTTAATTTCTGAAATTACGAATTCATTGGGTGTGAACTTTATTTGCTTTATCGTTTTCAAATGCTCTATCGTGTCGT
>CAKMJT010000059.1 GCA_927407015.1 uncultured Proteiniphilum sp. | reverse complement strand
TTTGCAGGGATATCTGGAGGATCAAAAACTGCTGGATTTCCGGGTGAAATAAATATCACGAAAACCTAATTCCGATAAAACATGAACAAAACAATACGTACTTTTTTGTTCTGGAGTTTTTTTGCAGCTTTGAGGAGTGTTGCGCTTTCACAGGACTATAACCCCATCCCAATTGCCATGCCCTCTTTGCAAATTGCCCCTGATGCAAGAGGAGGGGGAATGGGTGATATTGGTGCGGCGACCATGCCTGATGGGTATGCGCAACACTGGAACGCGGCTAAATTTCCCTTTGTTACCGGCGACGCTGGTGTCTCCTTCTCCTACACGCCATGGCTTAGTAAGCTGGTGAACGATATTCATCTGCTTTACGCATCGGGATACTGGAAGCCGGGTGATGACAACCTGGATGCCATCAGTGCGTCGCTCCGCTATTTCACGCTGGGCAGTGTTGATATTGCCAGTGATGACGGAGAGTTCTGGCAAAGTGTTTCTCCTCATGAGTTTGCATTGGATGTGGCCTATTCCCGAAAACTCACGGAAGTATTCTCCGGTGCCGTGACACTAAGGTATATTCGCGCCGACTATTCCACCGGTGACGATGAAACAACACCCGGCAACGCTTTTGCCGCCGATATTGCCGGGTACAACGAGTCCTATATCATCCTGGGACGCTCAGAGGCGTTGCTGGGATTAGGATTCAATCTCTCGAACATTGGTACAAAGATATCCTACGATGGGGGTACCACATCCATGTTCCTTCCCGCAAATGTAAGGTTAGGAGCCTCTTTGGGATATCCTGTGGATGACAAAAACACCATCACCCTGAGCATCGATCTGAACAAACTACTTGTACCCACCCCGCAACTGCCAGAGGAGGGTGAGACACCCGATGAGGCTCAGCAAAGGATCGATGCGTATAACAACATCTCCTCCATCGGAGGAATCTTTCAATCCCTGGGTGATGCACCAGGAGGATTCAGTGAAGAGATGCAGGAGGTGATGTGGTCACTCGGAGCGGAGTACACCTACCAGAATCAGTTCTCCCTGCGTACCGGATATTTCCATGAGAGCGAGTACAAGGGTAATCGCCGCTATTTCACTTTCGGAGCCGGTTTCAGGACGAAATCCTTTCAGGTTGACGCCGCCTATCTGGTCTCTGCCGCTCAATCGAATCCATTGGATCAGACACTGCGTCTTTCCCTGGGATTTGATCTGGCGGGTATCAAAAACTTAATGCGTAAATGATGAATATACGAATCGGCTTTGGCTATGATATGCATCGTCTTCGTGAGGGAAGAGAGATGTGGATTGGGGGAATAAAGCTCGGTTACAGGTTAGGGTTACAGGGCCATTCCGATGCCGACGTGCTCATCCATGCTATCTGTGATGCGCTGCTGGGGGCTGCGAACCTGCGCGATATCGGCTATCATTTCCCGGATACTTCTGAAGAGTACGAAGATGTGGACAGTAAGATTCTCCTGAAGAAGTGTATGAATCTGTTGAGAGAAAAGGGTTACAGGGTAGGGAATATCGATGCTACGGTATGTGCAGAGCAGCCGAAACTCAATCCGCACATCCCGGCCATGCAGCAGAAACTGTCCGAAGTGATGGAGGTTGATCGCGAGTCCATTTCTATCAAAGCGACTACATCCGAAAAAATGGGTTTTGTGGGACGTGAGGAGGGTATAACGGCCTATGCTGTGGCGCTCATCGAAAAAGAATAACGTTGTGAAACCCTTTTTCAGGCATGTACAGCGTATCAGGCAATCACGGGGCTACGGTGTTCACTCACCGTTCGCCTTCGATCTGATCACCAATGTGATTCATTCTCCGTACACCTTTTACGCCTTTGATGATATTCGGAAAGCACTCACTGAATACGGTTTCGATAGCTGTGCCGTTACCCCGTTCCATTTCCTCTCCTTCCGGCTGGTCCGCTATTTCAACGTGAAAAATATACTGGAAATCAATTCAGGGAATGGAGTGAATACCCTGTTCCTATTGGCTCCCGCTCCCGATATTCAATGCTCCTGCATCGAAGGGGATGCAGAGGTGAACGCCATCGCGAAAAACCTCCGGGAGAAAATCGGCATACAAGGTGAGCGGACAACTCTGCTGCCTTCCCCCGGCAAACAATCTTATGACGCTATTTTCATCAACCTGAAGGAAAATACCTCTATCACCATAGAAACATTAATGGATCTCAGCCACATTGGAACCTTCTGGGTGTTCCACCCAATTCATGGCAGTTGGGGTAAACAATTCTGGCAGGATTTCGTTCATGATGAACGGACAAGGATCACATTCGATGCGAAAGAGACAGGAATCATTTTCATTCGCCCCGGATACAACAAGTTACATTACTATGTCTGATGCGTTTCAAGGTTCAGTCTTTCGAAGTTGAACATTCAAAATGTTAAATTCAGTGTTCAGCAATCAATGCATATAGTATGCAGCTTACAGCTTACAACTTATCACTAACAATATATGAAGAAAAGTATTATCTATACAAAAACCGGTGACGGTGGCAGCACATCGCTAGCCGGAGGTACAAGGGTGCGCAAAACGCACATCCGTTTGGAATCCTATGGAACCATCGACGAGCTCAACAGCCATATAGGATGGCTGAATGGAGTGATCGAAGAAAAAGAGCATCACGACTTTCTTTTGTTTATCCAGCACAAGCTGTTTACCGTGGGCTCTTATCTGGCTACCGAAACAGAAAGCAAACAGCCGAATACTGCCAGTATCATCACTGGGAACGATATAGCGCGAAT
>CAKMJT010000058.1 GCA_927407015.1 uncultured Proteiniphilum sp. | reverse complement strand
GGCACCTACGCTGCTCAAACAACGAATAGTGCTCACGTTGATTTATTCGGCCGGATTGAGAGGCCAGGAGGTGATTAACCTGAAGATCTCCGATATCGACTTTGAGCGCAAAACCATCCACATCCGCCAGAGCAAGTACAATAGCCTGCTCGACAAAAGTAAAACCTGATTTCTTTCTCATATTCGGATTTTTTGTGAATAATCTTCGAATATATGAATAATCAGCTACTTTTGTCAAATGCTACCCGCGTATGCGGGTTTAGTTCAACACTATATAAGCGTAATGTGGGCAGAGTCGGAGTACTTTACAAAACTACATCCGCAGAATTGCCCTTTTTGTCATTCATTTTGGTAAGCTTCCCGAGAAGATTGATCCCGAAGAGATCAATGAATACCTGGCCGCATTGGCGCGTGATCCCCGATCTCCCTCGCGAAGCAGTTTTAAACATATGGTGTACGGGCTGCGCTATTATTATCGCTTGTTGGGTTTGAACCGTGAAGCCATCGCTTTGCCTTCACTTAAAAAAGATTCAAAGCTGCCCGTGATACTGAACCGGCAAGAACTGAAAGAGTTGTTCGCTGCCCCTACACTGCTCAAACAACGAATAGTGCTCACATTGATTTATTCGGCCGGATTGAGAGGCCAGGAGGTGATTAACCTGAAGATCTCCGATATCGACTTTGAGCGTAGAACCATTCATATCCGCCAGAGCAAGTACAAGAAAGATCGCGTTGTTCCATTGGCTGACAGCATGGCTATGGGATTGAGAAAATACCTTAAAGCCGAAAACCCTCATCTCTGGTTGTTCAACGGTAAAGAACCTGACGGTCGATACAGCGTGCGCGGGCTCTCCTGGGTGATGCGTGAGAACCTCAAAAAGACATCCATCGCAAAAGAGGTAAACCTTCATTCACTACGACACTCGTATGCCACCCACCTGCTTGAACAGGGGCTGAACATTGTTACCCTGAAAGAGTTGCTCGGTCATGCCGATATCACCACCACCATGATTTACCTTCACGTAGCTCAATGTCCGCTTATTAAACCACACAGTCCGCTCGATTCCTTGTACAACTTCACCAAAAAATGAGAACAAGGTTTGAACTGGCCGATGTGGTTCATCGGTTTGCTCCTTCGCTGCATGACCGCGGAAAGCTTACTCCCCTTCAAGAAAAGGTGTTTGCTAAAATTGCACTCTGTAGAACCGCTGCTCTTGGCGGACACGAGGAGGTGTGTGACAACTGCGGCACGATTCGTTATAGCTATAACAGTTGTGGCGACAGGCATTGTCCCAAATGCCAGGCAGCCAAACAAGCCTTCTGGGTTGACGAGTTGGTGCAAAGCACACTGCCCGTGAGGCATTATCATGTCGTTTTCACTGTGCCCGACCATTTAAATGTCCTTTGCCTGCATAATGGAAGGATGTTTTACAACCTGCTATTTTCGGCCGTATGGCACACCCTGAACAGCTCTGGATACTCGCACTATGGTGTCGGGACCGGAGCAATAGCCGTGCTTCACACATGGGGTCAGAACCTCACACTTCATCCGCATATCCATTGTCTCGTCCCGGCTACCGGATACTCCCTGGATGGACGGTGGAAAAATATCGGTCATGGAGGGAAGTTCCTTTATCCTGTTCATCAGATGAGCAGTGCGTTTAAATCCAAGTTCCTGGACAGCCTCAAACGTGCTTTGCGCGAACAAAACCAGTTGATGCTCTTCAATGACCAGATTCAGCGTGCATATAGCACTCCCTGGGTGGTCCATTGTCAGCCCTCGATGGCAAGTGCTGAACATGTGGTGAGATACCTGGGGCAATATACCCATCGGGTTGCCATCACTAACCAGCGTATCGTGAATATCACTGATGAAAAAGTAACCTTTATTGCCAGGGATTACCGACAAGGAGCGGCTAAAAAGTACATCACTCTCGGTGGTGTGGAGTTCCTGCGCAGATTTGCCCAGCACATCCTCCCACGCAGATTTGTAAAAATCCGACGTTACGGTATCTACAACCACACGGCAAAACGGAATCTGGGAATCAAGTTCAGGGTAGAAGATGAATCCGAAGGCAATAACAAATCAAAATCCCGGAAAACGATTGAATCGAACATTGAACGTTTCGAAAGACTTACCGGTATCAATCCTTGTCATTGTCCGGTGTGTAAAATGGGTCAAATGATTAGAATCAGAAAGCTGCCTCCCATACGTTCTCCTCCAGGAGCCACTTTCATACAGACTCATCCCCAACTTTAACTATCAAAACCAAATGCGCCTAAAGGTGCACAGGGTAGGATATGTCATCTTGTTAAGAATAAGCGATCACAGAAACTTCTCTTAATCCTGATTGATCCATAAAAACTGATTCCGGAAAGCACAAAAACCTGCAAAA
>CAKMJT010000057.1 GCA_927407015.1 uncultured Proteiniphilum sp. | reverse complement strand
GCCAGGGGGATGCTCCACAGTGCAATGTACTGCAACCACCTGGCAGTGCTCATGTTCTTCCTGAAAAGGATGTACAATACCACCATAAAGAAAAGGATGTAATAGACCCCGATCATCACCATGAGATGGAAACTGTAGAAGGTGAGAGGTACATTGGGGATCAGATCTTCACCCTTCTCCAGATAGCCATAACCAAAATGTGCGTAGTTTTCACGAAGGATGGTCTCGTGGTTGGCGGCATTTACAGCGGCTGCAGTAGCGGCCGTTGTATTGCCGGCATTGATGGCGTCTCTCTCTTTCTCTTTGGCAGTCTGATAATCGGCCAGCGCCTGAATGGCTTTCCGGCCACGGGCCTGTCTCTCTGCAAAAGACAATGCAGTGGTCCCGTCCCGAAGGGTGTAACCTCCATCTACGATATCTGCGATGCCGGGAACAAATGCGTTGATATTCCTGTATCCAAGAAGCGAAAGAAGCTTTGGCAATTCTATTTTAAAGAGAAAGGGATCCGTATCGTCATTATAACCCTGCTTGGCAGGATTCAGCATTCCGATAGCCACCAGGCCGGCACCCTCTTTGCCCTGATAAAGGCCCTCCATGGCGGCCAGCTTCATGGGCTGCTTCTGTGCCACATGATAGGCGGAACCATCACCGGTAACGGCGAGCATGATAAATGCCACCAGGCCGACCAGGGAGCTTATCTTGATACTCTTCAACGCAAAATCGGTATGTCTCTTTTTGATCAGGTACCAGCCGGATATGCCCGTGGCAAATGCTGCCCCTACCGCCCAGCAAGAGAATGATGTGTGAAGGAATTTGTTATAGGCCACCGGCGAGAAGATGATAGCCCAGAAATCGGTCATCTCATTGCGTACCGATTCCGGATTGAATTCCATACCGATCGGGTGCTGCATCCATGCGTTGGCTACCAGTATCCAGAAGGCGGACAGGGAGGCACCCACGAAGACCAGCCAGGTGGAGGCCAGGTGCATTTTTCTGCTCACCCTGCCCCATCCGAAGAACATGATGGAAATGAAGGTCGCCTCCATGAAGAAGGCGAAGATGCCTTCTATCGCCAGTGGAGCACCAAAGATATCACCCACGAACCAGCTGTAGTTGGACCAGTTTGTTCCGAACTGAAACTCCAGTATGATACCCGTAGCTACGCCAATGGCAAAGTTGATTCCAAAGATCTTCTGCCAGAACTTGGTGGCCAGTTTCCATTTTTCATCTCCTGTTTTCACATAGAGCGTCTCCATAATAGCCATGATAAGTCCCAAGCCAATGGTGAGCGGGACAAACAGCCAGTGATAGCCTGCTGTGAGTGCAAATTGCGCTCTCGCCCAATTGACTGCTGATGCACTTAGTAAATCCATATAATTTGATATTTAATCTGATTATTCTGTTGCCGGTACCTTTTTAAATAGTTCTGTGCGCACATGTTGTGCTTTATCGGCGTCCTCTTCGTAAGTTGAGTCCAATAAATTGGGGAAAAAGAATGGTTTTAAAATGAAGAACATGATGATCAGTTTCACAATAGCTACGATCCACAATGTCCTACTTAAGCGGCTCATATGGGTGAAACCGTCCCAGAACATTGTAAACCAGTTAAATTTTCCCGCCGGTCTGTTTCTGTCTGTTTCCATACTTTCTGTGATTGGGTGTTTGTACTCAGGCCTGACCTATCCCACCAATAGGGGGCAGAAACCCGGGATCGCCGTGGATACGGATCGACCCGTTTTGCTGTTCAAACTTGTCGATATTATCTTTCAATGCCATCTGCAATCGCTTGGCATGTTCCGGCGTGAGGATGATTCTCGATTTGACTTTCGCCTTGGGAACACCCGGTACAATGCGGATAAAATCGACCACGAACTCAGATGATGAATGTGATATCACGGCCAGATTGGAATAGACACCCTGAGCCACTTCATCGCTCAATTCAATCTGTATCTCGTTCTCTTTGTTGAAATTTTCCATTGTTTGCTGTGAATCAGGATCTATTTATAAATGTTATAAATAACATAAACAAAGAAAATTAAATTTTCCTTATCTGCAAAGTAAAAAAGGGATATTCTTACACTCATATCTCTTTTTTACCGGTTTGTGGTCAAATTACCTTCACGGGCACAGGACAACAAAGCATCCGGGAAGGCCCCGGATGCTTTTAACAGATTACCACTTCAACTCTCGGTAGGACAATTCCAATGAATCGGCAACCCCCCTGAAGACAATATCTCCGTTCAGAATATTTAAACCGAATCTCAGATCCTGATGCTGTTTACATGCCTCTTCCCAGCCCATTTCAGCCAGTTTGACCACATAAGGCAGGGTGGCATTGGTGAGTGCACGGGTGGAGGTGACCGGCACCGCCCCCGGGATATTGGCTACACAATAGTGAATGATACCTTCCACCTCAAATATCGGATCGTCGTGGGTTGTGGGATGAGTCGTCTCAAAACATCCGCCCTGGTCAACGGAGACATCGATCATGACTGTTCCGGGTGTCATCTCTTTCAACATTTCACGGGAAACAAGGTGTGGAGCCTTAGCACCCACCAGCAGCGTGGCACCGATCACCAGATCGGCCGTTTTCAACGACTCGGCAATCGACATTTTCGTGGAATAGAGTGTTTCCACATTGGGGGGAAGGATTTCTGAGAGGTAACGAAGCCTGTTCAGATTGATATCGAGGATCTTCACCTGGGCACCAAGTCCTGCAGCCATCAGAGCAGCATTGTGTCCCACCACGCCGGCACCGATGATGACCACATCTGCGGGCTTAACGCCGGGCACACCACCCAGTAGCACCCCTTTTCCGCCCTGGGGTTTCTCCAGGTACTTCGCCCCCTGTTGTACAGAGAGGCGGCCTGCCACTTCGCTCATGGGAGTGAGCAGGGGTAATGTGCCGTTTTTATCGATCACCGTTTCATAGGCAATACAAACAGCCCCACTCGACATCATGGCTTCGGTCAGTTTTTTATTGGAAGCAAAGTGAAAATAGGTAAATACCATCTGATCTTTTTTGATCAGTTTATACTCACTTTCCAGTGGCTCTTTCACTTTTACGATCATATCGGCAATGGCATACACATCTTCCATCCTGTCGAGAAGAACAGCACCTGCCTTTACGTAGCGTTCATCGGACAGGTAGCTGTCCAGCCCTGCCCCTTTTTGGACATACACTTTGTGGCCTCTGCGGGTAAGTTCAAACACACCTTCGGGTGTCATGGCGACCCGTCCTTCCTGTACCTTAATTTCCCTGGGTATTCCTACGATCATCATAATAAATTGTCAGTTTTTTTGAATTAAATAATATTAGAAAGGTGATCATTCACATCATCGTTATTGCTTCCTGCTGGAACAAATGCGACTGGGTGTATGTATCGAACACAAAAATAAAAAGAAAATATAAATTGGCAACTCTTTTTCAGGGTTTTTCAAGCGTACTGATTTCATTATTTTCACGTATAAATAATCATTTTTAAAGACTCTTTCGGATAATAATTTCTCTAATTGCAGATTTAATCGTATTTTTGTAATATAATTTAAGATTTTCATTCAATTTTAAAACAATAAGCACAATGGTAAGTTATAAAGAATTGGGTCTTGTAAACTCAAAAGAACTGTTTAAGAAGGCTGTTGATGGTGGCTATGCCATCCCCGCTTTTAATTTCAACAACATGGAACAATTACAGGCAATTGTTTCGGCTTGTGTGGAAACAAAATCCCCGGTGATCCTGCAGGTATCCAGCGGCGCACGCAAATACGCCAACCAGACACTGTTGCGTTACATGGCCCAGGGTGCCGTACAATATGCCAAGGAACTCGGGTATGAAATACCTATCGTGCTCCACCTCGACCACGGCGACAGCTTCGAGCTCTGTAATGACTGCATCGAAAGCGGATTCTCCTCAGTGATGATCGACGGATCACATCTTCCTTACGAGGAAAACATCGCATTGACCAGGAAAGTGGTTGAATATGCTCATCAGCACGATGTGACGGTGGAAGGAGAGCTGGGTGTGCTCGCAGGTATTGAAGATGATGTGCAGGCTGAACACCACACCTATACAGAACCCGATGAAGTGGTTGACTTTGTAAACCGCACCGGCGTAGACTCACTGGCTATCTCTATCGGTACGTCGCACGGCGCCTTCAAATTCACTCCCGAGCAGTGTACCCGCAACGAGGATGGTGTCCTTGTTCCGCCCCCATTGCGTTTCGACATTCTGGAAGAGATTGAAAAGCGAATCCCCGGATTCCCTATCGTGCTCCACGGCTCCTCATCCGTTCCGTCGCAATACGTGGAAATCATCAACAAGTATGGTGGTAAGCTGAACGATTCCATCGGCATTCCCGAAGAACAATTGCGCAGAGCTGCCAAATCGGCCGTTTGTAAAATCAATATCGATTCTGATGGCCGCCTGGCGATGACAGCAGCTGTTCGCGAAGTATTCGCCACCAAGCCGGCTGAATTCGATCCCCGCAAATACCTGGGGCCGGCCCGCGAAGAACTGAAGAAGCTGTACATGCACAAAACAGAAAATGTGCTGGGCAGTGCCGGAAGGGCTTAATACTTCACCTAACTATATAAAGAGGGTGACTCAGCATACATAGGTAAACACTGTCAATTGAATGATTGTCATTGTTCACAGATAAATATCAAAGAGGGTGAAATCACATGGTGACTCACCCTCTTTCTTTTTGACAGAAACAAATCGCGGACCTGCCGTCAACGGCTGCTTAGTGCACCGATCATTTTGTTGAAGCCGGTTTCTTTCAGCAGATCATCCAGTGAGAGATGCATCCTGTAACGCCAGTAGTGTTCAGGGTTTGCGGGTATATTGATGCGTTCTCCGCCGGCATCGGGATGACGCAACCGCTCATCTACCGACAGCCAGTCCTGCCATGGCAGGATGACCCACATTGCCGACGACTGCAGGTGATCTTCCAGTATCTCCCGGCAAAGTGCTGTGCTGCATTCGTCAGGAGCAGCCCCTTCGTGATGCAGCACCTCGTTGTAATAACGTTGCGTCACTTCCCTGTTTTCCTCCCACCATGCACGGATGGGCGACATATCATGGGTAGAGGTGGTACAGACCGAATGATAGGGTAAACGGTGCAAATCAGTGAACTTTGTCCCTGAGTCTTTGGGCATGCGCTGAATCTCCAGACTCAACATCTGCAGTTCATGCATGACCGAGGGCACACAATCGGGCACCATCCCCAGGTCCTCGCCACATGCCATCATGGAGGTGGATGAGATGAGGACAGGCAGCTTTCTCATTGCCTGTTCACGCCAGAAGTAATTGTGCCGGTGATAAAAAAACTCATTGTAAAGACGGTTGAAAGTCTCCTTTACCGGGTCGTTCAAATAACGATACGAATAGGTATATTGAGCCGTGATGCGCGGATGAAATCTGTTATGATCCTGCGGATCTCTTACGAATAGCACCTCTGTGCAAAGTGACAATAACCCTTCGCATATGACTCTACTCTTCTCATCTTCCTGATTACCAAATAATTGTTTTATCTTCTGCTGTGTGTCGCAAAAAGATTTCAATCTGAAACGTTCCCAGCCGGAAATATCCAGATAGCTCCTTTTCACCTCTTCCGCATACGCTCCAAAGATATCCGGCAGGAAATGTGCATGAATAAAGGGCTTCACCATCCGTTCCTCATCGAAGGGAATGCCGGAACGGTTGATCTCCTCAGCCCAGTAAGGTAATGCGGGACTGAAATGTCCCAGCAATCCCTGTACGGCATCGAGCGGTATTTCCCAGATACGGAAGAAACCCAGTATATGGTCTATGCGATAGGCATCGAAATAGTCCGCCATCTTGCGGAAACGGCTGATCCACCACGCATACCCATCTTCCTCCATGGCCCGCCAGTTGTAGGTGGGAAATCCCCAGTTCTGGCCGAAGAAAGAGAAGTCGTCGGGGGGTGCCCCGGTCTGAGTATCCATATTGAACAGGCGGGGAGTGGTCCAGGCATCAATACTGTCGCGGTTGATGCCGATAGGGATATCACCTTTCAGCGTCACCCCCTTTTGGTGTGCATATTTCTTCACACCGGAGAACTGTTTGTGGAGAATGAATTGCACGAAATACCAGTAAAGCATTTCTTTTGCAGCCCCTGGCTGCTGCTCCTGCATCCGCTTCAATTGTTCCTCATCGAAACGGCTGTATTCCCCCCACTCCCTGAAGTTGGCGGTGTGGTTCTTATCGCGCAGATAACAGTAGCAGGCGTAGGGGAAAAGCCAATATTTATTTTTCCCGAAGAAATCACGGTATTCATCGGATGACAATACCACTTCTCCATCCTGTTGAAACAGCTCACGGCTGTAGTCTCCCTTCAGCTTCAGCACTTTTTCATAATCCAGCTCGGGAAGGCGGTTCAATTGTGCTGCCCGGGTAGTAAATAACCTGAGTTTCTTCCTGTCTTTCAGTGGATAGTCGCTGCATCCCAGATAAACGGGATGCAGGGCATAGATGGAGATGGCGCTGTAAGGATAGGAGTCGCGCCATGTGCCGGATGATGTGGTGTCGTTGACAGGTAACAACTGAATCAGCTGCTGACGGGTGAGTGATACCCAGTCAATCATCTTGCGGAGATCGGTAAAGTCACCCACCCCAAAACTCTCGCTGGTCCTCAGTGAAAACAGGGGAATGGCGGTGCCTGACCCCTTGTAGAAAAAGTAATTGTACCGATATGTCAAAGCCATCTCGGCGAGAACGGTTCCGTTTTGACGGACCTTTTGGGTAAATAGAATGCGGTTACCCCCATCCTCCCAATGACTGGCTTCACCTGTGGTTTGATCCACGATAACAAACTTGTAGGCGCTCTCCTCAGGGAGGTTCTTAGCATCCAGCATGATCTGCCACTCGACGTTACCGGTACAGGAAAGCGGTTTAGCCCTTTGCAGATCCCATCTACCCAATGCATCGCATTCACCACTGATGACCAGCGACTGATTCCTGCTTACATAGGGACAAATCACATTCAGCAATACCGTTTGGGAATGATATTTTGTGGGCAGGGCCACTTTTTCGTGAAAGAAGATGCTTTCGGTAAACACCGACGAGTAGAGGTAGGCGTGATAAGGTCTGTCTTTCCAATGGTCTTGGATGAGGAAATCTTTCCTGCCTTTGAGGATATGGATCTTCCGGTTCTCACCCCATTCGCGGCGAATGGTGCTGTTGCCCTGCCGGATGAAATAATAATACTGAAGTTCCGTCGTTTCCGCCACACTCAGACATGTGTACCAGGTGTCACCTTCACAGGAAAGGACAACAGCCTTCGCTTCGTCGAGATATCCCAGTTCCCGGGTAGATCCGCAGAGGCATACCTGTTGTCCCCAGGTGGTATGATAGTTGAGTTGAAATGTTAGAAGAGCCATTCAGATTTTTTCGTTAAGTTCATTTTCAATGAAACGCACTGTCATGTTTTACGGTTTAAATTATTGCAGATGAATGGCAAATCTACAACCTTTTACAAACGAATGAACTGATTCACGGCATCTTTTGTTCAGAAATCCGTGCAAACGTTTGCGACAAAAACCTATCTTTCAACCCGAAGGAACGCTTCTCTTACAGGAAGATAAGGATCAGCAACTGAGCCATGATCACCCTGAGAAACATGGTGAGGGGGTACACAGTAGCATAGCTCACGGCAGGGATATCATTGCCTGCTGTGGCGTTGGCATAGGACAATGCCGGGGGATCGGTCATGCTTCCTGCAATCAGTCCCATCAACGTGAAATAGTTGAGCTTACATACCTTTCGTCCGATGACTCCGATAATCAGCAAAGGAACCACAGTGATGATCACACCGTAGCCAACCCATATATATCCGCCGTTGATCACCGTCTCCACGAAATTGCTGCCGGCACCGAGGCCCACACAGGCAAGGAATATCGCTATGCCTATCTCACGCAACATCAGGTTGGCACTCATGGTGGTATACGTTACCAGCTTGTATTTGGGTCCGAACTTACTGATCAGGATAGCCACAATGAGCGGTCCTCCGGCAAGGCCCAGCTTGACCGGTTGCGGTATACCGGGAATCATAAACGGGATGCTCCCCACCAGTACACCCAGTGCTATTCCAATGAAAATAGAGACCAGATTGGGCTCTCTCAATCGTTTCAACGAGTTGCCGAGAAACTTCTCCACGTTGGCTATCGACTCCTCAGAGCCTACCACGGTCACACGGTCACCAATCTGCAGCTGCAGCCTCGAATCAGCTATCAGATCCACACCGGCACGGTTAACACGGGTGATATTGACCCCGTAAAGATTTCTCAATCGCAGGTTACCAATGGAACGGCCGTTGATAACCGATTTAGTGATAGAGATTCTGCGGGAGATCAGCTGTGAATCGAGCTTGTTCCATTCCTCTCTGTCCATATCAATGCGCTGACCCAGCAGTGCTTCGATCATTTCGATATTTCTCAGGTTAGAGACCACCAGCACCTTGTCGTTCTCATTCAACACCGTATTGGTTTGCGGGACGACCAGCGCACCGGTTTGGGAATGCAGCACCCTTGAGATGACAAACTCTTTTTCGATCAGTTTTTTTATTTCGCCGATATTTTTCCCCAGGATGGAGGGGTTCTTCACCTGGAGGGTGAACATATGTGCTTCGGTCAGCTTGGATTCACTCTGATCATCCAGCGCATCGTTTTCCCGTGAAAAATTGATGCTGAAGATATATCGGAACAAAACGATGGACAAAATAATTCCCACCACTCCCAGAGGATAGGCAACCGCATAGGCCGTGGAGATGTTTGAGTCCGTAGTGCCCGTGACATCGGTGTAGGTCTGTTGTGCCGCTCCCAGTCCGGGGGTGTTGGTTACCGCTCCCGAAAGAATACCCACCATGGTGGCTATCGGCAAACCGGTCATCAGATGAATGGCGATGGTTGTGATGACACCCAGGAGCACCACCCCCGATGCCAGCAGGTTGAGCGTGACACCTCCCTGCTTGAAGGAGGAGAAGAAGCTGGGTCCCACCTGCATACCAATGGAAAAGATGAAAAGGATCAAACCGAACTCTTTCAGAAATTGCAGCACGTTGTCATCTATTTCCAGACCAAGGTGTCCCAGGAAGATGCCGAAAAAAAGTATCCATGTCGTCCCGAGCGAAATGCCGAAGATCTTTATTTTACCCAGTAACAACCCGACAGAAATAACCAGTGCAAGGACAAGAATCGAATGGGCAATACCCGATTCGGTAATTAATTCTACTAACCACTCCATTTGACAAACCTAAAATTGTTTTAAAAAAGAGCTGCAAAGATACCGCTTATTTCCATGAAATCAAAAACAAATACCCCATCGAATAAACGTTTGTCCTCAGTTTAAATGACTCCCCGGGAAGATATCCGGAAAGACTATCCTTTGGTGAAAGAGACGGCGACCCATTGATCCATCTCGGAACAATGACAGTAAGTCAGTCCCACCTCTTCCGCTTTCTCCCGTATGGCCGGTATATCCTCCTGATAGAATCCGCTCATGATGAGCTGCCCTCCGCGGTTTAGTACACCGGTATACGATGGCATATCGTGCAGGAGTATATTTCTGTTGATATTGGCAAAGATGATATCATAGGACTCATCGCCCAGTTGTTCAGCCCCACCCTTCAGCACCCTGATATTGCCAATATTGTTCAATCGGATATTCTCGAGCGCATTATTAGACGCCCACTCATCGATGTCGATGGCCGTCACGGGATCAGCTCCCTTCATGGATGCCAGAATGGACAGGACTGCCGTACCGCATCCCATATCGAGTACTGCCTGGTGACTCATGTCCATCGCCAGGATCTCTTTCAGGATCAGCCCGGTGGTCTGGTGATGTCCCGTGCCGAAAGCCATCTTCGGGTCTATCAGTATTTGATAGCTGAACGTCCCCTCAGGCTGATGAAAGGAACTGTGTATGCAACAGATGTCGTCAATCACAATCGGCTGAAAATAGTTTTTCTCCCATTCCTCGTTCCAGTTTTTATCTTCCAGTTCGTTCCACTGATAGGTAATGGTACCCTCCAGCGGAAAATCAGCAACAAGGGCATCGATCTTCTCCGGAGAGAATAGAGAGGCAGGGATGTATGCCTCCACTCCATCTGCGCTGGCTACAAAAGTCTCGAACCCGATTTCAGCCAGCCCGGACGAAAGGATATCCGTCATCACCTCTCCATTCGGAACACATGTGAACTGTACCTGAATATATTGCATCTGATTAACTCTTTTGATGATAGTCTGTTGGATCGGCAAAAGTACGATAATAATCGCCACCATATATGCAAAAACAATGTAATCATTTCTGATTTTTGTTTACAAGTGTTAGAATAAGCTCAAATAGTATTAATTATCGCTCAATGTTCCAATTTTTTTTTTTACTTTTATCCGTCAAAATAACAATCGTTTTCTCACATCAGGGTAATTTGTAAAACAATACACTACAAAACACACCTTGAAAACGTACAGGAAAAATTTATAATGAAAAAAACTATATTATTCATTTCTTTTATTTTCACACTGATTACTTTACCGGGATACGGACAACAAATGAATGTACAACAACTCATACAGGAAGGTGTGGTACTTCATGATGAGGGTGAATATAAAAAAGCGATAGAGAAATACAACGAAGCGCTGCAGCTTGAACCTAAAAATGTACAGGCTACTTATGAGCTATCCTTATCCTATCTGGCGCTGAAAGATTACAAAAATGCATCCAAATTCAGTACCATCGTCATCAATTCGTACAACGAACAACTTTCTTCCGGTGCCTACGCCGTGAAAAGTGAGGCTCTTGTGGAGATGAACAAAGTGGACGAAGCCATCAAACTGCTTCAGGAAGGATTGAAGAAAAATGGCGATGCGTATCTGCTTCATTTTAACATGGCAATCAATTATTACAAAAAAGGGGATTTGGAAAATGCGCTCATTCACGTCAAAAAAACGATCGACCTGAACAAATCAGACAGTGGCCCCTTCTTGCTGAATGCCTATGTACTTAATGATAAAGGCTTATGGGTGCAGAGCATCCTGTCATTCCAGATGTTTCTCCTGCTGGAACCCGACAGTAAACGGTCAAAAAACGCCTTCGCAGAGATGTTGCAGGCCATGGGCATCAAGACAGATTCCAAACCGGTTGAAAGATCTTTTATCCAGCAGCAGATGATGCGCAACAAACCAAAGAACATCCTTCATCCTGAAGATATTCCGCCGCTGAGTATTGAAGAGGGACTCAACCGTAATCTTGTCTATTATGCCATTACCTCCACCCTCGACTCCTTAAAAAACACGCCTGAAGAAGATGAGTTCACCCGGTACAAAACGGTCAACAAAAAGATCATGAGAGTCCTCCAAAAAGAGAGTATGGGTGCGAAAGAAGGTATTTTCTGGACGTTTTATGTTCCTTTTTTCACTCATATAGAGCAGTCCAATTATTACGACGCCTTTTGCCGTTATATCAGCGTGTCGTTTTACCCTGAGTCACTGGAATGGTGGCATCAGAATCAGGAGGCTGCCGAGAATTTCGTTACCTGGTTTGAAAAAGGGGATAACATCTGAGAGGGAAGTTAAAAAAATCTTATACCTTTGCGCTGAATGCCACACCTATGGAAATGAACAACGAGGAACGGTTACTGGAAGAATTACGCAATCCGCGCACCAGCCGGCAGGGATTTGCGAAACTTGTGTCTGAGTACAGTGAGAGACTCTACTGGCAGATACGAAAGATGGTGCTTTCCCACGATGATGCCAACGACATACTGCAGGATGTGTTTATCAAAGCCTGGACGAACCTGGAAAACTTCAGGGGAGATGCCAAACTGAATACCTGGCTCTATCGTATTGCCATCAACGAAAGCATCACCTTCCTGAATAAAAAAAGAAGCCAGAACAATATCTCCATCGATGATGATGATACATTCCTGCTCAACACAATTGAGGGGGATGACTATTTCGATGGGGATGAAGCACAGAAGCTGCTGCAAAAAGCCATCCTTACCCTTCCCGAAAAACAGCGTCTGGTTTTTCAGATGAAATACTTTGAAGAAATGAAATATGAAGATATGTCCGATATCCTCGGAACCTCTGTGGGAGCACTGAAAGCATCGTATCATCATGCGGTTAAGAAAATTGAAAAATTTTTGGGTGAGCCACGTTAAACCTTTTTCCTGGCATGAAGTCTATTTAACAGTACAGCGCAAAAAAGGAAAGGTATGGAAACAAAATTTAACAAATTAACGGAAATAGATAAGACGAAGAATCCTTTCAAAGTACCCGAAAATTATTTCGCGCAATTCAATCAGGAAATAATGGTTCGTTTGCCGGAAAAGGAGATAGTGAAGCCTAAACCGGTACCCATGTGGGATAAAGTGAAACCCTGGGTATATATGGCGGCCATGTTCGCCGGTTTGTATGTGACCATTCATTTTCTGGCAAACCACAACGGAGATGCTAATATGGCAAGTCGGGAGACAGTTACTGAGCAGACACTGACAGGATCGTCCGGGACAGAAAATTACTGGTCCACTGTTCAGATTACCGAAGAGGAGTTCTACCAGTACCTCGAGGAACAGATCATCGATGAGGGTTATTTCGATTATATGTACAACCAGTATTATTTGAACTAATCGTATCATTCATCTTTATAAGAGAAAAACGGCTATGAGAAAAAATATTATATTATTATTATTCTGTATACTGATGCTTCCCGCACAAATCAGCACCTTAACGGCCCAGAACAGAAAAATGGACATGGCTGATTATGAGAAAAGGAAGATGGAGTACATTCGAAAAGAAGCAGGACTCACGCAGGAAGAAGCCGGTAAATATTTTCCTCTGAACAATGAACTGACCCAGAAAAAATTCGATCTTCACAAACGACACAGGGATAAGATACAGCGGATAAAGGACAACAGCAACATCTCCGACGAAGAATACAAAAGAATGATGGAAGACGATGTAGAAGTGAAACTGAAAGAAGCAGCCCTGGACAAAGAGTATTCCACCCGATTCGGGAAAGTACTCACACCAGAAAAACTATACAGAGCCCAGCAGGCTGAGAGAAAGTTCATCCAGCAAGAGGTCTCCAATTTCAGAACCGGGCAGGGTAACAGCCGGAAAAAATAAATCCTTTCAAATATCCTCTCTGTGTTCGGTCACCTTCCCACGTCCGAATTCAAATACTTTTGTCACGAGCCCGTCGAGGAAATCACGATCATGCGACACCACGACAAGTGTTCCGTTAAAATCCGCCAGTGTCTGTTTCAGGATATCCTTGGTACGCATATCGAGATGATTGGTCGGTTCAAAGAAAACAGGATTTTTTTAAATGACGGTATTACGGTAAGCAGCGACCGGCAGCGGACGGGAAAATGATAATCCAGACTTCTCCGGTCAGATACAAAAAGGGTACCTCTTTCAAGATACCCTTATTGACGCTTTATGGGTTGCTATTGACTGATGTTCAATAGTCCTGGTGGAGCTGGAGGGAGTCGAACCCTCGTCCAAACGAGGAAGCCATCTGCTTTCTACATGCTTATCTTCATTTTATTTGTCGGGAAAGAGCGCGACTGAAGACACCAAACTCAATCCTTATCTTCTTAATTTCGGAAAGGAGCCGAAGCCTCTCCTATCCTATCTCCGATATACCTGCACCACCGGATCGGAACGCTTCGAAGCCACAGCTTCCGGGTGATGTCTTGTCCCGTCACCTGTGACGGGATTAAGCTTTAATCTACTAAACTTCGATTAAGCAGCAAGAGCGTAATTGTTGTTGCCAGTTAATTGTTTGACGTTTGAGATTAAAGTGCCAACCGACAACGCACTGCATGCTTACAAACCTCTTCTACCCGCTGTCAAAGCCAAACAGCCCCAGACATGTGTTATCCTTTGATAAAGAACGCCTTCCTTACAGATTCCGGACATGAAATAATAACCGGGTATCAATCATGATCGTGATAGCGACTACTAAATCAGATACAAAGATAGTGATAATTTGCGATTTTCCGGTATAATATTCTTATTTTCATTTTAGAAACATTACACTCCTCATTCATTTGCATGTAAATCAGTCAAAAATTACCGGTATCGGCATGCATTTTCCGACTTTCTCCGCTGCCATCGCTGCCTTTCTGGCTCATGGATTACCGCTCAGCGAGGCTGTCAGAAAAGCGAAGGAGTATATAACCGGATCCATTCTATCCGGTTCTGAATATGAAATAGGGAAAGGTCACGGGCCTGTGCATCATTTCTTCGGTTACTGGTAAAAGAACAAAAAACGAGCAGGCTCAGAGTTTGTTTAATCCGTTTTTGCAGATATATTCGTTTCGGATCAGTTTCTCCTGATACAGGCTTAGATTCTCCTCCTGACCGGACCACCCCGAGGGATGATCAAGATGGTAAACGATGGCTAGGTTACGCAGTGACTGATGCTGATAACCGGCAGCCCTGAAACGCCAGGAGAGATCGCGGTCTTCCCCAAAAGCAGGACGAACATAATCTTCGTCAAAGCCATTGATAGCGTAGATGGCTTTTGGGGAGAATGACATATTACACCCCAGCAACCGGTCGTTGCTCCTCAACTTCGGAATGAATGAGAATATGCCATTGGGAGAGATGAACAACCCTTCTTCCAGGAACGTAATATTCCCTTTTCCGGAGATAATTTTTCGCTTCAGCACCTGCTGCATACGGTGGATTCGGGCACTATCCTCCAGCAGCTCACGGGATGTGTCCGCATCAAGCTTGACGCGTTTTCCGGCCAGCACAACCTCTTCCTTTGCATACAAGAGGTGCATCTCAATAAATCGTTCATGCAGGATGCAGTCTCCGTCAATGAATATCAGCCAATCGGCATGTGCCGCCCGGATAGCCCTGTTCAGGCTCCTGTTTTTACGCCAGCCCAGATCTTCCTGACGGATATGTTGAAAAGGTTGTTCAAATGGATAATGGTCGATAAAATACTTCATTCCTTCATCTTCACCATCTTCAGCAATGATAACCTCCACATCCTTCTCTGTTTGAAAGGCAAGGGAGTCGAGCACCGCTTTCAGGAAGGGAATATTTTGATAGACCGATATGATAAGGCTTGCTTTCATTGATGAGCGATGTTTGTGAACAGGAAACACTTCAGGAAGGGAGAGTCGCTCATGCGCTCTGTAAGTCGCTCAGATAATCACGGGTAGCCAATACCAGATAACTTTTCAAATGCCAGAACGATACCTGCTCTTCATAATACCCCAGATGCAGGGGATTTGTCGGTTCAAAGTATGTTCTGGCTGACGACCTGCTGATTTTTGTACCGGGAAAATGGAAGCGCTTATCATCGAAGGTGATATATCTTACCTCATCGTCCTTCATCCTGAGTAATCTCTTTGCCTCCCCGGCTACATTGGCGGCATACACCATCTTCTGGACGTGGAGATTCTCCGTTTTTACAAATACGTTGTGCGGTCTGAAAATATTGATGACGCTGTTGATCGCTTTTGAGTAGGTGCGCTGGTAATGCAATGATCCTTTCAACTCTCTATGGAACAAAGGCATATGACGTATATTCAATGCATCAATGATTTTTTTGTGCAAATGGCGAGTCTTCACCCTTTTCGAATCGGACCTTACCCTGTAATAAAAACCGGTCATTGGAAGGCGGACAAATTGACCTCCCGTTTCAAACAGGGAAAGCCAGAAATCCCAGTCCTCCCTTCCCAGTATATCATCGCAATAACCACCTGCTTTCTCCCAATCCTCCCTGCGATACATGGCGCAATTGTCTATCAGATTCCTCCGGCACAACAGGTTGATATTGAAATCATCCAATTCCCATTTACCTGACTTCTCCCCGATTAATTCCGCTTCACTGCTCACCAGCTTCACTCCGGGGTTCTCCGATAATATCTTCACTGCCTCGCTTACGTACTCCGGCGCAAGTAAATTATCCGCGTCGAGCGGTAAAATATAAGTCCCTTTCGATTTCCTGATGGCATGGTTGCGTGCGGCCGATGCTCCGGCATTAGGCTGATAAAAAGTGCGGATGACCGGATAACGGAAAGCCAGCTCATCGATAATCTCCTGTGTCCGGTCGGTAGAACCATCATTCACCACGATGATCTCGTAACGACGATACGTAGTGGACAGGGCCGACTGAATGGCGTCAGCTATATATTTTTCCGCATTATAGGCAGGAATAATGATACTCACCAAAACATCTTCCATCATCTTACAGCATTAAATTTTATCCAGCCCCCTGATGTACTTCCTCCAGTAATACTTCACCGGATGGGTATATTTCAATAACTTCCACGGACGGCTGGAGTGAGGCCTGTGAACGACACGGCTGGAGGTAATCAGGTAGTTTTGAAAACCTATTTCCGTGGCTTTATGACTGATAAAGACATCATACCATGATTTTGCGGGATCGAGCAAGCTGAAGTCGTAAGCTGCAAGAAAGGTGTTGGTAAGCAGCGTACAGCAAAAGCTGAGCCTTTTCCTGGTGGCTACCACCCCTGTTTTTATCCTTGATGCATATAAATAGGGATAGTTGATCACATCAGTATCATCTACCGTGACCGCCGCAATCAGTCCGGGATTACTACCCAGCGAACCGGCATACCGGTATAGTTCACTGAGCGTATCCCTCTTCACCACCACATCCGATTCCACGATGATCAGATGAGCTCCCTGAGACAGTGCATGGGTTTGGGCCATCTGCAAAACAAGCCGGTAGTTGGGAGAGGGATGGGTGGTGACATCGGAAAGGTGTACTACCCTGAAACCATATAAATGTGACAGCCTGTCGAGTTCGTCCGCTATCTCCCGATCGCTGTAATCATCGTAAACTGTTAAGCTGAACCCCTGCTCTATGGTTGATTCCATCAATGCTTCTATCGTCAGTACGACAGAATGAAGGGAATTTTTTACCGGCAAGACAACATGTAACGGAGGTATGTTCAAAATAATATATCAGTTATGGATTGAACCCGTTTTAAAATGATTCGACCGGCAAAGTTAATCACTTTATTTTATTTTTCAGAGGGAGCAGGTTCATTTTAGACGTTAATAAAGCCTGCAACCAATAAAAAAAATCGTATTTTTGCATGATCATTTTACATTGAAACAGAAATCCTGAAAATAATGAACAGAATAGTAGGGAAAGAGACTTTCTCCGACAAAGTAGTAAAGTTTGAAGTGGAAGCACCCCTGATAGCAAAAAGTCGCAGAGCAGGACACTTCGTCATTGTGAGAGTAGGCAGGAAAGGTGAAAGAGTCCCCTACACCATTGCCGCTGCCGATCCGGAGAAAGGCACCATCACACTGGTCATTCAACGCGTGGGTAAATCATCTGAAAAAATGTGTCAGCTGGAAGTAGGCGACTACATTACCGATATGGTAGGACCGCTGGGTAAAGCCACGCACATTGAACACTTCGGCACGGTGATCTGTGCCGGTGGCGGTGTGGGTGTTGCACCCATGTTGCCCATCATTGAGGCGATGAAGAATGCGGGTAACAGGGTTATCTCCGTTCTGGCAGCCCGCACAAAGGAGCTGATCATCCTGGAGGAACAGGTGAGCAGGAACTCCGATGAGGTGATCATCATGACCGATGACGGATCATACGGAGAGAAAGGACTGATCACCACAGGCGTGGAAAAGGTGATCCAACGGGAAAAAGTAGACCTGTGTGTGACCATCGGTCCGGCCATTATGATGAAATTCGTGTCGCAGCTGACCAAGAAATATGACGTACCCACTGTGGCATCGCTCAACACCATCATGGTGGACGGCACCGGTATGTGTGGTGCATGCCGCGTGACGGTAGGCGGTAAAACAAGATTTGTCTGCATCGACGGACCTGAGTTCGATGCACACCAGGTAGATTTCGACGAGATGTTGATGAGGTTAAAAGCCTACAATTAAATCATTTGCCAACAGTATTGGAATAGATAGTTTAGGTTGTCTGAAAATAGTGACGAGAGAGAAGATATGATGAATGAATACTTACAGGCGGAGCGGGCACAGGAATGGCGTGAGGCGTTGCGCAAATCGATGAAGAACAAAGATCGTACAGCCATTCCCCGGGTGAAGATGCCGGAAGTGGATCCGGAAGTGCGCAGCCACACCTACGATGAGGTAAACCTGGGTCTGACGGAAGCCATGGCGGTGAACGAATCCCACCGCTGTCTCGATTGCGTGGATCCCACCTGTATCACGGGATGTCCCGTTGAGATCAATATCCCCAAATTTATTAAGAATATCGAAAGGGGTGAATTTTTAGAAGCAGCCAAAGCGTTGAAGGAGACCAGTGCCCTGCCCGCTGTCTGCGGACGGGTATGCCCGCAGGAGCGGCAATGTGAGAGCCAGTGCTTCTACACGCTGAAGCTGAAGAAAGAGTCCATAGCCATCGGCCATCTGGAGCGGTTTGCTGCCGACTACGAAAGGCTGAGCGGTCATATCTCCGTTCCGCCGACAGCACCCACCAACGGTACGAAAATAGCCGTCGTTGGTTCGGGACCGGCAGGGCTGGCCTTCGCAGGGGATATGGTGAAGCTGGGCTATGATGTCACGGTCTTTGAGGCCCTTCATGAGCTGGGCGGTGTACTCCGCTACGGCATCCCCGAATTTCGACTGCCCAACGATATCGTGGATATAGAGATCGATGGACTGAAAAAAATGGGCGTGAAGTTCGAAACCAATTGTATCGTGGGTAAGACCATCTCACAGGAGGATCTCAGGGAAGAGGGCTACAAGGGCATTTTCATTGGCAGCGGTGCCGGTCTGCCCAACTTCATGAATATCCCCGGTGAGAACCTGATCGGAATCATGTCGTGCAACGAGTACCTCACCCGTGTCAACCTGATGCAGGCAGCAGACCCCGAGAGTGACACGCCTGTCTACCAGGGAAAGATGGTGGCCGTGATCGGCGGCGGCAACACCGCCATGGATGCGGTACGCACAGCGCGCAGGCTGGGTGCCGAAAGAGCGATGATCGTCTACCGCCGTTCGGAGGAAGAGATGCCGGCGCGTGTGGAGGAGATCAAACATGCCAGGGAAGAGGGAATCGAGTTCTACACACTGCACAACCCCCTGCGTTACGAGGGGGATGAACGCGGCCGCGTACAGCGGATGCTCCTGCAGCGGATGGAACTGGGTGAGCCCGATCAGTCGGGGCGTCGCCGTCCCATAGCCATCCAGGGCGATACCATCTGGCTGGAGGTGGATGAAGTGATCGTGAGTGTGGGTGTCTCCCCCAACCCGCTCATCCCGCAGACATTCTCCGGGATGGAAGTGACCTCCTGGGGTACGATCGTCGTTAATAACGACACCATGCAGACCGCCGATGATATGATCTTTGCCGGAGGCGATATCGTCCGCGGCGGAGCTACGGTGATCCTCGCCATGGGCGACGGCAGGAAAGCCGCCAGGGCGATGGATGAACATTTAAAAAGCCGGCAATGAAACTAAAAATACTGGCTGATGCACATATCCCCTACCTGAAGGGGGTGGCCGAGCAGTTTGGAGAAGTGGAATACCTGCCCGGAAACCAGTTTAACCGGGAAACCATCAAAGAAAAAGATGCACTGATTGTACGTACGGTGACCCATTTCGGTGAAGAGATCCTGTCAGGCAGCAGTGTAAAGCTGATATGTTCTGCCACCATCGGTTTCGACCATATCGATACCGCCTGGTGCGACACCCACGGTGTAGCCTGGAGGACAGCACCGGGTTGCAATGCAGCCTCGGTGGGACAATATGTCACCGCCTCCCTGTTGTATCTGGCGGACAAGCAACATTTCACGCTGAAAGAGAAAACCATCGGCATCGTTGGTGTCGGCAATGTGGGCAGCAAGGTAGAAGCTGCCTGCAGGAAACTGGGGATGAGGGTGCTGTTAAACGACCCTCCCCGGGAAGAAAGCGAAGGTAACGACAATGGTACAACCTTCGTCGATCTCGAAACCATCCGGCAGGAAGCCGATATCATCACCTTCCATACCCCTCTGACCAAAACAGGACGCCATCAGACCTACCACCTGGCCGATGATGCCTTTTTCGCTGCCCTCTCCAAAAAGCCCGTGATCATCAATGCAGCCCGCGGAGGGATTACCGACAACCGGGCGCTGACCAGGGCGCTGGAGGAAGGAACTGTTTCAGCAGCCGTGATCGACTGCTGGGAGAATGAGCCGGAGATAGACAGGGAGCTGCTGCAACGGGTGGATATCGCCACTCCCCATATCGCTGGTTACTCTGCCGACGGCAAGTGGAATGCCACACGGATGAGTCTCGAAAATTTGAACACCTTTTTCGGCCTCCACATCAAACCCTGTTATTTGGAAATTCCCTCTCCGAAACAACCAGTCATCGATCTGCAGAAGGTGCCGCGTGACCAGCAGCTGTCACATGCTGTCTGGCACACCTATCATCCCCTGACGGAAACAGCCGCGCTGAAAGAATCACCTGAAAAGTTCTACCAATTCCGGTCGAACTATCCTTTGCGAAGGGAGTATCACGCCTACCGCGTTGTCCATGCGGACCCATCCGTCAGTGAAGACCTACGGAAGCTCGGTTTCAGGATATAAAAAACAACTGGTTGGAACAGTTAGCGGAGAAAATGAATACACCTCTCACGCAGGCTGAAAAATGAGTTAAATATAGAGATATCATTTTTTTAATTACTCGAAAATGGATAAATTTGCCTGCTCAAAGGCATAGAGAAACAGATCAATTCAGCACAAATCATAAATAAATTCTCACAACATGAAAAGAAAATCCCGTTATCTATCGCTTATGCTTGTATGGGCAGTGGCACTGATTGCCACTTCATGCAGCAGTAAGCTGAAACCGCTGTCTCAGCAAAATTTTAACGTAACACCCTCACCGATGGAAACGGTGGGTAACCAGGTGCCTGTGACCATCAACGGCACGTTCCCGGAGAAATGGTTCCCCAAAAACGCGACCGTCACCGTTACACCCATCCTGAAGTACGGAGACAAGGAACTGGCAGGCACACCCTACAGCTATCAGGGAGAGAGTATCTCCGGCAACAGGGTGACCATCCCGCACGGCAGCGGCGCCAACTTCACCATGACATCCTCGTTTCCCTATAGTCCCGACATGTTATCGTCGGAACTGTACCTGCGCTTCGACGGAAGAATCAAAAACAAACAGTCCACCCTCCCCGACCTGAAAGTGGCTGACGGCGTGATCGCCACCTCTGCCCTGGCCGACGTGCGCACCACCACACCTTCGGTCGCACCCGACGGATTCCAGCGCATCATCAAGGAGGCACAGGAAGCCAACATCATGTTCGTTATCCAGCAGGCCAACCTGCGTCAGAGTGAGCTGAACAAGAGCGACTTAACAGATTGGAAACGACGTGTGGAACAGGCCTTCAACGACCCGCGACAGAATGTCAACGTGGAGGTGTCGGCCTATGCATCGCCCGACGGGGGCCTTTCCCTCAACGAACAACTGGCCGCTCAGCGTGAAAAGAACACCTCCAGTTATCTGGAGAATGAATTGAGCAAAAGGAATATAGATACCGATGTCTATGCCCGGTATACGGCAGAGGACTGGGACGGTTTCCGTCAGATGGTTTCTGCTTCCGACCTGCAGGACAAGGAGCTGATCCTGCGTGTGCTGGAGATGTATCCCGATTCGGAAACCCGCGAAAGAGAGATCAAGAATATCTCCTATGTATTCGAGGATCTGGCTGCAACTATCCTTCCGCAGCTGCGCCGTTCACGCATCACAGCCAATATTGAGATTATCGGCAAATCGGATGAAGAGATCCTGACAGCCTGGAAAAACAATCCGAAAGAACTGTCGGTGGAGGAACTGCTGTATGCCTCCTCGCTTACCGCCGATGAGAAAGAAAAAGAACGGATCTATCAGTATGTGACAGCCAACTTCTCAAAGGATTACAGGGGATGGAACAATATCGGGACCATGTTCTACAAACAGGGTAACTATGCGAAAGCCAGACAGGCATTCGACCGCGCTGCCCAGGTGAACCCATCGGCACCGGAAGTTAACATGAATAAGGCGCTGCTGGCTATCATGGAGAACGACCTGGAAACAGCCAACGAACTGCTTGGAAGATCGGCCGGTGCCAACGGACTGGATGAAGCGATGGGATTGCTCAATCTGCTGCAGGGCAACTACAATCAGGCTGTAGGCGCCTATGGAAACAGCCTTTCGAACAATGCCGGACTGGCCCAACTACTTGTGAAAGATTACAATAAAGCAAAGCAGACGCTCGAGGCCATTGAACAACCCGATGCCACGACGGCATATCTGCTGGCCATTATTGCCTCCAGGACCAACAATTTCAACGATGTGGTATCGAATCTTCGTACAGCTGTCAGCCGCGACAAATCCATCGGCACACAGGCTCTCAACGACCTGGAATTCGCGAAATACCGGTCCAATCAGGAGTTTATGTCGCTGGTGAAATAAAAAAAAACTATCAGGAAAATGGAATAGTGGGCCCGATGGGTCCACTATTTTTGTAAAAAAATATATAAAATAACCTGCAAAGCTGAAAAATAGGTACCTTTGCCTCTTGAAAAAGATTTTTGTTTCGTTAAAAGAGACCCTATGATCAAATCGCTTAAAATAAAAATTTTACTCAGTTTTACCCTTCTTATTTTCATGCTGCTGGGAGCAGGCATCATGTCTATCTTTGAGTTCAGTAATATAGGAGATTCGGTGGACAAGGTTTTGAAGAATAATTATCAGTCCATTGAATCGGCAAAAAAAATGGCGGATGCGCTGGAACGGGAAAATAACGGCATCCTGCTGTGGTTGATCGGTGACAGAGATTCCGGAATGGAAGCTATCCATCACTCAGATTCCACCATCAGAAAGGCGATATCGGAAACAGATTCAAACATTACTGAAGCAGAAGAACCAGAATATATCTCGGCAATTATCCAGGCTTATGATCTTTACCATACCTCCGTCCTCAAGATAGTGGACGATGGGAGTAGTCTTGGTGAAGGAAAAAACAGATTTGAAATGGAGACGCAGACGCTGTTCTTCAATACAAAAAAAGCGATCAACTACCTGATGGCGTTGAACCAGGACCAGATGTACAGGCAATCGGGTATCGTGAAAGAAAAATCGCGCAGGGCCATGATGCCTGCCATCGTTTCTATCGCTGCGGCCGTCATCTTCGTCCTATTATTCAACTTCTTCATAGCCATCTATTTCAGCCATCCGATCAAGAAGCTTATCAACAGTATAAAAGAATTTTATCCGGAGAAGGGTCGGTTGAATGCACATATTTCTTCACAAGATGAATTCAAGACACTGGAGGAAGAGATTAACAACCTGATATATAGGCTTCTTAAGAAGAGAGACAACGTCACTGAATAAAGACATATGGTACGGAAAAAAGTTGTAATCAAATATCTGGGTTACATATTGTTGTTTAATGCTTTGTTTCTTTTTATCTCGGCAATGATATCATATGTCCAGAAAGAAAACTCATTAAATGCCCTCTTGTTTAGCGCTGTCTTAACGGCCATCCTGGGAGGTTTTCCACAGATATTCGTCGAAAAAATAGAGGAGATCTCCTTCCAGGAAGGACTTGCCATCAGCGTACTGGGATGGATTATCACCTGTTTCATCGGGATGATCCCCTTCTATATCTGGGGTGGTGAGTTCACACTTGTCAATGCACTATTTGAAAGCGTATCGGGATATACAACGACCGGGGCCAGCATTTTAAATGATGTGGAAGCGCTACCCAAGGGATTACTTTTCTGGCGAATATCGACTTCATTTATCGGCGGTGTTGGTATCATCCTGTTTGTATTGCTGGTACTACCCGAAAAAAAAGGAGTTCAAGCGAGCTTTTATCGTTCAGAGGTATCCGACCTGTCGAAGATGAGTTTCCGGATAAGATCGAGACATATCATCCGCATCATTACAACAGTTTATTTCAGCCTGATCATCTTAGAGACAATCTTGTTGAAAATGCTTGGGATGAGCTTTTTTGATGCCCTCAGCCATTCCTTCTCAACCGTTGCCACCTCCGGGTTTTCGACGAGAAATCTGAGTGTCGCAGCATTTCAAAACCCATGGATGGAGATAGTGATCATGTTTTTCATGCTGTTGAGCAGTCTGCACTTCGGATTAATTTTCCTGACCATCACCAGACAGAAACAAAATATATTCACCTCTCTTCCGGTTCGGTCCTATGTAATTGTGATGTTCATCGGGATCATTTTAATTACATTGCAGCTCACACACGAAAAAATATTTGACTTCTGGGAATCGCTCCGATACGCTTCTTTTCAGGTTATCTCACTAGCCAGTACGACCGGTCTTGTCACCGCTGATACCTCTGTTTGGCCGATTTTCTCCATCCTTCTACTCTGCTATTACACCATCCAGTGCGGTATGGTCGGTTCCACATCGGGTGGTCTCAAATTCGACCGCATTTATCTATTCTTCTCCTCCGTGAAGAAACAGCTTAAACTCATTATTCATCCCGAAGGGATCTACGCCGTGAGAATGAACAAGAAAGCCATTGAACACGATTTAGAGTTACAGATCATGGTATTTATCGTGCTCTATATCCTTACTTTCTCCGTCACCACACTGTTGCTTTCTGCTATGGGAGTAGACGGGATGACTGCCTTTTCGGCATCGATTGCCACCATCGGTAATGTGGGACCGGGATTCGGCGATGTGAGCTCGTTCGGTAACTATGCACATCTGCCCGATGCGGCAAAATACCTGCTCTCGGCCAATATGCTGCTGGGGCGTCTGGAGATCATGAACGTGTTTGCTCTCTTTATGATGCTGGGCGGGAAGAAATAAACCTGCCCTCCTCTCTTATCTTCCATAATTCGAAGGTACTGCTCCCCGTCCCGATGATTTTTATTATCTTTGCATACTTTTTACAAATCGAATTAGAAACGTTTTAAGATGATGAATTTTGTGGAAGAACTCCGCTGGCGTGGCATGGTTCACGGTGTGATGCCCGGCACGGAAGAGCTGTTAATGAAAGAGCAGACGGCAGGATACCTGGGAATAGATCCCACAGCCGACTCCCTGCATATCGGCCACCTGGTGGGGGTGATGATGCTCAAGCACCTGCAGCGCTCCGGACACACACCGGTGGCGTTGGTGGGCGGTGCCACCGGCATGATCGGCGATCCCTCCATGAAGTCGGCAGAGCGCAATCTGCTCGATGAGGAGACGCTGCGCCACAACCAGGATGCTATCAAAAAGCAGCTGGCCCGGTTCCTCGATTTTGAAAGTGACCTTCCCAATAAAGCTATTCTGGTGAACAACTACGACTGGATGAAGGATTACTCCTTTCTCTCCTTCATTCGCGATATCGGCAAGCACATCACCGTAAACTATATGATGGCGAAGGACTCCGTGAAGAAACGACTGAGCGGTGAATCGAGCGAAGGCATGTCGTTCACCGAGTTCTCCTATCAGCTGCTGCAGGGGTACGATTTCCTGCACCTCTACCGCGAAATGGGAGTTCGTTTGCAGGTAGGCGGATCGGACCAGTGGGGCAATATCACCACCGGAACGGAGCTGATCCGTCGTGTGGAAGGTGGTGAAGCCTATGCACTCGTATGTCCTCTTATCACGAAAGCCGATGGGGGTAAGTTCGGCAAGACCGAGAGTGGCAACGTATGGCTTGATTCGCGATATACCTCTCCCTATCAGTTTTACCAGTTCTGGCTCAACGTGAGTGATGCCGATGCCGAGAAATACATCAAGATATTCACCTCACTCTCCCAAGAAGAAATAGCGGCACTCGTTGCCGAACAGCAGTCGGCACCCCATTTGCGTCCGCTTCAGAAACGGCTGGCAGAAGAGGTAACCGTGATGGTCCATTCACAAGAGAACTACGAAATGGCAGTCAATGCCTCACAGATTCTTTTCGGAAAATCGACTTCCGATACATTGCGTTCCATCAATGAAACCACCTTCCTGCAGGTATTCGAAGGTGTTCCCCGGTTTACTGTCTCCAGAGACAGGCTTTCCGCAGGCATCAGGGCAGTCGACCTGCTCACTGACGATGCTGCAGTCTTTCCCTCCAAGGGTGAGATGCGCAAGACGGTGCAGGCCGGCGGCGTGATGATCAACAAGGAGAAGCTGGCGTTGTTCGATGAAACCATCGGCCTCCCGCATCTGATCGGCGATAAATACATCCTGGCCCAACGCGGGAAGAAGAATTATTACCTGCTGATTGTGGAATAGCATGAAAAGCAATTCCACAGCAGCAAGCGAATAATCTCCTTTAACCTCGCTTCTGTCGCGAACCGGCTCGATGGGTGCAGCTTGATCCATTAAAAACAGGCCAAAGAATTTGGCACGTTAAAATTATTGTGCTACTTTTGCATTGCTTTTCACGAAGCAGTTAAGGATTGTCCCATGGTGTAATGGTAGCACATCTGATTTTGGTTCAGCCAGTCCAGGTTCGAATCCTAGTGGGACAACAAACTATAACGCAATCAGCTATTTACGGCCAGATGCGTTATTTTTTTTTAAAAAAACAAGCTTGCCAGCAGCGTAAATGCCAGTCCGGTGACGGCGATGATCGATTCCATGACCGTCCAGCTCTGCAGTGTCTGCTTCTCGTTCATCCCCAGATATTTCCCGACCAGCCAGAAGCCGCTGTCGTTCACATGCGACAGCAGGGTGGCTCCCGAGGAGATGGCGATCACCACCAGCGCCCGCTGCGGATCATTCAGTCCGAGCAGGGCGATGACGGGAGCAATGATCCCTGCGGCGGTAATCATGGCTACGGTCGCTGATCCCTGTATCACCCTTACCACCGCGGCGAGCAGCCATGCCAGTATAATGGGAGGCAGTACGGAGCCGGCCATCGACTCGGCCATCATCTGTCCCATCCCGCTGTCGATTAGCACCTGCTTGAGTACGCCACCGGCACCTGTTATCAGGATGATAATGCCGGCAGGGCCAAGGGCTTTCGTACTGAGATCAAGTATTTCCTGCTTCTTCATCCCTCTTCTGATACAGAGGAAATAGATCGCTGCCAGCGTGGCGATAATCAGCGCCGTGAAAGGATGTCCGATAAACTCGATGATGTTGGTCCAGACAGACTGACGGATCCACTCCTTCGATACAGCCAGACCGGTGACAGTGTTCAATAGAATCAGAAAGAGAGGAATAAAGATCATCACAGCAATGGCGGTGAAGGAAGGCAGTTCCTTCTCCTGTGTTTCATTCATGCTCTTTTCGAAATCGAAGGGTGGTGCAAGATAGATTTTTTTGGAGATATAGGCACCAAATAAGGGTCCGGCGATGATGGCAACAGGAATGCCCAGAATGGTTCCCATAAGAATCACCCACCCCAGCTGGGCATTGAGGATGTCGGCCACAGCCACCGGCCCCGGCGTGGGAGGGATGAAGCTGTGGGTCACCGCCAGGCCGGCCAGCAGCGGTATGGCATAATAGAGCAGCGAACGCTTCGTATCGCGTGCCAGCGCGTAGATGATCGGCACCAGGATGATAAACCCCACATCGAAGAAAATGGGGATTGCCACCAGAAAACCGGTGAGGGTCATCGCCCAGGGAGCCCGTTTAATGCCAAATTTTTTAATCAGATGGCGTGCCAGCGACTCTGCCCCACCCGAGCTCTCCAGCATCTGCCCGAAGATGGCTCCCAGCCCCACCACCGTAGCCACAAAACCGAGTGTACCGCCCATCCCTTCCTGAATGGCGTTCAGCACACCATCCAGTGGCATCCCTGCAACGATGCCCACGTATATGGCAGTGATCAGCAACGCGATAAATGCGCTGATCTTCAGCCTGAGTACCATGAACAGTAAAAGAGCCACGGCCGAAACAATGATAAAGAGGATGAAAGGTGTGGACATCATATATCAGGTTTTTAAGCTGTTATCGGGGCATTCCGTTCTCTTGCCGTTTTTGAAGCCTTGGCAAAAACGACTAAGGAAAAACCCCGGTCCAAAAAGATCGGGGTCATTCTCATTGCGCTGAATGATTGAGCTATTTGGAATAGTTCTCTTTTACAAAAGGAGCGTTGTTCAAATAGTCGTAGCTTTCCTTCACGCCTTCGAAAGGTGTTCCGGTATATCTCTCCACTTCCACCACCATGTATTTGGCACCGGCTTTCTCTGCATTGTTGTAGATACTTTCAAAATCAACCTTGCCGCTTTTGCCCAGTTCCAGTTCATCCTTGATGTGAAGGAGCTCGAAACGCCCCGGGTAGGTGTTGAAATAGTCGACCGGGTTCTTACCTCCTTCGCCTAACCAATATACGTCCATCTGGAAGAAAACTTTGGCAGGATCGGTATGGGTAAGCATGTAATCATACATCAGTTCCCCTTCAATTTCTTTGAATTCGAAATTGTGGTTGTGATATCCGAAACGAAGACCTGCAGCATTACATTTCTCTCCAATCTGGTTGAAATAATCACAGTAAGCCTGCAAGTCGACCAGTGTTTTGGGGGTCGGTATCCAGGCAACGACCAGATACTTCATCCCGGCATCTTTGTGTGCCTGAATAGCGGTATCCCACCATGCCCATGTCTCGTCCCAGTTGGTGTCGGCTGCCGGTTCTGCCAACGGTCTCCCGGCATGTGAAGACAACACTTCCATCCCGGCATCCTCGATTGATTTTTTGAAATCGGCAGGAGCCATACCGTAGAACTGACCGTCGCTGTAACCGGCCGCTTCCACACCGGTATATCCTATCTCTGCCACCTTGGCAATGGTACCGGCATAATCCGCCTTGATATCATCGCGTACCGAGTATAACTGCAGATAAATTTCTTTTTTTGCTTCCGCGGGGGCTTCCTCTTTTTTCTGGCCCTGGTTGCAGCCGGAGAATAGGGACAAGCTGCAAAGAAGTGCAGCACTGAGTAACATTGAATATTTTTTCATTATACTGTTTTTTTAAGGATATTTCCACCCAAAAGTGGAAATATCTTTTTTGTTAGATGATTGTTAATCCAATACTTTAATCTTGATGTTCCTGAACCACACATCATCGCCATGATCCTGCAATCCGATATATCCTTCCTGATTTTCTCCACCTGCGTTAAGGAAGTTTGGCCAGTCTTTGAACTTGCTGTTGGCAACCATCTCTTTCCAGGCATCGGTCCACAAATGATATTCGACTACGTTCTCACCATTCTGAGAATGAACGACGGTACCCTTGTATACCATGATACCACCGGTATTCCATTCTCCGGCAGGTTTGGCGTTCTGGGGAACAGCCGGTACCAGGTCATACAGTGAAGCCGACTGACGGTTGTTGTTCTTGCCTAATTTTGCATCCGGATGTCTCTCGTTATCCAGAATCTGGTATTCGGGAGCTGATTCGTACATGGGTTTTCCTTCTACTTCCTGAGCGAGATAGAAGACACCGCTGTTACCACCTTCAGACACTTTCCATTCGAAGGTAAGCTCGAAGTTCTTGAATTTCTGATCGTAGATGATATCTCCGCCATCCTTGGCCCCGGCTTCACCCATGCCTGATCCGTTGATTTTGATGGCCCCATCTTCAATGGTCCAGGCCGACGGCATGTCGGTACGGTTATATCCTTTCCAGCCGGTGAAATCGGTTCCGTTGAAAAGGGTGATCCATCCTTCGTCAGCAGCAGCAACTACTGTTGAATCAGAAGCAGTGCCGGCAGCACTCGATTGTTTGTTTGCGTTCGTACAAGACATAAAAATCATTCCGGATAAAATGAGTAAACTAAGCGGGTAAAAAACTTTTTTCATAACTATTTTCTTTTAATTAAACTGATATCTCTGGGAAAGAAAGGGAATACCGATGAAGCGAGATCACCGCTATTCCCTTATTTTGATCATTTTTACTTCGGCATTTCCGGCAGTTTCCAGCCGTTTTTATAGCTATGCTTGATCATTTCGTTCGCATATTCAATGGCGTTCACCGGTTCTGTCCATGTCTTGTTGAAGGTGGGGTGACCGTCGGTGATCTTGAAACCGTCTTCAATGATGGAACGTATGGTTGCATCTGACGGGATGTTGGTGAACTTCATGTTGTCACCGTCCCAATGCAGCTCCTGATTCAACGACTGTAGTCTGACACCAAGAACACCCATGACAACCATCTCATTGAACGGTCCTGCTTCAGCGAAGGGAGAAGCTGTTTCAACACGGTTTTCGGGTGATTCCTTGCAGGCACGTACCCAGTCCAGCTCGTGTGAAAGGGTCACCTCGCGTTGTGTCTTGGGTGAATTAGGCTTGCGGCCCGATACCAGCCACGGATTCACACCATAGCATCCGCAGATGAGGGTGTCTTTTGTCCCATGGAAAATCACACCACCCCCCTGATCGTTCAGGTTCTTACCGGCAGGAACACCTTCGGGACGCATCGGTGCAAGTCCTCCGTCGTACCAGAATACTTCCACTTCGGGCATCGCTACCTTGGGAAGATTGTTGCGCTGCGGGAAGATATACTTCACCATCTGTGCATTGGGTGCACAATCGGTCAGCAACATGGTCGAAGAACCCTGTACCCTGGTCGGATAACCCAGGTTCAGTCCTTTGAATACGGGATGAAGGATATGGCAGGCCATGTCACCAAGGGCGCCGGTACCGAAATCCCACCATCCGCGCCAGTTCCAGGGATGATAGATCTCATTGAAGGGGCGTTTGTTGGCCGGCCCGATGAACAGATCCCAGTTCAGGGTGGAAGGCACAGGATCAGCCTGTTTGGGGGTCATCAGTCCCTGCGGCCAGATGGGCCTGTCGGTGAAAGCCTCTACTTTCGTCACTTCACCTATCTGACCATCACTGATCCAGTCGATCACCTGACGGACACCTGGACCCGAGGAGCCCTGGTTTCCCATGCTGGTTGCCAGCTTGTGTTTCTTCGCCAGTTTGGTCAACAGACGTGATTCATAGACACTGTGTGTGAGTGGTTTCTGCACATAGACGTGCTTACCCATGGTCATAGCCTCTGCAGCAATAATGGCGTGTGTATGGTCGGCCGTAGCCACCACAACGGCATCGATGCTCTTACCCAACTCATCATACATTTTTCTGTAGTCATAGTATTTCTTTGCTTTGGGGAAGTAATCGAAGACACGCTGACTGTATTTCCAGTCTACATCAGCAAGTCCGACGATGTTCTGGCTTTCCAGATTCTTCAGGTTAGCAAAACCCATTCCTCCGACACCTACTCCGGCAATATTGAGTTTGTCACTCGGTGCCATGTGTCCCATACTCTTACCAAGTACCGATGAGGGTACAATGGTTAATCCGGCAGCTGCAAATGCTCCCGCTTCCAGAAATTTTCTTCTTGAAATTTTTGATGACATAAGTTTTCTTTTGATGTGAAATTAAATTATCAGGTATATTACTTTCAATTAAATACAAATCTACAAATAAGCCGTAAATATACTAAAAATTATGATTCCGGTATCAATGATTCCATTCTTTTGTATAAAAATGTCGAAAAAACACTTTTTGATATTAAATTTTGACAGTCCAAACGACTATACCATTTCTTTTTTGAGTTATGATGATCATAAAGGTGAACAGTTTTTTCACCCTTTAGTTTGGGTGAGAAATGCCTGATATTCGTCCCACAGTTTATCGATGAAATATTCTTTTCCCGGTACCTGCTTGATGGCTTCATCGAAACCTCAGGGAATTACAACCGATTTCCTACGGTTCGAGCTGAAACCCATGTGTCAGCTGCTGATAGCTTATTTATACTCTCCCCAGTGCTTTATCTCAATATCATCCTGCGATATCCGGCAGAAGGCCTTGATAAAGGCACTGGCCAGACGTGCGTTGGTGATGAGGGGTATATTGTAGTCGATGGCGCCGCGACGGATCTTGTAACCGTTGGTCAGCTCCCGTTCCGTCAGGTTCTTGGGGATGTTGATCACCAGATCGAATTGCTTGCCGGCAATCAATTCATCCACTTTCAACACTGCTGCCTCATCATCCGGCCAGGCGACGAAAGTACTCTCTACACCGTTTTCCGTCAGGAACTTATGTGTGCCTCCGGTTGCGAAAAGTTTATATCCTTTTTGCTGCAAGAGTCGGCAGGCATCCAGCAGATCCACCTTCGATTTAGTCCCTCCGGAGGAGACCATGATATTTTTTTCGGGGATGCGATAACCTACAGCCAGCATCGAGGTGAGCAGTGCATCATCGAAATGGGTACCGATGGCCCCTACCTCACCGGTCGATGCCATATCCACCCCAAGCACCGGATCGGCTTTCTGCAAGCGGGTAAAGGAGAACTGTGAGGCTTTTATCCCTACATAATCGAGCTCGAAAGCCGATTTCTCCGGCTTCTCTACCGGCATCTCAAGCATTACTTTCGTAGATAGCTCAATGAAATTGATTTTTAGTACCTTAGAAACAAAAGGAAATGAGCGGGAGGCACGCAGGTTGCATTCAATCACCTTGATATCGTTATCTTTGGCAAGATACTGAATATTGAATGGCCCTGAGATATTCAGGGCTTTGGCAATCTCCCGTGTAATTTGCTTAATACGGCGCACTGTCTCCACATAAATCTTTTGCGGCGGAAACTGAATAGTAGCATCGCCGGAGTGAACACCGGCAAACTCCACATGTTCGGAGATGGCGTAAATCACCAGTTCTCCATTCTGAGCAACCGCATCCATTTCAATCTCTTTGGCCTCCTCAATAAATTCAGAAACAACGACCGGGTATTTGCGCGACACCTCGGTGGCCAGCGTGAGGAAACGCTCCAGCTCATCTCGGTTGGAACAGACATTCATCGCCGCACCCGAGAGCACATAGGAAGGCCTTACCAGCAGCGGGAAGCCCACCTCATCCACGAACCGGTGAATATCATCCAGTGTAGTGAGCTCCTTCCAGCGGGGCTGGTCGATATGCAGCCTGTCGAGCATGGTGGAGAACTTGTGACGGTCTTCAGCGTTATCGATGCTTTTGGCTGAGGTACCCAGGATGTGCACCCCCGCATTATCGAGCTTCACGGCCAGGTTGTTGGGTATCTGTCCCCCTACCGAGACGATCACGCCATGCGGGTTCTCCAGCTCAATGATATCCATCACCCTTTCGTACGACAGTTCATCGAAATAGAGCCTGTCGCACATATCGTAATCGGTCGATACCGTTTCCGGGTTGTAGTTGATCATCACGGAGCGGTATCCTTCCCTGCGGACGGTGGTCAGCGCGTTCACCGAGCACCAGTCGAACTCCACCGACGAGCCGATACGGTAGGCCCCCGACCCCAGGACGATCACCGAGCGGTGGTCACCCAGGTAATGTACATCGTTCTCCGATCCGTTGTAGGTGAGGTAGAGGTAGTTTGTCTGCGCGGGATACTCCGCTGCCAGCGTATCTATCTGCTTCACCACCGGAAGAAGACCTTGTTTCTTTCTGTAGGCACGGATAATCCGTGAACTCTCCTCATCTGCCTGCTCTTTCCAGATGGCCCTGGCAATCTGGAAATCGGAGAAGCCCTGTTGCTTGGCAATCCTGAGTATCTCATCGAAATCCCTGTTTGCTTCTTTACCGAAGCCAACCGTTTCAGGGGTATATGCTTCCAGCGATTCCGCTGTCAGAATTATATGGTAGAGTTTTCGGAGAAACCATTTGTCGATTTTTGTCAGCTCATGGATCTGATCTACCGTGTAACCTTTACGAAATGCCTTGCTGATCACGAAGACACGTTGATCGGTCGGCTCATGGAGGGCCTTGTCGATATCATCGATTTTCAGCTCCTCGTTCTCCACAAAACCGTGCATTCCCAGTCCGATCATGCGAAGGCCTTTCTGAATGGCTTCCTCAAAGGTGCGGCCGATGGCCATGATCTCACCCACCGACTTCATGCTGGAGCCTATCTCTTTGGAGACGCCGTTAAACTTACCCAGATCCCAGCGGGGAATCTTTACCACGATATAGTCGAGTGCCGGCTCAAAGAAGGCGCTGGTCGATCTCGTGACAGCGTTCTTCAGATCAAAGAGCCCATATCCCAGTCCCAGTTTTGCTGCGACAAATGCCAGCGGGTAGCCGGTCGCCTTGGAGGCCAGTGCCGAGGAACGGCTCAGGCGGGCGTTTACCTCGATTACGCGGTAGTCTTCCGATTCCGGGTCGAAGGCGTACTGCACGTTGCACTCTCCCACGATACCGATATGGCGTATAATTTTGATGGACAGTTCCCGCAGCTTGTGATACTCGCTGTTGGTGAGCGTCTGCGAAGGAGCCACCACGATGCTTTCGCCGGTGTGGATGCCGAGCGGGTCGAAGTTCTCCATGTTGCAGACAGTGATGCAGTTGTCGTAGCGGTCACGTACCACCTCATACTCAATCTCCTTCCACCCTTTCAGCGACTTCTCTATCAGCAGCTGGCCGGAGTAGTTAAACGCCTTGCCGGCGAGAGCCTTCAGCTCCTCTTCATTGTTGCAGAAACCGGACCCCAGCCCGCCGAGAGCATAGGCAGCCCGCACGATGATGGGAAAACCCAGTGTGTCGGCAGCTTGCAGTGCATCGGCCATCGTGGAGACGGCAAAGCTTTGGATGGTCTTCACTCCGATTTGATCGAGCTTCTTCACAAACAGATCGCGGTCCTCCGTATCCATGATCGCCTGTACCGGCGTTCCCAATACCTTCACGTCATATTTTTCAAACACACCCGATTGATAAAGGGCAACACCGCAATTCAGTGCAGTCTGTCCGCCGAAGGCCAGCAGGATGCCGTCGGGACGCTCGCGGGCAATCACCTTCTCCACAAAATAAGGTGTCACGGGAAGGAAATAGATTTTGTCGGCCGACCCTTCAGAGGTCTGCACGGTAGCGATGTTGGGGTTGATAAGGATGGTCTCCACGCCCTCCTCGCGCAATGCCTTGAGTGCCTGCGATCCGGAGTAGTCGAACTCACCCGCCTCTCCAATCTTCAGTGCTCCCGAGCCGAGGATAAGGGCTTTCTTCACTTTCATGCCGGCTGCACCTCCCGGGATACTATCTTGTTGAATTGAATTTTTGTTATCCATTCTTTGCATTTTATTCGTTAAAGCATCTTCACAAAATCTTCAAAGAAAAACCGGGTATCGGTAGGACCGCCGGTAGCTTCCGGGTGAAACTGTACCGAGTAAAAAGGTTTTGTCTTATGGCGAATTCCCTCGTTGGTGCCGTCGTTCATGTTGATGAACCAGGGTTGCCACTCCTCACCCAGGAGCGATTCATTCACCGCATACCCGTGATTTTGTGAGGTAATGAAGCAGGCATTGCTCCCCACCCTCCGTACGGGTTGATTATGGCTTCGATGGCCGTATTTCAGTTTATAGATATCAGCACCGGCGGCCTTTGCCAATAACTGGTTTCCCATGCAGATACCAAAGACAGGTTTTTCCCGCAGCATCGCCTTACGGATATTGTCTACGGTGATTTCGCAATAATCGGGGTTACCCGGTCCGTTGGAGATACACAGCCCGTCATAATCGATCGTGCTGAAATCGTAATTCCACGGAACACGGATCAGATGTATCTGTTGCCTGATCAACTCCCGTACGATATTCAACTTCGCACCACAGTCGATCAGCACTACTTTTTTCTCTCCGTAGTTGTATTCAATAGGCTCTTTGCAGCTCACTTTTGCCACCAGATTCTCGCTCTCGGGATCGTAAAAACCGACCTCATTCGCCCCGTCATACACAATCTTGCCCAGCATGGATCCTTTTTCCCGCAGTATCTTGGTCAGCATGCGGGTATCGATGCCATAGATGCCGGGGATCTCTTCCTTCCGGAGCCAGTCGCTCAGGCTCTTCTCGCTGTTCCAGTGTGAATAGTCTTCAGAATAATCCTGCACGATAAGGCCGTTCACATGGATACGTTCGGACTCAAAAAAATCGGAAATTCCGTTTGTTTCGCTGTGGGCGGGAACTCCGTAATTTCCGATAATGGGATATGTGAGTGTTAAAATCTGTCCTTCGTAGGAGGGGTCTGTCAGGCTCTCGGGGTAACCGACCATGGCCGTATTGAAAACCACTTCCCCCGATGTTGCCTTTTCAGCTCCAAACGATCGTCCGTGAAAAACCATCCCGTTTTCAAGGATCAACCGCACCGGTTTGTCTCTGTGCATAATGCCTATATTGTTTTGATGAATTGAACCTTTTTGATATTAGGATACAAAGATAAAAAAAAAAAAAGAAACACCACAACTGTTTGGCCTTTTCGGATAAAACAATTCCGGAGGATCCGGCCACGGGATATGACAGGTTCAGTGCGCTAGAGCGGCAGATGACAGATTTATGCATCATCCAGTTTAAGAACGGGGTTGCTGTTCGTTTCATCTCATATCAACATGAAATAATAACGTTTCTATATTTTTAACAAAACTAAATCGGTTTCGACTGTTTAACTAATATCATTTTATTCAATGAAACTTTGCCGGAAAGGCAGCATATCAATTTAACCCATATACAATGAACAAGATCGCAATAATTGGGAATTACCCACCCCGGCAATGTGGTATAGCCACATTTACAAAAGATTTAAACGAGGGATTCAGGGAGAATGGTGTTACCACTGCGGTGGTTGCCATGAATGACGGTTTGTACCGCTATGATTATCCCGGTGATGTAGTGTGTGAGATTGAGCAGAACGTGATGGCATCCTACATCAGCGCTGCTGAATATCTGAATTCGAACAACTTCGATGCAGTGATCGTACAGCATGAGTTCGGCATCTATGGCGGTAAGGACGGCATACACCTTATTCAGCTGCTGAAGCGTCTGCGCATCCCCGTCATCACTACACTGCATACTATACTCGACGATCCCACGGAAAACCAGAGAAGGGTGATCAATGAGCTGGCTAACATCTCACAGAAACTGGTATGTATCTCCCGGAAAGGGATAGAACTGCTACAAACAGTGTATGGTATCCCTCCATCGGAGTGTGTACATATCCATCACGGGGTACATCAATATGTACCCAAAGATGTCGACAGCCTCAGGAAGAAGCTGGGAGTGGAGAATAAAATGGTGCTGCTGACCTTTGGACTTCTCTCCCGGAACAAATCCATTGAGGTAGTTATCAATGCGTTACCGGAGGTGGTGAAGAAACATCCCAACACGGTCTATATCGTTCTGGGGGCTACCCACCCTCACGTGGTGAAGCATGAGGGGGAGGATTACAGGCTCATGCTTATCAGGCTCGTGAACAAGCTGCAGCTGGAAAAGAATGTGATCTTTATCAATCGGTTTGTCAGCAACGATGAGCTGTTTAGTTACCTGGGACTGTGTGACATTTATGTGATTCCTTATCTGGGAGAAAAACAGATCTCGTCTGGGACACTCATATATACCATGGGTGCGGCCAAACCCATCATTTCCACTCCCTTTTGGTATGCCAGGGAGATGCTTGCCGATGAGAGGGGGTTGTTGTTCGGCTTCAGGGATTCAGAAGAGCTGAGTGAAAAGATTAATGATCTTCTATCCGATGAGGAGAAACGAAAAACCATCGCACAAAATGCATTCACCCTGGCCAAAGAATGTTATTGGCCAATGATCAGTCAGCAATATTATGATCTGGTTGATCACATAATTGTGGAGGACAACATCAGGGCCCTCTCTGAGCCGGCACCGGTCATTGAATCGAAGTTTGTCCTCCCTCCCATCAAGATGGATCATCTACGTGTGCTGACGGACTACACAGGAATCCTGCAACATGCCAAATTCAATGTACCTGACCGCAATCATGGTTATTGTACCGACGACAATGCCAGGGCACTGCTCTTGTCGGTGATGCTGCAGAACGAGGTGCAGGATGTGGATGAAGTGAATCGCCTCACCAGTATTTACTTGTCGTTCATCGATTACGCCTATAATCCGGTGACGGGGAAGTTCAGAAATTTCATGAACTATGAGAGACAGTGGCTGGACAAGGAGGGGTCGGAAGACAGTATTGGCCGAACGGCGTGGGCCCTGGGATACACCTCTGCCTACACCAATGTATGCAACTTTTATCATCACTCCAACTACCTGTTTGAGAAAGTCCTGGCATCGGCAGATACGCTTACACACCCCCGAGCTTTGTCATATGTTGCACTGGGGTTGTCCCATCACGCCAAAGTGCATGAGGAGCCTGCCATGATTGAGAGACTTGCACAATGCACAAAGAAACTGTTCACCCTGTTTGACAGGACCATCGATGAGGAATGGCTTTGGTTCGATGACAAGGTGAGCTACTCCAACAGCCGTATTCCTCACGCCATGATTCATGCAGGGATGCTGCTAAAAGAGGAACCTCTGATACAACGGGGATTGAAGGTGCTGGACTGGTTGATTGAGAAACAGTTCATCAACGGTATTTTTTCCCCTATAGGCAACAACGGGTGGCTCACCCCCCAGGGAAAGGTTACCTTCGATCAGCAGCCACTCGAAGCCAATGGCATGATTGATGCCTGTCTGCAGGCTGAGGAGTACGTGAAGGACGGCACCTATGCCGATTATGCCCTGAAGGCGTTTTACTGGTTCACCGGGGAGAACGACTGCGGACAGCCTCTGTATGATTTTGCCACGGGCGGCTGTCGCGACGGTCTCCATTCGTCCGGTGTAAACCTGAACCAGGGGGCCGAGTCAACTATCTCATGGCTGATGTCACTGATGAGTATTTCTTTCTATCTTCGCAACAAAAACAATTTACTGGTATGATACAAATGTACCGACATCCCATTCAAATAGTACCCTCCTCGAGGCGGACACTGGTCCGCCCCTTTATACCGGGGCGCAAGTCACAGGTCGACCATATCCTGTTAAGAACATTCTCCATCCCGCAAAGTGAACGTCATCGTATCCTCGAAAGCATCTATGAAAGGATAGAAGTACCTGCGGAGACATTCCGACAGATATTTCTGAAACATTACGGACACATCGAGCACCGCATCCCCACAAATATGGAGCTGACCGATGAGGATAAACGATTCATTGGTTCATTCTTCACCCAGCAATATGCGCTGGAATCTACCGCGCTCTTTAATCCTTCCATCGTACCTCATCCCGTGCAGGACAAAGAGGGAGTGCTCCGGTTTATCATCAGCCTCAGGGCTGTCGGAGAGGGACATATCTCCTCCATCACCTTCATGGAAGGAGAAATCGATGCCGATTGTCATATCACCGTCGCGGATAATTCTCCCGTCATCTACGAGCCGGAGCGTACCCAGCATTTTTACGAGAAGAAGTCGTTCATCAAGAAAGCACATGAGCTGGGTATACTGACCAGTTTGAACAGGCCATTGCTGGAAGGCATGCCTGATGAGTTCTCCTACGAGGAACTCACGAAAGTCATCAACCGAACCTTCAAGGAGAATATCACCGTCAGCACGGAAGAGCTGGAGGCCTCAATGAACAATATCCGGTCGCTGGCACTCTCTAACTTCTCGCTGTATTTTCCCACGGAAAATATTTCCGAACGGGCCATCTACCCGGCCTCACCCTCGCAGAGCAACGGGCTGGAGGATGCCCGTTTTGTACGGTTCATCCACGATGATCAGCGCATTACCTATTACGCTACCTTCACAGCTTACAATGGGAAGACCATCATGCCGGAGATGCTGGAGACTGAAGACTTCAAGAAGTTCAGAATCTCCACGCTGAATGGTCCGGCAGTAAGTAACAAGGGGATGGCCCTTTTTCCCAGGAAGATCGACGGGAGCTACATGATGCTGGGGCGTCAGGATAATGAATCGCTCTATCTCATGAAATCGGATAATCTCTATTTCTGGTATGATTATCAGCCGTTGCTGAAACCGACCTACGAGTGGGAGCTGATACAGATAGGCAACTGCGGCTCACCCATCGAGATTGAAGAGGGGTGGCTGGTGATCACACATGGTGTGGGACCTGTCAGAACCTATTCGCTGGGAGCACTGCTGCTCGATAAGGAAGATCCGTTGAAGGTGATCGGACGGTTGAAAGAGCCGTTGCTCTCACCCTCGAAAGAAGAGAGCAACGGATATGTCCCCAATGTAATCTACACCTGTGGGGCGATGGTCGTGAACCGTACCCTGGTGCTGCCCTATGCCATCGGGGACGTGATGACTACCTTTGCCACCATCCACCTGGATGAGTTGCTGGAGGAAATGAAGAAATAAGAAATGAAAATTGCAATGCTCTCCCCCATCGCCTGGCGCACACCTCCCGAACACTACGGTCCATGGGAGCTGGTCACGTCCCTGCTGACCGAGGAGTTGGTAAGAAATGGGATCGAGGTAACTCTTTTCGCTACTGCCAATTCAGTGACGTCAGCCACATTGAGATCGGTCTGTCCCAGGGGATATGAGGAGGACCGGAGTATCGACGCCAAGGTGTGGGAGTGTCTGCATATCTCCCACTGCTTCGATCACGCCGGTGAGTTTGACATAATCCATAACCAGTTCGATTTTCTACCCCTGACCTATTCGGGATTCACCGATACACCGGTCGTGACGACTATTCACGGTTTCTCGTCGCCGCGTATCCTTCCGGTCTATCAAAAGTACAATCGTCATACCCACTATGTGTCAATCAGTGATGCAGACCGTTCACCCGAACTCGATTACATCGCCACCATCCACCACGGCATTGATACAGGCAACTTCACATATAATGCCGATCCAAAGGGAGATTATATGCTCTATTACGGCCGTATCCACCCCGACAAGGGGACCAGAGAGGCGGTGGAGATTGCGCAGGCACTGGATATGCGTTTAATCATTGCCGGGATCATTCAGGATGAGGATTACTTCAACATCCATGTGAACCCTTTTTTAAAAGAGGGAAAGATTGAATATATCGGTAGTATAGGAGATGAGAGACGGGACAGTCTGCTGGGCAATGCCCGGCTGCTGCTTCATCCGATCAGCTTCAGTGAGCCTTTCGGCCTCTCGGTCGTGGAGGCGATGGCCTGCGGCACCCCGGTAGTAGCGTTCAACAAGGGGAGCATGCCCGAGCTGATCAGTGATGGCGAGAACGGCTTCCTGGCAGAGAACAGTGAGGAAGCCATTGAGAAGATTAAAATGATAGACACCGTCAGCCGCCGCAACTGCAGAGAGCATGTTGAGCAACACTTCAGCCAGGAGATCATGACGAAGCGGTATATTGATGTATACAACCAAATTTTAAAAAAGTAAACCGTTCCTGACAACAAACGGACTTCATGACACTCCATTGCGGTGATCACCCTCAGCTCTTCATATTGCTCATGTCTAAAATCCATAAGACGACACCCACGATCACTACCACGATGGTGATGATGGGAAAGAAACCCAGTATATATTCCCAGCCTTTCCAGGCTCCGAACAGGATGTAGGCGGCAGCTAATAATATTCCGGCCAACGTCGCTAAAATGGTGGCTGTTCTCTTTTTCAGTCGTGTCATGATTACTAATCTTTCTATATAAAAAATCATCTGGGTCAAATTGATACTTTTTTTCCCAATATACCAATCCCTGGTCCGTGGGTGTGTTACCCTACAGCTTCATACAAATATTTTGGATGACAGGCTGGCTTATGCATCCGGCAGAGGGAGTTGTTTTTCCACAGGAAGCATTATTCTTCAAACATATTGAACTTGAAATTGTTTATAACGTTGAATCAACTAATGAAAAAAAATGAAAAACTGGATTATTGAGGCGCTGATTATGGCGGTTGGATTGTGTGTGATTGGATTCATGATTAACAATGGAATAAGCAATTTCAAAGACAGAGACCGCATTGTAAGTGTGAAAGGGCTGGCCGAGATGGAGGTGACAGCCGACAAGGTGGTATGGCCGTTGATGTACAAAGATCTGGGAAATGATCTGTTGACCCTCTACAACAATATACAGCTGAAGAACAATACCATTGTCGCCTTTCTGAAAGCGAACGGTATCACGCAGGAGGAGATCAGCATTGCTCCCCCGGAGATTATCGACATGGAGGCGGAACGCTATTCCGCTCAGGCACCTCAATACCGCTACAATGCCACATCGGTTATCACCGTCACATCGGTCGATGTGCCGAAAGTACGCAAGCTGATTGCGGAACAGACGGAACTACTGAAACAGGGAGTGGCGATCACCGGGGGTGATTTTCGATATAATACCCTCTATGAATTTACGGGGTTGAACGACATCAAGCCACAAATGATTGAAGAAGCCACGAAGAATGCGCGACTTTCTGCAGAGAAATTTGCCATCGATTCCGGCAGTAAGCTGGGCAAGATACGTGACGCATCTCAGGGACAGTTCACCATTTCCGACCGCGATGCCAATACCCCTTTCCTCAAGAACGTACGGGTAGTGACTACCGTGAACTATTATCTCAACAACTAAATCAAAGCGGGCATGTCGGTCTAATCTTATTCCGGCACCAGGTGCAATGACCTGAGCAGGCATCAGTCCGGTCTCATAGGGAGAATCGTTTCCCCTCTTTCAAAAAAGCTTCGTATCTCTCATTGTTGAAGGAGTAGTAGAAAGCACCCCGTTTGGAGCTCCCCTTGTCTTTGATCTCCAGCTTATCGAGCAGATCCATCGTAGCCAGTTTCTTGCGGAAGTTCCGTTTATCCAGGGGCATCTGATAGATTGCTTCGTAGAGGTCCTGCAAGGCGGGAAGTGTAAATTTGTCATCGAAGAAATGAAATATGACAGGTTCAGTGGAAACCTTGTACTGTAGCAGTGTCAGTGCATTGCGGACCATCACGTTATGATCAAAGACAAGCTGTGGCAGTTCTTTGACATTGATCCACCGGGCATCAAACTTTCGTGCCAGCAGGGTGTTGAACTTCTCTATCTGCACCAGCGCGTAGAATGCGACCGATATCACCCTGTCGCCGGAGTCACGGTCTACTTCTCCGTAGGCCCCCACTTGTTCCATATAGATGTTTTCCTGTTGAGTGTAACGGTACAACACTTTCTCCGCTGCTTGTGTGAGGCTCTCATTCTCCTCCATAAATCCGCCCATGAGTGACCATTCGTTTTTCAGCGGTTCCACAGGACGACGGGTGATCAACAGGTGAAGTTCTTTTTCCCGAAAGCCAAAGATAATGCAATCCACCGCAATCAGAAAATAAGCATTGTTTTGGTAATAAGGTGCCAACGTGTTCATTACAAGGTATTTATGTGGTTAAGAAAGCTGGAAGCGGGATACCCCGTTGTGTACCTGCTTCCAGCCAATATAGGTATGAATTGAGTTATAGCTTGCGTGCGCCGTCGCTGATGACCACGTCGTACACTTTCGGCTCATGACCGTATTTCGCTTCGAACTGTTTTTTTGCATCCGTGACGAATGAGTCATATAACGCATCTTTCACCAGATTAATGGTACAGCCGCCAAAGCCGCCTCCCATCACACGTGAACCGGTGACACCATGCTCACGGGCCACATCGTTAAGAAAATCAAGTTCTTCGCAGCTTACCTCATAGAGCTTGCTCATGCCGTGGTGTGTTTCGTACATCTTCTCGCCGACCGTTTTATAATCACCACGCTCAAGGGCATCACTCACATCCCTTACGCGCTGTGTCTCTTCAATCACATACTGAGCCCTCATAAAGTCTTCGGCAGAGATCTCCTCCTTCACCTCATGCAGCATCTCCAGAGAGGCATCCCGCAGATACTCCACCTCGGGGTGACGTTTGGCGATGGTTCTCGCCGCATGTTCGCACGATTCACGGCGTTTGTTATAGGCAGACGATGCCAGTTCATGCTTCACCGCCGTATCCAGCAGCACCAGCCTATAGCCTGCGGGATCGAAGGGGAAATAGGCATAACCCATCGTTTTGGTGTCGAGGCGGATCAGATGACCCTTCTTTCCAAAGAGGGAAGCGAACTGATCCATGATACCGCACTTCACACCCACATAATTGTGTTCGGTGCTTTGTCCGATACGTGCAAGCTCGAACAGATCAATGCCTAGGTTCAGCATATCGTTCAGTGCGAAAGCATAGGTGCTCTCCAGTGCGGCAGAGGAAGACATCCCCGCCCCCAGTGGCACATCACCCGAAAAAACGGTGTCGAACGCCTGGACTGTGCCACCTCTCTTGATGATCTCACGGCATACACCGAAGAGATATTTCGCCCAGCCTTCTTTAGGGAGATCGTTCTCTTCGAGTCCGAACTCGGCACTCTCGTCCAGGTCGATGGCGTAGGCTCTCACCTTGTTGGTACCGTTGAAACGGATGGCAGCGATCATTCCCTTATCGATTGCTCCAGGGAAGACAAAGCTGCCGTTATAGTCGGTGTGCTCGCCGATCAGGTTGATGCGTCCGGGGGAGGTATACACCTCGGGGGTGTCATTTCCAAATTTTTGTTGAAAGATGGATATTATTTCGTTTTTAGTCATATTAAATACAATTAAGAAAATGTTAGTCTTCCACGGGAATACTCTGAGGTACGGTATCCAATGGGATTTCGTCGTTGTCGATAACAGTGATGTCTGTATTCACATTCTTCGAACCTATCAGGGCATAATAAAGCAAATAAGCAAGACCTGCCAATGGAACAATGTAGGATATCATGTAGGTCGATTGATCCGCAAGCCAGTTCTGAATTAACGGGATGATACCACCACCTACAACCATCATCATAAAGATACCGGAAGCTGCTTTTGTGTATTTACCGAGTCCTTCCACAGCCAGGTTGAAGATACTTCCCCACATGATGGATGTACAGAAACCGCAGAGTACGAGAAGCAGTGCGCTGAGCGGAACCTGTGTCATGGCAAACGATGAACCGGTGAAAACGGGCATCAGGGTTGTAACTGTTTTGGGAGAGACAATAGCGATAACGATGAATACCATAGCTAATGCAGACACAAATGACAACATCAGTTTACTGGACACTTTTCCTCCCACGATGCTTCCGATGAAACGGCCAATCAGCATCAGGAACCAATAGGTTCCGGCGACAAATCCACCGATGGTGGCAGCATTGGAAGGATCCAGGCCGGCACCCTTGTCGGTAATATTGGAGAGGTAAAAATTCAGCGTTCCCGGTATACCAATCTCCACACCCACATAAATGAAGATGGCAATTGTGCCCAGCACAAAATGACGAAATGCCCACGGACTTCTTTCAAAGACGACGGCCTTGTTCGATCTTTGCTGTTCAGGATCGCTGATGGGAATAAATGAGAGAATGATAAATGCAGCGGCAAACACACCCAAAGCAATAAACAACACAGTATTCACATCTGAGATAGCTGTATCCCTCGAGACAGTCCCAATCAGAGCACCTACCAGCATGGGCGTTAATGTACCGGCAAGAGAGTTGAATGTACCACCCACCTGTATCAGCTGATTTCCTTTGTTTCCGCCGCCACCAAGCAGGTTCAGCATCGGATTGACCACCGTGTTAAGCATACATACGGAAAAACCGGCGATAAATGCGCCCAACAGATAAACCACAAAGTTTACTGGGAGTGTTATAAAGGTGCTGCTGGCATCAACACCACCCGACAGGTACTGAGTGAATACCCCAACGAAACCAACGGCAATAGCCAGGAGTGCTGTTTTTTTGTAGCCAATTTTTGTCAGTAGTTTACCGGCAGGAATACCCATGAAAAGATAGGCCGCGAAGTTCATCATGTTTCCCAACATTCCCAAGAAGTTGGATCCTTCAAATGTATTGCTCCATATCACACCAATTGGTGCTGCAAGATTGGTTACAAATGAAATCATCGCAAAGAGGAACATCATCGTGACAATGGCAACGATGTTTTTGTTTTGATTGTTTGTCATTTTTTATACGTTAATTAATTGTTATTATAATAGAAAATTATCTCCATTTTCAGACAAAAAACTTGTATGTCGTTCTGGAAGTGAACAGTTCATCAGGCCGCAGGATCACTGAAGGGTAATCAGGTTTATTAATGCTGTCAGGATAGTGTTGTGTCTCGAAGCAGACAGCCGACCTCCGGGGATAATGTCTGCCCTGTTTGGCGGCAAAATTACCGGTCATCCAGTTACCGGTATAAACCTGCACGCCCGGTTCCGTGGTATATATTTCCATTTTGATCCCTGTTTTGGGGGATTCGCAGATACCTGCGTAGGCATATTCATCAACCCTGTTCTTGTTCAAAATGAAGGTATGATCATATCCGTGTCCGAATTTCAATTGCTCAAATTCATCATCGATCCGTTCTCCTATGGTATGCGGTTCGGTAAAATCCATCGGTGTCCCTTTCACCGGTGCAGCATCACCGTAAGGAATAGCCGTATCATCGGTAGGCAGATAGTAATCCGCGTTGAGGACCAGCAGGTGGTCACCGATTGATGGATCTCCCTGTCCCGACAGGTTGAAATAGGAGTGATTGGTCAGATTCAGAATCGTCGTCTTGTCGGTAGTCGCTTTATAGTGGATATCCAGCGCGTTGTCATCCGTGAGCGTATAGGTAACTGTCACGGAGAGATTGCCGGGAAAACCCTCTTCACCATCAACAGAGAGATAATACATCTCGATGCTGTTGGCAGTCATTTTTTTCACCTCCCACACCACGGCATTGAATCCTTTCAGTCCTCCGTGAAGGGAGTTGGGTCCGTTGTTCACGGCAAGCTGATACGCTTTACCCTCAAGTGTGAAGCGGCCGTTGGCAATTCTGTTTCCCGTTCTGCCACACAGTGCACCGAAATAGGGTTCTTCAGAAGTAAGATACTCCCCGATAGAGGGATGTCCCAGGACGACATCGGTCAGTATTCCGTTTTGATCTGGCACCATCAGTGATACAATCTTTGCTCCGTAATTGGTGAAGGTCACTTCGGTTCCGGTTTGGTTTGTCAGTGTGTATAACCCGGTTTGCTTGCCATCTACGATTTCCTCAAAAGCTTCGACCTGCAAACCGGATTTGCTATACATTTTGTTCATGTAATTTTCTTGGTTTAAAATTAAGATTTGGATGAAGATTGATCTTTTACTAAATTTGGTGTAAAATTAACACAGATTTTCGGTACAACCTAAAAATAAATTGTGTTATACAACATAAATCCCGTTAATTAACATTCAATTTCAGCGATGACCAGTCGACGAAAAGAAACCTCTTCATCCGCATCTCAACCGTTGTTATTATTCAAATGATGATCTCATCCGTTCCTTTTATCTTTTTTGTTACGAGAACTTTATCAATTTTGTTTCCGTCAATGTCCACAATTTCAAACAGGAGGTTATCGTATTCAAATTTATCCCCTATATAGGGTATTTTATTGATGCACTCGAATACAAAACCGGCGACAGTGGAATAGTCTATTCTGTCGAAATCGACGATAAAATCATCGTCCAGCTGCGTCAGTATTTCAATGGGTGCCTCACCGCTTACCAGTGCTGAGTGGTCGTCACGGATGAAGATGAGGGGTTCAGCCGACGCATCATCGGTCTCTTCCGGTATGGCACCCACCAGATTCTCAAAAATATCGTGCACGGTGATGATGCCATCGAGACTTCCATACTCATCAACCACCACAGCCACGAACTTATGGTTGTTCTTGAAATTCTCCAGCACTTTCTTTGCACGGAGCGTATTGGGTACAATAATAGGCTCCATGATGAGCTCTTCTATCATAAAGGGAGCACCATTATTCAGCCGCAGCAGAAAATCCCTCATGGAGATGATTCCCACGAACTCATCTATTCTTTTCCTGCAGGCAAGTATCTTGCTGTGTTTTGTGTGAAGCAGATCCTGAATGACCTCTTCCCTGCCTTTATCAATATCCACCCACTCCACATCGGTACGGTGCGTCATCAGATGGATGGCGCGCTTATCGGAAAAATAGAAAACCTGTTCATGGATGATATTCTCTTCGGCATCTATTATTCCTTCGTGTGATGCTGTTTTCAACATGGCACGCAACTCCATCTCAGAGACTACTTCGTCCCTGGGTTTTAACCCGATGAGTCTGTTGACCAGGCTCGTAGAAATAGCCAGCAGTCTTACGAACGGATAGAAGAGGATGCTTACCCCGTAAATAGTGGGTGCCACAGTAATGGCCATCTTCTCCGGGCTGTTCAGCGCGATGGTCTTTGGCACCAGCTCTCCTATCACGATGGAGAGATAGGTAATCAGAAAAACCACGATCACCATGGAGATGGCATCGGCAAAGGGAGCAGTGGCGGCAAATTGTCCGAAGAAAGGCACCAGATAACCGGCAAATGCCTGTCCCCCGTAGGCACCGTTGATGATGCCTATGAGGGTAATCCCTACCTGTACGGATGAAAGAAAATTATCGGGATCGGAACGCAGTTTCAATGCGCGTTTGGCACCTTTTATTCCTTTTTTGCGCTCCGTTTCCAGTTTGTTTTTCCTTGCCGAAACAATAGCAATCTCCGACAGGGCAAAAAAACCGTTCAGCAGGATCAGTAAGAGAATAATGATGATATCTGTCCACATAGTCTGACTGTTGGGTGAAACATCTTCTCAGTGTGTTACCACAGCGGAGAAGGATAGGTCCCGCTATCTGCCAGATTCTTCAGTTTTGCGACAACCGCGGGACGATCTTCGGCATAGGTTACGCCAAACCATTTGGAGGGGGTATCCAGCACTTTCACGGTGACAAGTCCGCTCACAATAAGATGATTGACCAGCAAGGGGATAAAAAACTCAGCCCTGAGGTTTGCCGCGTTCTCTTTCAGGAAGTTCACGAAGTAATCATCAGAATAGCGGAAATAATCGGGTGTGAAACCCCACATGTTCATTGATACGGGTGTGTTGTCGTCGATAGCCACCCACCGGTCGTCTTCATCCTTGTAGCTCACCTTGCCGTCCATATGCATCACCTGCGTACGTTCCACAACGCCGGTAAGGTTACCGCTTTCGTCTGCCTCACAGACGCCGCGTGCCACGGTACCACTTTCGGACAATGTGTTTCCCACGCGGTAGCCGACCATGCAATAGCTGTTTTCGCTATTTTCAAGGGTTTTTAAGTAATCGGCCAGTACGCTGAAGCTCTCTCTTCCGTAGAAATCGTCGGCGTTGATCACCGCGAACGGTTCCTGAATCACCTCTTTCCCCATCATCACCGCGTGGTTGGTACCCCACGGTTTCACCCTTTCGGGATGTGGTGTGAAACCATCAGGCAGTTTATCCAGTTCCTGAAAAACCAGTTCAACAGGAATCTTTTTTTCGTACTTTCTCACGATCTTTTCTCTGAAATCTTCTTCAAACGATTTCCGGATCACGAAGACTAGTTTGCCGAAGCCGGCGTTTACCGCGTCGTAAATAGAGTAATCCATAATAGTCTCGCCGCCCGGGCCCAGACCATCCAATTGTTTCAGGCCGCCGTAACGGCTTCCCATTCCTGCTGCCAGTACAAATAAAGTAGGTTTCATTTGATAATATTTTATTCTTTTACATTAGAGTCGTATGGAACCCGTATTGGTTCATGCTCCCGGGTGTGAACGTTGATCATGCCCGTTTCATCCGATTATTTTTATCTTTTCACATTATGGTGTATGGAACTCGCATAAAATCATGTTTTTGCGTGTAACTGTTTCAATGCTCGTTTCATCCTATCATGCTGTTATGGATCGAAGTGTCCGGAACCTGCGATCAAAACAGTTCCTGAGTGGAGTGATGTTTTGACTCGTTTCATCGATTTATAGGAAATGATTTTTGTTTCTTCAGCAAATGTACAGTTTTTATGCAAAATTGGAAAATGAAATAGATTAAATGTCCATCTCTCCCGTTGAATCGGGATTTTTTCAAACGCGCTGTCCCACCAGTTATTCTAATCTACCGTCCTTTTTCATATATACGGTTCTATGTGTCGCCTGAATTCACAAAAAGCGTATCTTTGCCTATCCATCTCTCACAGAAAGGCTATATGGCACCTGACTTTGAAAAACTGATCGGGGAATGTTCCTTTGCCACTGCACGCAGCAGTGGCAGCGGGGGACAGAAAGTAAATAAGGTCGAGACAAAGGTCTTGCTATCGTTCGATATTTCCAACTCAGAGATACTCTCCGACGCACAAAAGAAGGTGCTTGCAGAGAAATTGAGAAACAGAATAAGCAAGGAGGGGATTTTGCAGTTGACAAGCGAAACGGAGCGAAGTCAGCTGATGAACAGAAAGGCGGTGATCCGTAAGTTTGAAAACCTCATCGAAAGAGCACTGCAACCGGTCAAAAAAAGAAAATCCACCAGACCTACTGCTGCATCTGTCAAAAAAAGACTGGAAAGGAAAAAACAGATCAGCGAGAAGAAAAAAAACCGAGGGGGACGCTTCGAAGGTTAGACGAGCCGGCTTCAATCCCTGCTCACTGCCTCTTCAAATGCTGTCCAGAGCTTCTCATCCGGTACGGGGGCAATCACCTTTATCTGCTCTCCCGACACAGGATGTATAAAAGTGATGGAACGTGCATGCAGGCTGATGCTGCCGTCAGGGTTGGAGCGCTCTGCTCCGTATTTCAGGTCACCCTTGATAGGGCATCCTATCTTCGCAAGTTGACAACGGATCTGATGATGCCTTCCCGTCTCCAGGGCGATCTCCAGCAGGAAATAGTTTTGTGAGGCGTGGATCAGCCTGTAGTGCAACACTGCTTTCTTGGTGTGCGGTTTTTCACGGTCATGAGCGGTTGACTTATTGTTCTGCTCATTCTTGATCAGATAATGGATCAGCGTATCCTCCATTTTTGGAGGCTTGTTTTTCACCACCGCCCAGTAGGTTTTATCCACCTCCCCGTCACGAAACATGTCGTTGAGACGGGAAAGAGCCTTGCTGGTCCGGGCAAACACCACCACCCCGCTTGTAGGCCGGTCGAGACGGTGTGTCACCCCGCAAAAAACGTTGCCCGGTTTGTTGTACTTCTCTTTCAGATACTCCTTTACCATCTCCGACAACGGCTTATCGCCTGTTTTGTCTCCCTGCACGATTTCGGAGGGCGCCTTGTTGACGACAATGATATGGTTATCCTCGTATAATACTGTCATTCTTTCAATCGATAGGATGTCTTCAAAATACCGGAGGCACAAAGATAACCCTGTGCCTCCAAAAAAATTATTCTTTTTTCGCGTCCGGTAAATCAGATCCGATGCAACGGAACACTTTTATTGTCTTTATTCCGATCAGGTATTCATCCCGCCGCAGACATTGATCACCTGTCCGCTCACATACGAAGAGAGGTCGGAAGCAAGAAAAAGTGCTACATTCGCAACATCCTCCGGTGTGCCCCCACGCCGCAATGGGATTTGTTTTGCCCATTCGTTGCGTACTTCTTCCGAAAGTGCACCGGTCATTTCGGTAATGATGAATCCCGGAGCAATGGCATTCGCCCGGATACCTCTCGAACCCAGCTCTTTTGCCACCGATTTGGCCAGGCCGATCATCCCTGCTTTAGATGCGGAATAGTTTGCCTGACCTGCATTTCCCGATACTCCCACAACGGAGCTCATGTTCACGATGCTCCCCGATTTCTGACGCATCATCACGGGTGTGACCGCATGAATAAAATTGAAAGCCGATTTCAGGTTCACGTTGATTACCGCATCCCACTGCTGCTCGCTCATTCTCATCATCAAACCGTCTTTGGTAATACCGGCGTTGTTGATCAGGATATCAATCCTGCCAAAATCCTGCATGATCTGATCGATAACTTTGTGTGTCTCCTCAAAATTGGCAGCGTTGGAGGCATACCCCTTACATTGCACGCCCAATGCCGCAATCTCGTGCTCGGTTGCTTCGCCTGTTGCATCTATCGTCAGATCTGTGAAAGCGATGTTGGCTCCTTCCGAAGCGAATTTCAACGCAATGGCTTTACCTATTCCACGGGCTGCGCCGGTGACAAGTGCTGTTTTTCCTTCTAATAACTTCATACAACTATTTTATTTTTCTCATTATGGTGTATGGAACACGTGATATTCAGGACCATCAGTGTACGTTTGTCCTGCTCGTTTCATACGATTACTTTAAAAAATATCTATTTGGTATATAACCCTTTGAATAATAAATTGGCTATAATATCCCTATCTTCCGTTTTGTTGTAGTCGAACTTCATGGTACCACGGATAGTGGGCACCTCCAGACCTTTAAACGCGTAGTGCAATATTACAGCTGTTTGCCTTACATCTTTCAGTGTAAAAATCCCCTTGTCGCATCCATCCAGGATAATGGTTTCCAGATAATGAATCTCTTTCTTGTCGAACTCTTTACGTACATTCTCCACCTGCCAGATATCCCTGAAGAAATCAGCCCGTAATGTTCCGTTGCGGGTAACGACCTCTTTGATGGCACCCAGCCGGGTAAATGCCAGCATGATCAATTTCTCGTCAGCGGGTATATCACGTTTGATCACCTCCTCCAGCTTACTATAGAGCACGTTCAGCTCCGTCTCGATCACTGCTTTATAAATATCGCTCTTACTGCTGAAGTAAGTATACAACGTACGTCTGCCCCGTTGAGACGCTTCAGCAATATCGTTCATGGTGGTATTCTCAACCCCTTTTTTTGCAAAAAGCTGCCGGGCTACGTCAATTAAATTCTTCTTTGTTTTCGAGATGGCTGGGTCCACTTTATCTGCACATTATATATATATGTGTGCAAAAATAAAACAAAGATTTCAGATAGCGAAAGTTATTCGCTTAAAAAATGAAATCGTCACCATAGAATCAGAACAACCCGGGGGCTGCCTTTTTCCTGTCTTCACTATTTCTTCAGTAATGCAGCGGCTTTACACACTTCGTCATACCACACTTTCCCGAATTTCCGAATCAAAGGCTCCCTCAGAAAACGATAGAGCGGCAGACCTTCTTTTCTGCCCAGTTTCACGGCAGGTTCACATACCGACCAGCGATGATAGTTGACCGCTGTAAAATCGGCATATTCTGTCAGCCTGATGGGGTAAAGATGGCAGGATACCGGCTTCTGCACGTTGATTCGTCCTTCCCTGAAAGCGGTATCAATCACACATTTACACACACCGTCGGCATCGAACCAGGTGAAGACGCACTCTTCACCGTTGATGATGGAAGTAACCAGCTCTCCGTCGTTATCGGTATAGGCTATACCCTGTGCTTCAATCAGCGCGTTTGCACCGGGTGACAGATCGTTCCGGATGAAGGGCAGGATCTCTTTGATCTGTTCATACTCTTCCGGCGTCAGTGGTGCACCCGATTCACCATCAACACAACACTGGCCCTTACACTTACAGAGGTCACAGATAAATCGTTCCTCAAAAATATCATCTGACAGTAATGTTTGCTGTATCTGTATCATTTTATGCGATCGTTTTTGCTTTCTATTGCATTGTTTTCGTGTTTCTTTGGCCATACATCCAAAACAGCAGAAAGGTGAGCATTGCGCTGACGATGGCTCCCAGCGTGAATGAGGGAGTAATCGGTATCTCTTCCATTTTTATGAACCACTCAGCATCCCCCCAGAAAAAGTGAAGTACGATGACTGTTGCATTGTTGATGAAATGAAAAATAACGGGTATCCACAGGTTCTGCGTATACAGAAAGAGATAGCCGAGCAACGCACCCAGAAAAAGCCTGGGGAGAAAGCCATAGAACTGAAAGTGCACCAGACTAAAGATCAGCGCCGTCAGCCACACGGCAGCATGCCCGCTTTGAAACCTCTCCTGCAGGAACTGCTGCAGTGCCCCGCGAAAGAACAACTCTTCCGAGAAAGCCGCAAATCCTGCTACGATCAGCAGATTCAACAACAACCCCCCGATGGTGTCCACAGACATCAACAGGTCGGTGGTTTCCATCGCCGCATCTTCCATTGATCGCATCATTTGCTCTAACCCACTCATCGACTTCGGGAGGACCATACCGCTGTTCCATTGCGACAGAAAGGAAGCACACAGATAGGAGAAGACAAACAACAACAGGGCGAAGATCACTTTCTGTGTCATCTTTTCGCTTTTTTCAATCTTCAGGTAGTGCATCGGCCTGGAATGAGTCATGGCGGTCACTAAAAATGCAGGCATTGCAATCGAGAAAAGCGATTGCAAGGCTGATATCACGTAGATGGAATACAGTTCGTCTCCGTTATCCGGACCGGGTACCATCAGGATAAAATGACTCAATGCACCGGCTGTGATGACTCCTGTCAGCAAAAACAGAAACAGGAAGGCAATTTTGGTTCCCGGAGTGGCTGATGTCAGAATTCGTCGCATTTCTTCTATTTTGGACTGCAAAGATAGCAGAATATTTGCAAATCACCTGCCGGAAGTGAGCAGGATTGACCGGGACAAATGAAATATTTTTTTGCATATTGGAAGAATAACACTAATTTTGCACTCTTATTTTAAAAAATGTTTCAATCGGTTGGAATATACCCACTTTCAACAAAAACAAATCATTCATTCTAATGAAGTCAACACTGAATAAAACAAACGATGTCAACGGTACTATCGTCATTGAACTGGAAAAAACCGACTATCAGGAAAAAGTAGATAAGTCACTGAATCAATTTCGCCAGAAAGCGAATATACCAGGTTTCCGTCAGGGTAAAGTACCCAAAAGCGTCATCCAGAAGATGTACGGTAAAGCCGTGCTGGTTGACGAGGTCAATAAGATTGTAACGGATGAACTGACTCATTTTATACGGGAGAACAACCTGAAGATTCTCGGTGAACCCATCTCCGATGACAGTGAAGAAAAACGGGTCGATCTGGAAAAGGATGAGATCCTGAAATTCTATTTCGATGTGGCACTCACACCCGCATTCGACCTGGTGTTGGACAAAAATACCGAACTGACCAGCTATAGGGTGAAACTGGAAGCTGACCTTCTCGACAAACAGATGGATGCCTACAAACAGAATTACGGCACCTATGTCTCAGTAGAAGAAGCAGCAAAAGATACCGATTTGATCAAGGGAACACTCACGGAAGTGAGAGAGGGTGAAGTTGTTGAAAACGGCCAGGTGATCGAAAACGCGATCCTGATGCCCTCCTACCTGAAAGATGAAACAGTCAGGAACCGTTTTATCGGTGCCAAAGTGGGAGAAAGCGTGGTTTTCAATCCGAAAACGGCCTACGACAACAATGAAGCCGAAGTGGCATCCTTGCTGCAGACCACGAAAGATAAGGTGGCAGATATCAACAGTGATTTTCGTTTCGACATCAGGGAGGTAACCCGTTACCAGGAAGCAACGTTGAATCAGGAGCTGTTCGACCGTGTACTCGGCGAAGGCGTTGTATCAACCGAAGAGGAATTCAGGAATAAGGTGGAGGCTGAGCTGAGTAATCAGTTCAAACCTGACACCGACCACCTTTTTATACACGAGGCACGCGATATCATCGTAGAAAAGATGAAAGAGGTGCAATTCCCCGACGCGTTTCTGAAACGCTGGCTGCTGGAATCGAGTGAGGAGAGAACGGCCGGACAGGTTGAAGAGGATTATCCTAAGATATTGGAGGACCTTAAGTTCCACATCGCCAAACAAAAGATCACGGAAGAGAATGAGCTCAAAGTAGAGTATCAGGATATTGAGGCACTGGCTGCCGAAGTGGCAAAAGCACAGTTTGCCCAGTACGGGATGACCAATCTCCCGGCAGACGTGTTGCAGAACTACACCAAGAGCCTGCTCGAAAAGGAGGAGAGTGTACAAAATCTGGTGGAAAGAGCGACTGAAGATAAGATCATCCAATGGCTGAAAGAGAATGTGACCGTATTGGAAAAAGAGATCTCATCGAAAGATTTTAACGATCTGATGCACAAGCATTCACATCAGCATGGAGAGCAACATCAGGATGACACGGCAGATGATGCCGTTGCGGATGAATCAGGCACTGCCGGAGAATAATTTCTTTGGTTGAATGAGCAGAGTTTTTCAGGTTTTCATGACACAATTCACTTATTTGTACTATTTTTGTTCAGCAAACAGGTGAAAGAATCCTTTGTTCCTTTATATTATGGCACTCTATTTGCAACGATAGGTTTTAACAAACCAGGTTCAATGAATGAAAAAAAAATTATGGACAACGATTTTAGAAAATACGCGGTAAAACATCTGGGTATGAGTGGCTCCAGATTAGACAGTTATATGAATATAACCAGTCAGGGCGGCGGATACATCTCCCCCACGATTATCGAGGAACGCCAGCTCAACGTAGCTCAGATGGATGTTTTCTCCCGCCTGATGATGGATCGCATTATCTTCCTGGGAACCGGTATCGACGATTATACCGCCAACGTGATTCAGGCACAGCTGCTCTATCTGGATTCCTCTGATCCGGGAAAAGATATTTCCATCTATATCAACTCTCCAGGAGGATCAGTATATGCCGGTTACGGTATCTATGACACCATGCAGTTCATCTCGAGCAGTGTATCTACCATCTGTACCGGTATTGCCGCATCCATGGCAGCTGTACTGCTGGTGGCCGGCAATGAAAAGAAACGTTTTGCACTCACCCACTCCCGTGTGATGATTCATCAGCCGCTGGGAGGGGTGCAGGGACAAGCTTCCGATATTGAGATCACATATCGTGAAATAGAGAAAATAAAACAGGAGCTCTATTCCATCATTTCCAAACACTCCGGAAAGCCCATCGAGGAAGTAGCCCGCGATTCCGACCGCGATTTCTGGATGACTGCCGCTGAGGCAAAAGAATATGGCATGGTTGACGATGTCCTGATCAAAAAGTAATCCTCCGGTAACGGACTGGGGAAGGGATGGAAATCTGAACAAAATTACTCTGTATAACAACCAGTAGATATGGCAAAAAAAGCGAACAGCAGCAATCATTGCAGTTTTTGCGGAAGAAGCGAACAGGAGGTCAATCTGCTTATTTCAGGTATGACGGGTTATATCTGTGATATGTGTGCAGAGCAGGCGCACGAAATCGTCAATGACTCATTCAAAGGTTCCGAGAAGACAGATATTGGCATCTCCCTTTCTTCACTCCCAAAGCCGGCTCAGATCAAGGAGTTTCTGGACCAGTACGTCATCAAGCAGGACAATGCAAAACGTTTCCTGTCGGTATCAGTTTACAATCACTACAAACGTATTTTGCAGAAGAATGTGAAAGATGAGGTAGAGATTGAGAAATCGAATATCATCATGGTCGGTGCTACCGGAACGGGCAAAACACTGTTGGCAAGAACCATTGCAAAGATGTTGCACGTCCCATTTACGATTGTGGATGCGACAGTGCTCACCGAAGCAGGTTATGTGGGAGAGGATATTGAAAGTATTCTCACCCGGTTGCTTCAGGTAGCCGATTACGATGTGAATGCGGCAGAGAGGGGTATCGTATTCATCGATGAGATTGATAAAATCGCCCGAAAGAGCGACAATCCCTCCATCACCCGCGACGTGAGTGGTGAAGGTGTGCAGCAGGGATTGCTGAAGCTGCTCGAAGGCTCCGTGGTGAACGTGCCGCCGCAGGGAGGACGTAAACATCCCGAACAACGTATGATTGCGGTGAACACCAAGAACATATTGTTTATTTGCGGGGGTGCTTTTGACGGTATCGAGAAAAAAATTGCGCAGCGCCTCAATACCCGTGTGGTAGGATATGCAGCCAGCAACGAAAAGATGAATATCGACAGAGACAACCTGATGAAGTACATCACGCCACTCGATCTGAAATCGTTTGGCCTGATACCGGAGATCATCGGCCGGCTTCCCATCCTTACCTACCTGGAACCGCTCGACAGGGATGCCTTACTGCGTATCCTGGTTGAACCGAAGAACTCCATCATCAGACAATATCAGAAACTGTTTGAGATGGATGGTGTAGCACTCTCATTCGAACAGGATGCATATGAATATATCGTGGATAAAGCCATTGAATTCAAACTGGGGGCCCGCGGACTGCGTTCCATCGTGGAAGCCATCATGATTGACGCCATGTTTACCCTGCCCTCTGAAGAGAAGAAAAAACTGCTCGTAACCCGAAAATACGCTACCCATCAACTGGAGAATTCAGATCTCCATCAGTTGAGAGTAGCCTGAATGACATCTCTTCCTGGTTAATTATCCACCCGCCGGCAGTCATCATACGGCAGAATGTTGAAAACGCATGCTCGTCTTGCGTTTTTTTCGTGGCCGAAAAAATAGCGTGGAAAACAGGAAAATATACACATTTAACAGGTTCTTTGCGCAAATTTTGTTTTTATCAATTAACTTAGAAGTGTATTTACCCTGTATCGCTCAGGTGAAAACAAATAATCAGAGTTAACAGATGCTCCTTCGGGCATCGAAGGTGTTTTCGGTGAATCAACAAAGTCGGATAAACAGATTTATCTCGTATTGTTATATTGTTATTGGAAATATGAAATACTTTTTTAATTTTGTGTCAGCCTTTCGGTGACAACGTTTTTATCGCAGGGTGATTCTCTCAATGGAAAAACAAGTTATACTTTACAGGGGGTTAAAGAAATATTTCGGGTTCGATACGTTTAAAGGCAATCAGGAAGCCATTATAGACAGTATCTTATCCGGGAATGACACCTTTGTATTGATGCCTACCGGAGGGGGAAAATCACTGTGTTATCAGCTACCCGCGCTGTTGATGGAGGGCACGGCCATCATCATATCGCCTCTCATCGCACTCATGAAGAATCAGGTCGACGCCATGCGCAGCTATGGTGAAGAAGACGGCATAGCCCATTTCCTGAACTCCTCTCTTAATAAACAGGAGATTGAAGAGGTGAAGAAAGATGTCCTTTCCGGGAAAACAAAGATGCTTTATGTGGCTCCGGAATCACTCACCAAAATGGAGAACGTTGAGTTCCTGCGAAATATCCAAATATCCTTCTACGCGGTTGACGAAGCACACTGTATCTCCGAGTGGGGACACGATTTCCGTCCCGAATACCGGAGAATCAGACCCATCATCGGTGAGATATGCGCCCGGCCGATCATAGCCCTCACGGCCACGGCAACACCCAAGGTGCAACACGATATTCAGAAAAACCTCGGGATGAACAAGGCTGCGGTCTTCAAGTCGTCCTTTAACCGTCCCAACCTCTATTATGAGGTGAGGAACAAGAACGAACAGATAGACCGGGAGATCATCCGATTCATTCTCTCGCAGGGAAGAAAATCGGGTATTGTCTATTGTTTAAGCCGTAAGAAAGTGGATGATTTTACCGGGATCCTGCAGGCCAACGATATAAAGGCACTGCCCTACCATGCCGGTATGGATGCCGCCAGCCGCAGCAACAACCAGGATGCATTCCTGATGGAACAGGCCGATGTGATCGTGGCAACCATCGCCTTTGGAATGGGAATCGATAAGCCCGATGTGCGTTACGTGATCCATTACGATATACCCAAAAGCCTGGAAGGGTATTACCAGGAGACAGGCCGTGCCGGCCGCGACGGCGGTGAAGGCAGATGTATCGCATTCTATTCCCGCAAAGACCTGCAGAAACTGGAACGTTTCATGCAAGGTAAGCCCGTTTCGGAACAGGAAATAGGCAAACAACTGCTGCTGGAAACAGCAGCCTACGCAGAGACATCAGTATGCCGGAGAAAGATGCTGTTGCACTACTTTGGCGAAGACTATAACGACCCCAATTGTGAACATTGTGATAATTGTTTAAATCCCAAGAAAAAAGTGGAAGCGAAAGAATTACTCATTACTGTACTAGAAGCGATTATTTCTCTTAAGGAAAAACAAAAAACCGACTACCTGGTCGATTTCCTCATCGGAAAAGAATCATCCGATATTGAAACCTACGGACACAACGAAATGGAAGAGTTCGGATCAGGATCGGACGAAGAGGCAAGTACCTGGGAGGCACTCATCCGGCAGGCGCTGCTCGATAATTATCTGAAAAAGGAGATCGAAAACTACGGTATTCTCAAAATCACCAAAAAAGGTAAAGATTTCCTGAAAAATCCTGTCTCATTTAAGATCACAAAAGATGATGAGGACGAGGACGATATATCCGATCTGGAAAGTGATGATTCAGATGTGCTGGCTTCATCCGGCGGGAGCGGCGGTGCGGCAGACCCTGTCCTGTTCTCCATGATGAAGGACCTGAGAAAGAAACTGTCCAAAAAACTGAACGTTCCCCCCTATGTAATTTTTCAGCCCTCCTCGCTCGAGGCGATGGCAACCTCCTATCCCATCACGCTTGAAGAGTTGCAGAATATCCCCGGTGTTGGTGCCGGAAAGGCAAAAAGATACGGGAAGGAATTTGTGGATCTGATCAGGAAACATGTCGAAGAAAACGATATTACGCGTCCCGAAGACCTTCGCGTGAAAACGGTCGCCAACAAGTCGAAGTTAAAAGTATCCATTGTTCAGGCTATCGACCGCAAGGTGGCACTAGATGATCTGGCGGAATCCAAGGGAATCGATTTCAATGAAATGTTGTCGGAGGTGGAAGCCATTGTCTACTCCGGCACGAAAATAAACATCGATTATTTCCTCAATGAAGTAATGGATCAGGATGTGCTGCAGGATGTATACTCCTATTTTAAAGAGGCTGAAACAGATGATCTGGAAACAGCCCAGGTGGAGCTCCCCGATTACACGGATACGGAGATACGACTGGTGCGAATTAAGTTCTTCTCTGACATGGCCAATTAAAGACGATCCTAGAGAATAATATAATTGTATGAAACGAGCATGAGAACCGTTCTCACCCGGACACATGATAATTGCGAGTTCCATATGATACCTTTGAAAATAAATAGTTTTAATCATATGAAATATTTGCAGGAGATAAACAGCCCCGATGATCTGAAGAAGCTTAGCATCGAACAACTGGAAACGGTTTGTGACGATCTGAGAGAATTCATCATCGAACAACTTTCACTGAATCCCGGCCATTTTGGCTCGAGCCTGGGAACAGTGGAGTTGACAGTGGCTCTTCATTATCTGTATCAGACACCTTACGACCGGCTTGTGTGGGACGTAGGGCACCAGGCCTACAGCCACAAGATACTTACCGGCCGCCGCGACCTCTTTTCGACCAACCGTAAACTTGGGGGACTGTCCGGATTCACCAATCCCAAAGAGAGCGAATATGATACATTTATAGCCGGTCATGCCTCCACCTCCATCTCTGCTGCACTGGGCATGGCTGTTGCAGCAACAATTAACAAAGAAGTCGACCGTCATGTGGTGGCCATCATCGGTGATGGCTCCATGACTGGCGGGCTGGCCTATGAAGGGCTCAACAATGTCTGCTCACAGCCCAATAACCTGCTGATTATACTGAACGACAATAACATGTCAATCGATAATAATGTGGGGGGTATACAGGACTATCTGGTGAAACTGACCACCTCATCCAAATACAATCGGTTTCGGAACACGGTTTATCAGGGGTTCAAGCGCCGTAACCTGATCTCGGAGAAAGATAAAAATATTGTGCTGCGGTTCAACAACAGCATGAAATCGTTGATCACCAAGGAACAGAACCTCTTTGAGGGATTTAACATCCGTTATTTCGGCCCGGTGGACGGCCACGACTTACGGGGGCTCATCCGTATACTGACAAACATTCGAGACATGCAAGGGCCGAAACTGCTCCATATTAAAACGGTGAAAGGCAAAGGGTATAAACCTGCGGAAAAAGCAGCAACCATCTGGCATGCGCCCGGCTTGTTTAACAAAGAGACCGGAGAACGGTTTGTCAAAAACCAGAAAAATCAGCCACAGCTTTATCAGGATGTTTTCGGACACACCCTGGTGGAGATGGCGAAGAAAAACGACAGGATTGTAGGTGTCACACCCGCCATGCCTACCGGCTGTTCCATGACCTATATGATGGAAGAGTTCCCTGACAGAGCCTTCGATGTAGGCATTGCCGAAGCACATGCAGTCACCTTCTCTGCGGGAATGGCCAAAGAGGGACTGATCCCATTCTGCAATATTTACTCCTCCTTCATGCAGCGTGCCTACGACCAGGTGATTCATGATGTAGCTCTTCAGAAGCTGAAAGTCATCATGTGTCTCGACAGAGCAGGACTGGTGGGCCCTGATGGCCCCACGCATCACGGTGTATTCGATCTGGCCTACATGCGGCCGGTTCCCCACCTGGTGATTGCAGCTCCCTACAACGAACATGAGCTCCGCAACCTGATGCACACCGCCGTTTACGGTAACGAAGGACCGTTCGTCATCCGTTATCCCCGCGGCCAGGGCGAGATTCAGGAATGGCAGAACGAACCACAGATACTCCCAATCGGCAAAGGAAGGAAGCTAAAAAAGGGGAAAGATATCGCTCTGCTCTCCCTGGGCGCTATCGGCAATAACGCAGCGAAAGCCATTACAGAGGCTGAAAAAATGGGAATCAGCGTAGCACATTACGATATGGTTTTCCTGAAGCCGATCGATGAAGAGCTCCTCAGGAAAATAGCCAGGAAATTCAAACAGATCATTACCGTCGAAAACGGGGTTATCACCGGCGGCCTGGGGAGTGCCGTTATCGAATTTTTGTCCGATAACAACCTCCACGACATTCAGGTACACAGGATAGGCTTCCCCGATGAATTTGTCACACACGGCTCCATCCCTGAACTGCAGCAGATTACCGGTATAGATGCAAGCGGTATTCTTAAACAGATCACCAAAGTGTATGAAGAGATGAAAGCCGATCAATCGATTCCGCCATCATCCGCTACATCGGCCGATTCCATCGAAATCATACCCGATCGTTTGATCATCAAATAATTAATTGCAACGCAATCAATGAAAATTTTAATAGCCGGTGCTGGTGCAGTAGGTACACACCTTGCAAAACTACTCGGACAGGAGAATCACGATATCACTCTCATGGATGCCGACAAGGACCGGCTCGCCCTCATACGGGATAACTCAGATGTGCTTACCTATATTGGAAACTGCACCTCACTCAGGGATCTGACCGAGGCAGGTACGGCAAATGCCGATTTGTATATCGGCGTGACACCCGAAGAGTCCAAAAATATCACCTCCTGTATGCTCGCATCCAATCTGGGTGCTAAAAAAACGCTTGCCCGGATAGATAATTTCGAATACCTGCTGCCCAAGAATACGGTATTTTTCGAAAAGCTGGGTATCCATTCCATGATTTATCCGGAACTGATCGCAGCACGTGAGATAGCCATGTCGCTCAAAACACCCTGGACACGTTTCTGGTGGGAGTTATGTAACGGTACGGTGATTCTTGCCGCCGCCAAAGTGAGGGACAATGCACCCATCGTCAATAAATACCTGTATGATTTAATGCAGGACAACAAACGGTTTCACCTGGTTGCTATCAAACGTAATTCACATACGCTGATCCCGAAAGGAAGTGATCAGGTTCTGGCAAACGATATTTTGTATTTCACCACACTGCGGAAACATATTGATGCATTGCCGGAGATAATGGGAAAGAAATCGTTTGAGGCCAAAAAGATCATGTTCATGGGTGGAAGCCGCATCACGATGCGAACGATACAGCAACTTCCCCAGAACGTCAGCATTAAGATTATTGAACAAGACCGGGAACGCGCAGAAATGCTGGTAGAGATGGCTCCACCCAATGTCACCGTCTTTGTGGAGGATGGAAGAAACACCGAATTTCTACTGCGCGAGGGAATCACCGAAACCGATGCTTTTCTGGCACTCACCGCTAACTCTGAAGCCAACATTCTGGGGTGTATGATGGCGAAGCAGTACGGCGTCAGAAAAACGGTCGCCGAGGTGGAAAATATCGATTATATATCGATGGCAGAGCGTTTCGATATCGGGACAGTCATCAACAAAAAGCTGATTGCTGCCAGCAAGATTTATGAACTGCTGCTGAAAGCCGATGCTTCCAACATCAAGAGTCTCACTGTTGCCGATGCGAATGTGGGAGAGGTGACTGCCAAGCCCAATTCGAAGGTGACAAAAAAGCTGATCAAGAATCTGAATCTGCCACCCGATATCACGTTCGGCGCACTCATCAGAAACGGTGAGCCGATGCTTGTCGACGGTGATACAATGATAGAGCCTTACGATCAGGTGGTGGTATTCTTCCTGAATAAATCGCTGAAAAGCATAGAAAGCCTGTTTAATTAGACCCCGGGAAATGATGTTCTTGGTCAGCGGTCAGCTTTCAGCGATCACCTGTAAGTTGTAAGTTATAAGCTGTTGGTTTTCACTTTTCATTTCAACATTTCTACATCTGAAATCTCAACTCAAACATTTCTGAAGAACACCGTATCGTCGATCGCATCGATGATGATCGGTTTCGATTTATCGACTGTACCGGCAAGCAGATCTTTGGAGAGCTGGTTCAGCACCTTGCGCTGTATCACCCTCTTCACCGGCCGTGCCCCGAATTCGGGATCGAAACCGGCCTGTGAGATGCTCTTCACTGCCTCGTCACTATATTTCAACTCAATACCATTCTCTGCCAGCATCCGGCGCACACCTTCCAGCTGCAAACGAACTATTTGTGTAATCTCTTCTTCCTTAAGCGGAGCAAACATGATGATATCATCGATACGGTTCAAAAACTCAGGACGAATGGTCTGCTTCAGCAGGTTCAGCACCAGATTCTTCGTATGCTCCACGATCTCTTCGCGGTTCACAGGTGTGATCTTCTCGAAGTGCTCACGTATCAACGCCGACCCCATATTGGAGGTCATGATGATGATGGTGTTCTTGAAGTTCACCACCCTCCCCTTGTTGTCTGTCAGCCGCCCGTCATCCAGCACCTGCAGCAGGATGTTGAACACGTCGGGATGTGCCTTCTCAATCTCATCGAACAGCACCACCGAGTAGGGCTTGCGACGGATCGCCTCCGTCAGCTGTCCCCCCTCGTCATACCCCACATATCCCGGAGGGGCACCTATCAGGCGTGTCGCGCTGAACTTCTCCTGGTACTCGCTCATATCGATGCGGGTCATCATGTTCTCATCGTCGAACAGGTACTCTGCCAGCGCCTTGGCCAGCTCTGTCTTCCCCACCCCCGTGGTACCGAGGAAGATGAAGGAGCCGATGGGCCGTTTCGGGTCGCTCAGCCCGGCACGGTTGCGCCGTACGGCATCGGAGACAGCCGTGATGGCTTCCTCCTGTCCAATCACACGACGGTGTAACTCATCCTCTAGGTGCAGCAGCTTCTCACGCTCGCTCTGCAGCATCTTGTTCACTGGGATACCTGTCCAGCGTGATACCACGTCGGCGATATCCTCCGCATCCACCTCCTCCTTGATCATGGCGCGGCCACCCTGCCGTTCATGCAGTTCCTGCTGCAATGATGCTATCTCGTTCTCCTTCTCCTTGATCTTACCATAACGCAACTCGGCCACCTTGCCGTAGTCACCTTCCCGTTCGGCACGCTCCGCCTCAAACCTGGCATCCTCAATATCGATCTTCTGCTGCTGTATCCTGTTGATCAGCTCTTTCTCCGACTGCCACTTGGCCTTGTACTCCGACTCTTCGGCCTTCAGATCCTCTATCTGTCTGGTCAGCAACTCCTCTTTGGCCTGGTCGTTCTCACGACGGATCGCCTCCCGTTCAATCTCGAGCTGCTTCACACGGCGCATGATCTCATCCAGCTCCTCCGGTACGGAGTCCACCTCCATGCGCAGCTTCGCTGCCGCCTCGTCCATCAGGTCGATCGCCTTGTCGGGCAGGAATCGGTCGGTGATGTATCGGTGCGACAGCTGCACAGCAGCGATGATCGCCTCATCCATGATACGTACCTTATGGTGGTTCTCATACCGCTCCTTCAGTCCGCGGAGGATGGAGATGCTGTCCGACTCATTGGGTTCATCCACCGTCACGGTCTGGAAACGGCGCTCCAACGCCTTGTCTTTTTCAAAATACTTCTGATACTCATCGAGCGTGGTGGCACCGATGGCACGCAGCTCACCCCGTGCCAGTGCAGGCTTCAGGATATTGGCAGCATCCATCGCCCCCTCGCTCTTGCCGGCACCCACCAGGGTATGGATCTCGTCGATAAAGAGAATGATCTCTCCTTCCGCCTTCACCACCTCATTGATGACCGCTTTCAGCCGTTCTTCGAACTCCCCCTTGTATTTCGCGCCGGCGATCAGTGCCCCCATATCGAGGGAGTAGATCTGCTTGCTTTTCAGGTTCTCGGGTACGTCGCCACGCACAATGCGGAACGCCAGCCCTTCGGCGATGGCGGTCTTTCCCGTCCCCGGCTCACCGATGAGGATGGGGTTGTTCTTGGTGCGGCGGCTCAGGATCTGCAGCACACGGCGTATCTCCTCGTCGCGGCCGATCACCGGATCGAGCTTGCCGTTGCGGGCCCGCTCGGTGAGGTTGACGGCGTACTTGCCCAGCGACTGGTAGGTCTCCTCAGCCGACTGGCTGGTCACCTTCTCCCCTTTGCGCAGCTCCTCAATTGCCTGCTGCAGCTGATTTAGCGAGATGCCGGCATCCTTCATCATCTGCGAGGCCGTGTTCTTCTCGTTGAGCACTGCCATCAGCAGATGTTCAATCGACACAAACTGATCGCCCATCTTGCTCGTGAAGTCGGCCGCCTTCTGTAGCACAGCGTTGGTCTCACGGCTCAGCATCGGATCACCGCCCGATACACGGGGGTAGGACTCAATCTCACGGTCGAGTACCGTTTCCAATTGGCGTACGTTGACACCCAGCTTCTGAAAAAGAAAGCTGGTCACGTTCTCTCCCACCAGCATCACCCCCTTGAGCAGGTGTGCCGGTTCAATCATCTGCTGGCTGTTGCCCTGCGCCAGATCGATCGCCTTCTGTACCGCCTCCTGCGCCTTTATGGTAAAATTATTGAAATTCATAAGACTCCTTTTTTATATCGTTATCATTGAAATCTGATTTCATGCAGTGAATGATCTTATCCTATCAACAAAGTACCGAAGCATAATGTTAGCACAGCCCTGTTCTTTCTTTTTCTGCATTCACGAATCACAGATTTCCAACGGGATTTGGTCAAAATCTTTGCCAAAGGAAGAAATATGACTTTTTGGCAGGTATTCTTTCAACCGGTTCTCGCTGAATGTTTCATACTCTTCTGTATTTTCACGCAGAAAGGGAGGATGTATGGGGGACCTGCGCGACCTGTCGTTGACCATGATAACCCGTTCGGTAATAGAACCCACAAGAGTCTCCCGCTTCTGACTGCCGAAGGCTACCACAGTGACCTCCTCCAGCATCCTCAGGTCAGGCTTCAGACAGACATCAAGCCGGGCCGCTACGAGAACGGGGCATCCATGAATAGCTGTTTGAATGTTCTGTCTGATAGATACAATTACAGCACAAATTCCATAAAAGAACGAATAATTTTTTAATTTTGTGGAACGACATGACTTGTACAACCGCACAACAGTTTGAGAAACAGACCCGGTCGGAAGGGAACCGGGAAGTAACGTTGAAAATTAAATTATAACTCTTATGTCATTAGAAAAATTCTATACCCTCCGTGAGGAGAGAGCCAACTACCTGACGCACGGCCTGGCACTGCTGATAAGTATCACGGCTACTATGCTCCTGTTGCGCAAGGCAATCATTGCGGAAGATGGCTGGGCACTATTTGCCTATGCCCTTTTTGGGTTCGGGATGATCACCTGTATGGGTTCCTCCACCTTGTACCATTATGTGCAGGAGCGGGCACTGAAAGCCAGGCTGCGCCATTTCGACCACGCCAGCATATACCTGCTGATAGCGGCCAGCTATTCCCCTTTCACACTCATCCTGTTGCGTGAGGAACAATTCTGGGGATGGCTGCTCTTTTCACTGGTCTGGTTGATCGCTGTCGTGGGAATCACCCTCAGCTTCCGACCTCTCAGGAGAAACAGTCACCTGAAAACCATTTCTTATGTGACGATGGGACTGATCGTGCTGATCGCCTTCCGACCTATCATCGAGGTAGCCGGGACAAACAATTCCATGGAAATCGTTTACTGGATCGTAGCAGGAGGTATTTTCTATATCGCAGGGGCGGCAATCTACACCATTGCAAAAAAAGAGTTTGCCCATGCCGTTTTTCATCTCTTCGTACTACTGGGACTGGCCAGCCATATCTACGCGGCATACCTGATTCCGTTATAAAATGAACAATCGTAAAATACTGATAATTATTTTATTAAATAACAACTTAAAATTAATAAACAATGGGAACTAAGACAATTACCATTGACAACTATTTAGACAATCATTTTATAGGCCGTAGTAATTGGCTCAGAGCCGCTGTTTTAGGGGCAAATGACGGAATAATCTCTATTTCAAGTCTTGCCATTGGTGTTGCAGCTGCAAATTCAGAAAGAGCTCCTATTTTACTGGCAGCCGTTGCCGGTTTGGTAGCCGGTGCAATTTCAATGGCTGCCGGTGAGTATGTATCCGTCAGTTCACAAACTGATATCGAAAAAGCGGATATCGAAAGAGAGAGACAGGAATTAAACGATATGCCCGATGTAGAATTAAAGATTTTGTCAGAAATATATGAGAGACGCGGCTTACAAAAAGAAACGGCATTGTTGGTTGCCAAAGAATTGACGGAAAAAGATGCGCTGAGTGCTCATGTGAGAGATGAACTGGGCATCAACGAAATGAGCCAGGCTAATCCTGTTCAGGCTTCCCTGGCTTCCTGTGCCTCTTTTCTGGCCGGAGGAGTGCTGCCTCTTTTGGTTGTACTGTTTACCCCTTTATCCAATATGGTGTATTCATTATACGCTTTTACAATTATAGCTCTTGCTGTACTGGGCGCAGTATCTGCCAAAACAGGAGGTTCGCAAATAAAAAAGAGTGTGTTACGGATTGTAATATGGGGTACTGTGGCTATGGGGTTATCTGCCCTTGTGGGGTATATTTTTGGTGTAAATATATAAGTGAGCGTTTTTCAATCATATCCGGTGAAAAGCATAGACACCGGAATCCTCGTCTGCTCATGAAGAAGCGCTGCTCGTGAGGGCAACGCTTTCTCCTGTTTCATCTGCTACACGATTTCTTTCGGATAAAGTCACTACAGCAGTGTGTGGATCACCATTACATTTCCATCTTACGACAGGTGCTGGATATTGGGTGATTCAAGCCCGTACCCTTTCTTCTTATCCTCTGCTTTGAGCAGGAAGGCAAACAGCAATGCAAGGATACCGAAACAGGTGAAGATCAACATCGGCAGGGTATAATCGTAGGTGGTCACGGTCAGTCCGTCGCGCACCGTTTGTCCTGTCACGCAGTACTTCTCCAGCACCCAGCCGATCAATAGCGGAACACCCATCAATCCCCAGTTCTGTACCCAGAAAATCAGCGAGTAGGCAGTACCCAGCCGTTTTTCGGGAACGATCTTGGGTACGGAGGGCCACATGGCAGAAGGTACCAGCGAGAAGGCGATACCCAGCACGACCACCAGTACCATTGCGAAGATCCAGCTGTTCAACCCCGGCACCGAGAAGAGGGCATGTACAAGGATCAGCAGGATGGATCCGATAATCATAATCGTTGCTCCTTTGCCCTTTTTATCATAGATACCGCCAAAGAGAGGGGTCAGCAATATGTTTCCGAAAGGCAGCAGCATGGGGATCAATCCGGCCAGGTCTTCCTTTACACCGAACTTATTCACCATCAGGTCAGTTGCATACTTCAGGAAAGGAAACACGGCCGAGTAAAACAGAACACAGAGAATGGCAATGTACCACCATCCCTTGTTACCCAATATTTTTCCGATATCAGAGAGTCTGAATTCATCTTCCGGGTTCTTCACGATGATCTCACCGGTTGCTTCCGATGCTTCCAGCTTCTTGTCCATCATCACATAGACAATGAATGCAATTAATCCGATACACAACCCGATCAGCGCTACCAATACAGGACGGGAAACATCGATCACCCCAGTGGCTTTGGCGATGGGCACGGAGAATCCCAGCGCCATCGCGGTACCAATCCTGGCCATGGCCATCTCCATCCCCATGGCGGTGGCCAGCTCCTTACCCTTGAACCACTTCACGATGATCTTCGAGACGGTGATACCGGCTACCTCCACACCGATGGCAAAAGTGGCAAAACCAATGCTCGCCCACAGCACCTGGGCATCCAGGCCGAATAGTGTCTGTCCATCCAGTGAACCGGTCGATACCGCCCAGTATTTGATGGCCGTACCTATCACCATCACGGCGGTAGCACCCATACCCGTCATGCGGACCCCCAGCTTGTCGAGGATGATACCGCCAAAGATGAGCATTAGCAGGAAGACGTTGAACCATCCGTAAGAGCTGGTGAATGTGCCGTAATCGGCACGTGACCATCCGAGCTGACCCTCGAGCAGTCCTGCCAGCGGGGCCATGATATCCGTTAAAAAATAGCCGCACAACATTGTGAAAGAGACAATAAAGAGTGCAGACCACCGTGCCGCTGCAGAATCTCTGAGCGATTTCCTGATTTTTTCTACCATTTCTTGTTATTTTAAACTGTAATTGACTTATCGAATGCGCAAAGATAACGTCAACTGAATAATTTTCCGCATCACCGTTCAACAAATTTACATATTTTATTCATTCAACCACCAATAAGCCTTTTTTCGCCATAGTAAAATATCTTCTGTACTTCAGCATGTCTCTGTTTCCAGTCTGTTCAGGAATGCCACCGTTTTACGGATCTCCTTGTACATCACTATATCTTCATTGATAAAAGGCACTTCCTTGCGATAGGCCCTGACGGTTTTCTCGATGAGGGGCGATGATTTGAAGGGGCGTCGGAACTCCAGTGCCTGGGCGGCGTTCATCAGCTCAATGGAGAGGATGATATCCAGGTTGTCCATCACCTTCAGCAGTTTGATGGCCGAGGTGGCTCCCATACTCACATGATCCTCCTGTCCGTTCGAAGAGACAATGGAATCGGTGCTGGCGGCGTAACAGAACATCTTGTTCTGGCTCACCACCGATGCAGCCACATACTGGGGGATCATGAAGCCGGAGTTCAGCCCCGGGCTGACCACCAGGAATTCGGGAAGATCGCGCTTGCCGAGGATCAGCTGTGCCGTGCGACGTTCGGAGATATTACCCAACTCCGCCAGTGCGATGGCCAGAAAATCGAAGGTGATGGCGAGCGGCTGGCCGTGGAAGTTACCACCGGAGATGATCCTGTCATCCTCAGGGAAGATGGTGGGGTTATCGGTCACCGAGTTGATCTCAGTCACCACTACCTGTTTCGCATAGGTGAGCGCATCTTTCGTCGCCCCATGCACCTGTGGTACACAACGAAAGGAATAAGGATCCTGCAGATGATTCTTCTCCCGGGTGATGAGCTCACTCCCTTCCAGGAACCTGCGGATGTTCCGGCTGGTCGCCAGTTGTCCCGGGTGTGGACGCAGCATATGCAGTCGTTCATCGAACGGCTCGATATGACCGTCGTAAGCATCGAGCGAGATGGCTGCTATCAGATCGGCGCGCCGGGAGAGTCGCTCCGCCTTCATGACAGCATAGACGCCGTGTGCCGACATGAACTGCGTCCCGTTGAGCAGTGCCAGCCCCTCCTTGCTTTTCAGTCTGACAGGACTCCAGCCAAACTCATCGAGCACCATGCTGATATCACATTTCTGTCCCTTATAATAGACATCACCCACCCCTATCAGCGGCAGGAAAAGGTTGGCCAACGGTGCCAGATCACCCGAGGCACCCAGTGAGCCCTTGTCATAGACAACAGGCAGGATATCGTTGTTGAACAGATCGAGCATCCGCTGGACGGTGACCACCTGCACCCCGCTATAACCCAGGGAAAGCGCGTGTGCCTTCAGCAGGAACATCAGCTTGACGATCAGCGGTGTAACCTCTTCACCCACACTACAGGCATGTGACTTCACCAGATTCTCCTGGAGAGTGCTCAGGTCATCATTCGGGATGGTATGATTGCAGAGAGAGCCGAATCCGGTGGTGATACCATAGATTGGTTCTGTCTGCGTTTCCATCTTCCTGTCCAGGTAGTCCCTGCATTTCTGTATTCGCTCTTTGGCTTCAGGAGCCAGTTCCACCTTTATATTTCCGGTGATGATCCATTCCAGATCTTCAATGGTCAGATTTTCTTTTCCGATGTAATAGATATTTTTCATTTATGCTGTGGTTAATGTTCAGTGTGTAGTATGGTTTTTTCACCCATTTGTGATACTTTACTCCATGTGTGTCCTCCGTAGAAATCATTGATTCCCTGACTCTTGTTTATGTCCTGTTACAATCATCTGCTTCTCCATATGTGTTTTCACCCACCGGATCAGCTCCTCCTCTTTCGCGAGCGCCATTTTTTCTATCCTGTCGCACTTCCCGGTCAATTCCCCGACAAAACGCGCATCGCTGATACCATTCAGATTGATGCGCACGTTGAGCAGGGCACCCATGATAGCGGTACGGCATGTCATCACCCCCACCAGTCCGTCGGTTACAGCGTTCCTGTTCCCATTGCTGACAATGTAAGAGATGATCTCAAGCAGGTTGCCTGCCCGTTCAGCCACCTCCATGGGTACCAGTGAAGCGATCTTCATCGCCTCCTGAATCTTTTCGTCGCGTAGTTTTATCTCTCCCCCACTCTCTCTGGGCAGCCTGTAAGCGTCCATCACCAAATGGTAGGCATCTGCATCACGGTCGATATCATTTACAAACCGGCTTCGGTAAGCAGACATTTCTTCTGCCAGCTCTCTCATCCGCTCCTCCACATCGGCATACTTCTTTTTCCCGATGGTCAGATTAGCCACCATCTCTCCCAGTGCTGAGGCGATGGCGGCGTTCAGTGCCGATGCACACCCTCCCCCGGGTACAGCCTCATTGTCAGCGGTCTTTTCCAGAAACTCCTTTAACGTTAAATCCTGTAGTTTCATTATTATTTGTATTAATAGGTTAGCGATTAGCGTGCAGCGGGCAGTTCTTCAGAATCAAAATTTGCACCTGCAGCGGTTTGTATTAATATCTCAGCATATATCATATGAGCATATTGCACATTAAATCACGATTTCCCCTCGTTTTATCACCGTCTCCACGATATTCATCCCCACATGGTAAGGCAGGAACTTGTAGGAAGGAAATTGCAAGAGCACCAGATCACCCTGCTTACCCACATCGATACTGCCGATACTGCCGGCACGGTTGATCGCTGCGGCGCTGTTGAGGGTGAATGCGGTCACTGCCTCCTCAGGTGTCAGCTGCATATAGATGCAGGCCAGGGCGAAGAGCAGCGGTACCGAGGCAGTAAACGAACTGCCGGGATTGAAATCGGTGGCCAACGCCACGATACAGCCCGCATCAATCATCTCGCGTCCGCGTGCATAGGGTCCACGCAATGAGAAGGCGGTAAGAGGCAGGAGCGTAGCCACCACACCCGTTTCGGCCAGGGCATGGATGCCGGCATCAGAGGCCTGCAGCAGATGATCGGCAGAGAGACAGTGCAGCTCAGCCGCCAACTCAGCACCTCCCATCTGGATAATCTCATCGGCATGTATCTTCAGCAGGAAGCCATGGTCGCGAGCCGCCAGCAAGTAACGGCGCGATTGTTCCTGTGTGAAGACATCCTTCTCACAGAAGATATCGACACTCTCCGCCAGCTTCTCCTGCGCTACCAGGGGAAACATCTCTCTGATATTAAAATCAATAAATGCATCTTCTCTCCCTTTCCACCCGGCGGGGATAGCATGTGCTCCCATAAAGGTGGGTACCACATCCATCGGGTGAGTCTCACTGAGCCGCTCCATCACCCGTAGCTGCTTCAGCTCTGTCTCCCTGTCGAGGCCATAGCCGCTCTTGCCCTCCACGGTGGTGATGCCCAGGTGCATCATCGCATCGAGACGTTGCCGACCTGACGCTGTCAGTTCCTCTTCCGTAGCGGCACGGGTGGCAGTGGTCGTGTTCATGATGCCACCACCGCGATGCATGATCTCCAGGTAGCTGTCACCCCGCATCCGCCAAGAGAACTCCTCCTCCCGGTATCCCCCGAAGACGAAATGGGTATGGGGGTCTACGAAGCCGGGCAGCAGTGCTTTCCCTTCAGCGTGAATGACCTCGTACTCCTGTTCATTCACCGGTATCGGTTCTCCGGGGTGCAGGACGTGAGAGATGATCCCGCCGGTGACGATCACCGTCCCGTGTTCGATCACCTGCAGGTCGGACATATCCCGCCCGCGTTTACCCCTGAAACCGCTGCAGGTAACCACCTGTGCAGCGTTTCTGATGATGATGTTACCCATCGTGATTCCGTTTTTCTTTTGCTTTCCACTCCCTCCATCCCAGGATAGCCAGCACCAGAAAGATCGTATACTGGATTCCAGTAAGGTACAATCCCTGTGATGCATAGATGGGTATGGAGACGATATTACCGATGATCCAGAACTGCCAGTTCTCCAGTTTCTTTACTGCCATCAGAATGGTGGCAATCAGGAAGAAGGAGGTGTTGAATGAATCGATCCAGGGAAGATATGATTCCCGATAATCCATATCCGATCTGTTTACCCAGCGCAACAGCAAGAAAACTGACAGATAGATCACTGCGACCGAGACCCAGGATAGGATATTCTGACCGGTGGTATTTCGACTAATCTGCAGTTTTAAACTATTCTCACCTACGTGCGACCACCTGTACCATCCGTAGATGTTCGTAGCCAGGTAGACCACATTGATTCCTGCATTGGCATACAACTGCGCGGCAATGCATATGTAGATGTATACGGATACATTGATGATTCCGAAGGGAAATACCCGTATATTCTCCTTACGGGCATACCAGACGCTGAGCACACCAAAGACGACAGCAATGAGTTCTATCCAGTTCATGCACCCTATTCCATCAGTTTCGTTTCAAGCACCTGCTGCATAGAGAAGTTTTCCAGTCCCAGATAATAGGCTGCCGTTTCTGCCAGTGCCTCCATCGGCACCAGACCAATCACTTCGGCACCCACGACAGGTACACCGTATCGCTTTGCCTCCATGCGCACCAGCTCATGTGCACGGTATATGGCTGTTCTGGTAAAATCTGTCAGGTTCATGGATACCTGTGTGATGCCCCTCTCTTCCAGAGAGATACCCATCGCTTTACAATAACGCAGACCACCACCCACGAAACGTACTTTTTTGGCGATGGCAATGGCGATCTCCAGGTTGTCGGTCCCCAGGTTCACGTTGTAGGCCACCAGCGGCATCCGTGCACCAATAGCCACGGCACCGGCAGTGGGATGGCGTTCCGCCGGACCAAAATCGGGCCACCACTCCGGTTGTCTCATTTTCTCCGTCAGACCTTCGAACTCTCCTTTGCGGACAGCTGCCAGGTTCTCACGGTGAGGGGATGTAGCCGACTTCTCGTAGAGGAACACCGGGAGGTGGTACTTCTCAGCCACCTTTTGTGCCACCTCTTTCGACAGGGCCACCACCTCGTCCATCGTCACATTTTTGATCGGGATAAAGGGTACCACATCCACAGCACCCATGCGGGGATGCTGTCCCTGATGCTGTGTAAGATCAATCAGCTCCACCGCCTTGCCGATGGCTTCCATCACTGCACGCTTCAATGCTTCGGGTTCTCCCGCGGCAGTGATCACCGAACGGTTATGATCGGCATCGCTGCTGTAATCCAGTAGCTTCACACCTTCTTTTCCACGAAACGTGTCGGCAATCTGCTCTACTTTGTTGATGTCACGTCCCACACTGAAGTTGGGAACACATTCCATAATTTTATTCATAATTCATTATGTTCTGTTTGATTGAATGAAAACCGCCATAAATTGTAAATCATTCTCATAACCGTTTCATTCAAACATCTGATATCCGTTATTGCTGCAAATGAAACGGAATCATCCCGATTTACATTGCAGATTGTGTGAATAAACGTCTTTAAAGGAAATATGGTGTTGATTGATACATTTCTATCTAAATATATTCTTCAACAACTCCTCGTCCACCAGAAAAGGTTCAGTAATATGGTACTGCTCCGGACAGTTCTGATTGAACTCCCGGGCAGTACTGATCGCGTGTCCGTTGCGTGCCCAGGCGCGACGGGCCACGCCGCCCATCACGTCCCACATCATGGCGGAGCGGAGGATATCATCCACCCTTTCGCTGCCGTCGAGTACCATCCCAAAGCCGCCGTTGATCGCTTTACCGATGCCTACGCCACCACCGTTATGGAGGGCCACCATGCTCATGCCACGTGCGGCATTGCCGGCGAAGCACTGCACCGCCATATCGGCCATCACGTTGCTGCCATCTTTAATATTGGCCGTCTCCCTGAAGGGGGAGTCGGTGCCACTCACATCATGGTGATCGCGCCCCAGCATCACCGGGCCAATCTCACCGTTGCGCACCATCTCATTAAAGCGCAGTGCAATCTTCAGCCGTCCCTCCGCATCCTGGTAGAGGATGCGTGCCTGCGTGCCCACCACCAGGTTGTATTTCTCCGCATCGCGTATCCAGACCCAGTTGTCGCGGTCCTGTCCCAGCCGGTCGGGATCGATGCACGCCATCGCCGCCCGATCGGTTTTAATCAGATCGTCGTGACAGCCGCTCAGGCATACCCACCGGAAGGGACCGTAGCCATAGTCGAACAGCTCGGGGCCCATGATATCCTCCACGTAGGAAGGCCAGATGAAGCCATCCTTCTCATTAATCCCATTGCGGGATATCTCCTTCACGCCTGCATCGTAGATCGCTTTCATAAACGAGTTACCGTAATCAAAAAAGTAAGTGCCTCGGGTTACCAATTTCTTAATCACGGCATAATGACGCCGCAGTGACTCGTCCACCAGTGTACGAAAAGTATCCCGATCCTTATGCAGCAGGCGTGTACGCTCCTCATAGGTGATGCCGGCAGGACAGTAACCGCCCGTGTAGGGTTCATGACACGAAGTCTGGTCGCTCAGCAATTCTATATGAATCTTCATTTTCTCTGCATATTCCAGCAGATCCACAATATTTCCATGGTAAGCAATTGATAGTGGCTCCTTGCGACTTATCGCCTCCCGGGCCAGGTCGAACGCCTGCTGCTTGTCGTCCGTAACGCGCTGCACCCATCCCTGTTGCCGTCGGGTTTCTATGCGAGAGCCATCCACCTCGGCAATAACGGATACCGCCCCCGCGATGTCAGCCGCCTTGGGCTGTGCGCCGCTCATGCCACCCAATCCGGAGGAGACAAAAAGATGCCCCCTGAGGTCTTCGTTGTGCGGAATGCCCAGTTTCAGGCGACCTGCATTCAGCAGCGTGTTAAAGGTACCGTGCACGATGCCCTGGGGACCGATATACATCCATCCGCCGGCGGTCATCTGCCCGTAGTTGGCCACACCCATCTGTGCGGCAATCTCCCAGTCGGCCTGGTTATCGAACATCCCCACCATCATCGAGTTGGTGATCATCACACGCGGTGCCTCCGGCTTCGAACGGAAGAGTCCCAGGGGGTGCCCGCTCTCCACTACCAGCGTCTGCTCCTGAGTCATTACCTCCAGATATTTTTTGATCAGCCGGTACTGCATCCAGTTCTGACACACCTGCCCCGTCTCGCCGTAGGTGACCAGCTCATAGGGATAGAGTGCGATATCGAAAGAGAGATTGTTGTCGATCATTACCTGAAAAGCCTTTCCCTCGATACAGTTCCCAAGGTACTGGTCAATCGGTTTGGCCCGCAGATCGCCTTCGGGGCGAAAGCGGTAGCCGTAGATACGACCACGGGTTCGCAGTTCCTCCAGAAACTCAGGTGCCAGCCGGCGATGCAGCTCAGGAGGAATGTATCGCAACGCATTCTTCAATGCAGTCACTGTCTGTGCTTCCGTGAGCCGGTAACCACGATCCGGCGCACGTCGGATATCCTTCTGAAAAACAGGAAAATGTGTCAGCTCTTTGGGTAAGGTTATTTGCATAACTGTTTATTTTAAGGCGAAAAGCAGATCAGCAATCCTGTGACAAAAATACTGATTTTCCTGGGAAAATGAACATTTTCTAATGTAAGTTGAACATTCATCGATGGAGGTTATATTAAAAGACGATACCTCTGCTTTTGAACAAAACACCAGACAATGTGGTTTATTGAGATAAATAAAACCAAACATGACAAATAATTTAAAGCTCTCCATACTCGATCTGGCCTATTATACGGAAAATGATTCATCACCCGGCGATGTGTTGCACAACTCAACCAGGATTGCACAACTGGCCGAGAAACTGGGTTATCACCGCTATTGGTTTGCCGAGCACCACAACAGCGTGGCACTGATGAGCATGTTTCCCGAGATTATGATCGCACATGTGGCCTCAAAAACTGAACGCATCCGTGTGGGCAGCGGCGGGGTGATGCTTCCCAACCACAGTGCTTTGAGTGTGGCTGAACGTTTCTCGATGCTCGAAGCACTTCATCCCGGACGCATAGATCTGGGCATAGGCCGTGCGCCGGGAACAGACGGCAGGACAGCCTTTGCACTACGCCGTTCGTGGGAGGCAATCAAAGAGGACACTTTCCCCGAACAACTGAACGACCTGCTTGGTTATTTCGGTCACGACTTACCCGAAAAGCATCCTTTTGCCAATGTGATTGCCAACCCCGATCCATCGCTCACCCCCCGGATCTTCATGCTGGGCTCGAGCAGCGGCGGCGTGCAGTTCGCGCTGGATAAAGGGCTCGGATTTGTCTTTGCCGGACAGATCAATGCAGAGATGGCAGTACCGGTGTTGAAGTATTACCGCAAAAATTTCCGACCCTCCAAATATTACAGCGAACCGAAAAGCATGCTGTCAATCAGTGTCTTTACCGCCGAAACCGAGGAGGAGGCGCAATATCTCGCGGCCCCAGCCCTGCTGATGTGGACGATGCTGGCTACCGGGAAACGATTCAACGTCTTTCCCACCAGTAAAGAGGCAAATGACTATTCGTATACCCTGCAGGAAAAGGCTATCCGGGAACAGCAGTTGTCGAAATTTGTGATCGGCACCCCCGGGAAAGTGGCTGAACAACTGCACGACTGGGCAAAGAAAACCGAGGTGGATGAGATCTTTCTGGTGAATGGTTATGCCGAAATGGAAGCCCGAAAGAAAGCATACACACTGCTCGCGAAAGAGTTCGGGTTAACTTATTGATTTTTACCGAATTCCTGAACTTTTTTCGCCGGCAAAGGCTTCCAGCTGAGGGTGGTCTGCATCCCCTGAATACTGCATAAGCATTCCCGCGGCTTGTAATGAACATTGAATCCCATAGCTTAATGTGTGAGGATATCGGAGTTGCGAAGAGACAAAAAAAGGTTGTCCCTGGAAGAACAACCCTCTAAATCTGAAATTTCCGTTCCTTCAAATCTTCTCGAAACTGTCACGCGAAGTCTGGCAGAAGGCACATTTTTCGTCCACGTTACCTTCGTCGTAAGTGTTACCGCAAACGGGGCAAACTTCGTAACCGGGAGGCAGTGTACTTTCGTCGCCTGCCTGCAAGGCAGCCAGCGCATTTTTATAAAATGATTCGTGCTTCTTTTCCGTATCCTTTGCCCACGTAAATGATTTCACGGCATCGGGTACATTTTCGGCTTCTGCATCTTTCATAAATCCGGGATACATGGTTGTTTCCTCATAGGTCTCCCCATCGATGGCAGCCTGAAGGTTCTCGGCCGTTGTTTTAACTTCGAATTGGGGCGTGAAAGGTTCCATTTTTTCACCCAGTTTTTCCAACACCTTGGTGTGATTGGCAGCATGTAAGGATTCGGCTTTCGATGCGGCATCGAAAAGTTTGGCGATAGTGTCGTTGCCTTCTTCCCTGGCTTTTTGTGCAAAAGCGGCATACTTGGCACTTGCCGTGGTTTCTCCTTTGATTCCCTCTTTCAGGTCTGCAATCGTCTTAACGGGTTTCTGATTACAGCTTACAAACATAAACACAGCTCCGAGAGCTAACATAAAAAACAAATACTTTTTCATCTTATCATTCTTTTTAATTATTTAGTGCATGAAAGAAAACTAAGTTATTTTCAGTCTTTGATAAGAAAGCGTCAAATACAAGGCTTTCGAAGTTTTTGAAGCTAAGGAGTTTACTATTCGTAAATGACTGCTTCAAAAACGAGAATAACGCAGTAGTTGGCGTTTTCTTG
>CAKMJT010000056.1 GCA_927407015.1 uncultured Proteiniphilum sp. | reverse complement strand
AGCCTCACAGGCTCCTCCCCAGGATCAGAACACCACCTTCAGACATACTGTCGTGAGAGGTGAAACTGTTTACAGCATTTCCAAAATGTATCATACAACGGTGAATGAGATCTATCGCTATAATCCGGGTGCCACTGAAGGAATTGCCGAAGGACAGATCCTGACTATACCGCAGAGACGGGTTATCAGCGAAGTGAAGGAGGAGAACTATCGTTATCACACCATTCTTCCGAAAGAGACACTCTATTCCGTTTCCAAAACCTATTCACTGAAACCGGAAGATGTGATACTGGCCAATCCCGGTTTGTCGGTTGAGACCTTCCGGACTGGAAAAACAATCCGTATTCCTTTCTTTGAATCATATGAGGTGATTCTACCGTATGAAAACCAGACCACCCAGGTGAGTCATCTTGTTCTCAAAGGTGAGACACTCTACAGTATCGCCCGGAAATACAATGTTGAGGTGAGTGAAATAGAGCGTATAAATCCCATACTCTCCGGGGGACTGAAGACGAATATGTCACTGGTTATCCCGTTGAAAAAAAGCGCCATAGAGGGAGATGTGCGTTCATTGGAAAATGAGGCTAACTGGTTGCTCTCACTGAATGCACCCTCTCAAAGAGTGGACATGATGAAAGTGGGCCTTCTGTTGCCATTTCTTGATGAGACGGGAAGGGCACACCTGCGTTTACAGGAGTATTACGAGGGATTTTTGATGGCCGTAGAGGAGCTGAAAAACGCCGGAGCTAACCTGGAACTGTACGTTTTTGAGATCGGCAAGGGAGAAGACACGGGAAAACTGGAGAGCTTGCTGGGTACACAGGAGATGCGTTCCCTGCATCTTATCATCGGAGGTGTCAGTGATGCCCAGATAAAAGTGATCTCCGATTTTTCAAAAGCCTACAATGTCAAATATGTTGTTCCTTTCTCCCAAAGTAACGGAGAGGTGTTAAACAACGGCAATATATTCCAGGTCAATCCCCAGTCGGCTACAACCTTTACCACTGCCTCTTCAGTCTTTTTGAAGACATTCCGCAATGCCAATGTTATTTTCGTCGGGGCAGGACAAAAGGAAAAAGCGGAATTCCTTACTGAACTGCAAAACAATCTCCGCAGGAACAATATCAAATACGAAACGATCAGTGCAACGTCTACGTTAAGTACATCCATACTTCCGCTATTAAGCAGCAGTAAAGAAAATGTAATCATTCCAACCAACGGTGACTCCAACACACTGCAACAGATTATCGGTGAACTGAAGAAAGTGCGTGAGACAAATGGAGCCTATGTAACCCGCCTGTTCGGCTACCCTGAATGGCAGACCTATACCAGCCTGACCCGGGACTATCATCTTTTCGGCACTTATATTTTCACTCCCTTCTTTATAGACAATACCGATCCGGATACGAATCTTTTCAGGGATCAATTCCGTAAATGGTATGGCAGAAACCTGATGGAAACTCATCCCAGCTACGGTTTGTGGGGCCATGATACCGGATTGTTTTTCCTGACTGCCCTGAGACGTTACGGGACCCGTTTCGAACAAAATGTGCATCGGGTGGATGTGAAGACCCTGCAGTTTGCATTTCATTTTGAACGGTTAAATAATTGGGGAGGACTGATCAATAACGGATTGTTTCTTGTGCACTACAACACAAGCGGACAAATCATAAAAACGGATATAAGCCAATGAAACGCTTTGTTCTCCTCTTTGCTGTGATTACTTTGTGTACAACAACTATCCTTGCTCAGAAAGATATGTTTAAGGGTGAATTATTCCTGGGTGCAGGGGGAGGAGTGCTCTCCCCCAGCGTGGATTTCATCCCGGGAGTACCCCAATCCTTTCATACATCGGCACTTGGCGGCGTTGCTGTGAAATATATTTCTGAAAAACACCTGGGGCTGCTGGGTGAGATCAATTTTACGCAACGCGGATGGAAGGAAGAATTTGATCCCTCTACCGATTTCTCCTACCAAAGAACCCTGAACTACATCGAAATACCCATTATGACCCATGTCTACTTTGGGAATAAGGCACGTTTTATCCTGAATGCAGGGCCACAAATCAGCATCCTGACGGGTGACAAACAAGAGATGAGCCAGTCTTTAGCCGATGACCTGGCTGCACGTCAGGCTGCCGACCCCGATGCACCCATCGGTGTCCAGTACGGACCGGAGAGTGAGATGAATCGCGTGGATTACGGACTGATCGGAGGATTAGGGATGGCGCTGAAAACAGGTGTTGGTGAATTCGACCTGGAGGGAAGATACTATTTCGGGTTGGGGAATGTTTTCACCAGCCGCCGCAGTGATAACGCCTTCTTCTCGCGATCGGCCCACCGCATGTTTGTAGCCAAACTGACCTATTATATAAAAATACGTTAAAAATTTTGTAGTACAAAAAAATGATTGTACTTTTGAACAAAAATAGATGAATATATGTTCATATATTGTTTTAATGGGAGAATGAGATGAAACAGGCAGCACTTGAAGTGGAAAAATTCAAAATAGACCGTACTCAGTTTGAGGAGGCTGCTTATATTCTGAAAGCCCTCGCCAACGAAACCCGCTTGTGTGTAGTGATGCAGCTGTCACAGGCTGGGGAGAAATCGGTAACGGAAATCATGGAGCATATGGATTGTGAGCAGTCACTGTTATCCCATCATCTGACAGATATGAGAGCGAAGGGAATTCTCAACTTCCGGAAAAGAGGGAAGAACAGTTTTTATTCGCTGAGCGACAACCGGTATACAAGTGTACTAAAATGTCTCATGAGTTGTGATGACAGGGACAAATAAAATCCGACAGACGAATTTAAAAATAGAATAGTATCGTATGAAAGATTTTCTGATGAAACATTGGCTTAGAATTGCAGGGGTTGCCACGGGAATATTGGCCGGCTATCTCTACTACTATTATGTGGGATGTGTCAGCGGCACCTGTCCCATTACCTCCAATCCATACCGGATGATGATTTACGGGGCAGTGATGGGTTATTTGCTGTTCGATCTTTTTTCAAGAGATAAGAAACACGGGAAAAAGGAGGAGATTGTGCACAACAATGATAAAAATATAGAAAAATGAAAAAAGCAACTATTTTAACGGCGGCCGCACTTATTTTTATAATGGCCTCGTGTGGCAATACCAATCAAAAGAAAGTATCCGACGGTGCAGAAGCAACAAAGGAAACAAACACAACAAATACAGAAATTAGTATGGCAAAAACAATTCATTTAACAAGAGCCGATTTTTTGGCTAAAGTAGCAAACTACGAAACAAATCCCGAAAAATGGGTTTATCTGGGGGATAAACCCTGTATCATCGACTTCTATGCAGACTGGTGCGGACCCTGTAAGATGGTGGCTCCCATACTGGAAGAGCTGGCAGCTGAATATGAAGGGGAGATCTATATCTACAAGGTAGATACGGAAGCAGAACAGCAGCTGGCGGCCGATTTTGGTATCCGCAGCATTCCTTCCATCCTTTTCTGCCCCATGGGTGAAGCACCGCAGATGGCTCAGGGTGCGCTACCGAAAGACGCCTTCAAGCAGGCTATCAATGAAGTTTTATTGAAGAAATCATAAAATTAAAGCAGTATGGATCAGATGTTCCTTGAAAGTAAAAGCAGATACAGTTTCGAAGAAACGGTGAACAAGTTTTCCGAAATGATTCCGGAAAGCGGATGGAAGGTAATTTACGTCCACGATTTGCAGGAGACAATGAGAAAAAACGGAAAAGAGATTATTCCTGTGAAAGTGATCGAACTCTGTAAACCGGACTATGCTTACAGTCTGTTGTCTGATGACGATTTGCGGATCTATTCCAATATGATGCCCTGTCGTATTTCAGTCTATGAGAAAGCAGATGGAAATACCTATGTGTCGCGTATGAATTCGGCGATGCTGGCTTCTCAAATCGGCGGGGTGGTGCAGGAAGTCATGTCAGCTTCCTACCGCGAGGCAGAGGAGATCATTGGGAAGATCATTGAGCAGTAACGGTTTTACAATCAATTTACCGGAAGTTCCGATGAATGGCGTACAGGGTTACGTTCATTGAATGAAGCTTCCTCACAGTGATCGTTCCTTCGTTGGAATGTGGGACGGATGTACACCTGACGGGTACATCCGTTTTCTTTGTGCCTGTTCCCTCTTTTTTTTGTACTTTTGTAGTTTAGAATGACAGCTTGCGAATGAATCATTTACACGACTATGAGATTATGGCGCCTGCCGGTTCATACGAATCGCTCACGGCAGCCATACAGGGAGGGGCGGACTCGATCTACTTCGGTATCGAAGGATTGAATATGCGGGCAAGATCATCCAATAACTTCACTATTGATGATCTTCATCAGATTGCGCAGATTTGTCGCGAGAACAACCTGAAAAGTTACCTGACGGTCAACACGATTATCTATGACAATGATATGACACTGATGCGCCGGATCGTGGATGCTGCCGGTGAGGCCAGGCTTTCGGCTATTATTGCCGCCGATGTGGCAGTGATGATGTATGCCCGGAGCATCGGTGTGGAGGTGCATCTCTCCACGCAGCTGAATATCACCAATACCGAATCACTCCGGTTCTATGCTCAGTTTGCCGATGTGGTGGTGCTGGCACGGGAGCTCAACCTGGATCAGGTGGCAGCGATTCATCGGGATATCGTTTCGCAACAGATCAAGGGGCCCTCAGGGCAGCTGATCCGCATCGAAATGTTTGCCCATGGGGCGCTTTGTATGGCTGTTTCGGGTAAGTGTTACCTGAGCCTGCACGAAAAAGACTTGTCTGCGAACCGGGGTGCCTGCAACCAGATCTGCCGCCGGGCATATATTGTCAGGGACAAGACCAGTGATATAGAGCTAGAGATTGACAACGAATATATCATGTCACCCAAGGACCTCAAGACGATTCATTTTATGAACAAGATGATGGATGCCGGTGTGCGGGTGTTCAAGATAGAGGGTCGTGCCAGAGGGCCTGAATATGTACGTATTGTCACCTCCTGTTACAAGGAAGCCGTACAATCGTATTGTGACAATGCCTTTACCGAAGAGAAGATCAGCGACTGGGACGAACGTCTTGCCACCGTCTTCAACCGCGGTTTCTGGGATGGCTATTATCTCGGACAGCGGCTGGGGGAGTGGACGAACCGCTACGGTTCAGGAGCCACAAAACGGAAAGTATACGTGGGCAAAGCGATCAGGCATTTCGGAAACCTGGGTGTAACAGAGTTCCTGGTGGAGACACAATCCGTAAAACAGGGCGATGAACTGTTGATTACAGGACCTACCACCGGTGCTGTCTTTGTCACGGCAGATGATATACGTGTGGATGAAGAGACCGTCCCCGAAGCGGTGAAGGGGGATCACTTCTCCATCAAAACAGGCGGGAAAATACGTCCCAACGACCAGCTGTACAAAATGGTTGCAGCCAACAGGAAAGGGACGGCACACGAAAGGTAGTCACACCGGAGGTAGACACACCGGGTCTGCCGGTAAGGCGACCCTGCGTGATCGTCGGGCAACCCTTGTTGCGTCCGGTCAGGGAATAATGATTATTGTGTCTCCTCGTCCTTAAACCACCCAGCATACATCAGATAGTTGTACGCTATTTTCTGATTCATACCCTTGGACTGTTCGGGGTCGACCTTTTTAACAAATTTCGCGGGAACGCCGGCATAGATACTGCCCGGTTCCACCTGTGTGCCGGTCAGTACCACCGATCCGGCTGCAATGATGGCTCCTTCGCCTACCACCGCATGGTCCAGCACGATGGCCCCCATACCAATCAGAGCACCGTTTTCAATCTTCGCGCCATGAATGACCACGTTGTGTCCGATAGAGACATCGTCACCGATGACCGATACCGATTTCTGATAAAGGGTATGAATGACCGTGCCATCCTGAATATTGACACGATTGCCGATGCGGATGGAGTTCACATCACCGCGCAGCACTGCATTGAACCAGATGCTGCAATCGTTGCCGATGATCACATCTCCTATGATGGTGGCGTTATCCGCCAGATAGCAATTTTCTCCGATTTGAGGGGTAAATCCCCTGACTGATTTGATAAGGGCCATTGTGGATATGAAATGATGGGAATCAGCAATTGAGATCCTTTTCCCGGATAATAGAGAAGGTATGGATTATTGCTATAAGCTATCCACGCCTTCCCTTCATTGATCAATTCTTTTAGATAGGTTTCGTTTTACGTTTCAGCCATGCTTTCTCCTCTTTGCTTAAATGATTTTTGAGCTTGCTGTACACCATTTTGTGGTATTTGTTGAACCACCTGATCTCTTTTTTGGTGAGTAGTTTCCTCGCAATCGGCCTGGTGTCGATAGGACAAAGGGTAATGGTCTCGAAATGATAAAACGTACCGAATTCCTCTGTTTGGGTATACTCTTGTGTAACAATCAGGTTCTCAATACGTATCCCATATGCAGCAGTGCGGTAGAGGCCCGGCTCGTTGGAAGTCACCATTCCCGGTTTCAGCTGGGTAGGGTTTTCTTCCAGACGGATATTCTGCGGTCCTTCGTGGACATTCAGAAAGTGTCCTATGCCGTGCCCCGTGCCATGCCAATAGGTCAGTGCGTTGTCCCATAGCGCCTTACGGGCAAGGATGTCGAGTTGTGATCCTCTTGTGCCTGCCGGGTAAACAGCTGTAGCCAGCGCGATATGTCCTTTCAGCACATAGGTATAATCCTGCTTCATCTGCTTGGTCACCTTTCCCACGGCCACTGTGCGGGTGATATCGGTCGTTCCGTCCCTGTATTGTCCGCCGGAATCGATGAGGAGCAATCCTTCCGGTTTCACGTGCAGGCAGGTTTCAGGGGATGCATGATAATGGATGACGGCACCATTACCCGCATACCCGGCGATGGTCCCGAAACTTTCGCCCACAAAGAGCTCTTGTTGCGAACGGTATTCACGCAGTTTCTCTTCAATGGTTACCTCAGTCACCTCACCCGCGGGGACAGCCTCTTCAAGCCACATATAAAACTTGACCAGCGCGACTCCGTCTTTGACCATCGCGTTGCGGAAACCGTTCAGCTCTGTTTCATTCTTCACGCTTTTCATGCTGTCCACCGGTGAAGGGATATCCACGATGGTACATGAAGCAGGAATGGTCTGTAGTAGCCTGTAGTTTATCTTGTTGCCGGTAATACACACAGTGCTGTTCTCCGGAAGTCTGGCAACATAGTCGAAAATCTCGCTGTAATCAGCGATTTTAATACCCTGTGCTTTATACGCATCCGCAATATCATCGGTCAGCTTTTCCGGATCGATAAATAAGATCGTCTCATTTTCTGAGACATATCCGTATGCTACGGCTACCGGGTTGTAATCTACATCGTTGCCCCTGAGGTTGAATGTCCAGGCTACGGCATCGAGTGTGACCAGAATCAGACCGTCTGCCTCCACTTTCTTCAATTCGGCATTGATGCGTGCGATCTTGCTCTTCAGCGATTCTCCGGCTATTTCATCGGGGAGGATGAAAACTTTGTTTTTGGGTATCCCGGGACGATCACTTCTGATCACCGTGAAAGGATCGAAAGAGGTCTCCAGTTCAATCTCCCTGGCACCCAGCTTCTCCCGCAATGTCACGGCATCCGACGCAGCATAGACCAGTCCGTCAATACCTACCCTGCCTCCTTTGCCCACTTGTTCGATGATCCAGGAGGTCATATCGGGTGTCCCGGGCTGTCCCATCCTGAAAAGATCAAATCCCGTATCTTCCAGCTCATCGGCTGCCTGTAGAAAATAACGCGAGTCGGTCCACACACCGGCTTTTTCCTTCGTCACCACGGCTGTTCCCGCAGAGCCGCTGAAGCCGCTGATCCATTTCCTGGATTCCCAGTATTTAGGGGGGTATTCACTTAAATGGGCATCGGTACTGGGGATGATGAATGCATCCAGCTTTTTCTCTTCCATGAATTGTCTCATGGCCGTGAGCCTTTCGGGGATTTCATTTGTTTTCATATGATTAAAACTATTATTTTCACTAAAGTTAGATATTCGCTCACTATGGCATAGCTCAAGCAAGCTTGGCTCTGCTCATTTTGATAAATAACTATCGCTCGGCAATGTTTCAAGCAAGCTTGACATTGCTCTCGCTTAACCGTTATTTTAGCTTAACGCGAATTGTTCAAAGGTATCATATGGAACTCGCTTTTAATCCTGTTCTTGGGTGAGAACGGTTATCATGCTCGTTTCATTTCTTGATGATTTTGTATATAAAACAACAAATGTAATAAATTGTTCTTATATTTGAGTCTGAAAAATGACGGAAGAATGGGCACGGCAAACGTACATAATCAGATGAAGACAAAAATGGAACTCCGTAATATGCGGTTTTATGGCTATCATGGTGTATTGCCGCAAGAGACTCTTATCGGGAATGAGTTTGAGGTGACAGTTGTCCTGGAAGCCGATATCTCAGCCGCCTGCAGATCGGACGACGTGAAGGATACGCTGAACTATGCCGATCTGTTCGACCGGGTGAAGAAAGAGATGCAAACGCCATCCCAACTGCTGGAGCATGTCGCCGGGCGTATCTACAGCAGGCTGACCGACGATTACCCTCACATCACCTCCCTGGAGGTGCGGGTTGCGAAACTACATCCGCCGGTGAATGGGGAGATGGAGAAAGCGGTGATTATAATCCGCTCCTGATCGAGGCATACACATATCCCATACGGAGAAATCACCCGCATAAGGACGCTACATACCCTGTTCCCGGCCGGCAGAATCACCACCCGGTACAGGAGTGTCGAAGGGAAGCCGGTTCCGCTTTCATGTGTGCCTCATCATATTGCTTGCCTTATAACTGGTAACTTTTTTGTATCTTTGCAGAAATATTCGATACAATGGACGAACGTTTAGAAGAAATAACGCCTCTATCCTTTACGGAAGAGCTGCCCTCTTCCCCGGATAACAATAGTATGGCGGCTGAACCGCTGATGTTGCGTACGGAGAACCTGGTGAAGAAGTATGGCAAGCGGACAGTCGTGAATCACGTATCCATCAATGTGAAACAGGGAGAGATTGTCGGTTTGCTCGGCCCCAACGGGGCGGGCAAGACAACCACATTTTATATGGCAGTGGGATTGATTGTACCGAATGAGGGAGATATTTTTATCGGCGACCAGAACATCACCGGTTTTCCGGTCTATAAACGTGCCCAGAACGGGATTGGTTATCTGGCACAGGAAGCCTCCATCTTTCGTAAAATGACGGTCGAAGACAATATCAAATCGGTGCTGGAATTCACCGATATGTCTCCCCGGGCTCAGAAAGAGAAACTGGAGAGCCTGATCGAGGAGTTCGGTCTTCAGAAAGTACGCAGGAACCCGGGAGACCGCCTCTCGGGTGGCGAACGCCGCCGTGCCGAGATCGCCCGCTGTCTGGCAATCGACCCGAAGTTCATCATGCTCGATGAGCCTTTCGCCGGTATCGACCCTATTGCCGTTCAGGATATTCAATCAATCGTGGCGCAGCTGAAGTTCAGGAATATAGGTATACTGATTACCGACCATAATGTGGATGAGACACTCAGCATCACTGATCGTGCCTATCTTCTTTTTGAGGGGAAGGTGCTGTTTCAGGGGACAGCCGAAGAGCTGGCGGAGAATCCGGTAGTGAGGGAGAAGTACCTGGGACGTGATTTCGAGTTGCGCAAAAGAACTTTCGAACCGGTTTAGCTGTTATGTCGAGACTCTTATCCATCGATTACGGAAAAAAAAGGACAGGTATCGCCGTGAGTGATCCCCTGCAGCTCATTGCCAATGGACTGACGACGGTGGAGACCCCTCAGCTGTTTGACTTTCTGGCTGATTATCTCCAAAAAGAGGAAGTCTCCTGCATTGTGGTGGGACTGCCCAGGCAGATGAACAATGAACTGTCGGAAAACATGAAACGGATAGAACCTTTTGTGAACAGGCTGAGGAAGATCTATCCCCACATTCCTGTAGAATATTTCGACGAGCGATTTTCTTCGAAGATGGCGCTGCAGACAATGATCGACGGCGGACTGAAAAAGAAAGACCGACAAAATAAGGCACTGGTGGATGAAATCAGTGCCACCATCATCCTTCAGGGATATATGGAAAGCAGAAGAATGAAACGATAAAAAACAAATGTTCTCAGGACAGCTGTTTTTCGCATAAACAAGAGAGATAACGTGCGAACTGAGACTTGATTTGCCATTATGATTTTACCCATTTATATTTACGGGCAACCTGTATTGCGAAAAGTAACGGAGGATATTGAACCTGAGAATTATCCAAAACTGAATGAGTTGATCGACAATATGTTCGAGACCATGTATCATGCCGATGGCGTAGGGCTTGCAGCTCCCCAGGTGGGACTGACCGACCGCATCTTTGTGGTGGATCTTTCACCCGTAGCCAGTGAGGAGCATCCTGAGTTCAGGGATTTTAAAAGAGTATTCATCAACGCACACATCACGGAGCGAAGCGGGGAAATGGAACTGATTGAGGAGGGATGTCTGAGTATTCCCGGTATTCATGAGAAGGTTCCCCGCGAAGGGGAGATACGCATCGAGTACTTCGATGAGCATATGCAACCGCACAATGAGCGCTATTCCGGGTATATGGCCCGTGTGATTCAACATGAATATGACCATCTGGATGGTAAACTGTTTGTGGATAAGATATCACCACTCCGCAAAAGGATGATCCAAAACAAGCTGACCGGTATGGAAAAAGGAAAAGTAGTTTGCGACTATAAAATCAGAACGGTGAGATAGGCTTCCCGTCAACTGCCGGTAGTCAGCTTTTGGGCTGCACTTTCATCCAGGAACCAGTACAGATTTCCTGGTTCCGGCTGCACCCGTGCTGCCGGATATTGTTTTGCTGCAAGAGCGGGATCACCAATGATCTCTTTCACCTTGGCGGATTTGTTCATGCCGGTTACCAGGAAGACAACATGCCTGGCGTTGTTGATTACTTTTCCTGTAAGGCTCACCCTTTTCTGCCCGCTCAGGGGATGCGTGGCAGTGACGCAGTTCTCACTGCTGTCCCATAGTGTCATTTCGTGCGGGAAGATGGAAGCAGTATGACCGTCGTCCCCCAAACCGAGCATGATGATATCGAAGGAAGGAGTTCCGTTGACTATCTCCAGTTTGTGCTGAAGAATCCCGCCGTAGCGTAGGGCCTCCTTCACCGGGTTATTCTCTCCCCTAATCCGAAAGATATGATCCTTTGGCACCGGCACGAGATCGAGGAGATGCTCTCTGGCCATTTTGTAATTACTCTCTTCATCAGTGGGAGGCACACAACGCTCATCGCCCCAGAAGAACTTCATTTTTCGCCAGTCAATTTCTCCTTCAGGCAGCCCTGCCCAGTAATCGAACAACGATCTGGGTGTGGATCCTCCCGACAGGGCAATGGTCACAATTTCCTTCTCAGCCAGAATCTCTTGCAACCAAACGGTAAAAGATCGGTTTAATTCGTCCGGAGTGTTGCCTATTTGAATGTTCATGTTCTCAGTTTTTAGCTATCAGCAGTCAGCGGTCAGCAGTCAGCTATAAGCTGTAAGTTTTCATTTTTCATTTCCACATCTCACATCATAACTCGCAGTAGACGCCGTCCTCAGCCAGATTCTTGCAGGGGTAGCGCCAGGTATTTTCCTTCCCCTCGATCAGGGCGTCAGCCACATCGGGGCCCCATGATCCGGAGGGATAACCATGAAGCGGTGCATCTTTGTCATTCGACCAGTAATCAAGCACGGGCTGCACGAATTTCCAGGTCTCCTCTGCGGCTTCACTGCTCATGTAGAGCATATTGTCGCCGGTCATACAGTCGAGGATCAGTCTTTCGTAGGCACTGGGAATGTAATGATCATTCAACTCTGTGTAGTGAAAATCCATATTCACCGACTTCACCTCATATCCGCTTCCGGGAACCTTCATGCCTGTCTTCAGCAGGATACCTTCATCCGGCTGGATACGTAGGATCAGCTGGTTATCCGAGTTCGTGGATCCGTCAGCCGATTTAAACAGCATTTGCGGCGAAGGCTTGAAATGAATCACCACCTCTGTCACGTTGGTAGGTAATCTCTTGCCCGTGCGGATATAGAACGGGACACCCTGCCAGCGCCAGTTGTCGATAAAGACCTTCATGGCTATATAGGTCTCTGTGCGTGAATTTTTATCCACATTTTTCTCATCACGGTAACCGCTGTACTGTTTGCCCCTGACAGTGGCATCGGTATACTGGCCCCGGATCACATTCTTTTTCAGATCATTTTTGCTGAAAGGCCGCAACGAACGGAAGACTTTCATCTTTTCGTACCGTATATCCTCCGGGGTAATCTTTGTCGGAGGTTCCATTGCCACTAATGAGGCAACCTGCAGGAGATGGTTCTGCACCATATCACGCAGTGCACCCGAATGGTCGTAATAACCACCCCGGTCTTCCACGCCAATACTCTCAGCTGCGGTGATCTCCACGTGCTGAATAAAATTACGGTTCCAGAGTGGCTCATAGATGCCATTGGCAAAACGGGTCACCATTAGGTTCTGTACCGTCTCCTTACCCAGATAATGGTCAATGCGGTATATCTGATCCTCCCCGAAGAACTCAAGTAATTGCTCATTTAGCCCGATGGCAGATGGCAGATCGTGACCGAAGGGCTTTTCAATGATGATCCTTCTGAAACCTTTTTGCTGGAGAGTAAGTCCCTGGCCGTACAAATATTTGGGGATCACTGTGTAGAGTGAGGGAGGGATGGAGAGGTAAAAAATATAGTTCTGGCCAAGATTAAGCTTCCTGTTCAACGAATCCAGTTTATCCTTGACATGTACATATTCCTCCCCTTTTCCTGTGTCGATGCTCAGATAATAGAGCCGGGAGAGAAAATCATGTATCTTCCCGGTAGCCGCCTCTTTATAGTGCGCAAATAGCCGGATGCCCTCCTTCATTTTTTTTCGGAACTGACTGTCGGTAAATGCAGAACGGCTTACGCCCAAAACGGCATATCCTTCCGGTAAGGATTCGTTCATGTAGAGATCGAATATGGCAGGAATCAGTTTCCTGTATGTGAGGTCACCGGAGGCACCGAAAATCACCAGTGCCTGGTTGGTTGTTTTCTTCATTGTACAATTGAGTTTGGATAACCAATAAACAAATTTACTCTTAAAAAGTTGATTGAATCCCGTTCAAAGAAAAAAACAATCTTTTGAAAAAAGTTAAAAGGAGTAGCCCTTTGATAGTTAGATAATTTGTTGTATCTTTGCCGCTCAAAATTATGTTTTTTAATTTAACGCATTAATAATTAATTTAGTATGAACAATTACGAAACCGTTTTCATTTTGACTCCCGTTTTGTCTGATGCTCAGATGAAGGAAGCGGTTGAAAAATTCAAAAACCTCCTCACAGAGCAAGGAGCTGAGATTGTGAATGAAGAAGACTGGGGGCTGCGAAAGCTGGCCTATACCATCGACAAGAAAACGACCGGATTTTACACCTTCCTGGAGTTCAATGCCGAGCCTACTGTGATTGATAAGCTGGAAGTGAATTTCCGTCGTGACGAACGTGTGATCCGGTTCTTAACCGTGAAACAGGACAAATTTGCCCTGGAATACGCCGAAAAGAGAAGGAATAACAGGGGCGGCAAGAAACAGGAAGCGCATACTGCAGAAAAAGCAAAACCAAGAAGAGCCGAGAAAACGGAAGTGGTTGAATCGGAAGTAAAATCAAACGAAAAGGAGGATTAAGAAATGGCTAAACAATCAGAAATCAGATATTTGACTCCCCTGTCGGTGGATGTGAAGAAGAAAAAATACTGCCGCTTCAAAAAGAACGGTATCAAGTACATCGATTTTAAGGATCCCGAATTCCTGAAGAAGTTCCTGAATGAACAAGGTAAAATCTTACCCAGACGAATTACCGGGACATCATTGAAGTTTCAACGTCGTATCGCGCAAGCAGTGAAAAGAGCTCGTCATATAGCTTTGCTTCCATACGTAACCGATTTAATGAAATAACAAGGAGGAAGAGATATGGAAGTTATATTGAAAGAAGATATACTGACGTTAGGCTACAAAGACGATGTAGTGAACGTGAAAAAAGGATACGCCCGCAATTTTCTGATCCCTCAGGGGAAAGCTGTGATTGCCAGTGAATCGGCCAAGAAGGTAATGGCCGAAAACCAGAGACAGCGTGCCCACAAGCTCGCTCAAATGAAGGCCGATGCGCAGGCCATCGCCGACAGAATGACCGGTGTTGCATTGACTATCGGAGCCAAAACCAGCTCTACAGGCACAATCTTTGGTTCTGTCACGAACATCCAGGTTGCCGATATGCTGAAAGAAAAAGGATTCGATATAGACAGGAAACTGATCCTGATCAAAGATCCCGTCAAAGAAGTGGGAAGCTATAAAGCAGTAGTCAAACTCCACAAAGAGGTTTCTGTTGAGATCCCTTTCGAAGTGATCGCTGAATAATTTTAAAGCATTGACAGAAAAAGCCCCTGAAATTTTTCAGGGGCTTTTTCTGCAGGGATAAATTTTTACATTCGTCACGGGGTCTGATTTTTCCGAAGTATATCTACCGTGTCTTTTGCAATCGTCAGCTCTTCATCGGTAGGGATGATCACAACGGTTACTTTCGAGGATGGCTTGCTGATCACTACCTCTTTGCCCCGTACTGAAGCGTTCAGTTCTTCGTCGAGTTCGATGCCCATGAACTCCATGTTTTTACACACTACGCTGCGTGTGACAGCCTGGTTTTCACCCACACCACCCGTGAATACCAGGAGGTCCACGCCGCCCAGCACAGCGGCATAGGATCCTACATATTTCTTGATGCGGTAATTATAGGTGTTCATAGCCAGCATGGCCCGTTTATTCCCTCCTTCAATAGCTGCCTGAATTTCGCGCATATCGGAAGAGATACCTGAAATGCCTAGTACACCGGAGAACTTGTTCAACAGCGTGGAGATCCCCTTTGTACCCATATGTTCTTTTTCCATGATATAGGAGATCACTCCCGGATCCACATCGCCGGAACGGGTACCCATGATCAGTCCCTCCACAGGAGTCATCCCCATGCTTGTATCGATCGATTTTCCGTTTTTGATGGCAGTGACTGATCCTCCGTTACCGATATGTGCCGTGATGATGCGTTGTTCCTCATAGGGGACACCCAGGAAATCGCAGGCTCTCTTCGATACATACCGGTGGCTGGTGCCATGAAAGCCATAACGGCGGATACTGTATTTCTCGTACAATGCATACGGAATACCATACGTATAGGCATAATCGGGCATGGTCTGGTGAAATGCCGTATCGAAAACGCTTACCTGCGGTGTGTCGGGCATCAGCTCCCTGATGGCGTAAATACCCTTCAGGTTGGGCGGATTGTGCAGGGGAGCCAGCTCAATGCTGTCGTTCAACATCTCGATCACCTCATCGGTGATCAGCACGCTCGAATTAAACCGTTCCCCCCCGTGTACTACACGGTGGCCCACGGCATCAATCTCATCGAGCGACTGGATACATCCGTATTTCTCGCTGAGCATCACACCCAGAATGTATTCTATCCCGGCACGGTGTTCCAGGATCTCACCCTCGAGCATCACTTTCTGTCCGTCGGGAAGGGTGAACTTCAGAAAGGAACCTTTCATCCCTATTTTTTCGATACCACCCTGTGCGACTACCTCTTTGCTCTCCATCTCGAAAAGCTTGTATTTGATGGATGAGCTTCCGCAATTTAAAACCAATATCTTCATTGTTTATCCTCCCTTAGTTGTACAGTGATTTATTGGGTGAAACCGGATTACCGTTTTCATCGTATAAATAAAAACCTTTTCCTGTACGTACACCCAACTGGTTGGAACGGTACAGCTTCCATAAAAGAGGATTTGGTTTGTAATGTTTCGCTCCGAAATCATTGAACATCGCCTCCATCAATGTGACCAGGCGTTCAATACCAATGATGTCTGCCAGACGGAAGATACCGTAACGCTGTCCGTAAATGATGGTGAATGTCTC
>CAKMJT010000055.1 GCA_927407015.1 uncultured Proteiniphilum sp. | reverse complement strand
ATAATTGGGCTGCCGTTTTAAGACGGATTATACGAATAAACTCAATCGGGCTTTTCCCTGTTATAGAGATCAGTTTCTTATAGAGATGCACCCTGCTTACTCCAAGCTCTTTACTTAACCTTTCTACGGAGAATTCAGTATCGGCGATATGATCTTCCACCAATTTTATTGCATTCTTGATTAATTTCTCATCTAACGGTGTAATGGTTATTTCAGCGGGTTGAATATTTATCTGGTTTTTAAATCTTTTGTGACGATAAGATCTCAATTCCAACATTTTGTTAATACGAAGCAACAGGATTTCGAAATTAAACGGTTTTGTAATATAATCATCGGCTCCTGTTTCCAAACCGCGCTGTTCCTGTTCCTGGGCTGTGAGTGCCGTAAGCAGGATAAGAGGTATATGTGATGTGCGCACGTCGTTTTTAACTTTTTCACACAATTCGTATCCGTCCATCTCGGGCATCATCACATCGCTGATAATGATGTCGGGAAAAAATTCAAGAATTTTTTCCCAAGCCTCATTTCCGTTCGAAGCGTCAATCACTGAAAAATCTTTCATCAGTGTATCTCTCATGAAATAACGGAAATCATCATTATCGTCCACCAGTAGGATTCGTGTTTCGTTCCTTTGACGGGCCTCGTCTTTTTCTCCGGTTTTTACAACATCCACCCGATCTTCCTTTTGTTCTTTGCCGATCGTTGCGGGTTGTGAACCAATATACTCCAGCCTCTCAACCGGAAAATGAAGGACAAACAGACTCCCTTCTGGTACATTGTCATACACCTGAACGGAGCCTTTACAAAGAGAAACAAATTCTTTTACGATATGCAGTCCAATACCACTTCCCGGAAAATCTTCGTTTCTGATTTTCCCCTGGTAAAAACGTTCGAAGATCCGTTTTTTCTCCTCATCTTTTATCCCTATACCATTATCTATAACCCTTATCTCCAATTGATCCGAATTATTGTTGCTTCCAGTGGGCAACAGCTTTACCATGACATCCACCGTTCCATTCTTCTCAGTAAATTTTATGGCATTGGAGAGAAGATTCATCATGATTTTCCCCATTTTGTCTTCATCGAACACCATGTTTAATTCATCTACGGAGGAGAAAAAGGTGAGTCGGATATTCTTTTTTTCGGCATATTCTGTAAAATGGTTACAGGAATTCTTCAGAAAGGAGATGATGTCGCTATAAGATAAGTTCAGGGCATGTTCATTCACATCGCTTTTTCTGAAATCGAGTAACTGGTTCACCATATTCAACAGTCGGATGGCATTTTTATGGATCAGCGAGAGCTCCTTTTTTTGGTGATCGTCTGCAACCGTCTTCATCATATTCTCCAATGGTGACAGGATCAATGTCAGAGGTGTGCGCAGTTCATGACTTACATTGGTAAAGAAACTTAGCTTCATGTCATCTATTTCATGCTTGCGTTGTGCTTCCAGTTCTATTTGTTTCATTTTAAACTTCTGCTGCTCGTTTCGAATAATCGTGTATCGTGCAAACAACAGGATCGATATCAAAAGGAGCGTATAGAAGATATAGGCTACGGGAGAGAGCCAGAATGGTGGTTTGATACGAATATTCAGTACAGCTGATTCTTCGCTCCAGATGCCGTCGCTGTTGGCAGCCTTTACACTGAGGGTATAGTTCCCGGGAGCAAGGTTGGTGTATGTGACACTGTGGACGCCATTTTCGGTGATCAACCAATCCGTATTAAAACCCTCGAGCATATAGGCATAGGTGGTTTTTTCGGGAAGCACATAATTCATGGCTGAAAACTCAACCGAAAAAACATTTTGCCTGTATTTGAATGTGACCTCTTTTACCCGATTCAGCTCCGATGACAGGATTCTGTTTCCTTGATATTCTGCACCGATTTCAACCTCTTCGTTGAACAGTTTGAGCCCGGTAAAGAGTACGTTGGGTTGGGACGTGTTATAACGGATATTCTCCGGATTAAAAAAGTTGAATCCCCTGGTTCCGCCGAGCAAAATCTCTCCGTCGGGAGATTTAAATAGGGATCGTAAATTAAATTCATGACTTTGCAGGCCGTCCGCTTCACTATAATTTACGAAAGAGAAATTATATTCATCGGTGATGGAATGGGTTTGGATGATTATGTTCGATACACCGTTGGAGGTAGTGATCCACATGTTGTGCTGATTGTCTTCGATACTCCCTGAAATGACATTATCGGTCAAGCCGTCACTTTTGTACAATTGGGTGATTTTATCCTTCTTTGGATCCCAGATATTCAACCCGTTCCGGGTTCCTATCCAGATGAGCCCGCGACTATCTTCATAGACATGGTTCACATTGAGAGTGGTGAAAAACTGGTCTCCTTTACGGTTAGACAGCAAGGTCTCAAAACGTTCAGTTTTTATATCGAAAATGGTAATTCCAATGGCGGTGCCAAGTATCAACCGGTCGTTTTTACCCAAAAAGACCGATGAAATGAACTCGGATGATAGTCGTTGTTTGGTGTGGTTATTGAAGGTGGTAAATTGTCCGTTATCGGGGTTGAATTTTTGTAAACCGCCGCCCAATGTACCAATCCAGATCATGCCCGACTTGTCTTCCACGATTGACCAGATGTTGTTGTTGGCAAGGCTGTTCGGGTTGTTTGGGTCGTGACGATAGTGAACGAACTTTTTCCCGTCGAAACAATCCATACCCGACAGGTAGGTACCGATCCATATTTTTCCGTTTTTTGCGGCACAGAGGCTGACGATCACATTGCTGGTTAAAGAGGAATTGTCGCCCGGATCATGACTGTACAGATGATATGATCCGTTCTTCGTATGTAATCGTATCAGGCCGCTTCCATTGGAGCCGATCCAGATGTTATCCTCTTTATCTTTAATGATGGTATTCACATCGGGTTTAAAGTTATCGGTCTTGTTGAAATAATGCAAATGTTCAATACCAAATTTGTAAATGCTTTCATTATAGTAGGATATCCCGTTTTTATAAGTACCCACCCATATCATATCTTCATGATCGGTATAAATACAATTGATGCTGTTGTGGGCAATGCTTCGTTCGTCGTACGGCTGATTGCGTAAATTGGTCAGCTTGTTTTCTTTTTTATCGATGACATCGATACCACCATGGTCGGTTGCCATCCAGATTAAACCGGCGGGATCCTGCATGATATCCTGAATCATGTCGCTTGACAATAAAAATGGGAAATCACTTTTTATTGACCCCATACAGTTCCATCTTTTTTTCCGGGAATCGTAGAACCAGGTTCCCAGCGGCATATCGGAATAGATCCACAGGTCGTTATCTGAATCAACAAAAACCTGGTAGTTCTGGGCTTTGGCATGCTGCTGTTGCAGAATAAAGGTATCGGTATAATCGACCCGCAACCTGTTTTTATCCATATATTGGATCAGCCCCGATTGAAAGATAAAAAGATAACTTTGTTCCGATTCTGTGATGTCGGTAATTACCCCCGGGTTTAAGTTGCCCGGTTTCCCGGTTTGAGGAAAGAAGACCAATTGACCGCTGGCGGCATGATACCTGTAGAACCCGGATGCAGTAGTATGACACCACACATTTTTATCGTTGTCGATAAAGATGAGATCGACTGGGTCGGTGATACCCATCTCTTGCAACAGAATCCGGCTTTGTTCGAATTGTTCCTTTTCGGGATTGAATACGGTGTATCCGTTGCCGGTGTGAATCCATAGTCGCCCCTTTATATCCTCCTGAACACTCAGTACCAGATTGTCGGGCAATGAATAATCATCGTTAGGGTTGTGAAAAAATACTTTAAACTTATATCCGTCGTATCGGTTTAAACCCGATGCGGTGGAGAACCACATGAAACCTTTACTATCCTTGAAAATATGATTAATCTGGTTATGAGAAAGACCGTCACGCACCTCCAGTTGTTTAAAAAGCCAGGAGGGTTGGCCCAAAAGAGATGGGTAACAACTGAAAAGAAAAGGAAACAGAAAGATAAAACGGAATAATTTCATCATTGGATCAATCTTATAGCCGGTCAATTTTCCGCAAATCACCAATTACTGATTGTTTGCTTCACAAACATAATAAAAATTTATTTGTTCTTTATATAATTATTAATTTTTTGATACAGAAACTCTTATAATAAAAGTGAGACTGTATCACCGAAAAAAAATTTCATTTGAATACAATCTCTTTTGTTGTAACTACTCAGGTACCCCCGGTCATAGACTCAGAGAGTCCTGACTACTCGTCAATAACTATGCTATACACGAAACTACGCTTGAGCAAGGGATGCAATAACCCGAAGGACCTCAAAGAGGTTCTGTCCGTTCTTGACCGCCGTTTGGATGACGGAGGCAACGGTGGCATAGTTCCCGGCTCCTTCCCCGGAGCGGAAGCACCCGCTGACTTTCAATTTGGTCCTGGCCGGTCTCAATGCCTTCCCGGAGTCGTTGTTCGTGGGAAGAACAGGGTAATAAGGTATGGGTCACTGACCGGCTTCCGGCTTACTTCATGGGAGAGGTGGGGATGGAGGATCACCAGATATGTATTGCCCATCTGTTGCGGAAAATCAATATCTCTGGACGAGAACCCTTCAATCGCACCATACTGGAATTGAAATTGTTTAATGGTGTTGTTGATTTTCCGCAACAGTATTTCAATTCCAGTATGGTGCGATTGAAGGTCCTGAATGCTTTCGAGTACAACAACAAGTTTACCAATTTCAATTCCAGTATGGTGCGATTGAAGGT
>CAKMJT010000054.1 GCA_927407015.1 uncultured Proteiniphilum sp. | reverse complement strand
CAAAATCGAGTAGGTAGGGGGATTACTCCCCCGCCCTCTCACACCACCCGGCATGCTCTCGCACCGGGCGGTTTCTGTTAATTGTTTAGACGGATTTTTTAATTTTCTATTACCTATTTTTTTAGGGTTTGGGATTAAATTACGTGAGAATAAACAATTAAAAGAAACCGCCCGGTGCGAGAGCATGCCGGGTGGTGTGAGAGGGCGGGGGAGTAATCCCCCTACCTACTCGATTTTGAACAACCTTCCCGGTACATACGGTTTGAAATCCCGGCCATCCACACTTCCGCGCAGATCGTTTGCGATCTTCCAGATGGTTTTTGTGCAACTCATCCCTTTCCTGTTCTTTTGTCATAATGAAACCACTCAATTTTGCGTTTATCTGATTGCGTGTCGAGGTTAGTGATTATTTCCTTTTAAGTCAAAGTGCAGTTTATATATTTCCAAATGTCAATGATGATATCAGATTTATAATTGGTTGATTTTGACAACAGAGGGAAAGATTGCAAAAGCAATGAAAAGCTTTGTAAGAAATTTCCCCAAAACATGCATACAATCCTCAAAAGTAATATTTTCTTCATAAAAAATTAACTGGTCTGTAACATTAATAGTAGTTCTTTGCAGCTACATTTTTTGGGTTATTAACTGATAATTTATTTATGAAAAGAGAAAAGAATAAAAGTCTCATCTTTATGCTGATACTATGTACCTGGCTTTCGTTTACTGGTCAGGTTGCAGCACAGGATAACAGGGTTACGGGGAATGTGACAGACAACAGCGGGCTGCCACTCATTGGCGTGAATGTGGTTGAAAAAGGGACAACCAACGGTACGGTTACCGACATAGATGGGAACTATAGCTTGCAGATACCTTCAGGGGCTACGCTGATCTTTTCTTATATCGGTTACGCCAGTCAGGAAGTGCTATGGAACGGAGAGATACCGTTAAATATCGTTTTGCAGGATGATTCCGAAATGCTTGGAGAACTGGTCGTAATCGGATATGGTACACAGCGAAAACTAAATCTCTCCGGAGCTGTGGATCAGGTGGGGATAAAGGAACTGGAGGCAAAACCTATCACCAACCTCGCACAGGGATTGCAGGGAATGGTGCCCAACCTGAACATCGATTTTACCAGTGGTGAACCGGGACAGGCAGCGAGAATAAACGTACGGGGACTGACGTCCATCAACGGAGGAGCTCCGCTGATTCTGATTGATGGCATCGCTTCCGATGCAAATGAACTCAACCGAATCCTTCCCGAGGATATCGAAAGCATCTCGGTCTTGAAAGATGCCGCTTCAGCAGCTATCTATGGTGCTCGTGCAGCGTTTGGCATCATCCTCATCACTACCAAAACCGGACGTTCCGACAAAATTCAGGTCGATTATAACAATAGCTTTACCTGGAAAAGGCCATCCATTCTCCCCGAAAAATCATCGGATCCTTACATTTACCTGAAAACAAAAAATATCGCTGTATTGAATACGCCCTGGAGTGGCGGGCACGTGGCAAGCGATGAGAGACTGGAGTGGGCACGACAAAAATCAGATGACCCTTCCATTGATCCGGTCCGGCTCAATCCCCTGGACGAAACGCAATGGGAATACATGGGAAACAAAGACTGGACCACCTACTTCATTGATAAATACACCTTTTCCAACTCTCACCAGGTAGCTGTCTCCGGGAGAACCGAAAAGACTACATTCTATCTCTCCGGTGGTTTCGACAAAGAAAACGGTATCTTGTCGAAGATCGTGGACAAAGATGCCTACAACAGATATAACTTCCGGGTGAAAAGCAGCTATGATGTGACGGATTGGTTCTCTCTATCCAATAATACCTCTTACATTTCTACCGAGCGGACCAAGCCTTCCTATTTCTGGAGCTCCGACATGTCTCTGTTTTATAACCTTGCACCGCAGGATCACGATGTAAACCCTGACGATACCTGGGCCAATAATGATGCAGGCAGGTTGATGGCAAGATTAAAGAACGGCGGTGAGGATATCCGGGCATATGATCGTATTCAAAGTACCTTTGGCGGTGAATTTACATTCCTGAAAGAGTTGCTGAAAATAAATGCCAACTATTCGTTTGTGAAAGGTACTGAGGATTATAATTACTATGAAACAAAATATCAGATAGGCTTTGGTCCCGACGACGTTCGTGAAGAAGGCAGCAGCAGTGCCTACCGGACTTTTGCAACCGATTTCTATAGTGTGTTGGACATCTATGGAACACTGAACTGGTTGAAGAACAGGCATCAGTTTACCGCTCTTCTGGGTTTTAACCAGGAGTACAGCCGTTATAACTGGACCCTTGCAGAGCGGGAAGGATTGATATCCAATCAGCTTCCTACGATAGGACTTGCCACAGGCCAGATGAATGTGGACGAGAATTTTACGGATTGGGCAATCAGAGGTTTTTTTTATCGCTTAAATTACATTTATGACAATAAGTACATTGTGGAACTGAACGGGCGTTACGATGGCTCTTCCCGGTTTCCCAAGGAAGAGCGCTTTGGCTTTTTTCCCTCCCTCTCGCTCGCGTGGAGAATTGATTCCGAATCTTTTTTTGAACCTTTGCGCGATGGGATCAGCAATATGAAACTACGGGCATCTTATGGCTCATTGGGTAATCAGCTTGTCGGAGCATACGGGTATATCCCATCCATGAGTTCCGGCCTGGGGGGTTACCTGATTGACGGTCAGCGTCAGCTGACGGTTACCGCACCACCGCTCGTCTCCGCCAACTATACATGGGAAACAGTAGTAACCCGCAATATGGGTCTTGATCTGGGATTTTTAAACAATAAACTGACTTTAGTGGGCGATCTCTATCGAAGAGATACAAAGGGGATGCTTGTCCCCGGAAAGGAGCTGCCGGCAGTCCTTGGAGCATCGGCACCCCGTGAGAATGCAGCGGATATGAAAACGACCGGATGGGAGGTTACTCTTGCCTACAATGACAGCTTTCAATTATCCGGAGCACCGTTTAATCTGACTACGCGCTTTCTGCTTTCCGATACCCGTTCATGGATTACCCGATTCGATAATCCAACAAACTTGCTGACACAATATTATGTCGGACAGGAACTGGGTGAGATATGGGGGTTGCAAAGCGACGGACTGTTCACTTCCTATGAGGAGATCGCTGCGTTGGATGAGTCAGAAATCATTCCCTGGGGTGCATTGGATATCGTGCCGGGTTGGCCGAAATATGTAGACCTGAACGGCGACAACCGTATCACGAAGGGACTGACACTGGATGATCCCAAAGATCTGTCCGTCATTGGTAACAGCAGCCCCAGATACAGATTCGGACTCAACCTGCTGGGTGATTGGAAGAATATCGATTTTTCTCTTTTCCTGCAGGGGATCGGGAAGAAAGACTACTATCCCTTACACTTTCTTTACTGGAGTTTTTACCAGCAACCCTATGCGGGCGGACAAACCCACATCTTTGACTATTATCGTCCGGAGACAGACAGTGATGTAGATATGGCAAAGCATTCACAGGCATACATTGACGCGGGACTGGCTGAACAAAACCTGGATGCCAGGTTCCCAATTCTCCAGTCGTGGCTGGCTGACAGAAACCTGGGTACCCGCATCGATCAATCGATGGGAATGGCCATTCCACAAACAGGACACCTGTTAAACGGATCCTATCTGAGGATAAAAAATATCACCCTTGGATACACGCTGCCGAAATCAGTTACTGACCGGCTTGATATGAGCAGGGTGAGGCTCTTCGTGAGTGCCGACAATCTGTACGAGTGGAGCGAAGTACGAAGATTTTTTGATCCCGAAGCCATTACCGAGGAAACGACAAATGGTTATACCTATCCGTTTAACCGCCAATATATTTTTGGATTAAATGTTACATTTTAAAAGAGTCTGAGATGAAAAGAGTACTCTATATATTCCTGATCAGCATCCTGTTCGTTGCATGCAATGATGCATTTATGGACAGACAACCCAGAACCGAGATTGGGGTGGAACGGTTCTTTAACACCGAAGAAGACCTCAAAATGTATGTCTACGGTTTATACGATTTCCCGGGACATGGAAACTATGCAGCCGATGGCGGAACAGATAACCAGTCCACCACTTCGGGAGCCGTTGAAATAAAAAATATCATGGCTTCCGCAAGCCCCTCTTCCTCCACCGTCACTTCGGGATGGACATGGGGCAGACTGAGGAGTATCAATCTGTTTTTGGCAAATATTGACAAGGCAGGTGTGGCACCCGATGTGAAAGCCCACTACGAAGGGGTAGCCCGTTTTTTTCGTGCCAGGTTTTACATGGATAAGGTCAAAAGATATTCCGACGTTCCATGGTATGAAGAAGTGATTGAAACGAACAATGAGGAGGCGCTGTTTAAAGCGCGTGATCCCCGAGATTTTGTGGTGGATAAGATATTTGAAGATTACCAGTTCGCAGCCGAGCATGTGAAGACGAACCAACCTACGGGGGCCCTCGACAAATGGGGTGTGCTTACCTACTTGTCACGCGATGCCTTATATGAAGGAACATACCGTAAATATCATGCGGAACTGAATCTTGTTTCGTCGGCAAATGAATATCTTCAAATGGCCCGTGATGCGGCAAAACGTGTGATGGACAGCGGTGAGTTCACATTATTCTCCACAGGAAATACCGATACAGATTATTTGTCGATTTTCAGAAGCGGAGACTTAAGCAGTAACCCGGAAGTCATTCTCGCTACATTTTATGATCCCAGAGAAGTGAAAGCGGGCACAAGTGAATGGAATTTCGGAAATTATGAACCTTCTCCGGCAAAAGACCTGCTGCAGCATTATCTGATGAAAGATGGTTCGTACTATTCTTCACAAGCCGGATACCAGACAAAACTGTTTGTAGATGAGTTTGCAAACAGAGATCCGCGCCTGAGTCAAACCTATGCGTATCCGGGATGGGAACTCATTCAAACCGCTACTTATGTATCCGGTGCAGGCATTTATGTGCAGCAATTCAATAAGAACTTTACCGGTTATCATCTGATCAAGGGATTTGCAAACAGCAGGGAGGCAGATGTATACAACGACCTGGACTATCCTGTGTTGCGCTATGCCGAGGTGCTCCTGAATTATGCCGAAGCAAAAGCCGAACTGAATGAGTTGACGCAAACAGATGTAAACAGCTCATTGAATCTCCTGAGAAGAAGGGTCGGCATGCCGGACTTCAACATGCATCCCTCTGTCGATCCGCTCTCTGTCGAAAAATTTGGGACGATATCCCCGTTGTTGCAGGAAATAAGAAGAGAACGCAGGGTAGAGCTGGCTTTCGAGGGTTTTCGTTTCGACGATTTGATGCGATGGAATGCCGGTAAAGTACTCGAAAAAGTGCCGGAAGGTTTGTATTTCCCCGCTCTCGGTAAGTTTGATCTAACCGGAGACGGGGTAGCGGATATTTTTCTGATTCCCTCTTCCGAGTCTATTCCTTCAGATGCGAACAAAGAAGTAAACAGCAAGGGCGTGAAACTTGTTTATTATAAAACGGGTGATATCGACGACAGCAACGCGACAGTTTATCTCAACAACGGGACTTCCGGAAATATTGTCACAGCCAACAGCATGGGCACTTTTGTGGCACCCAAATATTATTATCGTCCCATCCCGATACAACAGATTACGTTGAATCCTGCATTGGGACCGCAACTTTTCGGGTGGGAATAAAATGGATTGTGTATGAAAAAAATTCTCTATCTCTGGGCTCTTTGGACAATCGGGTTTATCGCGATTGCCCAAACCCCTGTTAAAAAAACGGTTTTCATTATTGTAGATGGTATCCCTGCGGATATGATCCACAAAGCAAGTACTCCTAATCTGGACAGAATAGAAAATGAGGGTCTGTTTCTGGAATCATACGTGGGTGGAGAAAGAGGCGGTTATTCGCAAACACCTACCATTTCATCCAACGGATATGCCACGCTGCTTACAGGTACTTGGGTCAATAAGCACAATGTTTGGGACAACGGCATTGATGATCCGAATTACAATTATCCCACCATCTTCAGGTTATATAAAGATGCGTACCCCAACGGCAAGACGGCGGTTTATTCCACCTGGCTGGACAATCGCACAAAACTTATCGGGGAGGGATTATCCGCAACAGGAAATATCAAAATAGATTACGCTTTTGACGGACTGGAGATTGACACCGTCAGTTATCCGCACGACAAGCAAAGTTATTATATTAAGCGGATAGATGCTGCAGTGGCTGTGGAGGCCGCAAAAAGCATTTATAAAAATGGGCCGGATCTTTCCTGGGTCTATTTGCAGTTTACGGATGATGTGAGTCATTATTTTGGTGAGAGTCCGGAGTTTTACAATGCCATTACCTTTGAGGATGCCTTAATTGGTTTGATTTACGATGCAGTGAAACAACGCGAAGAAGAGTTTGATGAGGATTGGTTCGTTATTGTGACAACCGATCACGGCAGAACACCGCTTACCGCAAAAAGTCATGGCGGACAGAGTGACCGTGAACGTAACACATGGCTTGTGATGAATAAAAAGGATATCAATGATTATGCCCGTAACTATCGAACGGCTGCAGTAGATCTTTTACCTACTATTTTTGATTTTATGGATGTAGCGATAGATACACCTGTCGCCTATGAACTGGATGGCGTTTCCTTATTGCATCAGGTGGATGCTTTCGCGCTGAAGGGATATCTGTTTGATCACAATCAATTGCTCCTTTCCTGGTCAGTAACCGACAAAAAGGCGGATACGCGTGCGGAGATTCTGATCAGTACCACAAACAACGTAAAAAATGGGGAACCGGATCGGTATCAAAAAATAGGAGAGGTTCTTTTAAAAGATGAACATGCTTCGCTTCCACTCGATATTCCCGGTGAGGCCAATTTTGTAAAGGTTGTGCTGAAGTCACCCCATCATACATTGAACTATTGGGTATTCAACGTGAACTCCAAATAATATCCTTGAAACATATTAATCAAATCGTATGAGAAAAATTGCAGTCACTGCAGGCTTAATGATCCTGTTGTCTTCCTTTGTCGGTTGTACGAATCATGGTACAGATGTGAAAACTGACGGGTCTGAAAACTCCTTCTCTTTTGCGTTTCTGACTGATGTGCATTTGAATGCGAATAATCCCGATATCAGTTCAAAAGGGTTGCGACAGGCTTTGGAACACGCAAAATCAAAAGAGGTGGATTTTGTACTAATTTATCCCCCCGGATACCTTTGTCGTTTCTACGCATGTACCCTTTTAATCCCTTTATTATCCCGCTGTGGAGGGCGTGGTCAAGGATGTTGATTTCCCTGTTTTTAGACGATACCTGAAAGATCAATTTTCCACAGATATTTTATCAATAGCCTTATTTTTCAAATCCGGATATTTGGATGATTCAATTAATGTTCGTACTTTTGCGAACATTGAATTGATTATGGAAACAGTAAAACAACCGTTACAGACAGCAGAACAGGAGATGGTGGCCCGCATGGCGAAAGCACTGGGGCACCCCACCCGGATTGAGATTCTGGTATTTCTGGCTTCCCGGGACAGTTGTTTTTTCGGCGATATCCACGATGATCTTCCGATGGCCAAATCTACCGTTTCGCAGCACCTGAAGGAGTTGAAAGATGCCGGTTTGATACAGGGTGAGATTGAAACGCCAAAAGTAAGGTACTGCATCCATAAAGAGAACTGGGAAATCGCCCGGAAACTCTTTTCGACTCTGTTCGATTTATTCGACGGGAAAGAAATGCATTGTTGAACGGATCTGTTTTTTTGCTTCTGATGTTCGTCGTTTGGCGAATATGAAGCCGGGCAGATTACATGAGGCAGCGATGAAGATGGCTGTCGCCGGTACAAGGTTATCACAAAAATATAGATAGGTTATGAAGACAAGAGTATTGATCTTATGTACAGGAAATAGCTGCCGGAGCCAGATGGCACACGGCTTTCTGCAGTCGTTCGGTCCGGAACTGGATGTCCATTCGGCCGGCACAAACGCGAGTGGCAGGTTAAACCCCAAAGCGGTAGAAGTCATGAAGGAAGCGGGTGTCGATATTTCGCATCACACCTCCGATAGCGTGGATAAGTACCTGGGTGAGGAGTGGGACTATGTGATCACGGTCTGCGGAGGTGCCAACGAGAGTTGCCCTGCCTTTATGGGAAAAGTGAAACATCGGTTGCATATCGGTTTCGACGATCCGTCGGATGCTGTGGGCGCGCCCGAATTTATTCAATCGGAATATATCCGTGTGCGCGAGGAGATTAAAAAAGGATTTTACGATTTTTATGTGAATCATATCCAACAAAAAAAACAGAACTGAAGACAAGTTTACCCGGATGATGTCGTTGCGGGAAAAGGCTGACTTTATGCGTACCCCAGCCAATTATAAAAATACAAAACAGATCACACAAAATGATAATCAGGGCGATGGCACATCGCTCCCCAAATAATACATTCATGAGCAAAAGTAACATGCGTTTCCTGGACAGGTACCTCACCCTCTGGATATTTCTGGCGATGGCCGCAGGTGTAGCGCTGGGCTATTACATTCCCTCTTTCGGCCAGCAGATTGATTCCATGTCGAGGGGCACCATCAACATCCCGCTGGCCATCGGCTTAATTCTGATGATGTACCCACCATTGGCAAAGGTGGACTATCAATTGCTGCCCAAGGTGTTCACCAACGGGAAGGTGCTCACCCTGTCACTCGTGCTGAACTGGATCATCGGGCCCATCCTGATGTTCCTGCTGGCGATTCTTTTCCTGCGCGATGAACCCGAATATATGACCGGCGTCATCCTGATCGGGTTGGCACGTTGTATCGCCATGGTGCTGGTATGGAACGATCTGGCGGGGGGAAACAGTGAGTATGGCGCGGGCCTGGTCGCACTGAACAGCATCTTTCAGGTGTTCTTTTACAGCTTCTATGCCTGGCTGTTTATTACGAAGCTGCCCCCGTTGTTCGGTTTCGAGGGAGCCATCGTGGACATCTCCATCGGGACCATCGCCGAGACCGTGGGCATCTATCTGGGTATTCCTTTCCTGATGGGGATACTGAGCCGGCTGATCCTGGTGAATGCCAAGGGTGTGGCATGGTACGAGAAGAAATTTATCCCTGCCATATCACCGCTCACTCTGATAGCCCTGCTGTTCACTATTGTGCTGATGTTCAGTCTCAAGGGAGACCTGATCGTGGAGATACCCCTGGATGTGCTGCGCATAGCCATCCCGCTGATCATCTATTTTTCCCTGATGTTTTTCATCAGCTTCTTTGTCAGCAAAGCAATGCATACCTCGTACGACAAGAACGTCTCCATCTCGTTTACCGCCTCGGGCAACAATTTCGAGCTGGCCATTGCCGTGGCCATCGGCGTGTTCGGGTTGCATAGCGGACAAGCTTTCGCTGGTGTGGTTGGTCCCCTGGTGGAGGTGCCCGTACTGATCCTGCTGGTGAATGTGGCAAAACGACTCAAAACAAAATACTATCCTGTGATCACACAAGGCAGGAGAAGCTGAGAGATGGCACTTAGGGGAAAAAGGATCATCCAGCACAATCGCCATCGATCCCATTTTCTGATAGAGCAATACGCCCGGGAACAGCAGGCTGGTTAAGACAGCAATCACAACATGGTATACCCCCTGAAAGAGGCCCTTGTACTTCATGGGTGAGCCATGGAGGAGGAGTAGCCGCCTGTGCCGCCGTTACGCCAGAAGAGCTCCTGCCCTGTTTCAGATTGCAGGATGTGCCAAATCTGGAAACAGCTAAACTGAAACCGAATTCTTATGTCAACACTGAAAACACAACAACACTACGGAGATGTCACCACCTTTATCAAAGAGGTATAAAGTAAGTTAAACCCAAACCCTAATTTTTTAGGTAATAGATATTTTCATTTGCTTGAGGAGTATTTTTGTAGATTTGTTAATTTCTGAAATTACGAATTCATTGGGTGTGAACTTACTTTATACCTCTTTGATAAAGGTGGTGACATCTCCGTAGTGTTGTTGTGTTTTCAGTGTTGACATAAGAATTCGGTTTCAGTTTAGCTGTTTCCAGATTTGGCACATCCTGCAATCTGAAACAGGGCAGG
>CAKMJT010000053.1 GCA_927407015.1 uncultured Proteiniphilum sp. | reverse complement strand
TGAAGAATATCATTTCAGATACAATAGACGCAATAACATGGAGACTATCTTTGATACCTTAATAAGAAGGATGGTTAAATATGAGCCAAAGCGTTTAAATACTGATAAATAATTGGGCGGCTTAACCGCCTATACCTATTTAGAGAATATTTTTTTTAAAACGACGCATTGCAATGAAAACAGATAATTAACTCAAACGCATAGAATCAATCGAAGTGACCTCTCATAACAGGAGATTGTACAGTTGCCACACAGTTCACATAGGAGCTTTAGATTAGCGGTTCATGAATTAATTGCGGAAAGCGAGGGATTCGAACCCCCGGTACAGTTACCCGTACACTTGATTTCGAGTCAAGCCCGATCGACCACTCCGGCAGCTTTCCTGATCAGCATGCAAAATTACATTATTTCTCCCAATGTGAAGCAAAATACCGGTTAAAGTTCACTATCGTCTTATGAATAAATAGATTTACAGGATGTTCAGCACGCATTAGCGGCCGGATTTGGCATTGTAACGTATCAACCTGTACTATTTCTGCAACGCCTCCAGGGCTTCATTGGTTGCGGTGAGCAACGGGTCGATGGAGATGGGTGAGTCGACAGCCTTCCTCATCCAGAGCTGGGGGATGATGCTGCCCTTCAGGTACATCCGGTTCATCTCCTCAGCCAGGTTCTTGCCCCGCACCTGCTGTTCAATCTGGAAGTTGATCAGGTGACCCATCGGGTAGTTGGGCAGGTAGAGCGGGTAATCGATCATATGCGAGTAGATGCCGAGCAGCGTTTCATCGCTGCCTCCCAGCACCCCGGCATAATAACTGTTCCACACCTCTTTGGCAATGGTGATCACCGCTTCCTTCAGTTGCGCCGCCGTGGCATCGGGGTGGGCATAGAGCCACTCCCATACCTGTATATCGACCAGCGAGACACCCATGATCTCGTAAGAGGACCAGAAGACATCGAGCGCTTCATACCAGGCATCCTCCGGGTTGGGATTCTTCAACCCCAGCAGCTCCAGGTCGCGTTTCTGGAAGAGGAAAGCCACTGCCTCGGTGAACGAGGTGTTGGGCACGCCGCTGAGCGAGTAGAAATCCACATCGTTCAGGGTGATGGTCTGCTCCACATTGTGTCCGAACTCATGCACGGCAATGTTATAGCCTTTGTAATCCATCCCCCCCTCACCGATGCGTGTGCGGAGATGTGCCTCATCGTTGCGCATGGCCGCGCCCCAGGCATGACCTGCACCGCGTGATGCATCGACAGTGACCAGCGAACAGATCGCAGCAGCCCTGTCAGCCGGCCAGCCCAGCTTCACCAAGATATTGGGCAGATCTTTCTCCAGCGCAGCCGCGTTGGGATATTTCTTCGCGGTGAGGGCTGTCAGCTCCGCTTCGGGGATGCCCTCACCGGCCTTAAATCCGTTATACCAGATATCGAACGGTTCCAGCTCACGTCCCAGGCGTGATGCGATGAACGCTGCCACCTCCTTCACCTGCGGGGAGGAGATCAATCGCTTGAAAAGCTCCTCCACATCCTTCTGCGGGATCTCCATGGTGCCGGCGAACGCCCGGTCAAGCTCTGTGGGATAATGAGGTGAATAGGCATCGAGCTGACGCCGGGCATGGAAGTTACGCAGGAACACCTCGTACCTCCTGGTATCTTCCGGTGTGCCGGCAACAGCATTACCACTTTCGAAAATCTCATTTGTCGCCGGGTTCCAGGTGTGGGATCCGCTGTTGATCACCTCCCGGGGAATGGTCTGGTCGATGATGCGCTGCATCACCCTGTAGATCATCCGCTGCTTCTCCAGTCCCCGCTCCCTGTCGGCGTAATTCGACTTCAGCTCATCGCGCAGCCCCCAGTGGGTGATCAGCTTCATACTGTCGGGAAAGAGCTGCTCTCCTGCATCGTTCCGCAGATGGTCCATGTAGATGTTGTAATCGGAGATATAGGCATCGGCTTCGGTGGTCGTCACCGAGATATGCTGCTGCACCGCTGCCGGTACACGCGAGATAAAGCGGTCGCCCATGCGGGCATAGGCCCATTCTTTCCGGGTCCACGCATCACCTGCGGCTGTTTTCTCCTCCAGGGAGTAGAACGGGAAGTTGAGTGCCGTGAGAAAGGCGATCCTGTTGTCGTAGAGGTCGTCGGTCAGATGCGCCGAGGCATCGTAGCTGCCAAAGAGCATATCCACCGGGGTGATATCGGGGCCCTCCAGCTGCAGCGGCTCCTTCAGTTTCAGATCCATCTTGTTGAAATAACCTCCAAGCACTTCGAAATTGCGTTCCAGGGCGGTGAAGAGTGAAGAGAGCTGAGCCGTGTCGGCCACGAACGATGACCGGCAGAACTGTGCGAACGCATCCTCCGTGCCGTCCTTCTCGCGCCAGAGGGCAGCCACCTGCTTCACGCCCCTTTCAATGCGGAAGGAGGAAGCCTCGCCGAGGGAGTCTGTTAGCTGTGCGATCACCTCCGTGATGCGCTTCTCCGGGATAAAGGCTGCTGTCTTCATAGTTGTTTTCTCTTTCTGTTGGGTGCTGCATGCCGCCAATCCGGCAAGAAGCAGCATAAGGGATAGTATATTTCTCATTTTCCCTGATTTATGGGTGGGTGCTGAAGATGATGCATCTTACGGACCGATTCCCCGGTAAAATTGTTTAACAAGCAAATTTACACGTTTTTTCGAAACTAAACATTTTATCTCTCTGTTATGTTGATATAAAATAAAACAGGACAGACACAACAAACCTCTCATGATGAACCGAAGAACATTTATCAAAAGATCCTCCCTCGCAACGGCAGCCGTTGCCACCGGTTTCCCCACTCCCCTTTTTGCAAGTGACAAGAAGCTGAAGATCGGCCTGATTGGCAGCGGCTGGTACGGCATGGTGATCACGAAGGCGGCGCTGGAGGCCGGCGGCGTCGAAGTGATTGCCGTGGCCGATGTGGATAGCACACACCTGACAAACAGCCTGAACGAGCTGGCATCACTCCAGTCCAGCCGCCCGCAGGGGTTCAGTGATTACAGGGAGCTGCTGGAGATCAGTGGCCTCGAAGCAGTGCTCATCGGCTCAGTGACACACTGGCATGCACTTCAGTTTATTGCAGCCTGCAAAAAAGGGTTGCCGGTCTATTGCGAGAAGCCGCTGGCCTACGATATCGAAGAGGGGAAGGCGATGGTGAAGGCGGCCCGTGAGGCAGGCAACATCGTGCAGATAGGGTTCCAGCGGCGGCAGAACAAAGCGTTCAGCAGAGCCAAGGAGTTGATCGCTGATGGAAAGATCGGAAAGGTGCATCAGATAGAAGCGCAGATACATTACAACCCCACCATTGCCGATACCACCCTGCAGGAACCGCCGGCATCACTCGACTGGGATGCCTGGTGCGGACCGGCACCGCTGCTTCCCTACAGTCCCTCCAAAGGACATATGTCATGGCGCTTCGAGAAAGCCTACGGCAACGGCCACCTGGTGGACTGGGGCATCCACAACATCGATATCACGCGCACCATCATGGGTTACGATATGCCCACGACCATTGAAGCACAGGGAGGCATCCATGCACTGCAAGGGAAGACCAACACCCCCGACACACTCACGGCGACCATGCTCTTTGACGAGGTGCCACTGGTATGGCATCACCGTCTCTGGGGTACGGGAGAGATCGATCCGCAGTACAACAACGGCATCTTCTTCCATGGCGAGAAGGGCATCCTGTTTGCTGCCGACAACCGCCTGGTGCTGAAGCCGGCGGGCCGCGACAGCCGGGGGGAGGTGATGGAGATCCCCTCCCCCCGTATGCAGGAGGAGCATGTGGCTGAGTTCATCCGCGCGGTGAGAACCGGCAACCGGGAGCTGATCAGCTGCACCATCGACGATGCCTTCCGCTCCACCGCCACGGTGCAGCTGGCGATGATCGCCTACGAGACCGACAGAAGGGTGCAGTGGGATGAGCAGCTACAGACCATCACCGGCAATGAGGCGGCAGCCGCACTACTGGCCAGACCCTACCGCGAAGGGTACCAGCGGCCGTAGCTTTCTCCCGCAGAAATTTGAACGCTACGGTTTTATCCTTCTCTTCCATTCTGAGCTGGCTTTATCCAGTGCCTCCTTATAGGAAAGAGGCTCACCGTTTTCACCGAGCCTGAACGGGATGGGTAAAGTTAATCTCACACGAACAATTTCCCCGTTCTGTGTGCCAGGTTTCCATTTGGGCATGGCTTCGAAAATACGTTTGGCTTCGTTATCCAGCAGCGAATCCACTCCTCTTGCAATCGTGATGTCAGAAATGGAGCCGTCTTTTTCAACAACAAAATTGGTGATGACACGTCCCTCAATTTTTTTGGCAACTGCTTCTTGTGGATATCTTCGTACCGAATCGATAAAGGAAACCATTGCCTCTGGTCCGCCGGGGAACTCAGGCTGTGTTTCCCATTGTGCCTTCATCGTGCTTGCTTGTAAAAGAAAGCAGGCAGTGAATAAAATCGTTGAAATAAACTTCATAACCTATAATTGATTTCGTTGAAATTAAACACATTATTAATACAACCGGATGATAAATACTTCAATCATTAACACCAAATTCTTCTTTTAGACCTTTCCTGCTTTTTTTTAAACCTGGATGGTACACGTTGAAAGCGTTCCCTTTCCAATATAATCATGAAAAATCGGCTATTGCCTGTCTCGGGAAACAAAAATGCAAAAAGATTTTCCCCAGTATCCCTCTTTCTCCAATTCAGCAGCAAGTTTTACCTTAAAATGCAAATTCTTTTCGAATTCTTCTTTCAAGCTCTTTAGTTTATTCAGATCTACTTTATTTTTAAGATAAAAAGATGTCGAAACGATTCTCCCTGACGGAATATGTATATAGACAATTGCAATTCCTCTTTGGAAACAATCCAATTCTTCACTTGTAAACAATGCTCTTTCAATGCTGTCTAGTTTTTGTATGGATATGAGTTCCACTAAGACCGCACGATCCATTTCTACCGGAGTTGCAAATTTAGGAGGGTGCATAAATTGGCTACTGTTCTTGTCTCTGTAGCTAATTAGTGTTTCGTTAGGAGTATCGCTCTTAATTTCTATTTCAAAAATATCATCAGGACAGTTCTGACTAAATATCTGATTTTAGGAATAACTGTAAAAAAATCAGGATAAACATCGTTGTTTTCATAACACAGGCAATTCGGATTGAAAACCGGAACTCGTTGTCTGTTTTTGCACTCCATTTAATAGATTAAGGCCTGAAAAACCTGAACCTGCTCCTCCAAAATAACCACATCCAAATCCCTATCTCAATATTTACCCGAAATATTTCAAAATAGGAAACTATTGTTTCCTCCTTGATATAAATATTGGGAATGACTGTATCAAATAACCTTCCTTTTTTAAATCCGAATAAAGAGTCACATTAAAGAACAAGTTTTTTTCAATTGCATTTTTATACCTTATCATTTTTCCATTCTCCACTTTATTCTGAATGGGGATAGAAAATGATACCGATACAATTTTTCCTGACGGTATATGTATTTTGCAAATTGCAATCCCTCTATTTAAAGAATCCAATTCTTCTTTTGTAAACAACACCTGTTCAATGCTATCCTTTTTTGTAGTGGATATAAAATGAAAGTTAACCAGATCACGAGCAGATCGTTCATTTGATGTGAATATGGGAGATGATTGGTAATTATCCCAATTCTTATTAGTATAATCAACATATCTACTTCCATATTCAGATTCTCGAACCTCAACATCAAAGATGGATTTTATACAATTTTGGCCAGAAATATGACCTGAAAAAATCTGAACAAACATTAATAACATTAAATGATACTTTTTCATAATCAACAATTTTAATAACAATCGGACAAGTTTATTAAATCATTAATTGCAAATGGTGAACCGAGATTACTATGAAATGGCGAAGAATATGTCGTACTGTACTGATTGAAATAATTCAGCCACTTCAGATAATCAATATCCTGTAGGCTGATTTTTATATCTCTTATATCATAAATCCAATTTATATATTCAAAAGACAGATTTGTGGGGAAATTATCTGCTTCACTAAATGCCCAACAACAAGTTGAATCTCGTTCTTCAATTATATCATTAAACACCTTCGCCTCAAATTCAATATTCACTTTTCCCACATTCAGGTACTGTGTAATACCGCCAGGATAATAGACATCTTGCCATGCATGAAATAACTCTTCTTTTAGATTTGTGCTGTTGATCTCCAATTGATCCTTAAATATGATTGTCTTGGTTCTTGGATCATATCCAGCTGGTGTATCCATCGTTTTCATCCCGAAATCCAGCTTCACATTTCTATCCAGCAACGCATCGTACAACGCTTTTTGCATACAACCTTCAGCTTGTAAAGCATTGAAAGCACGTAATAACAATTCGAGTTGATAAGTGCTCAGCGTGTGTGACCTGATTAAGGGATGTACCTCCGGTTGCGGATCACTCATGTATTCCGGCCTTGGGATAATATCCAGGCCTCCATTAGGAAATTCGGGAGTACTGTTGTCTGAACTACTGCCCTCTCCACCAACACTTCCTCCGAGGGAAGGATCTCCCCCGCCTGCTGATCCTGCTCCTCCATAGTAACTGGCTCCACCTGAGTAACTGCTGCCTCCTGATTCACCACTCGATGTGCTTCCACCGGACGATCCCGGGGAAGGGAAAGAGGGTGGTGTATACCCCGGGATTGAGCCTCCACCGGTTGAAGGGGGTGGAGCATAAACACCTCCACTTGATCCATAATCACCACAATAGAAACGTACATAATCATCCACTTCATTGATGACTCCATATTCACGATCCCATTGAGGGGGTCATCATCCAGGCCTCAAATGGCCGCATTGCCGAAAATCCAACAGATTCCACATCCTCAACCATCATATCCTCTTCTTCAAGGCTGTCCAAATCCTTGCTGCAGGCATTCAGGGAAAATAGTACAATGAGAATAAGAAAACAGGAAAGATGCAGGAATCGAAATCTGGTCAGCCGTGAATCGCTACGCAAAATTTCAGGCGATGCTGACTGACAACCGGAAGTAGTTGTGTGTTTTTGCATATTCCTTATCGATTAAAAAAATAGAATTACGATATCAAAGTTGCGAAGGATTACCCTATTATTCAAATTATTTAACTTAATAAATGATAATATTTTAGTTAGATCCATCTATCCTTGTATTGAACAACATTAGAAAATCTAATAACACATTGAACAATTATGGATATATTTGCCTTTACCTATTGAGACTGGTAATGCATAAACAGAAAACCGTGTAACTTCAAAGATTTAGAGGATTACAGAAATAACAAATAAACGTATGAAACCAACCATCACCCTTGCATTTATGTTATTCACAGGAGCGTTGACCGGACAGGAATGCACCATTATAGCGCAGGATGCAGGATTAGAGAAGATCGGAACCGGATATACCTTTACCGAAGGCCCCGCTGTCGCAAAAGACGGCAGCGTTTACTTCACTGACCAGCCCAACGACCGCATCTACCGCTGGGATGAGAAGGAAGGCATCACCCTCTGGCTGGAGGGTACCGGACGGTCCAACGGATTGTATGTCAACGCGGACGACAAGCTGGTTGCCTGTGCCGATGCGCAGAACCGGATCATTCTCATCGACAACAAAAAAGAGATGAAAGTCCTGCTTGAGGAGTTTGAAGGGAAGCACCTGAACGGTCCCAACGACCTCTGGATCGCTCCCAACGGCGATATCTACTTCACCGATGCCTATTACCACCGCAACTACTGGCCGGAAGGCCAGCACGAGGGGCAGGAAGTGCGGGGCGTCTACCGTCTCACTCCCGCAGGGGTGGTCACCCGTGTGATCAGCGACTACAAACAACCCAACGGCATCATCGGCACCCCCGACGGCAAAACGCTTTACGTGGCCGATATCGAGGAAAAGAAAATATGGCGGTATAAGATCCTGCCCGACGGCACACTGACCGGCAAAACATTCTTTGCACCACATGGCTCAGACGGGATGACCATCGACAACCGGGGGAACATCTACCTGACCATGGGTAAGGTGTGGGTCTACTCACCCGAAGGGGAGCTGATCCGCGAGATCGAAATCCCCGAAAGCCCTTCCAACCTATGCTTTGGCGGGAAAGAGCGCGATATCCTTTTTATCACCGCCCGCACCTCTGTCTACATCCTGAAGATGCCTGTCAGGGGGGTGCAGTAAATTCACAGCCCGTGACTGAATGTACACGCGGCATAGGCTCATCGCCGGAAGCAATGGAGAGAAACCGGCTGTCTGATGAAATATGAATCACAATTCCAACGAAAACTGAACCGACATGAATGAAATCGACAAGTATGTAAAAACCCACGAGAAACGTTTTCTGGATGAACTGTTCGAGTTGATCCGCATTCCCTCCGTATCGTCGCTGCCGGAGCACAAGCCCGACATGTACCGCGCGGCCGAGAAATGGAAAGAGCTCCTGCTGGCTGCCGGCGCCGACAGGGCAGAGGTGATGGAGACCGACGGCAACCCGGTGACCTACGGGGAGAAGCTCATCGACCCGAAAGCACCCACCGTGTTGGTCTACGCCCATATGGATGTGATGCCGGTCGATCCGATCGATCTCTGGAAAACCAAACCGTTTGAGCCGGTGGTGAAGGATGGAAAGATATGGGCGCGTGGTGCGGACGACGACAAGGGACAGTCGTTCATGCATGCCAAGGCGTTCGAGTACCTCGTGCAATCAGGCACGCTGGAGTGCAACGTCAAGTTCCTGATCGAAGGGGAAGAGGAGGTGGGATCACCCAGCCTGCCCAAATTCTGCAGGAAGCACCAAAAGATGCTGCAAGCCGATGTGATCCTGGTGTCCGACACGTCGATGATCGCTCACGACGTACCCTCCATCACCACGGGGCTACGGGGACTGGCCTACTGGCAGGTGGAGGTGACCGGCCCGAATGTCGATCTGCACTCGGGGCTCTTCGGCGGTGCGGTGGCCAACCCGATCAACGTGCTGGCGAAGATGATCGCGCAGACGACCGACGACGATGGCCGTATCCTGATCCCCGGCTTCTACGATGATGTGGTGGAGGTCTCCCGGAAAGAGCGTAACTTGATGGCCAGGGCACCCTTCTCGCTGAAGGATTACAAGAAGTCACTCGACGTGAAAGAGGTCTACGGTGAAAAAGGATATACCACCAACGAGCGCACCGGTATCCGCCCCACGTTCGACGTGTGCGGCATCTGGGGAGGCTATACCGGCGAAGGAGCCAAGACGGTGCTGCCGTCGAAAGCCTATGCCAAGATCAGCACCCGCCTGGTACCCAACCAGGATCACCGGAAAATAGAGAAGATGTTTGTGCGTTATTTCACATCGATTGCTCCGAAGTCGGTCAAGGTGAAGGTGGAGTACCTGCACGGCGGCCCCTCCTATGTCTGCCCCATCAGCCTGCCAGCCTACCGGGCGGCGGAGAAAGCCTACAAGGAGGTCTATGGCAGGGAGCCGGTGCCGGTACGCTCCGGCGGCAGCATCCCCATCATCGCGGCCTTCGAGGAGATCCTAGGCATCAAGTCGGTGCTGATGGGCTTCGGCCTGGGGTCCGACGCGATCCACTCACCCAACGAGAACTTCCCGCTGGAGCAGTTCTACAACGGGATCAGAACCATCCCGTTATTCTATCATTATTTCAGGGCGGAAATGAGACAATAAGCCTCATGGTTCGTTCACTAAAAAAAAGGGTTATGAGAACATATACCACATTGTCGGAAGCCATCAACGATTTGGCAAAAAGAGGCTATACGGCCAATTTTAATATCGAAAACGACTGTATCGTCTGTGCGGAGAACATGCTGCGGCTTCATCCGGAAGAATTCACCATCGACGAGGTGCATCGCTTTCAGGAGATGTCTGACCTGGATAACGAGAGCATCCTGTATGCCATCTCCTCCGCGCAGCATGGGCTGAAGGGGGTACTGGTGAATGCCTATGGCATCTACTCCGAAACAGCCACCACCGAGCTGGTTGAAAAGCTTTCCGAACAAAAGTAAAGCAGTTTCAGTCCTGCTGATGGCAATTCTGCCCCTGCTGACGGGTGAAGAGCAGGCTGCCGGCTGTCCGGCTGTCTCACCTTCCTCCCACACCCGGTGGCTGATCAACCACGATGCAGGCGGTGTAGCGGGTGTCTGCCGTGACCGGCGTCAATGGAAGGTAACCGGAAGTGATTCTTTTATCCGCCACCACCAGCGGGTATGCCTGTTCCATTCTCCGATGAAACGACCAGGCATCTCCCGGCTTCCTGAAATAGTCCACCTCAAAGCGCCCCTGTGCGTCCGTCTCCATAAACTGATCATGGAAACGACGGGCCACCATGCCCATATTCATCCGCATATTGATCTCCACACAAGGCTGAACCGCATAACCCCCGCCGGCCTCACAGATCATCATGTCCACACCCGCGTAGCCGCGGTAGAGGGGAAACAGCCGGGCAAGTTTCGGGATGAGTGAATCACGCAGGCGCTGCCACCCTATTGCCGGATAAAAGAGAGACAGCTTTTCAATTATGTGCCGGTCGGATAGCAGTTCATTGCCGGTGTAGGCACCCGAGGTTGCAGCACGGAACAGGGAATAACCGGCAAAACGACAGGCACCCTGATCCAGGTAAAACTCCATGGCGAAGTCCTGCACCTTACGCAATACCGGCTCGGCGATCACCCCACCCTGCTGCCGCATCACCCGCCGGCACCAGTCGGCCTGCTTGTCGGTGATACCTCCCAATATCCAGATCAACCCTTTACCACTGCCGGAGAGAGGCATCTTCAGCACTTTATCGCCGGGTGACGACGACAGGAAAGCCAGCAGCTCCTCCATGCGGGTAAAATAGTATGATTCACCGCAATAGCCGGGCTCTTCGGCTTTCAACTCACGCAGCAGCTGCACGGCATGCTGCCGGTGTGCATAACCCCGCAAACGCTGCAGCTCCTCCATCGTGGGTACCTGATTCACATCTGCACCCAGGGTCAGCATTTCTTTTCTCAGGGCCGGGTTCCACCCCCAGGGGATCACTGCCTCCTGCGGATGCAGCGCGATCTCCGGGAAGGATATCAGCGGAGAGGAGACAGGCAGCACCTCTTTCCGTTCATCCACGAACATCCTGTTTACCGTTCCCTCCGCGATCACGGTGTCACCCCCGGCATACCAGACGGGTAATACGGCCAGGTCCTTCGTCATCTGCACGGCAGACGCCGGAGGGGTGTAGTTGGGCGTGAAATGGGCCAGGGCAAGATCGTGCCAGGGATTAAAAAGATGCATCTACCTGTATTCTTTGATCTCTATCTCACCGTTCACGGCCAGCAGCGCATTCTCTGCCAGCGCACCCATCTCATCCTGACCGGGATAGAGATATACCGGTGCTATCCGGTAGACCCTTTCGATAATCAGATTACAGATCCATTTACTGTTCGCCATACCACCGGTGACCAGGATGGCATCCACCTCCCCTTTGAGTACGGTAGCCATGGCGCCGATCTCTTTCGCCACCTGGTAGGCCATCGCCTCCAGCACCTCCCGGTATTTCTCATCACCATCCATGGCTTCCCGCTCGGCGATATAGGCATCGTTGGTACCCAGGTAAGCGATCAGCCCGCCCTTGCCGACAATCATCTCCGCCATCTCATCGTAACGGTACAACCCGCTGAAGGCAGCTCTCAGGAAGGCGCCCATGGGCAGCGTACCCGAACGTTCGGGTGAGAAGGGGCCGTCGCCATCCAGTCCCTGGTTCACATCGATCACCCTGCCCCTGTGATGGGCACCGACGGTGATACCACCGCCCAGATGCACCACGATCAGGTTCATCTCCTCATATTGCTTCATGATCGACTTAGCATGTGTGCGGGCGATCGCTTTCTGATTCAGCGCGTGGAAGACGGAGGTCCGCTCAAAATCCGGATGACCCGAGTAGCGGGCCAGCGGCTGCAACTCATCCACCACCACCGGGTCGGCGATGAAAGCCTCTGCCGAGGGCAGCAGCTGCGCGATATCGGCGGCGATCAACCCTCCCAGGTTGCTGGCATGCTCTCCCCGGCGGCATTCCAGCAGGTCCGTCCTCATCGCCTCATTCACCCTGTAAACCCCCGAGGCGATCGGCTTCACCATCCCGCCGCGGCCAATCACCACATCAATCGTATCCAGTTGCACATCGGCACTTTTCAGTTCTTCGTAGATGATGTCCTTGCGGTATTCATACTGATCCGTTATCCGCCTGAAGGCACTCAACGTCTCAGGCGGGTGCTTGATGGTCTTCAGAAAGATCACCTTCTCCTGCTGGAAGATGGCTATTTTCGTGGAGGTGGAACCGGGGTTAATCACTAAAATGCGTGTATTTGCTCCCATCTGTATCTTTTTTTTTGTGTGATGATATAGTCCGTATCAATCATTACTTGCCCATGTAGGCAGCCAAAGCCAATGAGAGCAGCTTGCTCCGCTCGTCATCCGCACGTGATGTCAGCACCACCGGTACCGACGCCCCCATCACCACGGCTGCCGAGATGGCTCCTCCCAGGAAGTTGAGCGCCTTGTAGAACATGTTGCCCGCTTCGATGTCGGGCGCCAGGATGATATCACAGTTGCCGGCCACAACCCCGCCGATGCCCTTGTGGCGGGCAGCCTCCCTGTTCACCGCGATATCGACCGCAAAAGGACCGTCGACGATACATCCCTGCAGCCGGCCGTCTCTGTTCATCTCTTTCAGCAGGGCGGCGTGCACCGTCGCCTCCATCAGGGGATTTACCTTTTCCACCGCTGCGACGACGGCTACCCCGGGATTTTCTATTCCCAGACGTCGGCAGGCCTCCACCGCGTTACGGATGATCTGTGCCTTTGCCTCCAGATCGGGCGCGATATTCATCGCCACATCGGTCACACAGAGGATCTTATGGTAGAAGGGCGACTGGAAGAATGTCACATGGCTCATCATCGCATCGGTCCGCAACCCCGACTCCCTGTCCAGCACTTCTTTCAGAAAATCGGAGGTATTGACAAACCCTTTCATGATGATGTCCGCCTCTCCGTTTTTCACTTTTTCCACCGCGAGGCGAGCGGAGAGAGGCCCTCCCTCCCGGTTGTCGACGACCTCTATGTGGCTCAGGTCAAAATCAATCGACTGTGCCATCTGCCTGATCACTTCCCCGTTCCCTATCAGCAGAGGCGTAATACCCACCGTCTTCACCGCCTCCTGCAGTGCTTTCAGCAGATGCACCTCCTCAGCAGCAGCAACAGCTACCGTTCGTTGGCGACGGTGCACCGATGGTTGAATCAGATCACTCAGATTGCGGATCATAACAGCTGTTATTTTGAAAGAATTTACTGACAAATAAACAAAATATCCGGCAATTTTGCGGTATCAAACGGATTATATTTTACAAAATTCTTTTCGCTGACTGCGCCATCCTGTATGTAAGGAATCAGGGTGTATAAAACAAAACCCCTCACATTCGGTGAATGCAAGAGGCCGTTTATTTTGTCTCCTTGCGGAGACAGGGGGAATTGTGTTATAAATTATCCAGCTGTTTATCGAACCAATCATTCAGTTCATCTGCTGTTTTCCCGGTTTTTTCCTGAAGCCTGCCATACAGTTCATCTTCTTCTCCTTCCACGTACAGCAGGTCATCATCTGTGAGGTCTGCCCACTCTTGTTTGAGGCGACCTTTCAACTGATTCCATTTACCTTTGATTCTTAAATTATCCATAACCAAAAAATTTAACAGAGTCTCTTTGTTGATACTCTATGGGTTAAACGGGATCCTTTCCGGAAAAGTTTGTGTATAAATCAATAAAAAAATTAAATTAGAATTTACTGATTAAATACTAATAGGATATAGTCCAGTCCATCGACTTAATCTCTTTCTGAAGGCAAAGACCAGCCCGGCCAGGGTAGGCAGTGGTTGTAAATTCAAAATCACTTTCAAAACAAAACCTGATCTGTGATTGTTTGTCCACAGGATGGTTTAACGGGAAGGGAAATACAAGCGTACAGTATGTCCATCAACAATCATTTACCCCTGAAGCATGTCATGATGAAAGAAATAGTTACAACAGAGAAAACAATCAATCAACTGCCTCCGGAGATAATGGGCCCATTAGTGAGCCATCCGGCAGAGGCAGCGAAGGCTATCGATCTCGTTTACGTGAATGATGGAGAAACTCCCGGCATTACACGCGAGAAACACGGTAATACCTTCCGTTATTTCCGGAACGGAAAAGAAATGATAAACAAGAAAGTACTGGATAGAATCCGGCGGCTGGTTATCCCCCCGGCATGGTCAGATGTTTGGATCTGTCCCCGTGAAAACGGTCATTTACAGGTGACGGGCTTTGATGGGAAGGGACGGAAGCAATACATCTATCATCCTGCATGGATATCATTGAGAAACCACAGTAAATTTGACCGTATGATCCGATTCGGTCGTTCCTTGCCGGAGATCAGGAGTCAAGTGGAAAAAGATCTGGCTCGCAGAGGACTACCCCGGGAGAAAGTACTGGCTGCTGTGGTAAGCCTGATGGAGAGTACCAACATCAGGGTGGGGAACCATGTCTACGAAAAACTGAATGGAACCTTCGGCCTCACCACACTTAAGGACAGGCATATCGATATCAAGGGGCATACCCTTCGTTTATCCTTCAAGGGCAAGAAAGGTGTTTATCACGATATCAGTCTGCGCGATCGCAGGCTGGCGAACATTGTGCAACGCTGCAAAGAGATACCCGGCAAGGTATTATTTCAGTATTATGATGAAGAAGGTCAACGGCAAACTATCGATTCGGGCATGGTAAATACCTACATCAGGAAAATCGGTGGGGCAGATTTTACCTCGAAAGATTTCCGTACCTGGGCCGGTACGGTCAATGCCTTTCTGTTATTTCTGGAAGCCGGTCCTTTAGAAACGAAGATGGAGATCAGGAATAAAGTAGTGGAGACACTCGACAAAGTAGCGTCATTACTGGGAAACACCCGTTCGGTATGCAGGAAATATTATGTTCATCCGCTCATCATCAGCATGTATGAGGATGGTACCCTCCACGACTTGCGGGACACAAGTGATGCCTTCGGTGAAAAAGACCACAATACAGAGCTTACGAAGGAAGAGAAGCTGTTGCTTTCTCTTTTGGAAAAAGGACAAACACCTTTGTAATCCGGCTATCTGAAAAATCACTCAAAAATAAGTAGATATGTGTTATCATGCACGTATGTGATGCGAGAAAAATGACCGTTTTTTGTTCATCCATGAACAATCTGAAAAAATATTTTGTTACAAAAATGTCCGGACATTCAATTAGTTTTATTTTCAAACATAAAAAAAAGGAATGATTATGGAAAAATTTGAACAACAGATTGAGATTTTAAGTGATCTTATTTTAATCAATAATGACAGGATCGACGGTTATCAGAAGGCCATTGAAGAATTGGCTGATAGTGACGGTGATCTGAGGGTGCTCTTCACAGAGCGGATAGACCAAAGCACTCTTTTCCGGTCAGAATTGATTACGCTGCTAACGCGCCTCGGAGGGACAACGCCAGACGGAACCAATTTGACGGGAAAAATATACCGTGCCTGGATGGATGTGAAGGCATTTTTCTCGGGCAGCGATCGAAAGGTAATCCTCGACAATTGTGAAAATGGAGAGGATGCCGCACTCCATGCGTATGAAGACGCACTTCGGTATGAGGACCTCACGTTAGAACAGAAAGCTGTTATTTCCCGGCAACAATCGGAAATCAAATTTTCACACGACAGGATCAAAGCGCTGAGAGATTCACTTTAACGGATTAATGAATGCGCGTAAATTTCGGGAAATCGTATAATTTAGCTAAGTAGGCTATAAATTAATGGTTTTCTCCTTTACGTAGGAGAATAGATGTACGATTCCCAGGGTCAGGACCAGATGAATTTCTTCCTATTCCAGTCCCACTGAACAGGAAGAGATGCAGGGACTGTTCAGTAGGAGCTCACAAGTCCAGAAGACTTCAATCTACAGGAAATATACCGGTAACGAAAACGACACTTCCTGAACATACCGGTATTTTTCTGAGTTAACATAAATGACGTAATAAGCTTACACTATTCTTTTTTCATGATGGGGTGAATCGCGTGACGATTTCACCCCTTTTATTTGCAGGGATACAAAAAAAGATTTCCCCACCGGGGAGACATATCTATCTTCTATGCTCTTAATCCTTGCCCGATTACTACAAACGTTTTTGCATCTACATAGACGATGATTGGCCCCAGCAAGGCATCATCGCGGGTGTTGAACGTGACGGAATAGGCACTTTTCTCCTGATACGATGTCCCGGTAACCGTTGCCTTCTTCCAGTCGGTGATCACCGTGGCTCTTTCCTGGCTGCTAAGCGAATTCCATGCTACCTCTCTTACCTGTAGGTAATGCAGATCCAGGCTGTTTTCCTTTTCACAGCCGGCAATAAAGGGAATAATGAAGAATAGTAAATACATGATTCGTTTCATCAGATGATTCATTATATCTAATAGATGCACAACAAACGAATATGTTGCATCAGATGATATTTATTTTCCTATTCGATCTGCAACAGCCGTGAAAAGAACAGGGTGAGTATTGCCTCTCATCTGGACAGGTATTGGGCTTATACCACTCCATACCCACTCCATAACCTCTCCGTATAATAACGGAGTGGCACCCTCGTATGTCAGGCGAAGGTCCCTCGAAAAAAGTCAACGTATCCAGGTCTTTGGGTTGCAATTATTAAGACAGTTTTGATCGTAGTCCGAAAGTTGGTCAGACACAGCACAAGGAAAGACGTCACGGCCGGCTATGTTAACCTGACTGCGAAGAAGAGACTAGAGATCAATTCGAGGCAGTTGAATCCAGAGAAGAAGTACATAACTATAAAATAAGATATCATCTATTGTTATAAATTTACAATTAATATGCTTATATAAAGATCGATTGAATAAGTGAAATTCATTACGTGGTATTGATACACTTGAAAACCTGTCTGCATTAATAGTTTATTGTATTAATTTTAAATGTTCCGTTAATCAGGGACTGGGTATCAGAAATAGCTTCGATTGTGAAAATTTTTGATCCTTTGTAGGTTGATAATATTTTCAACAGAAGAATAATTGAGATTTCAATGGTCCCATTTCCTGTGATCTCTGCATCAATTAACTGATTCAATGCAGATACTTTTAACGAACACAGTTTTTCATTTTCCTTGGTTATCGCAACACGAGTTTTTTTCGATAATGGTTTCCCTAGAGGTTTCCCAATCTGTTTGACAAGTTTCATTGCAGTCACAAAATCGCTGTAATTAAAACAATACTTTACCATCATTCTTAATTTTAAAGGGTACGAAATATTTACGACAAAAGTATCTTATAGTGGATCATCCCATCAACTTTCACAAGGCTTGTGAAGTAATCAAATGAGGATTTCCACCGGTTAGAAACAAAATTATCCTAACTTTATAGCTTCTTAATCTAATTACACTATGCATCCATACGAATCAGAAGCGATCATTTACCTTACATCCGGTGACGATGATCCATTTAACCAGGCTATCGCTAAAAATTATTCATTCATTCACAATCGATTCAGGAAAGAGGCCGGGATAACATTTATTTATCTGCCAAAGCTACTCCTGGATAAGGGTTTTCAGAGTATGATGTCTTACAATCACCCTTACATAGGCAATTACGCTGATGCTGATCTAAGGGAGCTTACTCACCAAATCAAAAAGCAATACGACATCATTACCGATAGACCGGCATTTGTCTACATCTATCAAACGGAAGATGAGGGGCATGGTTTTGAACTCGAATCCTCTTCGGGTGAGATCACCCTTGAACATCTGTCCAAACAGATTGATGCAATTCTCGAAAAAATAGAATGGATAAGAAAAAAGCATGAAATCCTTGAGGAGCAAGATTCCAACATCATGTTCAGCATGGGGGATGATACTATCTCCGGCATATTTTCTGAAGAAGCGGGAGAAGAATATGGAAATGACCTTGCAGACGCAAATTTCGACAGGATTGCATTCAAAGTTCCAGGAGATCTCATGGAAAGTATCAATAAGTTGCAAGAAGCGGGATACCTGTCGAAACTGATTGAATTCCTTGAAGAGCTACAAAAAACAACCCGCAAACTGAGTCGCATGAGAATCACACAAGATTACAAGATCTACCTGATGGATTATGAAATGAAAGAGGTGAAGATGAGTCCATTGTCGAAAGCCCTCTACCTGTTGTTCCTGAAACACCCGGAAGGCATCCTTTTCAAAGAGTTGCCCTCCTACCGGGCAGAGCTGATGAACTTATACAAAAACATCACACTTCGTGAGAGTCCTGATAAAGCCAGGGAAAGTATCATACGAATGACCGACCCGTACGACAACTCGGTAAATGAGAAATGTTCCCTGATAAGAATCGCATTCCTGAGAAACGTATCGAAAGAGATTGCGGAAAACTACCACATCACAGGAGAGCGGGGTACACCCAAGAAAATCACTCTTGACAGGGAGCTGGTCATCCAGGAGCAACCCTCCGGATCACAAGGCTTGTGAAACTCCCCGCTCGGTGGTTAATAAACATACATTTGCTGCACAAACATTTAGAACAGCAAAGATATGAAAGAGAATTATTTGAAAATCATTTTCGTGATTGACGAAAGCGGATCCATGCAGGGAACGGAATCTGATGTGATAGGCGGATTCAACAATTTCATCGAACAACAGAAATTACAGCACCAGGGTAAGATCACCGTCTCTCTGTACAAGTTTAACAGTTACTGGAGTCGGATTCTGAATGATCTGCCCATTGAAAAGATTCGGCCATTGACCAGCGGGGATTATGCTCCCGGTGGTCTCACGGCTTTGTATGATACCATAGGGAATGCAATCACCGATATCGAGAATCAAGCCAAATATTCCAAAAGAGAACATATGGCATCGATGGTGATGATGGTCATCATCACCGACGGTCAGGAAAACGCGTCGAGAGAATATGAAACCAGAAAAGTAAAGCAGATGATCCAGAAGCTCGAAGAAAGTGAAAAATGGCAGTTCATTTATCTGGGTGCTGACCTGGAAAATTTTGCTGATGCCGATACACTTGGACTCAGACACAAGGTTTCATCGAAAAAGATGGACATGAAAAAGAAATTTGATGTGATCTCAGACCATACGGTACGGTTCAGGATGGCAGATTCGGATAAAGATCAAAACAGCATGTGGAATGATTTCATGTGTGATCTGGGAAAAGATGAGGATTGAATGAATAATCGGGGAGAACTTAAAATAAGGACTTTTCATAATGCAGCTCTTCCGACAATAATAACAATTAAAAAAATTACATGAAATACTTTGAATCACTTACACAAAATGATTTAGCAAATATCATCAAATCAACAAAAAAAGAGCTTTTCGTTTCGATGCCCCTGTTTCATCGGGAGATCGCTGATGCGATATTGTCGATCCATCGTGCCAACGAAAAGAAAATAGGCATCCATATCCTGGTAGATTTTGATGCCCAGACATTCAGACAGGGTTACGGAGAGTTCAATTCCATCGAACTGCTTATCAAGGAAGGTGTTGAAATCAAAACTCTGAAAGACAACCGCATATCATTTATCATCGTTTACGACAAGGGGTATTATCTGTTCATTGAGTCGAGATCGCTGATTCCTGCAGATAAAGAGACCATCAACGCGGTGAGAGCAGATCCGATGAGTATTGTCAGGTTGAAACAGTTGGCTTCTTTCGGCAAAGGTATTGAGACAGTAGAAGTTTGAAACAATTAATAATATATGAAAAATGGACAAACGGAACACTTTAACAAAAATGGATTTAATGCTCAGGGCTATGGCAAAAGCTAAAGGAATCGACCCTGATCAACCTAACCAAGACGATCAGCAAGATAAGCAGATTATCGATGATGAGGAAAAGAAAATGTGACTCAAATAGTTCGAATCCATTAATACAGATAAAAAAACACCTTAATAATAACAAAGATGTATTCAATGGACAAATTCAGCGCAATCATGTGGCTAAACACCATGAAAGCAGCACAAAATGGAGATGAAGATGAGCAGAGAAATCTGAAAGCCGAAAATGAAATGAGGCAAAAGAGAGGTTATCCGACCGTGGAAAAAGAAATGAAGTTGATCCTCAACCAGGACAATCAGCAGAGCCAGCCGTAAGGTCAATAAATACAGCTGTCTATGGTTGAAGATTTAATGACCGCTTTTTTTGAATCACCTCCACAGTAAAGTCGGTATAGGTGAAAACCTATTCTTACTAAACAAATCGATTGTATGTATATTGAATTCTGCTATTTACAGACTTCATGATGAGGGGAAACGACATAAATATGTCCAGTTTATATGTAGATAAACTGGACATTTTATAAAACAACAAATCATCATCAGGCTATCTGATAACCGTATACAAACTATTTGCTCCGGATGGTCTGACAAGGATCTTAGGAATTGTCTCCACATTACAGAGAATTTTACAGAGGAGTAGATTGTCTCCGTGTGCAGAGAAAATTAATTAGACGGATGACACAAGTTGTCAATATTCATCAATTTCTTTAAAATAAGATTTTGCTAATTCTAATTTTATGGCATTATTTAGCATTAAATCTACGCGATTGATCCATCAAGCCTGTAAAGTATTTATATTTTTTTCATTTTGACAAAACCTGTCAATATTGTAAAATATCTTTGATGTTTACTCATAGATATCACTAAAAAAAGTCAAAATGAAAAAGATTTATTTATTATTAATTGTGTTACTTTTCATTCTTAGTTGTTCAAAGGAAGATAGTAAGCCTCCGTTAAGTATTAAAAACAACGAACTGGTATTGTTCCGTGAAAATACAGAAGAGTTGATCGTTGAGCACAACCCCGGAGAATTGACTTTTAAATCTCAAAATCCGCTAATTGCTTCAGTTTCGGACGACGGAGTAGTAGAGGGAAATGTCAGGGGTAAAACATCAATTTTAGTTACTTCATTGAATGAAACTGCAACGGCTAATGTTGAAGTTAAAACAATAATCAATTATTTACCTGAACCATATTTAGGTTTTGGTGAAGATTACGCAACTGTAAAAGCGAAAGTAGGGTCCGGTGAACAGTTTATTAATCTGGAGAATGGTTTTGCCGTTCAGAAAAGAATTGACAATTCGAATGTAATTTATGGATACTCTTTTGAAAACAGCAAGTTGAAAATGTCGATGTTCCTATTTGAGACTTTGTCTAATATCACGAGTGTAATAGCTGATTTCTTGTTAGAAAGATATATCCCCGTGGCACAAACTGGTGCATTGAGTGCAGGATTGATTTCACCGGAAAAAGATATGATTGTATTGGTTTCGGCTTCTGAAGATAATAGTTATGTGTATGTCGCGTATACAGAATATAACGGAGAAGCATCATCAACAGCCAATGCAACAAGGCTTCTAAATATTGATCCTATTCTTTCTAACGAAAAAATACAAAAAAACGAACGTACTGGCATTTCAATAAAACCAGAAACACAAATAGCAAAGGTGCTGAACGATTTGAAAGAAGATAAAAGTAGCTCAATACCTTACCAAGATGTCCGATGAGTAATGGTTTCCCGACAAATTGCATAGGGCACTGGAAATTACCAAAATGAACCAAATTTAGAAAGAAAGATGCCGGCAGAAGCCGGATACAGGACTTCAAAATTGGCCCGGTAGTAATTGGTTATGAGGTATAAAATCTTGTAGTCCGGGAGGCCGTCTCATAATAAACAAAGAGATGGCCTCTTGACATGAGTCTGGCGACAGAAGTTTACAATGTAGCCTAAAACAGGTGTACCCGTAAAAACAGGTGTTTTTAAAAAGAACTTTGCTATTCATTATTTTCCGGAACAAACAAATAGGCTAATTGCAATAAGAGAATCCCAGATTTTCAATTGGGGTTAACCGCTGCGATAGGGATTTATCCGGATCAGCCAAAACAAGGCGATCAGCCAGATAAGCAGATTATCGATGATGAAAATATTTAACTGTTATTTTTGACATAGGTAATTGAAAAAGCTTTGCACTTACGGTGTTCCTGCAAGAACTCCTCAATCGAGTAGCCTTTGCGAGGCTCGAAAATATCCAACCCTCTACCCAGCATAATATCCCAGCCAGTATCGGTGGAGATTTTACGGTCGTGGATATTCTTGAATTCGTAGTTGAAGTCAATACCAATCTCGGCAACCGATTCCTTTATTTCATCGAAAGCATCTATTGAATCCGGAATATACTCATCGGTGTTCCATGTCACAAGATTCACTTTAACATCGGCATCAATTTCTTTCTGCTGCGCGATCAAACTTAAAAATTCAATCAGATTCTTGATTTGATAAGGAAATCGGATGTATGCATCTTCAATGGTTATTTGAGTAGCACCTTTGACATAATCGCCAAATAACATCTGGTATGAGATACCAGATTGATTTTCGCGAACCGTAATATTTTTAACCTGAGGTGAGGGTTGAATTCTTGGCCGCTTTGTTTTTACTTCCTGTTCATTAACAGCATTTTTATCTTCTACATCAGTATCAGCATCATCTTCAGATTCAGGTTTAAGAGGTTGAAATAACCCCTGACTGGCTAAACGTTCAAGCGTTTCAACGGACACAACCTCCCCATCGGGAATGACAGTATAACTGAAAAGTGCAGGTTCTGCCCGGAATGTCTCGTCAATAATATAAAGTTGATCTTTTACCCGTTTACGCCCTTCCACTGCAAAATCGATTAACTCCAACGCTTCTTCCTTTGTGATATTCTTATCGGGATAAATGAGTTTCATCAAACCTGAAAATGTTTTACGAATCGCGTTGTGATCGCGTTCGGAAAGAGAGTTGTCAAATTTTACATATTGATTCATCAACGGAGAGAAGTCCTGTTTACGCAGCTCGTGCAACAATTCTGCTAAATAGTCCGAAATAAAACCAAATCCGTCGCTAAACCATGTTTTTTTGAGTACCCGTACCTCCCACCCCGGGCTGTAATAGTGAATACGATCGAGAAAAGCTCCTTTGATGAATGCATCGGGTATTGATTCGAATAGATGCGTATTCTTGAGCATGTAAGGAACCGTGTGTTTCGTATTGCCAATAAAAGCCATGGAAGCGGTAGCTTCATGTGTAGCACCACCCCTGTTGAATGATTTATTGGCCAGATAATTTTGCATGGTCTCAATCATTGTTGGATCGATTTTCTTACCCGGCTGGTGTTCGTATTCGTCCCAGGTAACTACATCCCAATAGCCGATTAAGCCAAGGATTTCCTTGTTCCCGGAATGTTTTACAAAGAGGCGAGCTGAGGTCACATCCCCCCCCGAAACCAACACCCCGTTAGGAGAAAGTTCTTGAAAAATGTGTGTTTTACCCGTTCCCTTGGGGCCCAACTCCATGAAGTTGTAATTATTCTCGATATGAGGCAGCAGACGTGACAACTGAATAAACTTGCCCCTTCTGTTCAGTATTTCGGGTTTCAGACCGATAGAATGAACCAGTAGATCAATCCATTCGTCGGTACTGAAATGCCGGCGATTATCGATGAACTCATCGATGTTGACCGCTGAAATCTGAATGGGTTTTATGTCTTCAATCCCCCATCTTAATTTTGCAGTGTCAGCATGGTCGTAGAGCAGAGTCAATATACTCCACACGCCGTTTCCACTCAGAAATTTGGGATTTCGTTGTACATCAGCATCGCTGATAGGAATATTTTTGATACCCAGATTTTCAAAGTCAGCCTCATACTGGTTTAACAGTTTGTCGTTCAGTTGTACTTTCACCTTGTCGATGATCCTGAAACGGCCGTGATGCCTGATACGACCTTTAATTTTCTCGGCATCGGCCCTGTGCACATAATTATTGCGAATAATATCCTTTACACTTTCAATGCCATCGGCGATGAGTTGTTCATCGTCCGATGCACAATATTGAGCCAGTAAATATTCAATCACATAAGTAGGGACCGGTAAATTGCCTTTAACGATTGTAGCCAAGTCTTTACGCACCACTTTTCCCTCGAAGTGAGTGAGAATCTTTTCTTTTAGTACCATATCAGAAATCCCTTTCAATTAAGGTATTATTTTTTACAATTTCCTCCATCAACGGATTGAGCAGATCATCTTTATCGTATATTTTCAATTTGAGCAAAGTTTCAGCCACTTTGGTATTGAGAGACAAAGAAACGGTAAAAATACGCTCAGAGGGCAGCTCATTGGTAGAATTGAGCAGCAATTGAACTTTGTTGGAAACCACCTCATCGTTGCTGTAAATAGCGATCACAACCGTTCTTTCTTTTTCCTTCGCCGACAACGGATTCTCCTGTACCAATTGAATTTTGAGATTGTTTGAGACCACGGATAAATTACGGCTCAACAACATCGTGTTCACTTTCCGTTGAATTTTTTCCTCTTTGCGAGAGCTGACAATCACCGGCACAACTAATTCCTGTAAGCTTCCTCCCCCGTGTGTGAAGCGATAGCGTGATCCGGGCTTTTTGAAACGGTTCACCGAATCGGGAATAATCACCTGAAATGCCTCCTGATACTTCGTCGTTTTGAACAATGAAATTTTATGACCTATTGATATATCAGGATCTTCGTTGGTGATGTAATGCCTGGCACTTGCTTCGGTCATCGTGCAATCCCCCATTTGGTTCTTGTCCGCTTCATCCATATCGGTGTCATTGTAAATAAAACCATGGTCGGAAGTGACAATGACCTTATTCACATTGAATCCGCCCTGAATATTTTTCACCATCCTGGTAAGTTCGGCAATTGCTTCCTGTGAGGCGTTGAATGTTTTCCGTTCGTTACCGCTGTGACCTTCCTTGTCGATTGTATCATGATAGATATAGACCACTTCGGCTTTAAACAATTCCCTGTTCGATGATTTTGTTCCGTTAAGGATATTTTCAAAACTAACCGCCTGATAGGTTGGGGAATGCTTCTTGAGAATTTTATCCCGGTTGGAGCTCATTGTTTTTTCCCCATCAATAGTTATTTCCCCATCATACACATAACTTTTACCCGGTAAAAGGTTTGCCATGCCGAAAGAGGTTTCGGATGGGATTGAAGCCAATTGAAAAGATAATTCAGAAACATTCTTATCGTCCTTATGCAGTTCATTGACCAGTTCATGCGCCACTTCGTAACGCAGCGCATCGCTGATGATGACAGCGACTTTTTGTTTGAGCGGAGAAACATAGTTTTGAAAAAAATCATATTGTTTCTGAGCCTGAATTTTTTTATAGTCGTAGCCTACAGCACTCAAACAGGCAAGCCACTCATGATTGAGCGTATAGGTAAATCGAGCATATTGATTTTCGATTTTCTGTTTTAATTTTTCCAATTCTCCTTCAATGGGCGTTTCTCCCATTTCCAAATTGCGTAAGAACAACACACCCTTGCGGTAATAATAATCAATCAGAAAAAATTCTTCGGTATACCGTTTCAGATAATCCTCGGGTCTATCCAGGATAAAGCTTGAGACCTTGTTTATTTTACTTAGCACCCCAATAGAATAGCGTAAGAATGACAGTGTATTTTTCAACACACCCTCATCCTGAGTCTGAACAGAGATTTGTTCCAGTTTTTTTTCGGCTTCCGACCAGTTACCCGGTGGCTGAAAGAGCACTCTTTTGATCATCTCCCATTTCAGAGCATCGGTTTGATAGATATATTCGGCGTCCAATCCATATAAATCGATCAGTTTAGACTCAAGTATGGCCGATCCATTCAGTTCCCATGCCCCTGCAAAAGGAGTGCCCATGGTAGGGTGATTAAAACCCATCTCGCGTAGGCGGTTCATTGCTTCCAGACAGTCGGCGTTGTTCACTTTCAAAGCCTTGTAAGGATCAGCCTCTTTAGTAACCAGACCCTGAACAATGGAGTTGTATTTGAGTCTTTTAACCAGATCAATTATTTCGGAAGAATCAGCAGACGAGAGGGTACAATCGAAATGTTGACGAACCTTATTGTTCAGCACATCCAACAAACCGAGATCAGATGTTTTCTTCAAAAAGCGTTTCAACTCACTCTCCTTGTTGGGGAGAGTGTAAGAGAGTAACCGGACAAAAATGGTGTCCCAGTCTTCCATTTTGCCAAAGTCGAGGAAAGAACAAAACAGACCCTGTTGCACATTCCTTTCGTCGAAGCCAGCAGCATTGAGAAAGGGTTTCAATACGTTTTGAGTCTTGTGTAATTTCAATTCTTCCATGTATCGTCTTACCAAACCCAACTGATGAGGCTGCAAGTGATACTCCTCCATAAAACCAGCCACATCATCCATCTTCAGTTCCTTGTTGGCTTTAAGCAAACCCAACAGAGGAAAGTTTTCGAAATCCGTTTGACTTTGGGGCGAGGCCATGAGCAGGTAAAAAAACACTTTTTCATTGTCCTGCAAGGCATTCAGTTCCAGTTTGGCATTGAACCAATCGTGCTGAAAATACTTCACCCGAACATCATCGAGCATCAACTCCTTCACCTCAGACAGGTTCGTACCGTCAGGATCAAAGAAGAAAAGGACTTTCAATTTCGGGTTGCGTTGGAAATAACTGATAATTTTATCTTGTAACATGGAATACGCTTTGAAGATTTGAATCAATGTCAATTCTAATCAGGAATTATTGGATTTGGAAATTCAATTTCAAATTTCCATTTCATTGAATTTATTTTTTCTTTCAATCTTGTTAGTCCGCTTATTAGCTCGTTGAATGTCGGGGGATTTGTCTCATAAATCATTTGTTCCACCATGGTTGCATAATCTGCTTTCCATGCTTCCATCACCTGTGGTGGCGGCAACATATTAATGGTCTGGGGCTGGTGCAGATTATAATTTATATGCCCAATGCGATTAAACTTATAACGGTGATCAACAATTGTCTGGTACAATTCCTTGTTGCTTAATGCTTTTTCCGCAAAATCTTTCCCCGAGAGTTTGTATACATCGTATAGATGACGACTAAGCCTATCCACTCTCATTTTTTCGGCGGGACGTTGAAATTCTTCATGCAGCAGAAATATTTTCTCTAAAAAAGTCCGTTCAGGATTAACAGTTGGCACATTGACCGCTTCCCTGGCAAATTCACTATCGGGATAGTTTTCATCGACCAATGAAGCGATAGGCTGCATGGTAAACGGTTCACGCAACGAACGACATCCGATTTCCAGTTGTATCTTCGGTTGCACGTATCCTGGCGAAGGGATTACATTGGGATAGAAAATATGAATGGTACGGTCTTTATCGCTTTCTATCTCTTGTACCAGTTCCATTCTCAAGTCGTTGAAGCCATTGGTTTCAAATCCAGACTTCAACTCATTGAAGAAAACAGTATCCACATAGATGCCGGATGCTCTACGCAATCTCCCTCTTTCTTTCTTTGTCAACTCATCATCATACCCAAAGAAATCCCTGTCAATGGCCAGATCAATGTCCTCTGAAAATCGCTCGATCAATTTCCATGCCTTGCTCAGCGACGTTCCACCCTTGAAAATAAGGTGTTTCCCAACTTCCATCCCGAATATGACCGATAAGGTTTGTACCACCCACCAGTCTTTCTCAACGGCAAATGCAGACATACCTGATTTTTCAGCAATTTGAATGTATGCATTCCTTTTCGTTTCATCAGCAATAGCGAGCCACTTATTCATCCGTTTTCGGTTTTAATGCTTTGCGCATGATTATTCTTATCCATTCGGGAGCCAAACGTATATCGTGCTCTAACCTGTAAGGCACTTCTTTTTCCAGTTGCTTAAGTATCAGCTGTATTTCGTTTTCGGTAACATTGCCTTTTCCAATTTCTTTTAATGCCTGAATAACCAGCCCACTAATTTTACCAATGGCTGAAAGATTTTTAGGTGATGATTTTTTGAAAAGAATTTTGCGTTTACCCAAGTCAATTTTACGAGCAGCACCATCGGTAAGGTAAACCACATTCATGGGTACCTGAGAGGAAAGCCCCAATGCATTCATTGCCAATACACCGGTAGGCATAATGCGGGCTTTGTCCCGTTTGCGAATAGCATTGGCAATCGCTTCGGTACTTGGTTTTAATTCACCTAACAAAGGATCGTGAGCCGGGCGAGCATAAATGCCACGAGCTACCCTTGAAATTTCACCTTTTACAGTCAATCTCTCCAGGGTTTTTGCCACCGCTTTTGCTGAACCAAAGTTCAGGAAATCCTCGGTGAAAAAGAGCGAACCCCTCTTCGCTTTTTTAATTTTTGTAAGTATTTTATCATCAAGGCTATCCATTTGTTTATTTGCTTAATTACGTCGCAAATATAGTAAATAATTGCGACATTTATTCAGTTGTTGCAATAAGTAACTAATTTCTTACAGTTATCTGTAATCAGCTATTGCTTTTTTTACCCAGCTTGTCACAAATTAAGCATTTATTTGTGACAATAAAACCGGATTCATTATTTTACTTAATGGGTGTAACCACTCCAGCAAATTTTGCATAGTTCACTATCACACCATCGTCGAGGTCGAATTCAATCTGGTGATCAGCTACGTCTTTCAGTAAAAGGTCGTAGGCCCGGCATTCGTCCAGATCGGATCTGACTTTATCCATTCGTTTGGACTGTTCGCGATTGAGCGAGGCATTGTCAGCTTGCAGCACGCTAAGTTGGTTTTCTAAGTTACGGATATGAACCAGCAGGTATTTACTGCGGATTTTATCGACGGTGTATTTGTTCATGCGGTGCATGTAGGTAATCACCTGAAATGCACCTTTAGGTGAAGCAAAGAGCCAGTAGATAGGGCGTTTCTGGTAGCGTGAGCAATGATCTTTCCAGAAGTCTTTTACCAAATAGGATTCCATATCTTTACCCAGTGCAGCTTCCATGAAGTTGATGGTTTCTACCAGGTGTTTATCGTCACCCCATTGCACTTCGAGCAGGTGTTTGAGGCGGATCAGGGCATTATCGGCAAAGCTGCATGAGCTGTCCATGAGCGGAATAATGCCGTCATCGTCTATTGATAAGATGTGATTGTTGTAGGTATAAGCACTCGTTTCTTCGGCCGTGGGATTAGGGTGTGCAATGTGCAGGCCCGGCTTATCCAACCTGTAGCGCCCCATCAGGCAGCCCATCAGGTAAGAGATGAGCTGACGCATCACCACATCCTGCTTTATGGGCAGTGTACCGACAGGCTCGGTAGCTTCGCCAAAAGCTTTTGTATCCAACTCCTCCTGCAAAATGGTAATGTCCTTTAGTTTTACTTCGGGGGTCAGTTCGTCCTGCAAGCCGTAGATATCAATAAAAATGCGGTTCAGCTCCACCTCGTTGGCATGCAGTTGATAAAAATCCTGCGTCCCCTGGGTTTCCCATGCCTGATAAGCCGATTGTAAGGTGGGTTCTTCTGCTTTGATTAATGGGTGTGTTTCAAAATCCCAAGAGGTCTCGCGGGAATCCCAGTCGGATTTGGAAATTGAAACATTAAATTCTTGTTGAAATGTGTTTGTTTTTTTGAAAATAAAAGGAACATCCTCAATATTTCCTGATTGGAAAGTCATCGTAGGATTAATTATTTTCAAAAAATAATTACTAACCTTTGAATTAAATAAGCCAATTAAATAAAATAGTATTCCTTCATTTTTAGGGAATAAAGTCATTCCATTAACATCAAATAAGGAGTTTTCAGGCGCAAAACGCATGCTAAAAAAACTTGAATTTGTTAAAGACCATGTTAATCCTTTTTTAAATATAAATTCAAGATTTTGGGGTCTTGATCTAAGATTTCCATCTTTATCCCTATTATTTTTGATACCATAGCCATTGTTTTCATAATTCACTATAAGCTCAAAGTTACCATACCATTTTCTATTAGTACCACCTTTTCGATAAGGATACCATTTATTAGAAGAAGTATCGAGTGAGATATTCTTAAAGTTAACTTCATTCCAAAACCTTAAAAATAATTCATTATTACCTGTTGCTATCCCTTGTTTTGCATCAGCTATAAATTTAACACTTTTCTTTTCACTAAAAACATTAGTTATCCTCTCACTCACCCAGTACGCAATTGGGCTACCTGGTATTTTTTCGAAGTTGGCTTGGGAGATATGGGGGTAACAATTTTCACCCTTCAAGAACATTTGTTGTTTTGCCGTACTATTTCCTCCATCAACTAATCGAAAATATATTCCATTTTTTACTGATTTATTGTTTTGTAATACAAAAGCCGTATTCTGCACTACTTCACCACTTAGTTCATCAAATGTACGTGGCCCTAAATGCAACATGTTTTCAACATAATACGATTCAATTATGAATTTACGCAGGGCTTCGAAGGAAGACAGAAACATCCACGAATGCATATTAATCATACCCATACGTGCAGCAGGTTGACAAAAATTCATACACACCTCCATAAATACGGAGAAAAGGTCGGATTTGCTTTTGGGATATTCGGTGTTTACGTACTCTTTGAGGTTATCATTCATATTCCCCCCTCCCATATACGGCGGATTGGCAGCCACTGCTTCGTATTTTGCCGTCAACACCTGCAGCACTTGCAAGTAAGGTGTAAGCCGTTTCCATAGGTCTTGCTGCACAAGATCAAGTTCGGAATTCGATTTCCATGCAGCAGTTTGTTTGATAATAGCATCCCGTGCAACATCTGAGAATGAGAATTTCATGATTGAACCCAGGTTTTGGCTTTGCTGCATCAATTCCAAAGAGCTGTAAAGCGCATCGACATGAGCGGCATTGGCATTGCCCAGAAATTCGAGCACCTCCTCACGGGTTAAAACCTCCTTTTCGGGCATGGCATAGACATGCGGCAGCAGGTCACGGTCCAATATGGTTCGATCTTTTGCAGCAGCTTTCAGTAAAAGAGCAAAATTTGAAAGCTGGGTAGCACGCTGGTCAATGTCAAGGCCAAAAAGATTGTTCACAAATATTGAGCGTACCGATTCTCCAGCCGTATAACCCTCTTCGCGATACATGGCATAGAGCAGGTCGAAACCTTCCACCAGAATGTGGCCGGAACCACAGGCGGGGTCGAGGAGCTTCAGTTGTGCGACCTCTGAAATTAAGGGAACCCCTTCGCCAGCCTCCCCGATTGATGAGGAGCCTTTAGTCTCTGGTTCGACCAGATATTTCATCGTTTCGCGGACAGGAGAGTCGGGGTTGAGGTCGAGCCACAGACGACCGACGGTGTTTTGCACCATGTATTTCACGATCCAGTTGGGTGTGAAAATCTGTGTAGCTGCCGGAATATCTTCTGCCTCTGCTTTTTTCTTTTTCTTGAACTTCTTGAATACTTCGTCTTTTTTCTCCGAAATGTAAAACTGATAAAGCCAACCAATCAGCTCCACCTGCCGGTAGTCGTCGTCGGTAATCGCATCGGTAGTGTTTAACAGATCGATAAAGCCATTGACAGCAAGTATATCAGCGGGCAACAGCAACTCGGTGTAATCGTCGAGGCGCCCGAAAACGCGTTGCAGCAACTTGTTCTGATGGCAATAAGCCGTAATAAGCAGCGTAAATTGTTCTGTTTCGAGGCGGTCGTCGTCGAGTAAACGAACAAGTATCTTACGCTGCACGTCATCCAGCAAGGGTGTTATGCCTCTTTTGGCATTCTGCACAATTGCAGGCGTACGGGTAGCAGTACCGGTATATTCCAACTGCGGCACGATGTAGTTGTTCTTTGCCAAAATACGAATGGCCATCAGTCGGTTGAACCAGGTATAAGCAGCTTCTTCCACCACCTGATTTACGCCTTTGACAGTCACAGCTTTTTTGAGTGCCAGCCATTTGGGGTACACCGAGGGGTCGTCGATCATTCTATCGCCAAAAAGCAACCCACCAAAGACTTGCTGAGGTTCAATGGTAAATTGTTTTGCATCGGGATCGTATCCCCAATAGATAAGTTGTTTACCTACCCCTGAAATAAGTATGTTGCGAGCCTGTTGGGCAAAACGTTTAAGCGCGGAAGTGTTCATATAATTTATTTCGAGTTACGAGTATTTAGTTACAAGAATTAGAATTTATTCCATGTAACCAGTATATTTCTTGATTTCAAAAATTTCTTTAATGTTGTTTGCATCCTTAATTCGTTCCAGAATGTTCTCGAAATAGACAAACACATCATCTAAACATCCGAGGGTTTGATTTTCTATTAATTCATTGGTTATTTGTTCGATAGAAAAGAGTAAATAGTGTCTTAAATGACCAGCAATAAGGAACAAATCGACAGATGTTCTACCTTCGTGAACCAACTCATTGCGAACACGGTAAATGCGTGTTAAATGTTGATTTAACCTTTTAATATGTTTTTCAATGGAACCTCTTAGCTCTTTTTTATCATTTAGCAATACGACATACTTTTCTAATCTGTGTTGAATCTGAGGGTTGGGATGAGGATCAACAGGAAGTTGAGAATTTGTAAAATTCTCAAAACTATAATTTACACCCGCTCTGTTTAGAAGATAGGTTGTTCTGCGTTGCCAATAATACACAGCATTGATAGCAATGAAAAATGATTTCATGCGATTTATAGAATCTTCTTCGGTGTCAATAGCTGAAAATAATTGTTCGAACCCAATCCAATAATTCAAAATTTTATGCTCAATTTCTTGGGAATCGTTCCCTAATTTATAAAATCTTATCGCTGATCTTATTTTTTCGTAAGCTACGTTACTTCTTCCGTTTAATGCTTTAAAATTTTCAACAAATCGCACAAAGTCAGATTCCTGATAATCATAGAAACCATCTAAATTCTCTTCAATTGACTCCATCCTGTAGCTTCGTGAACTACAATGGATAATCAAAGCTTGTTTGTCAAGTGTTATTTTATTATCAATATCATGAAGGCAGTTTATTTCAACTGTCTCTGTCACCAATAAATACGTAGTTCTTAATGCTGACCAGAAGTCAAGACTATTTATTATAACGGATAAATACTTCTCTCCTTCCGACCTTTCTTTAAAACGCTCACTAATATATCTTTTATTTTCAAATTCTTTAGGAAAGGTATCAAGTTCGTTTATTTGATTTGAAGCTATTAGTAAAGTGTCTGCCGAATTAGGTTTGATTTTGAAAATTGCTTCATAATCATCTCTATTGTTATCAAATACAGTATTTAATTTTGAAAAAACAATTTCAATAGTACTATTATTATCTAAGAATGTTTTGCTTTTACGTATTCTATCAAGAATGAATTTACGAGAATAACCTTGGTGTATCAATTGAGTTACTAACCATGAAGTGTATAAATCAATTTGTTCAAAGTTTGCTTTATCGTCAGTTACAAGCAATGATTTAATTTTAACAAAGAGATTTTTTTTAAACTCTATATTTTCAACTTCAATTGATTTACATAACAAGGACAAAGTTCGATTTTTCTTACCATCCTTATCAGACTTAGTTGTATTATCAAGTATTGTAACGGCCTGTTTTTTTCCAAAAGTATCAAAAGAAAAAACGCAATCTAAATAGCAATTCTGGAGAAAACCAGTAGCTTCCTGAACGATTGAGGTTATTGTAGGGTCAAAGTTCTTGATCCTTTTTTTGTTGAATTTATCAATACTTTTATACAATTCAACAAAGATCGTATAAGGGTTGTGAAGGTTAACACGATAAGTATCAAAGGATTTTCTATGCAGAAGCTCCATGGATTTATTGAAAAAATATTTACAAGAATCGTTCATAACATGAAAAAATGTATTATCTTTGTCACAGGTTATAGATAAAAACGACATAAGACGGGAGGCAGCGATTGAAAAATATATCCGTTAGGAGTTTTCATTCCAGTCCTCCCTGAAGAAATAAGCCCGACTTTTATCGGGCTTTTTTATTGCCTCTGCTTACTTAATCAGAATTTTTTGGTTGTTATTGATCATCTCGAGCATTTTTTTGCGAATGTCGTCAATATAATCTTCCACTTCCGTTTCAGTAGAAAGGATTTTATTCGGTTTTGGCAGTACATAGTTGACAGGTGGTGAAGCAGCTATATCAGGATCGGGAGTTTTCGGAACTCTGCCTCTTGCGATATCTTCCCGGCGTTTCTTTTCCTGTTCTCTTTGCTTACGCTCCTGTTCCATTTTATGGGCTTCCAACAGAATTTTTGACCTTTCATCGTCAAAAAAACCATCTGCACGAGATAAAATAAGCTGAAGTGCCGTGATGGAATTTAAGCCGGTAATTTGCTTTAATTTATACTCACGATTGGCATAAATGGACGGAGCTAAATTGTTTTCATTGGCGAGCGAGTTCAACTGATCGAAAATATTTTCGTACAGCAATCTGGTTTCCTCTTTGAGCATTTTAATTTTGGATGTTACGGCATCTTTCAGCTCTTTGTGCATTTTTTTGTATGTCCTGAAATCGTTAGATGGATCTTCGGAATGGAAAAACTCCTTGATCAGTTTCACCTTTTCACTGCTTTCCTTGTCGAGCTGGTGGAAATTCTCTTCGTTATTTTCGCAGTATCGTTTTATTTCGTTGTAATCGATAATAGAATGATCGGCGAAATCTTTGATACTCCGGCACCGGTCGATCAAGCTTGCCATGGCAGCCGCATCGTTATGCAGATTCTCAAACAATCTTTTCGGATCACGTATGGTCAGCAACTCAGCCAACTTATCGGTTATCTCACTGAGAGATTTTACAAAAGGAAAACTTTCATATTCATTCTTCACCTTTTGCCAATCATCTTTCGACTTTTTGAGTCGCTCAAGCAAATTATCAAAAAGCATGTTCCCATCACCCGTGGCAGGAATATGCTCGTTGAAAATTATCATCCAGGCCTGGATGGCATTGTTGATCAATTCCTGGGAAATGCCTTCGACAGCAGTAATGCCTATCAGTGGTCGTTCAGCCGACATCAATCCCTTGTTCACAAAGTCAGTAAGCGGAAAACGAGGTTGGTTACGGTAGGTAAACACCCTAAGTTTTCGTTTGAACAACTCAGTGAGAATATATATAATGGTTACATCTTTCCAACCATAGGGAGCTGCTTTGAATTTATCAATAATATCGGATAATAATGCTTCGTTACCATTGTAGGTAATGAAATCATTCACCCTATTTTCCGCATCCGTCATCTCATGAACCTCGCTGTAATCGTTGGGATCAGCCTTACGAAATGCACGATGTTTCAACTCTTCCTGCGTAAGCGGCATCCCAAGAGTCAGCTTGGCATATTTGTACACATTCTCAAGATGACGTTGCAATACATGATGATACCTTTCGGCACCATCACCATTAATCTCATTCGGTTCTATCACTGTATTTCCCGAAATAAATCGAGATTCTGCAAATCTGCGCTGAATGACCGGTTTTATTTTATTGGCCAAAATATCGGCATTGCGACTTTTGAAATTATCAATGGATTGCTTGCGCGCTTCAGTGGCATATTGCTGATTGCTTTTGATATACTTTTCGACCCGGCAATACCACAAAAAGTCTTGTTTTAGATCAATATCTTCTTTGAACCATTCATTCAAACAGAATACGACCGAATTGGAAGGATTATTCAGGCTTTTGATAGTGGCGTCCTGCTGGTCGGTGATTGCGAAAGAGACTGTAATATCTCCGTTATTGCCAAGATAATTTTTGCCATCGATATTGGCAATCACTTTAAAGTCGTTCCCGGCATAGCGCTCTTTGTTATCGACTTTCAACCAACTGAAAAGAATTGCCTTCATTTCGTCGGCCATAAATTCGGTACCCGGGGTGGTATTCGCAATAAGGGTCGATAATTCCACCTCATCTTCGTTATAGAAATAGTAATTGTTGTTTTCTTCGCGTATAATATTGCTTTCGATTAACTGGCGAAGTACTCTTTCAATGTTATTCCGCAATTGAAGCTTGTTTTCATCAATCCTGTTCATCATCAGCAATGTGAGGTTGTCGAGCGAAGAACCGAAATTGAGTCGGTCACTTTCCATCAGGTTTGAAATCATGAATAACAGCTTCACAACCCGTTGTGCAAAAAGATCACTTTTCACAAAACTCAGTTCCAAGGCGGGATTAATGGCTTTTGAGCCTTTGTGTATCAGATTTTGCCGAAACATTTGATTGAAGAAAGCATCGAAAGGGATAAACGCGCCCAATTCCAGTTCACTATTCTGTTTGGCTGTTTCATGGGTAATTTTTAATACGGAACGTTCGTTGTCCTTTACTTCAACAACAACATATTCGAGTTGTTGAAAAGCGTCGAAGACTTTCGAAATAAGTTTGAACTGATAGGGTACAAACGGATAGGAGAGCAGAAAGTCCTCCTCGTTTCGGTAACTTTTGTACAGTTCGTGCCCCATGTTGAACTGGTTCAGGATAGCATCCTTGTTCTCCCGGAACATTTTTTTCAGTTCAAGTTCAGCGGTAGGTTTCTTTTCCAGAATTCTTTTTTGGGTAATGTATGCCGGATCGGTGCTTTCCATGGAGACGCGCGTTTCGAAGCGTCCCATAATTTTACCATACCGATCATCACCCGACGTGATACCGGTGTCGGCAATAACCGAATCAATAGTTTGCTGGGCTGTACAGGTAACCCATACTTGCCTGTTGCAAGTCAGGCTCAGGTTTTCAATCACCGATTGCAAGTCAAGTAAAACTTCACTATTTGTATTCACAAATTGAGAGACTTCATCGACCAGGAAAATAAAGCGGTAATTTTCGTTTTTGGCGGCCAAAAAGTTTTTTATCTCATTCGCGAATTTCCGAGTGTCGATGTGGTAACTATCGGGGTTTAGCAAAGTAGCCTTCAGCGCTTCGGTATCGAGAGTCGGCACACATTTTTTTGCCACTCTGAGGACAGTGTCGAGCTCGTTGCTTACAACATCGGCAGCATCATTCTCCCACACGAATCCCTCCTCCTTTTCCAGCTTTTCCTTAAACTGTTCAAAGGCATCGTTGTTGTCGAGATATTTTTCAAAAAGCAGAGCCAATGGAATGTTATAGGCATTGTAACCACGACTGTGATTGAACATCTTGAAAAAAATGTTGGTGAATGTTGTATTATCGCGGTTGGCTTTTGAGACATCCTGCGCATTAAAAAGCACGTCATCAATCTCGGCCTGGTCGTACCATCTTTTCAATTCATTGATTTCAGCATTGTTCATTGTAATCCTGCTATCCGGGTGCTTTAAATAATCACGGTCTATGATGGCCTGTATGAGACGACCGAAAGCTCTATCTCTTGTACTGGGATCAATACAATAGTGCACGTATTTGAGAAAGTGAGATTTCCCGGAACCATAATAACCATTGAGCCAAATACCCGTTTTACTTACCTTATCCTTGTCTTTGATGGCCAGCAGCACTTTGTATAAGCTGTTGATAATTTCATCGGTAAACACATATTCATCAATTTCAATATCAATTGTGTCCTGTGTTCTGTCCTGAGCCACAACAGCCGGATTGATAATACGATTAATCAGTTTTTTATAAATGTCAGCTAATCTCATGATTCTGGTATTATAGCGTAAGAAAATTACTCGTTAATTAAATGTATGGAACGATAGGTATGCTGGTCTTTCATGATGCCAAAAAGGCTAAAACTATTTTTTTTTGCTTTCCCGGGATAAAAGACAATGATCTTGTATTCTTCACCGTGATTGTAACGTTCAAAATTCGACAAGAAAGTGTTTGTGCGTAAGTAAGGGTAAATCTGACCAAAGCCATAAAGATATACAAATGATTTTGTGAGTTCATTTGCTTTGTTCAAATGTTCCCTGATACGTTTATCGATCCATGCAAAAAAGCCCTTATCCTCGGCATTCCGTATCAGTGTATCGTTAACTGCCTTAGGATCATCCAATTCTTTCTTTTTCAGGTATTCTAACAAAGATGGGTTTTTGCCAAATGGCTTATTGTATAGAAAGGCACAAAATTCGTCGAAGATATTGAGTGTAAGAATGTCTAAATTATTACTGGGTCTTTTTAATCTTGTTTTGAACGTTTCTATCTGCTTACATATCTCGTATTCGTCTTCAGCAGGATATTGAAATATATACACATTATAAAACAACGTGCCGGTGGTAGTATCCTGAAAGGATTTGTCTTCCATTTTATGATATAATTGTTCAATAGTCATGTTCATAAGGCACTTTCAATTATTTGTTTTTTCATTTGAGCGTTAAGCAAACACGCATCTAAGAACCATGCTTCTTTAATTTTGATAAAATATGAAAAAAAGTGTAGGTCAGAACTTAATGATTTTAACCGAAGACTTTTAGGATCTAACATATCAATATCTTTCAGTATTCGTATATAAACAGAAATCACTTTTGCTTTGGTCAGATCCGACCAGTTATAGACCTTTTCATCCCTACCTGCAATTTCATTGAGTTCCATTTGATATAAGTATGGCTCTACCAGGGGTGTTGAAGAATTCCACTGTTTTACAGTAACGTTGAAATGAAAATCGAACATTAATCTGTAAACCTTCAAGCATTGGAAGAAAAGGAGTATTTTTTGTTCTTCTTCGTTGCGATTTATATAGTAGTCCCAAAAAGAATTCTCCGTGTGATTAAAGCGTTTTACAATTTCCGATACAGTTCTTTTCCGAGAACTTTCGGAATTGATCTTCAGTAAATCATTTTGCTGAATTTCCTTTTTTAATAAGGCCTGGGAGTTCACAGAGCGTAGCAAGGGAAGAAGTGCATTTGTTTCTTTGTGAAACAGGCTTCCGGCAGAGAAAGAGCCTGTGTATGTAGAATTGGCCATAGCTGAATTAAATATGAATAAAGGACTTACTGTCAAATAACTGAAAGTATCTTAAAGATAGCAAAGAAATAATAGATAAATGACAACTTGTGACATAAATAGAGAAAAGATATTCCCCTATTCATGACAAAATTATTGCGCCATCGATATCGTTTGCGTACCTCTTTCAAAAGTACGTAATATAATCAATAATTAAAAGAAAGAGCGGAGAAAATAATGATTGATATCCATCATTGATTGAAGAATTGATATGGTACGAATCAGGATCACTTGACGTTTGTGATTTACGACTCAATCGGATTCAGCGAATTATTTTCATGTGGTTGTAGGCTATTCTTTATGTAACCTCCCCTATTCGAACATTGAAAATTGAAATCTTATAAACAAGCTTTATCAGACTAAAAGCCAAAGCACCCACCGGTGTAAACCGATATGTGCTTGAATTTGTGTGAGCGGCAAACGAGACTCGAACTCGCGACCCTCAGCTTGGGAAACCCCTGATTTAACATTTCTTTTATTTTCCTTTTTTATCCCAATATTTTATATATAACTTGCTTTTAACCTTTTATGCGGATAACTTTCTTTCATTACTTTTCATTTAATCATTTTTTACCATTATATTTGTGTGTGATTTACGTGTTCTATGGTGATCCGGTGTTGCATTGTGTGTTCCAAATTGGGCGTGGTTGATATTTACAATTTAACTATTTTGATATGAAGATTTACTATTCTAATAATGAACTAACAGCATACCTGATGCGCGATGTTCGCAAAAGGGATGCTGAGGGTGATTGCCCCCTGAGGTGGTGCATTACATACAGGCGGCAGAGGGTTTATTATTCATCTGGAAAGATGCTGAACGGAAAGGATTGGGAGGTGTTCGATAATGCAAATGAAAAGGATTTTGCCAATGGAAATGCGAAACATCTGAAAGAACTCAAAGATGATCTGACGAAATATTTTAATGACACCCTCAAACCGATTATCAGAGAACTGGCGGGAAATTTCTCTTTTGATGCACTGAACCGCAAGCTTGGGCGGTCGGATATAACCACCGTAAATGATGCGTTTAACTCAAAGATAGCCACCCTGAGCGATGCATACAAGGTGGGCAATGCTGGGGTTTACCTATCAACGATAAAGGCACTGATGAGGTTTAAACACTACAAGGGATTGAGAAGCAAGGCGGCGAAAGAACTGTTCATCGATGATTGTATCAATAAGAAGTACAACACAAGGGGCAAGAATGTTTTGAGCGTTACCGCCGATATTTACTTCGATGATATAACGGTTAAGTTTTTAAACGATTGTGAGAACTTCTGGGCTGAAACAGGCATAGAAAACGCAACGATTGGGATCTATATGAGAACCCTCAGAGCGATCATCAATAACAAGGGTGATGATCCGTATTTGACTGGAAACAAATATCCCTTTGGAGAGAACAAATACCAAATACCAGAGGGAAGCAGACGAAACATCGCGTTGCCGATAGAGGACATTTGGAAGATAGAGGATTTTCAGAGCGACAATCATTCATTGATATTCGCGAGGGATATTTTCGTATTTATGTTTTACTGCAATGGTTTGAACTTTGGTGATCTTTGCCGGATGCAATACAGGGATATTGACTCAGCAACAGGAGAAATAAAGTTTATCAGAAAGAAAACCAGAGACACCGGCAAGAAGGGAAGCCCACAGCCTATTTACGCACCCTTACTGCCCCCGATGATGGAGATCATCAACAGGCATGGGAACGACCGACAGGAGGGCTATATATTCCCAATACTGAACGGCATTGATCGGCTGGATAAGAATGAGAGCCAAATCAAAAAAGCTATCAATCTGGGATTGATCCCGCTGAATAACGCACTGAAGGTCATCGCGGCACAGTTGGGCTTGGATGGGAACCTATCAACGGCATACGCGCGCAACAGCTATGTTACGCACCTTATAAGTGAACTATATATCAGTGAGATATTCGTTAAGCAGATGGTCGGACACAGCACTGCGAAAAATGTCACAGCCGGATATAACAACCCGACACCCAAAAAAAGACGTGAGATCAATTCGAAGCTGATGAACCCACAGAAGCAGTACAACACGATAAACAGCATCGCGATAACCGGATGACACAACCATTAAAAAGAAATTGATATGGGTGATATTAACTACTTCGATATAATCGCAAATGTACCATCGAATGATGATGAGATTGCTGGGTATTTCGAGCGAAAAATGAAAATGGCTGAGCGTGATCTATTCTACAATCCTGAGGACTTCATCAATGGATTGAGGGGGGTGATCAAAGATGATGCGGCAAAGAAAAGATCATATTTAGAGAATGAAATAGATGAAGCGTTTGGCTATGGTCACAAGATGTCATACAATCTGCGTACTGATGTTTTGGGTAATGAGACGTATGATGAATACCACACAAGGCGGGTAGCGGTGGAGATAGAGAGATACAAATCACAGCTGGAGGAGGTGAGCAGAGATGAGTCAAAGTTGTTAGCTGGGATCGATAGTCTGCAAGGCGGCAAGCTGAAACCATTAACGCGGTTGCTCAGAGGAGAAGAACAACGTTTCTTATATGCGGAATTGAAGGATAAGGGATTTATCGGAAAAGATGAGGACTATCAAAATTTCCGTTTTGCTTTTGGTGGAGCACCCTTGATGGGAGAGAAATTTAAAAAAATAAAATGGTGTGTGGGAAACAAGCAATGTTTGCGCGATCTACTCTCAAAGATTAAATGCGGCACTGATGCCGAGATGCTGAGAACAGTCGAACACTATTTTCTGGATATAAAGGGGCAGAAAATGAAGCTGCCCACAAACAGAAAAAGAAATGAACAATCCGCAGATGAAAATTCAATGAATGAAATTCTGGAACAATTCGAGAAGATATAATACTGATGTTCTATGCATTAACAAGGGCAATCATTAATTTGATTGCCTTTTTTATTTGTCAATACCTAACCGATACCGAAACAGGGATACGATATTATAACTAACTGATTTTCAATATCCGCGATATAGTGCGATATCCTTTAATATCGCGTAATGTATTGATTTTTATGCATTTAGCAGCTTTCCGTAGGTTATCTTTGCTATATACAAATTCTTAAAAATAGCAAGATGGAAAATTTAGTTGTATTGAAACGCGATGATCTGGAAGTTCTTCTGAAACAGGTTGCGGCAAATATGAAAGCCGAAGCGACAGCCGAGCCGGCACGTAAGTTGAAAATGAATATCGATGAAGCCTTGATTTATCTGAATGAGCAGGGCTACCCTATTTCAAAATCAACAATGTACAAACACACAATGGCAGGCACCATACCATTTAGCAGGTTTGGGGAGCGAAAAATCCTCTTTGACGTGAATGAACTGGATCAGTGGATCAGCAAGAGACTGATCGGCAACGATGCCACCGGAGGTGATGAGATCACAAACACAGTGGCTGAAAATGCACGTAGAAAAGGGAGGGCATAAAATGAGCGAAAATAAACAACGCCCCCACCGGCGGGAACCGATGCAGGGCGCAAAATTCAATATAAGGGGGCAGCACAAAGATAGCAAATATCTTTATAATGAGAAGCATAAAAGCCGAAAAACCACAATATCGGCAAGCGATCATCTGGACAGACAGGTTTACGGCGTGTTGCTCAAAAAAAGCTGCACAACGAAAATGATATGCGCGATGCTGGGTGATGCATACAGCTGCCAGCGGGTGAGACATTCGGTAATAAGATTGAACAAAAGGAGATTGATTTATTACTGGGGGCTGGACTTCTGCGAGGTCACCGGTCACAAGGCATACTATTTGGAGGTGCGTAATTCCCGACAGAAAAATTTACCAAAAAACCGCAACAGCTATGGCAGATAACAACGGATTTACAGACGTTCTGCGGGCAGATATTGCACAGCTGGAACAGGAGTTGGGGAGACAGCATACAGCCCCGCCAATGGCACCATATCAACCCGCAGGGATGCCGATCCCGCAGCTACCTGATGAGGTGGTGAAAGAGATTGCCCAATCATCAAAAATGGATTTGAAAGCGGATTCCGAGAAGCCACCACATTGTTTGTGGATTGATGGTGAGCCGGTGTTGGCACTGGGTGATATTTCTACAGTAATAGGAAAGGCAAAGAGCCGAAAGACATTTGCATCTGATTTACTTCTGGCGGCGATGGTGGGAGATATTGAGGTAGGCGACAGGATTCGCGGTGAATTACCGGATGATAAGAGCGTTGTTGTCTACATTGATACGGAGCAGAGTGAGTATTACTCAAAAATGAGTGCAAGGCGAGTATATGGGATTCTGGATAAAGATTACAAGGGCGATGATCTGCCCAATTTCCATGCATATACGTTGCGACCCTATGCACCAGCCGAGAGGTTGTTGGTGATTGAGCATATCATCCGCAACACACCCGATCTGGGGTTTGTGGTGATCGATGGGATTCGAGACCTTATCACATCGATCAACGATGAGGAGCAGGCGACAATGATAACCAGCAAGCTGATGAAATGGAGCACTGAACAGATGATTCACATTTGCTGCGTGCTGCATATGAACAAGGGAGACAATAACGCGCGTGGTCACGTTGGCACCGAACTGATGAACAAATCACTGGCGGTGCTGGGTGTGAACAAGCTTGAGAGAAATGAGGATTACTCAGAGATCACACCAATAGCCACCCGCGACAAAGAGCCGGCATCGATAGTATTCGGAATTGAGGATGGATTGCCTTACATATTATCTGAGGGTGATGCGGATGCACTGAGGATGAAAACCGACAAAAAGAAAATTGTCAAACCGACCGACTGGGATTCCGATCAGCATACTGACATACTGGGGAGGATGTTTGCCAATGAGATTGAAATGAGAGGTGGCGATTTCGTGAGTGCCATAAGAAATGCGTATGGGATAGGTACCAATAAAGCGAAAGATTTCATTGCGTATTTCAAAAATGAGAAGTTGATTAAATGGAAGCCAAAAGGAAATACTACTATTTACTCAATGGTTTAATCTATGGTTTAACCGTATGGTTTAGTATGCCCCTATATATAGGGGGCTAAACTAAACTAAACCAAACATTGAGGTTAAGTTTAAAACTATGGTTTAAACCATATTAAACCAAATCAATACACTGATAATGAGATATAAACAGCCATACTTGCAGCGATACACTGGCAAAGATAGCCGGAAAACGTGCCCAAAATGTGAAAAGAGCAATTCATTTACATTATACCTTGATGGAGACACCAACCAACCTATTAACCGGATGGTGGGGATGTGCAATCACGCCAATTCGTGTGGCTATCATTACACCCCGAAACAGTATTTCATTGACAATCCACCGACACAGGCATCGCGCGAGATGGTGCCGGTACGACCCACCGCGCACCGACCACCGATGATGCAGGCAACACCGAAGGCAGCAGGTTTGATTCCGGCTGAGTATATGAGCAGATCACTGGGCACCAAAAGCGATTTTGTTCAATTCCTGAGGGATCTGTTTGAAAATATCAATGGTTTAAACCAATCAATCGATGAGGTATGCGAGAGATACAAATTAGGATCCACCAAAAGCGGGAATGTTATATTCTGGCAGATTGATATAGATGAGAAGGTGCGTACTGGCAAGATCATGCAATACGACCCCGCCACAGGCAAGCGGGTACACAATGCAAGCGGTGCCATTGACTGGGTGCATAACAAGCTGAAAAGAGCGGGATCGGTGCCGCAGGATTTCAATTTGAGACAGTGTTATTTTGGTGAACATCTTTTGTCATCGCAACCAGATAGTACAATCGCGATCGTGGAGTCAGAGAAAACGGCAGTAATTGCAAGCGTGATGATGCCGCAATACATTTGGATTGCAGCCGGCAACATCAATGGTTTAACCCTTGACAAATCCTCAGCACTGAAGGGGAGATCGGTGATCCTATTTCCCGACCTAAGCAAGGAACTCCCCACCCGACCCACCGCGTTTGTGCAATGGAGCAGGAGAGCCGCCGAGATCCGGCGGGTATATGGTTGCAAGATTGTTGTATCTGATATTCTGGAGAGGATCGCGACAGATGAGGAGAAGGAGAACGGTTTGGATATTGCCGATTATCTTATAAGGCAGATAGCCACATCACCCCAAACGATACAGCAGGCACCGACACAGGCATCGCAGACACCGACACCGGCATCGCAGGTATCGCCAATGCAGGAGGTCATCAATAATAAAGCTGATGAACTGGAGAGGTGGTTTACCAGCGTAAAGATGCCCGATCACCCGATGGATATTACAGACAAATACACTATTTGCGAGCCGGACAGATACGTGAGGGGTGCAATCCGAGCAATCCGAAGCGGGAAATATGATACAGCGGCACACCTTGAGCGGCTGGGGCAGCTGAGAGAAGCAATCAAAAAACGCAAGTTACATAATGTTAGTTTAACATCTTAAAAATTTTAGATTATGGGAGGATTCAAAAACAAAGATTTAGCGACAATGGCAGGGAAGATGAGCAGCCGGGAAGGAGTGCCTAATAAAGCCAGCAGCCAGGTGAGAGAAGCATTTAAACAGCTGGTTCAGAGTAATTTACCACAGATGCAGAGCGATTTAGATTCATTAGAGGCGAAAGATCGTTTGAAATTCATGCTGGATTTGGCAAAATTCATTTTACCCACATTACAGGCGGTAAGCATTGATGATTTGAGAGAAAACGAAGCGGAAGGCTTTAATGTATTGACCATTAATTTAACTTGCGTTTTTTGATTGCTTCTCTCAGCTGCCCCAGCCGCTCAAGGTGTGCCGCTGTATCATATTTCCCGCTTCGGATTGCT
>CAKMJT010000052.1 GCA_927407015.1 uncultured Proteiniphilum sp. | reverse complement strand
AGGTATTTATAACACTCTTCATCTTGATAAAACCGTAATGTAAACTTTATTGAATTCAGCCCTATAAATTGTTCTCTTTTGCCCATCCGACAAAGGTAATCACATTTACTGAACTTGGGCGGCTTAACCGCCTATACCTATCTCTAAATTTGTAACTACAGTCATGATCAAATCATCTATAGAAAACAATCATAAAAAATTTTGTCAAGCAATTTAGAACAAATTATCCAAACAATTAAAAACAATTAGAGCAATTAAAAAAATTAAGAACACAATCAACATGAAAAGAAACATTTTTACTCTTTTGGCCGTCTTACTCATGACGGTTATGTTGCAGGGATGCGGCAGTACGAAAGGTTACTCAGGCGGTAAGCTGCAAAGTAGTGAGTTGGCGCGGATTGAAAGCGGTATTCACAAGCTGAAAGTGAAGAAGCGAAACAGTTTGGAACAGGCACTATTGGTGAAAGTAGATACATTGACGGTGGGTAGTTACATGAAAGGGTTTCCTAAATATGTAGAGGTGAAGCCCGGTGAGACCACCGTGGAGATCCGTCACTTCTGTCAATGGAAAGATAAGTCGGCCGCAGCAGGTGCCATGTTTGGACTCATCGGTGCATCGATAGCAGAATCCAACAACCCTCATACCCACTATAAAATTACTTTTTCGGCAGAAAAAGGAAAGGTTTACGTGGTGATGCCCGAATCCAGCGAAGAGACGCTTGAGCCCCTCTTTGTGATTCTCGACAAGGGGACAAACTCCCGGATAGAACCTTCCCGCGTAGTCGAGATCGCTAAAAAAGATAAAGAGTAATAACAATTTTATAACACACAATCAGACAATGAAGACAACTACCATTGTAGCTGCCGTAGCAGCTATTTTATTCACTCCTCCGCTGCTTGCACAGGAGAATGATTCGACCTCTACAACGAAATATGAGGTGGAATACCAGGATTCGCCATCCTATCATGATTTCAGGATTTCCTTTGGCGGGGGATATGCCTATCGGCTCGGGGAAATAGAGAAAACAGGCGATCCCGGTATCGACGATCTCAACAAGCAGCTACGCCATGGATTCAATATCGATGCGGACGCACAGTATTTCTTCAAAGAGAGCTGGGGACTGGGATTGAATGCCAATTACTGTTCATCCTCCACATCGGGGATCAATATCACCCTTCCGGACATGGATCAGACAGTATCAAGCTATGAAGAAACACAGAGCATGCTGTTTGTAGGCCCGTCGTTTGTGGGGCGCAACGAGTTCTCCCAATTCTTGTTGGTATCTTCCGTAGGAATAGGGCCTCTCTTCTACATGGACAATATCACTATGAACGGCGTAACAGGTAAGGGGACAAAAACCACGCTGGGCGTTAATGCCGGTATTGCGGGTGAGTACAAGCTGAATGCCAAAACCGGATTAGGCATGAAGCTTTCCTATACCATCGGCTCCATCAATTCGATGAATTTTGAAGGACAAAACCTGGAATCGGAAGAGACCATGAGCATCTCCAACCTGATGGCAACCGTTTTCCTGAGTTTTCGAAGCTGGTAAATAATTACCTACACCACCTCACTCATCGCCGGATAATCGGTCCGGTCGGAGTAAATGAACAGGAGGGAGCCTCCCTTGATGGTATTGATGATGGGCTTTGACAGTTCCCTGGGGAGCGCGGGGCAGCCGTAGCTTCGTCCCAGACGTCCGGCGGAGCGGATGACCTGCTCGTTGCAGTAGTCAGCGCCGTGAATCACGATGGCTCGTGATCTGGCCTCGTCGTTAATGCCCTCTTCCAGCCCGTCGAGCAGCAGCGAATAACCGTTCCCTCCCTGATAAGTGCCGCCTGTGCGGTAAAAACCCAGCGAACTCTGGTGTGAACCGTTCCGGTTGGAGAACGAGGTGGCATAGTTATCCCCGCTGTTCCGCCCGTGAGCGACAAAGGTAACATAGAGTACCTCTTTACGGGCAAGATCCAGCACATACATCCGCTTCTCGGTGGAGGGCAGGCTGAAATCAATCAGTGTGAGGATGGGATTGTTGTTATTTAACTTTTTATAACCGGTGAAAGCCGCTTTAAAAGCATCGTATTGAATCAATCCTCTCAGGTTCATCTGCTCGTAAAGGAGCTTACAACCGTCTGCGGAGAACTCCGTTATCGAAATCTCACGGGGCGTGTATCTCCCGCCAATAGGGAAGGAGAGGTTCCAGAAGATGAGGAAAAAAAGAGATATGATGAGGGTGCGCATACGTATATTCAAAAATTATTTTTCCAAATATACTTTTTTTTCTGATACCGTCGCTAGTCAATCACCACCACAACTGACTCTTTAACAATTGCCCGGTCAAAAACAAATTGCGCATGCGACGATGCGTTTCTCACGCACATATGCGACCGGGGTGTTGTCCCCAGCGACGCACTGTATTCAATGATATTCTTTCTTGGCAACTGTACCGGCACACCATGCACGTAGGCGCCATTGGTGAAGCGGGAGGCATAGGGGGCATAACCGGCAATCTGTGATGTGCCGTCGCGGACGTAGAACATCTTCTCTTTCTTCTCCTGTACGGCAAAGATGCCGGTCGGTGTTTCCTGTGCGTGAGGCGGTTTATGCAACCCCGTGGTGGCAGGATTCATGCTCAGGATATACCATACATCTCCTCTTTTTTCCAGCACGGTGATATTCTGATTGGTGACATCCACCGCGACAACCTTGTCGAAGCGGATCGTGTCGCCCCACACCTTAAGATAGCGGTTCGGCACCAGGTACTCCCCTTCGAAAGAGACTCCCTGCACCCTTACCATCTCAGTGGTGTCGCTATCCGGGATCTTCACGAGCCATCCGTCCCTGCCGTAACGCTGCAGCTCTTCCTCATCGTCCACGGCATAGAGCGGTGCCGATTGATATCGCTCTGTGCCAAACTGGTCCGAGACCCGTTTGTATTCGTCCCTCACAAACCCGGTGATGGTCGGTGCCTCCCCGTTCTTGTTCTTGTAATTTCTCAGTACCCCCCAGTTACCTCCTTCGGCAACCGCATTCTCTATGTGGGCGATCTTCTCCCTGATCTTCTCCCATTGAAAACGGCGGACGGTATCCTTGTAGGGATACTCATCATCCAGCGTATACTGTTCGTACTCTAATTCTTTTTGCAGTTGGATATCCTCACCCGTCCAGGTTCTCTTCACCTCCGGTTCCGGTATGGAATCTGTCCCGTTTGACGTGATATCCGGTTCCAGGCTGTCGCGGCTGTCATCGGACTTACACCCTGGTTGAAGGATCAACAGGATCAGAAAGATAAGAGAAGTGAGGGCATATTTACGCATCGGGGCGAATATTAACGTGTATATTTGAAAATGGTTCGTGATTTTTGAATGATTTCACATTCCTGAGATATTGTAAACTAAAACGGGATTCCGTGCAAAATGTTCATTTGTGTGCACGGGATATCCTGTCCCATAGCAGCATATGCTTGGGAATGCAACAACCCATCATCCTCCCTGAGATGGCTCATTGAAGAACGATTGCTGAAGGGAGGTCTGTACTGCTTAGTATATACTGACAGGTTTTTTCCGCTGATACGTGTTTCGGATTTAATCTCAATGGGAACTATTCCGGTATGTAACTTTCATTTGAAATCCACTTGAATCTATTCCATTTTCCGTATCCGCACGTCGATACCGCTCCCGCTGAGCTGCTCTTTGATGGGCTTCACATCAGTCTCGCCGAAATGGTAGGGGTAGAGCACCTTCGGGGAGAACATCTTCGCGGCATGCACCGCCTGGGCAACCGTCATGGTGTAGGGCTGGTTCACCGGTAGGAAGGCGATGTTGATCTCCTTCAGCTCACGCATCTCGGGAATATCCTCGGTGTCGCCGGCAATGTAGATGCGCAGCCCGTCGATGGTGAGGATATAGCCGTTATCGCGGTGGCGGGGATGGTACTTCTCCCTTCCCGGGGTGGTGTTGTAAGCCGGGACGGCTTCCAGGAGAATGTCGTCTGTCAGCTGCAGGCGCTCTCCATTTTTAACGGGTTCACCCCGCCCGATGATCGCCCGGCTTGATGGGTTGAGGATCAGCCGGGTGCCTGCCTGTGTGAGGGTGTCGATCGCTTTGGCATCGAGGTGGTCGCCATGCTCGTGGGTCACCAGTATATAGTCGCCTTTCGGAAAGGTTGAATAATGGGCGAACATAGTCACCGGATCCACCTGGATATGCTGACCTTCATAGGTGATCATCAGCGATCCGTGCCTGATAAAGGTGATAGTCACCTCTTTGTTGTGATCGGTTTGAAAGGTATCTTTCTCCCAATCACCTGCCATCAGCAGAGGGGAGAAAAGAAGTGTCATCGTCAGGAAGAAAATGCTTGATTTCATTGAGCTTGATTTTTACAGTGTTGAACAGTACTTGCCATTTAAAAACAAGCAGAAGGGATATCTTGTTCAGGAAGCCGTTGCAAAATTAAAACACTGCAGGGAAACTCCTGTAATAGCGCAGCACCGGTATTTTATACTTTTTTCCCTGCCCGGAGGATCTCCCGCTTACCCGGTGGGCCGGGGAGACGCTCCACGATGTAACCGGCGGACTGGAGCATCCTCCGCACCACTCCCTTGGCGCAGTAGGTGGTGAGGATGGCATTGTCACGACTAAAGGCGTATAACTTGTCGAATATCTCCTGCCGCCACATCTCCGGCTGTTTCTCCGGGGCAAAGGCATCGTAATAAATCACATCAAATTTCTCATCTTGCGGTATCATAAGGAAGTCGTGAAGATCCATGCTGAGTTTTTTCAGCCAAAAGAAGGGAGTAACCTGCACCCATTCCTCCCAGGCCGCCGTGTGAAGCATCCGGAAGGTCTCCTTTCGGGAAGGATCGGTGAAATCACTGAAATTGAGCTCTGCCGCAGTTGAGACAGAGACGGGATAGCGTTCGAGGGTGGTATAATGTATCTTCTTCTGCAATTTCTCTGCCTCCAGCAAGGTGAGGAAAGCATTCAGCCCGGTGCCGAAGCCTATCTCCAGCAGATTGATCTCAGCGCTGAGGCAATGCCGTAGTCCGGCATCGATATAGATGTGCATCGACTCCCCGATGGCTCCGTGCGTGGAATGATAGTGTTCATCGAGCTCCGGTACATAGAGTGTATGTGATCCGTCCTCTGTTGTTTGAAGGATAGTTTTCATAAATGATCTGATCAAACAAAAGTAGGAAATCTTTGTTTACTATATCGGTTAACGGTCGAAAATCCGTACTTTTGTGACTCAATAACATCCTATGCAAAGATATCTGTTCATTCTATTTCTCTCTCTTCTTATAACCGCATGCAATACGGCTTCGAAAAGCAAGGAGGCCGGTGTGAAGAGGGTGGTGACGGTGACCATCGAGCCGCAGCGATTCTTTCTGGATCAGATTGCGGGAGATGCTTTCACCATCAACACGCTGGTACCCCCGGGAACCAGCCCCGAAACTTATGAGCCTTCCCCGGCCGTGATGATCGATCTGGGCAAGAGTGATCTCTACTTCAGGGTGGGGGAGCTGGGGTTTGAGAAGGTGTGGAGTGAACGGCTGGCGCAAAACAATCCGAACGTGACCATCGTCGACTGTTCTGCAGGGATCGAGCTGATGGAGGGTGATGAGCACGGACATGGCACTGATCATGCTGATGAGCACGGCCATGCTCACGGGGCAGCAGATCCGCATGTCTGGTCATCGCCGCAGGCTGCAAGGATCTTTACGAAAAATATGGTTGAAGCGCTGGTCAGGGAAGACCCGGATAACGAGCCGCTTTACCGTTCCGGGTATGCGAAGCTTGCGGACAGGATCAATGCTGCTGACAGCACCATCCGCCATCTGTTGCAGGATGCCCCCTCCGGTGCCTTTATCATCTATCATCCGGCGCTGGGTTATTTTGCCCGTGATTACGGATTGCAACAGTACAGTATAGAGTTTGAAGGTAAGAACCCGTCACCCTCACAGATCAGGGAGCTGGTCGACCTGGCCCGGAGGGAGAAGATCAACACGGTGCTCATACAACGCGGTTTTGATGCGAAGAATGCGGAAGTGATCGCCAAAGAAATCGGGGCCGAAGTGTTTGAGGTAGACCCGATGACGTACGAGTGGGATAAGGAGCTGGTAAGGATAGCCACAGTATTATCACGGCAAAGGGATGAGTAAGCTGATTGAAATATCGAACCTGACGGTGGGCTATGAAAGCAAACCCAACGTGTTGAAGGATGTCTCTCTGACTATTTATCATGATGACTTCCTGGGTATCATCGGGCCCAACGGAGGCGGAAAGACCACGCTGCTGAAATCTATTCTGGGATTGATACGGCCTGCATCGGGATCGATCACCTTTTACGATCATGAGCAGCCGGCATCCTCTATCAACATCGGTTATCTGCCACAGATCAACCAGATCGATCGGAAGTTTCCCATATCCGTGTCGGAGGTGATCCTCTCGGGATTGACACAACGCAAACAGTTCTTCAGGAGATATACCGCCGCGGACAGGCAAAATGTGAGAAAGGCAGCACAACGTCTCGGTATTGAGCATCTGCTGTCGCGTGCCATCGGTGAGTTGTCGGGGGGGCAGTTACAGCGTGTCCTGCTGGGCAGGGCCATCATCGACAATCCGAAGCTGATCATTCTCGATGAGCCGAGCACTTACGTGGACAAACTCTTCGAGACCAATTTCTATAAGCTGCTGGGTGATATCAACCGGGAGATCGCCATCCTGCTGGTGTCACACGATGTGGGGACTATCATCTCCATGGTGAAGAATGTTGCCTGCGTGAACCAGGGGCTTCATTACCACCCGGGCACCAACGTGTCGCAGGAGTGGCTCACCTCGGCCTACGCGTCATGCCCCATCGAGATCCTGGGTCACGGATCACTCCCGCATCGGGTGCTGATGCAGCATGATCATGCTGAAAATGAACCCCACACACACGAATAGAATGATGGCAGATACACTTCTCATGGTGCTGGCGCTGCTTTTATTGGTTGTAGGGGCAGTGGGTACCGTCGCCCCGGTCATTCCCGGTGTGCCTTTGAGCTGGGGAGGCCTGCTGGTGCTTAAGTTCATTCCTTCCACGCAGGATGATATTTCCTGGACAGCGATTGTGCTCCTTGGGTTGTTGACAGTAGTGATCACGGTTCTCGACAACATCCTTCCCGTATGGGGTACCCAAAAAATGGGAGGGAACAAAAAAGTGGTCTGGGGCGCTACCATCGGACTGCTGGTGGGGTTCTTCCTCGGGCCGTGGGGTATCATCCTCGGCCCTTTCATCGGTGCCTTCGCCGGCGGTATCCTATCGGGGACAAAGTTCCTCCACGCAGTGAAACACGCTACCGGCGCCTTCCTGGGCTATCTGGCAGGGCTGGTACTCAAGCTGATTACCGTGGGGCTGATCGTCTTCTTTTTTGTGCTGGCGCTGGTGTGATGATCGCTGGTGTAGTAGTGCGGCAAACCGAATGCCGACAATGATGCATTTATACTAAAAACCGGTGCTGTTCACCGGGCCGCGGCAATCGACAGGCCTCTCTTTTGCCGAACCACCTGTAACGGTTCCTGGCGACGAGGGCATACGCTGCATGCGTTACTCCCCGGGGAAGATATCTCAACAGATAAAAGAAGGAGGGAAAACCTTTCAGGTATTTTGAAATACCGATTGCGGCGTCCATCCCTTCAAGCAATTCATTTTCATCGATGAAGATCAGCGCATTCAAGTCGGTATCCTGCCTGCCGTATCGAATCAATAATTCTTTCCCTTTCTCACTTTGCTGAGGTGAAAAAAGAAATAGTTTCTCCTTGTCGTGCTTCAGGATGTAATTGACGGTGGCGTTACAGAAATTGCAGACACCGTCGAACAGAATGATTTTCATCGTTGTGTTGATTGAGAGGCAGCCTTTGGGAAAAAACCAATCTCCGGTGAGTCACTGATACCGATGTGCTACAGGAGTTCAACTAAAAAGAGGGTGTATTCACCTTGTGATACACCCTCTCTGTTGACAGAATATTATTGACGGATCAGATATTCCGCAATCTGCACGGCATTCAGCGCGGCACCCTTACGGATCTGATCGGAGACGGACCAGAAGCTTAATCCCTTTTCGTTGGTCAGATCCTTGCGGATACGTCCCACGTACACGGGGTCCTTGCCGCTGAGATCCAGCGGCATGGGATATTCCTTATTCGCCGGGTTATCGATCACGACCACTCCCTCGGCCTTGCTGAATGCTTCGCGTGCTTCCTCCACGGAAACGGGGCGCTCGGTCTCGATCCAGATGGCTTCAGAGTGTGCACGCATCACCGGTACACGGACACAGGTGGCGCTCACCTCAATGTCGGAATGCATGATCTTGCGCGTCTCGTGGTACATCTTCAGCTCCTCCTTCGTATAACCGTTGTCGGTGAAGACATCAACCTGCGGAATCAGGTTATAGGCCAGCTGATAGGCGAACTTCGATATGGTCGGTTTCTCCCCGTTCACCAGTTGCCTCTGTTGCTCTTCCAGCTCCTGCATGGCAGCGGCACCCGCTCCCGAGGCAGCCTGATAGGTGGCAACATGCACTTTCCTGATATGGGTGATATCTTCAATCGCCTTTAAGGCGACAACCAGCTGTGCGGTCGTGCAGTTGGGGTTGGCAATGATGCCGCGGGGTGTGTTCAGTGCATCCTCGGCGTTCACTTCCGGCACCACGAGAGGCACATCGTCCTGCATACGGAAGGCGCTGGAGTTATCGATCATGATGGCACCATGTTTGGTGATGGTGTCGGCAAACTCAATGGAGGTGCCGCCGCCGGCAGATACGAAGGCGATGTCTACACCCTTGAAATCATCGTTGTGCTGCAGCTCCCTGACTTTGATCTGCTTGCCTTTGAAAGTATATGATGTGCCGGCACTACGTGATGAGCCGAATAACAGTAACCCGTCCAGGGGGAAGTTTCTCTCTTCCAGTACGCGGAGCAACTCCTGGCCTACGGCTCCGCTGGTGCCTACGATAGCAATCTTCATTTTGCGTCGATATTTAAAAATGGAATGACAAAGATATAAAAAACCGGATAAAAAATTATCTAATAGCTACTTTCTTGGTTATTTTACCGATTTTTATAATGTAATATCCTTTGGGCAGGTTGAGGGTGAAGGTATGGGTGCCTGCCTTGATGCGACGGTTGTATACCCTGACACCCATGATGTTGTATATTTCGAGCAGCCCGTCTTCCGGGAGATCTTCAATGGTGATTCTGTTCTCCACCAGCCTGATCTGAGGCTTCTTTTGAGATACCTCCGTGACCTGCCGTGTGGTGTCCTGCTGTGCAACAGCGGGACAGGCAATACTGGAAGCCAGGATTGTCACCAGCAGGAGGAGGCAGTATCTCTTCATTATGTTTCGTTTGCTTCACAAATGTAGAGAAAAAATGTGAAAAAATGGGGATTATCGTAAGGATCTGATCCTATGGATGGCTACTTCGGTCCGTAACCTCGCTGTCCTCTTCGTTTAATTCAATGATCTGTCCTTCCGTGGCAAGCAGCGTGTTGGGGAAAACGTCCACAGCCTCTTTCAGCAGGGTGCCTATCTCACTGTAACGGGAGGAATAATGGCCGATAATGAGTTTCTTCACGTTGGCGGCCCGGGCTATCCCGGCTGCCTGACGGGCCGTGGAGTGCCAGGTCTCACCGGCACGGACCACTTCACTTTCTGCAAACGTAGCCTCGTGGTACAACAGGTCCACATGCTCAATATAAGGGATGATCTCTGGGGCGTAGGCCGTGTCGGAGCAGTAGGCATATCTCTTTGCCGGGTTGCCGGGGTAGGTGAGCAGTTCGTTTTTGACGAGTGTACCATCGGCAGTCATAAAATCGTCTCCTTCCCTGATCCGTTGTATCTGTTTGAGCGGTATCCGGTAAAAATCGATCATTTCCCGTATGATGTGCCGTGGTGTCTCCTTCTCTTCAAAAAGAAATCCGTTTGTGGCGATGCGATGTTTGAGCGGAAAGGAGGAGATCTTCACCGATCTGTTTTCGAAGAGCAGTTCATGACTGTCCGGATTGAGCGGGATGAGGTTTATCCTGAATGACATGTGGCTGCCCATGTACGACAGCAGCGGGCTGAGCAGGAAGTCGATCTCCTTGTGTGCGTAGATGGTCAGATCGCCCGTTCTGCCCAGCAGGCTGAGGGTGGAGAGCAGTCCCGGCAAACCAAAAATATGATCTCCGTGCAGGTGTGAGATGAACAGGCTGTGCAGCTTGCTCAACCTGGCTTTGAACTTCCTCATCTGAAGCTGCGTCCCTTCGCCGCAATCGATCATGAACAACTTCTCATTCAGATCGACCAGCTGTGAGGGCGGATTGTGGAGCGTGGTGGGCATGGCCGATCCGCAGCCCAGTATGGTTACCTGGAATTTTGTCATGTCAGCGGATCCCGATGAGTTTATGGGTTTGAAGACTCAGTGCCCACAGGGGGTTTTCCTTGATCAGGGAGATGCAATAGTCCACATTCTCCGGTATGATAGTGCTATCATCGAAAATGGGACTCAACAGGTAGCGTTCTGTCCTGGGCAGGATGGAGATATCGGGCAGGGGATCTCCCTTTTGCATGGGAAAACGCAGCTCATCTACCTCGGGAATCAGTTCCCTCACTTTTTCGAACTCCTGCTTCGGGCTGCAGGTGATATAGTCGATACCCGCGGGTACCCGCCGGGTGCCGTTGGTCTCAATAGCCTGCAGATAACCTTTCTCCCTGAAGAAGGCCACCACGGCATCGGTGAGCTGCAGGGTGGGCTCTCCTCCGGTCCAGATGATCCACCGGCACCCATATTTTCCGATCTCATCGAGGATCTCGTTGAGCGACATCTTCACACCCCGTTCGAAATCGGTGTCACAGAAGCTGCAGGCAAGGTTGCATTTCGCCAGCCGGATGAAAATGGAGGCCTGTCCCGTACGTCCTCCCTCACCCTGCAGAGAGTAGAATATCTCATTGACTGTCAGGCTCATAGATGGCAGAGGTCTTGGGGGTTTCACTTACTTCGATGGCATACAGCTCAGGTAGCTGCGGTTTAAAAATATCGTAGAGCCATTTCGCCAGGTTCTCCGCCGATGAGTTGAGGGGAGACAGTATATCGTTCAGGTTCCTGTGATCCAGCGTGTTATTGATATATTCCCTGACGATGTTCAGTTCATTGTAATCACGGACAAACCCCTGTCTGTTTAGCTCCTGTGACCGCAGATGAACGGTGACCACGTAATTGTGGCCGTGCAACCGGCTGCAGGGGTGGTCGTCGGGAAGCCCGAAAAGGGAATGTGCGGCCGAGAAAGGGAATTCTTTACTTATCTTGTACATGATGTCATTTAATTATTTCTCTTTGTCCTACTCCCGGATCATCTAACTTCAGATAGGTTCTGAGCGGATAATGGTCGGAATACTTCACTTTGTCCACCTTCGTCCGGAAGGCTTTCATCTGCTCACTGTGCATGATGTAGTCGATACGAAACAGAAAGAGATCCTGGTGGTAGGTAATGCCCGGCCCGAAAGCGGTGGAGATATAGGCATCCTGTAACCCTTTTTTCATCTGATGATAAGTGTACGATATCGGCGTATCGTTGAAATCACCGCAGATGATGGTACCTTCTGTCTCCTGCGTGCCGATGAATTGCTTTACTTTCTCCACCTGACGGGCCCTCATCCGGTAGGCTCCTCCCAGCCGGTTACGGATATTGCTGGTGATCTGCTCGAGTTTCACGGAATCATTATTCTGGAGAAAATCATTATAAAGCTTCTTGTCTTCTGCCATGATGTTGTTCGACTCGAGATGAACATTGGCAACGGAAACCCTTTTCCCGTCTATGTTGATGGTGTATACGGCAGCACCGTTGTAGGACGATTCAAACAGCACCTCATGCGTATTTTCAATCGGGTATTTCGAGAAACAGGCCAGCCCGTAGATATGGTATTTTCCCGAAGATTCCAAACCGGTGACGGAACGATAGGGGTATTGATTGAGCATTCTGTTCACGTCGCGCTGGGAGAAGATGGACTGTCCTGTTTTGCTCACCAGGTATTCCTGCAGGCAGACGATATCGGCATCGGTGCGGGTAATATAATCAAGGATAGGATGCTCGGCAGAGTTCTTACTCCTCTCCTCCGGAAAACCCTGTACATTGTAGGTCATCACTTCGATCGCTTCCAGGGGTGCCTTTTCCGGAAAGAGATGAACCGGGAAAAAGGTCGTAACGGGTTTATGACACAATAGCATCGCGGCCAGGGAGAGGAGCGCCAGCTTCCATTTCGAAAATATAATCCAGAAAACCAGGTAGCCGATGTTGATCAGGAAGATCAGTCCGAATCCCAAGCCGATATAGGAAAACAGGTTGGTTTTCAGGGGAGATACTCTCCAGGACAGAAAAGAACTGAATAGCAGGATAATGGCTGCCACGTTGGTGGCAAAGATTATCCATTTGATCACATCCCTGAATCTCAGCTTTTTATTTCTTGCTCGCATCGAAAAGTCTCTTTTTTTCTTCTGATGATAAACTGCTGTACCCCGATTGTTTTAACTTATCGAGAATGACATCGATCTTTTCCTGTTCGGTATGTTTTCGTTGATTGTATTCCCAGTCGGTTTCGTTGCGGGTATACTCCACTTTCAGCTTCGACTTTTTGGCGCGGGGTTTACGCCAGCCCACCAACCCGTCGATCAGCCGGCTCATCCAGTGGGTAATATCCTTTCCTTTTTTATACCGGACGGCAAACAGATAGCCCAGCAGTGCGCCTCCGATATGGGCGACATGACCTCCCGGGTTCGTGGGGTTGCCCAGCGACAGGAAGTCAAGGACAAAGGCGAAGATGGCAATATAAACAATCTTCACAGGACCAATAAAGAGCAGATGCAACTGTACCTCGGGACGGTAGAAGGCGGCACCCATCACGATGGCCATCACCGCTGCCGATGCTCCGATCATCCCGCCGCTGCCCATATCCACATAAAAAGGTATCGTATTGAAAGCAATGACGTAGAGAAAAGCCCCTGCCAGACCTCCCAGGACATAGAGGCTCCCCAGCGACCGTCCCGTGAAATACTGCAGGAAGATCTGTCCAAACCAGTAGAGCCAGAGCATATTGAACAGGAGATGCAGAAAGCCTTCGTGTACGAACATATAGCTAATGGGCGTCCAGAAACGGCTTAGCAGCATGTCAACCTGTGAGGGTACACCCAGGAAGGCAATCAGATCGATGGCGTTCATGTTGAACAGGGTAAAGACAACGCCGATAATCTTCAGTGTGATAAAGACAAGGGCATTGATGAAAATAAGCCTTGTAATCACAGTGCCTGTCTTGTATTTATATTTTAAAGTATCAATAATATCCGCCATAGTTCCTGTCCCTTTTTTTCCAGTATAAAATCAACATGATCCCGAACAGCATCCCTCCGAGATGGGCGAAATGGGCTACGTTGTCGCCGGAACGATTGGCTACACCAAAAATAAGTTCCAGCAAACCATAGCCAATCACAAACCATTTTGCCTTGATGGGAAACGGGAATGGTATGATGAACAGCTCCGCATTGGGAAACAGCATGCCGAATGCCAGCAGAATGCCGAAGACAGCACCTGAAGCGCCTACGGTGACGCTGTCAACCATAGAGAACATCTCCTGGGGCAATACGGCCTGGACGCGCAGGTACAGCACCAGCATCTGGATGAGGCCGGCGCCAATGCCGGTAACCAGATAGTAGGTCAGAAAACGCTTTGCTCCCCACACCTGCTCCAGTGTTCGCCCGAACATGAAGACGGCAAACATGTTGAAGAAGACATGTGATATGGAGTAAGGATCGTGCAGGAACATATAGGTGACGAGCTGGTAGATCCTGAACTGATCCGAAGCAGGAAAATGAAGACCCAGTTGCTGTGACAGGTCCATATCTGCTCTTCTCAGCAGCACAAACTGCGCCAGCCAGATAATCCCATTGATAATGATGATATTCTTGGTTACCATGGGCAGCATGCCGGCAAAGCTATTTCGGGAAGTGTTCATATTCGTAATCAACTGTTGAGGCGCAAAATTACGTATTATTTCCTTTGAAATACGGTTTTTGACCCTGCAAAAGGTTTTTTTTTATAAAAAACAAATACTTTTTATCTTTTTTCTTGATTGTTTTCGATATATGGTTTATATTTGACGGCAAAATAAGGCTCAGCCTTGACCTATAGTATGTTTAATTTTTTTATTTACGTTATCTTATGAACAAATCAGAACTCATTAGTGCTATTGCTGACAAATCAGGCCTTAGCAAAGTAGATGCCAAAAAAGCATTGGACGCAACTCTGGAATCAATTTCTGCTGAGGTGAAAGCCGGAGGTAAAGTTGTATTGGTTGGATTTGGTACTTTCTCTGTTTCCGAAAGAAGCGCCAGAAAAGGTATCAACCCGCGTACTAAAAAACCGATCAACATCCCTGCTAAAAAAACAGCGAAATTCAAAGCCGGTTCAGAACTATCCAATCTCTAAGATGTTAGTCGAAGCATAAAAAAGGAACAAATGTATGGTTTGTTCCTTTTTTAGTGCGCCGTGCATGGCATTGCCCTGTTTTCTGCTACAAAAAACGGAAAATGAAGCATAACATGCATTTTATTGGAGAAGATTGTTTTCGAAAAAGAAAATAATCCGTACCTTTGTCCTCCCAAAATTGACTCCGTAGCTCAGCTGGTAGAGCAATTGACTCTTAATCAATGGGTCGAGGGTTCGAGCCCCTCCGGGGTCACTTCATTATCAAGTACTTACCGGTTCAACCCGGTAGGTGCTTTTTCATTTAGTCGAGCTATAGTCGAGCAAAGTCCCAAAAACACCTCAAAAAAACCCAATACAAAACAAACAATTGGGACTGTACATTTTTATCACGATGCATGTATTTCTCTAAAATCAGACCCCATCATTCTCCATTTGGTAACAAATAGTTGTATAACTACCTGTACCAACAGTTACCAATCTGTTACCAACACTTCAGTGAATCTGTTTACTTTACAATCTCCTCGAAACGACAAGACAATCAATACGATGACATTACACGACAAATCACCCAATTGAATATCTTTCCAACTATCCATCTTCTAAACCCTATTGTGTCCTGAAATTTCTGTTACCAATCCAACCCGTTTATTCAATACTCAAACTCCAGGCCGCTCTCTCATCCCCTACAAAATCAGCATGATACTCTCTTTTGTCTTTTTTATTGTTACTTTTGTACCATTGTCAGCTAACCCGTTCAATCTAGGGACACTGGCAATAATCGGGTATTAGAGGTGCCCAATTGTTCTCTTTATAAACTATTCGGCACTACCAGGAGCCTTGAAAAGGATGTATGTTTTACAGCGTTTTCAAGTCAGTAATTATTCTTTCAATTAATTTTGATAAGAATGTCAGGTATTTTGTTGCGCATGAGATCTCTGATGAAGATCCATTGCTGATGGCGTTTAATTCAATCAGTGCAACCATGAGAGCGAAAGAAAAGCTTGAATTCAACAGAAGAGAATTCGATTACTTCGATCACGTCCGAAAATCTATCTACGATCTCTACCCCCTGAGAACCGATAAACGAAAAACCAAAGACTATTTCAGCAAGTATCTGTACGCCGATGCCAGATATCGGAGGAAGATCAAAACCAACAACGGTACCCACGAAACCGTCAGATTCCATGAGAACAAGGATGAGGTCGATCACTTGATTGCCTACAGGGTCCGGAAGGAAATACAAAACGCGATATGTGACGATAAAACATTCCTTTACGCCTACAACATTATCGAGCGCGACCACAATCCTTACGACGAAGATCAAAAAGGCAAAACGGTGAAGCTGAAATCTGAAACATTAGCCTCATCTGAAGAGATTGAAGGTGAGTGCGCCTGCTACAAAGAGGATTATCCAAAGAACAACCTGGGCGATTATCTGCTCGATGAGAGAAATTTCGAATTTTACAACGAACGATTCTGTGATTTCATAGCGGATGAGGAATGGTGGCTTTTTGTTTTCAACAAATCCTATGAGATCTTCGATCGATTACGCGTCCTGGCTTACGATCCCTTTAAAGCACATTACCTGGCAAACAACATCTATTTTGGGGACATGCTAATGGAAGAAACCATCCTCGACCTCCTGCTCATGCTGATAAACAATTACAACTATGATCTGACACCGGTACAGCAGAAGAAACTCAAAATGCTTGCAATAAGCATAGAACAATATCGTAATGAGCATTTTCTTGTGATTGAAAATAAGTATCTCGAAATCATTCCCTCTCTCAACCTCAATGAGGTAAAATGGATGAAAGCAACCAAGCTGTTCAATCATCATCTCATCACACATTGGGTGACCCATCCCGATTTCACTCATGATCAGCAATTACAGATCCTCAAGTTAATTGAGGATAAATACCTCATCGAAAAGCAACGTCATCCCGATCTCTTTTATTATGATTTATCCGGATGTTTCACTCAGCTGCGGCAGCGCTTGATATGCAATGATGACAACAGCGACAATTCCGATGCACAAGCTACATGCAACCCACCAAAAAAACATCTTACCATGAAAAAAACCATCGCGGACCAGAGCACGGTGATAGATGATTTTAAAATCTATATCGCCAAACTCACCGAGATCATAAGGCAAAAGGATGAAGAACTGCGGTTGCTTGCAGTCAAACACGATGCCGAGATTGAGAACTTGAAGATACTCCTCAACGATCATACAGAGAACTACAACCGCAAAGGTCTGACTCTTGCTCAGCTGATTCTCGTCTTCTATTACATGCTGAATGAGCTGGGCGTCAACTTCAACAATTCACTCAAAGTGCAATGGGCCCGTTTCATGGTGAAAGTCACAGGCAAGCATATTCAAAATATCAAAACGGAACTCAATATCGACTTCGAAAGCACAAAAACTAAAAAGAACCTCAAGATTGTGGGCGATCTTTTCCGGGAATTGCTCCCAAAAATCACAGCAAAAATAGAAAATGATAGTATATAACATTATTTAACGCAATTGGTAGTGACACTATTACACTACTTTTCCCACTACCACCCAATTTTTGCCTTTTATATTTGCACCACTGTCTCACCGTCGAGTCAGTGGTGCTCTTGTTTATTGGCACGGATGATCACCTATATGCTTTTTGAAACCATGGAAGAAAAGACGATTACCTTCAACGACATCCCCGAGGCGATGAGCTATCTCATCGGGAAGATGAACGACCTGGAACAGCTGGATCGAACAGGCTTCCAAACGACCCATCCCCAGGATGCTTTTCAGTGAGTTCTGGTACGAGCAGGAGCTCTGCATCCTCTTTGCCGATACCAAGGTGGGCAAGACGATCCTGGCGGTACAGATCGCTGATAGCATTTCCTGCGGACGTTCTATCCCCGGATTCCAACTGGAAACTAGTCACTTTCTTTACTTCCAACTGGGCTTAGTCTTGCTTTGTAAGCAAAATGGTCTGTTTTTTCAATACACTTTCTTACTATCAGTTCTTCAAACGTATCAGGGCAATAAAATGGCCCTTCCGATTTGTTTGTTGTCGAAGCATGAACAAATTGGTTGTTAAAAACTCGTTTTGCAACTCGTTTGATATCTCGGTTTTCATATTCTTCTTGAAAGTCCATTTGATTTTGTTTTTGAATAGGTTGTTGTCGCGCTTAAAAACTAGCCCATAAAGGACGGATTTGTGTATACGCAATACTATTGCGAATATATTTTAAATATCAATTTGCCTATTTATCAAATATTAGAGGAATTTTCATGGCCTATGCATTACTCCTAATCGTTCCGGTGATATTTTATCTGCCCTTCATGGTTCTTTCTAAAGGCTTATACTGATATGAACGAAATCATTAACATTCATTTCCTGTCACTGATTCAAGTAACGAATTTAAGAAAACAATTAACAACAAGCAAAAAAATCAACAAATTATATCTCAATTTTTGATTATCCCAATCAGACTTATTCAATTATGACACAAGTTGTCAAAAGTATTCAATACTTTTGGTATCTCTCAAATTAATTAACGTTCTAAATATTTATAATGATGAAAAAACTATTGATGATTTTAGCAGTAGTCCTGCTGGCAATTTCGTGTGAAAAAGAAGATGATATTGAATTATCCAAGTCAGACTTAGTAGGTAAATGGAATGTAACAAAGGTTACGCAAGATGGTGAAACTACAGAATTACCGTCCGGGGCAATTACAGTTGACTTGAAAAGTGATGGTAAATATTATGTGGATTTCCTGGGTGACACATATACCGGAGCATATACTGTAGGTGGGAATACAGTAACCGGAATATCCGGTTCAATCACTGAATATTTTGAATTTACCTCACTCTCTGGCAACAAAGCAAAGATTGATTACAAGAATACTGATGGAGATATTTACAAGTTCGAGGCAGTGAAAATTTAAATACAGCGGGGTTTCCGCCCCGCTTACTTTTCCGGGGTATAGTCGAATTGCATCGTTATAACTACGTAATTTACGATCATATTTATATTGATGACTATGAGTATACACAGTCCTCAAACTCGCTTTGAACTTATCTTGAATAAAAAAAGATAAGTTTAGAGCTTTTGCACTTCATGCCATTATCTCCTGTTTCCGTTTATTTCTTTTTTTTATTGACCTTTTCGGCTTATTTTTGTAACATGCAATTATTAAAACGTAATTTTACAGATACGTATAGCAAAAACCGATGACAAACACACTAATAATAGGAGTAACTAAGGGTTTAGTTAAATAACATAAGATATGAATAAACAACAATTGGCAGCCAAGATATGGCAGTCTGCTAATCAAATGCGTTCTAAGATTGACGCCAATGAATACAAAGACTATATATTAGGTTTCATTTTTTATAAATACCTTTCCGACAGGGAAATTATTTTCGCGAAAAATGTAGATTATTCTGATGATGATATTAAGTCACTTTCGGAGGAGGATACCGAAGCAGTCGAGTACTTTAAAAAAAATATTGGCTATTTCATCTCTTATAAGGATCTCTTTTCCACCTGGGTTAAAATGGGGAAAGACTTCGATGTGTCGAATGTAAGGGATGCATTGTCTGCCTTTAGTCGTCTGATAAGTCCGGCACACAAGAAACTATTTGATGGTGTGTTCGACACTTTACAAACCGGACTGAGCAAACTGGGTGAAAGCGCTGCATCTCAGACAAAAGCGATCAGTGATCTCATTCATCTGATCAAAGACATACCCATGGATGCCAAGCAGGATTATGATATGCTTGGATTCATTTATGAGTACCTGATAGGTATGTTTGCCGCAAATGCTGGGAAGAAAGCCGGTGAATTTTATACACCTCACGAGGTTTCCCTGTTGATGTCAGAGATCATCGCTGATCATCTGAAAGACACAAAGGAAATTCAGATATACGACCCAACAAGTGGTTCCGGTTCACTGCTTATTAATATAGGTAAGAGTGTTGCCAAACATATTGACGATGAAAACAACATCAAATATTATGCACAGGAGTTAAAGCAGAATACCTATAATCTCACTCGCATGAATCTGGTTATGCGTGGCCTTTTACCGCACAATATTGTTACGCGCAATGGTGATACGTTGGAAGATGATTGGCCCTATTTCGAAGAGAGTGATCCCATCGGTTCTTACAATCCCCTCTATGTGGATGCGGTTGTTTCCAATCCTCCCTACTCGCAAAAATGGGATTCTGATAATAAAGAAGCCGACCCGCGATATGCTTATTATGGACTTGCTCCAAAAGGAAAAGCCGACTATGCATTTCTCCTTCACGATCTGTATCACGTGAAGCCTGAAGGAATAATGACAATTGTTCTGCCTCATGGTGTACTGTTCCGGGGAGGTGAAGAGGGAGTCATTCGGAAAAATCTGATAGAGAGAAACAATATTGATGCGATTATTGGACTTCCGTCAAATATCTTTTTTGGTACTGGCATTCCAACCATCATAATGGTTTTAAGACAGAAAAGAGAAAGAACGGATGTTTTAATAGTCGATGCATCAAAAGGTTTCATCAAGGAAGGTAAAAACAATAAGCTGCGTCCATGCGATATCAGGAAGATAGCAGATACCGTGATCAATAGAAAGCCTCATCCGAAATTTGCTAGATTAGTTACTCGGGATGTGATACGGGAAAATGATTATAATCTGAATATTCCGCGATATGTTGATTCCTCAGAAACGTCAGAAAGCTGGGATATTTATGCAACCATGTTTGGTGGTATCCCGGTAAAAGAGATTGATGAGCTCAACAAATATTGGGATGCCCTGCCCGGTTTAAAAGAAACTATATTTTCAAATATTTCTACCGATTATGCAGAACTCAAAGCAGACGAATTGAAACATACAATCATAAACCATCTGTCTGTTAAAACGTTTGTGGATAGTTTTGATCAATCATTTGCCGGTTTTGATGATTTCTTGAAAAATGAACTGTTGACCAATACAGAATCTGTTAAAGTTAACAGTGAAGAGCCCGTATTGAGTGGAGCAATATTCAGTCGTTTAGAATCTATTCCGCTTATAGATAAATATGATGCTTACCAGATTCTCGATGACCGGTGGAATGTAATTTCAGTAGATTTGGAGATTATCCAAACCGAAGGTTTTGCTGCTAATAAGGCAGTCGATCCCAATATGGTCATTAAGAAGGTAAAAGGTAAAGACCAGGAAGTACAGGAAGGGTGGGTTGGCCGGATTATGCCTTTTGAACTTGTACAGGAAACTTATCTGAAAAATGAACTGGAGCAGATAAAAGAGAAAGAGCAACGACTCCTTGAAATAACTTCCGGTATCGAGGAACTGTTTGACTCACTTTCCGAAGAGGAAAAAGAAGCAGATACTGTGAATGAGGCAAAAGATAGTTTTGTTAATGCAGCTGTTGCAAAAGAAGCAAAGCTGCTCAAAGTTGAAGAGAAGAAAAATGGTGCTTTCGATGTGGATTCATATGAAGCTAAAATACTGAAAGTTGACAAGCTGATCGATGAACAAAAAAAGCTCAACAGTCAGGTGAAAGCCGAAACTGCAAAGCTTCATGCAGAGACAAAGAAAACTATTGAAACACTGACTGATGAACAGGTTTATGAACTACTCGAATTAAAATGGATTACTCCTTTGATCAACTCGCTGAACAATTTACCTGGTGGAGTTCTGCAACAGTTAGTAGATAAGGTACAAGCATTAGCCGAAAAATATTCAATTACTTTTGCTGATGTCATGAATGAGATAGATGAAACCAAGAAATCTTTAGCATTACAAATTGACGAACTTACCGGGAATGATTTTGATATGAAAGGTTTGAGTGAGTTTAAGGTTTTATTAAATGCAGAGTAAGATGGGAGAAAATAATGATATTCCACAAATTCGGTTTAAAGAATTTGAGGAAAATTGGGAAGTTAAGAAATTAGGAGAAATGGGGTTTACATATTCTGGATTGTTTGGAAAATCAAAAAATGATTTCGGCCATGGTGAAGGGAAATACATCACTTACATGAATATTTTCTCTAATCCAATTACGAACATAGATATTACTGCTCCGATTGAGATTGGTATCAATCAAAATGAAGTTGAATTTGGTGATGTGTTTTTTACGACTTCATCTGAGACTCCAGAAGAAGTTGGAATGACCTCAGTTTGGCTTGGTTCTGGTAATAACACGTATTTAAATAGTTTTTGTTTTGGCTACAGACTTACAGAAGAATTAGATAGTTATTTTGTCGCATATTTACTTCGTTCTTTCAATACAAGAAAAAAAATTACTTACCTAGCTCAAGGAATTTCTCGCTATAACATTTCTAAAAATAAAGTAATGCAAATCGGCATTTCGATGCCGAAAATAAGTGAGCAATACCATATAGGATTATATTTCCAGAACCTCGATAAACTAATAACTCTTCAACAACAAAAGCACGATAAGCTGGTAACTGTTACATATCAGGACATCGTTTACATTTCTAAGTTACTTAGACGTATCAGAACATCGTTTACAAAACCTATAGGTTTTGCGCTTTCTAAGGAAAGCAAAATATCAAGAGTTCATTGACATATTGCATATTAAGACAAGGG
>CAKMJT010000051.1 GCA_927407015.1 uncultured Proteiniphilum sp. | reverse complement strand
ATACTGAATTCTCCGTAGAAAGGTTAAGTAAAGAGCTTGGAGTAAGCAGGGTGCATCTCTATAAGAAACTGATCTCTATAACAGGGAAAAGCCCGATTGAGTTTATTCGTATAATCCGTCTTAAAACGGCAGCCCAATTATTAAGGGAAAGCCAGCTTCATATTTCAGAAATAGCATATCAGGTAGGATTTAACAATCCTAAAAATTTCAGCAAATATTTTAAAGAGGAGTTTGATGTTTTACCTTCTCAGTACCAGAATAATCCATCATTATATCCAGAAAATAATCCTGAAACATCGCCGTAAACATTTAACATCCTTTGCGGAAACAAAACATACCCATCCCTTAACAAACACAATAGTAAACGTAAACAAAGTAAAGATGCACTCATTCGTATTATGATTAATTTTACAAAAAATAATTATAATACATGGAACGCATTTTTTGTATAGCATTGGGTATTCTCTTTTTTCTCTCCTGCACATCATCCGGCCTGGAAAAGACAGAAAACGGAATCATCGTCCGGTTGAAACAGGAAAACAATTCGGGTGTGAGTACCATCCGGTTAAATGTGGTCAATGAGAAGATTATTCATGTCTCGGCAACAAAAAATAAAAATTTCTCCGAAGAGAAAAGCCTGATAATCAAGCCCGGATTAACACTTTCGGACAAGTTCAGTGTGGAAGAGAAAGAGGATATGATCATTCTCTCCACCGTTTCCCTGGATGTAACCATCCAGAGATCGACCGGAGAAATAGCATTTCTGAATAAAAAAGGAGAAACAATACTCCGGGAAAGTAAGGGTGGCGGAAAAACGCTGATACCCATAGAAGTGGAAGGAGTCAAAGGTTATACAGTGCATCAGCTGTTCGAATCGCCCGATGACGAAGCTTTTTATGGTTTGGGTCAGCATCAGGCCGATGATTTCAATTACAAAGGAAAAAATGAATCACTGTTCCAGTACAATACCAAAGTATCCGTACCTTTTGTCATATCCAATAAAAATTATGGAATAGTTTGGGATAATTATTCGCTGAGTAAATTTGGCGATGTGCGTGATTATGCCGACCTCGATCAGTTCAGGCTTTATGGAAACGACGGAGCGGAGGGAGGACTCACCGCGGTGTATGCGAAAAAGAACGATCCCTCACAAACAATTGTACGCAAAGAAAGCAAGCTCGATTATCAGTTTTTACCTTTGCTGAAAAATTTCCCTGAGCATTTTGACCTGAATCACGCAAACGTTGTATGGAGCGGGGAGATTGAAGCTCCCGAAAGTGGATTGTACCGTTTCTTCCTCCACTATGCCGGTTATATCAGGGTATATATCAACAATGAACCGGTGGTGGAAGAGCGTTGGCGTACTGCCTGGAACCCCAACAGCTACAAGTTTGAATATAACTTTCGGGAGGGAGTAAGAGTGCCCCTGCGTATAGAATGGGAACCCGATGGCGATGTATCATATATAGCATTAAAAGCATTAAGTCCTGTTTTCGAGGAAGATCAGAATGAACTCTCGCTCTGGAGCGAGATGGGTAATGGCATCGATTACTATTTTGTAGCTGGGAATAGTATGGACGATGTTATCAGCGGTTACAGAACCCTCACCGGTAAATCGCAGATCATGCCAAAATGGGCCATGGGTTTCTGGCAAAGTCGTGAGCGTTACAAAACACAGGACGAAATAGTGGAAACCCTTGCTGAATTCAGAAAACGAGGGATACCCATCGATAACATCGTACAGGACTGGAGTTATTGGCCGGAACCAGGATGGGGCAGCCACAAGTTCGACGAGGAACGATTCCCCGATCCGAAAGGGATGATCGACAAAATACACGAAATGAATGCGCGGATTATGATCTCCGTATGGCCCAAATTTTATGTGAATACAGATCATTACAAGGAATTTGACGAAAACGGGTGGATGTACCAACAGGCGGTAAAAGACAGTATCCGTGATTGGATCGGAGAGGGTTATATCGGCTCGTTTTATGATGCTTACGCAGAAGGTGCCCGCAAACTTTTCTGGAAACAGCTCGAAGATAACTTATACTCCCTCGGTGTGGATGCCTGGTGGATGGATGCTTCCGAACCCAATATTCGGGATAATACCGATATCGATTACCGGAAAAAACTGTGTGGACCCACAGCCCTCGGCCCTTCCACAAAATACTTCAATGCCTATTCGCTGGTCAATGCCGAAGCCATTTATGAGGGTCAACGCAGTGTGAATCCCGATGACCGTGTATTCTTGTTGACGCGATCGGGTTTTACCGGTATCCAACGCTATTCCACTGCAGTTTGGAGCGGAGATATCGGTACCCGCTGGGAAGATATGAAGGCACAGATCTCCGCCGGCCTCAACTTTGCTTTATCCGGGATACCTTACTGGACTATGGATATCGGTGGATTTTGTGTGGAAAAAAGATACGAGCAGGCACAACATCATTTTCTGGCTACCGGAATTGAGAATGAGGATCTGAAAGAATGGCGTGAGTTAAATACCCGGTGGACGCAGTTTGGTGCATTTGTCCCTTTATTCCGTTCTCACGGACAGTACCCCTACCGAGAGATCTTCCACATAGCTCCGGAGGGGCATCCTGCTTATAATTCCATGCTATATTATAATAAACTCCGTTATCGGTTGATGCCCTACATTTACTCGATGGCCGGAATGACCTATTTCAACGACTACACGATCATGCGAGCCCTGGTGATGGATTTCGGCAAAGACCCGCAAGTAAATGATATTGGCGACCAGTATATGTTTGGGAATTCGCTGATGGTTTGTCCCGTGTATACATACCACGCAACCGATCGTGAGGTTTATTTCCCTGCCACCACCGGTTGGTATGATTTCTATACCGGAAAATTCATTGAGGGGGGACAAAAACAACGGGTAGATGCTCCCTACAGCCGTATACCACTCTTCGTGAAAGAAGGGGCTATTATCCCTTTTGGCCCGGAAATTCAGTATACCGACGAGAAAAAACCCGAACAGATTACATTGTATCTGTTTGCCGGTAAAAACGGGAACTTCACGCTCTATGAAGACGAAGGGGTGA
>CAKMJT010000050.1 GCA_927407015.1 uncultured Proteiniphilum sp. | reverse complement strand
CGGGGGCTTACCCTTTGCATTATCCACAACAATTTCGCAATGGAATATCTTTTGCTCGATACGTTCATCGAAATTGTCGGCAATCGCACCAACGAACATCCCTTGTGTGAGATTGGAGATTTTTGAAGGCGGTATCAAACTATCCATTTGGGTGCTGATAGAGGTCGATTTATCGTTGCGGTTAATGGTCATGGATTGACGTTTCTGCAATACTTTCCCGAAACGGTCGGAAAGCGTTTTTGCCGTATCTCCCACAACCTGACCGGAGAAAATATTACCTACAGTGTTCATCACGACCTTTGCTTCCTTATCGCCGTAATCCCTTGTTAATTGGCTAAAATCTTGAAACCCTAAAAGCACTGCAACTTTATTACTACGGGCAGTCGCTATCAGGTTATCCAATCCTTTGAAGTAAATTGTGGGTAGCTCGTCAATGACTACCGAACTTTTCAGTTGCCCCTTTTTATTTATGAGTTTCACGATACGGGAGTTGTAAAGTCCCAATGCCGCACCGTAAATGTTCTGTCTGTCGGGATTGTTACCGACAACCAACACTTTCGGATCATCAGGATTGTTTATATCAAGCGTAAACTCATCGCCACTCATAACCCAGTACAACTGGGGCGAAATCATACGGGATAACGGAATTTTCGCACTTGCTATCTGTCCCATTAACTGGTCGGCAGCACCACCCAACCACGCGTCCATAAAGGGAGAAAGGTAGTTCTCAAGTTCGGGATATGAAGTGAGAATAGGGAAAATGTCTTCGTAGCGTTTATTCAGGAACTCTATCGCATGAGGAAATGTACAATACTTTCCATCCTTATATATTCTAAGATACCAAATGATTGAAGCAAACAAAATAATCGGAGATTCTACAAAGAAGTCGCCCTGCTTCTGCACCCACGTTTTATTGAGGTTGAGCATAATTGTGTAACTCGATTCGTATGCGTCACTGATATCTTCCATGAAAGACGGATTGATAGGGTTGCATCGGTGTGAACGGCTCGGGTCATCGAAGTTAATCACATAGAAAGTCGGTACTTTTTTGTATCCTAATTGATTGTTCAATAAATGGTTATAAGCGATTGTAGAAAGGTCTGGAAACTTGAAGTCATACACATACATCGAAAATCCTTTCTCTATCTGCTGCTTTATATACTGATTAACAACGGCGTATGATTTTCCACTACCCGGAGTTCCGAGTACGATACTGGCACGAAAAGGATTGACGACATTTATCCAACCTTTCCATTGCTTCTTTTTATACCAAAATTTAGTTGGTAGGTTCACGGAATATTCACTCTGTAATAGCCGTGTTTCCTGCATAAACGATTCGTTTTCCATATTGAAAACGTCGTCCATAAGATTGTTCTTCAGCAAACGGCTCATCCATAAGCCACCAACTAACAAAAACAGATAGCCTGCTGCCATTGTGAGGATATAAAAACCTGTTGCTGCCACTGTGGGTAACGGTAAATCAAGTATCCACCAGTTCATAAAGAACAGGATAAAACCGATTGCCAGAAAAACATAGATTTTCGGCCAAGTGATTTTTTCCTCTTTCACGCCCTTAGTACCCAAACAGGAAAGGGCAAGGAAAATAACGGCAAATAATTTGGTGTACAGAATATTGCCGAATAGTCCGGCAGTTCGGTCAAAGTTCAGTAGTATCTTATCAACTACTCCAATATTGATTCCCCATTCCCGCAAAGCGAAATAGCAGAACCAATAAATGTTTATCACTACGAAAATTATGCTTATTGCCCGCATAAATTCCATGACTTTGGCAAGTCCTCTTAAATCATCTTCTTGTTGCATTTCTATTATATTTTGAATGTTTGAGAAGCGAAAGTATAGGAGATGTGCGAGGTTTTGTACGTTTTTTCGGGAAGTGGTTACATGTGGCTTCGATTTGGATATGTGTGGCTTTGATGGATATATATTTTCCTGTATCTTAAATATTTGCTAATTTTGTCGTCTATACAATATAAATGGATTAATCATGAAAATAAATCTACCTGCCCATTTCTCCTTGTTCGAAAAAATAGGGAAAGATTATGTGTGTCAATTAGGGTTTGAACAAACAACAGTTGATGGAGCGATTGAAGAATACTCTTTTAATCGAGTTCAAGGGTATATCATAAAAGTCGATAATGGTAGAGAAATATTGATCAGTCCGAAAAAAGATTGGTCTGCACATGACAGGTTCGAGCAAATTCTTCTTGCAAAGAATTTAGAAGATGTTGAAACTGGAAATTTCAATCAAGAAAAGTATAAATGGATAAAACATCCAGAGTTTAGAGCGCCAAATACTTGTCAAGAAATCACAGATTCTTACAATGGAGCATTTCTATTTAAGAAGGAGAACATAGAACTAAATATTGAAGGACTTCGCTCTCCTCAATTGGGTGGTATATATGCGGCTTTGGCACACTGGCAAATAGGAAATGAACCTGCAACTATTGTTATGCCAACAGGAACAGGTAAGACGGAAACAATGTTATCCCTACTTATAGCTGCAAATTGTATCAAAGTTTTAATAGTAGTTCCTTCGGATGCTTTACGCTCCCAATTAGCGAAAAAATTCATAACCCTCGGATTGCTGAAAACATTGAAAATAATCAATGACTCTGCTTTATACCCAAGAGTTGGGATAATGAAGCACCGCCCCTCGACGACAGAAGAAGTCAATGCTTTATTTGAGAACTGTAATGTTGTTGTAACAACGATGAGTGTTGTAGGGCAGTTAAACAATGAGATTCAACAGGCTATTTCAGAGAATTGTTCTCATCTATTTATAGATGAAGCCCATCACATTGCAGCTAAAACATGGAGAAAATTCGTATCTGTTTTTAAAAACAAATACATATTACAATTTACTGCTACCCCTTTCAGAAATGACGATAGAAACATTGGAGGGAAAATAATATTTAACTACCCTCTTCGGAAAGCACAAGATGAGGGATACTTTAAAAGAATAAAATATCATCCTATCTATGAGTTTAATTCGAGTGAATACGACAAAGCAATTGCAAAGAAAGCTGTAGAAATATTGAAGGAAGATTTGGAACAAGGCTATAATCATATTCTTATGGCAAGAGTCAATTCAACAGCAAGAGCAGACCATGTATATAATATATACAATGAATACGAAGAATTAAATCCAATTCAAATACATACAGGCTTAACACAAGAAGAACAGAAAGAAGCAAGACAGAAAATATTAAATTACGAAACAAGAGTAATTATTTGCGTTGATATGTTTGGGGAAGGATTTGATATGCCGGAACTTAAAATTGCTGCGTTTCATGATATAAAAAAGAGTCTGCCAATAACATTGCAATTAGCAGGTCGATTTACACGCTCAAGTAGAGATAGTGAACTTGGAGATGCCTCAATTGTAGTCAATCTTGCAAATGTAGAAGTAACCGAAGAACTTCAAGCTCTTTATTCACAAGATTCTGATTGGAATCAGATACTTCCAATAATTTCAGACGAAAACACAAGAGAACAGGAAAGTTTATACGAATTTATGCAAGGATTCAATAAGTTTCCGAATGAAATCCAATTGCAAAATATCACTCCTGCGCTAAGTACAGTTGTTTATAAAACAGACACAGACACATGGTATCCTAACAATTTCGAAAAAGGGATTGCAGGTATTGATAATTTTGACCAAGTCTATTCTGACATAAATAGCGAAAAGAGAACATTAGTTATAGTTACAGGAAACAAAGTTTCTGTCAAGTGGGGAGATTTAAAAGATATTTACCGCTTAGAATGGACATTGTATATTGTTTATTGGAATCAAGACCAACAATTACTATACATCAATTGCTCTGCCAATGGAAGCATGTTTGAAAAACTCGCTGAAGCTGTTTCTTTTGGAACAGCATCTCCAATAAATGCCGAAGATGTTTATCGCAGTTTAGGGAATGTAACACGATTAAAAATTAACAACGTAGGATTAAAGGAACAATTAGGTAAACAACGAAATTTTACCATGTATACAGGCGAAGATGTTGAACCTGCACTTAGTCCTGTCCAATTAGCCAATAAAATTAAATCAAACATATTTGGAGTAGGATTTGAGAATGGTGATAAAGTTTCTATTGGCTGTTCATATAAAGGGCGAGTTTGGACTCGAAAAACTGGAAATATTGAAGAACTAATAAACTGGTGTAATTACACTGGCGACAAACTTTTAGACGAAACGATTGATCCTAATGAGATTTTGAGTGGAGCTATTTACCCTCGTACTATTCCTGCAAGACCAGAATTGATGCCTATTTCAATAGAGTGGAACGAAGAAATATATAAGAAGAATGAACAAGCCGTTTTCATTGTATATAAAGATATTGGTTATCCTCTTGATTCTGTTGAATTGGAATTACATCAACCAACAGAAACTGGAGATATTCAACTTAAAATTTCGTCCGAAAAATTTAGGTCTATATACAAATTAGAAATTGATGATAGAAACTTCAGATTTGTAAACGTTGAAAATCCAGTTTCTATCCAGTTCGGGGCAAAATCACACAGCATTTCTGAATATTTTTATAGTTTTTCTCCTATAATTCGATTCTTTAATGGTTCTTGGTTGGAAGGGAATCAATTTGTAGATTTTGTATTCGATGGTAGTTCATATGACCGCAATAAAATAAAAGTATGGGACTGGACTGGTGTTAATATCAGAGAAGAATCACAAGGGGAACAAAAAGCTTCGGGCAACATCCAACACAAAGTTATTACTGAACTTTTAAATAATGACTATGATATTGTTTTCGATGATGATAGTTCTGGTGAAGCTGCGGATTTAATAACGATAAAAGTCGATGACATCGCAAAGAAGATAGACGTAGAATTATTTCATTTGAAATATTCACATGAAACAACAGCAGGTGCGAGGATTAGCGATTTATATGAAGTTTGCGGTCAGGCTCAAAAAAGTATATTTTGGAAAGGAAAGGGTGGTTTTGAATTATTCAAACACATGATTGAACGAGAATCTCGACGAATTTCAAATGCGAAAAACACTCGATTTGAAAAAGGCAAAATAGATGATCTCGCTTTAATAAAAGAAAAAAGCAAACGTTTTTATAAAACCGATTTCAAAATCTATATTGTTCAACCGGGCTTATCTGCGAGAAGTGCATCGGAACAACAATTAGAATTATTAGCAGTAACTGAAAATCATCTACTTGAAACGTATAGAATTAATCTTGAAGTGATAGCCAGTCAATAACATAGATTGCTACATCTGCCTTCCATACCTGCGTTTTTTCTTTTTCTTACGGCGTGGTAATGGTATTTCATCTTTGGGATGGTTCTCCGGTTCGGGAGAAAGGATTGAGAAAATTCCACCCAGACCATTGTCCGCACTGAGGTTATTCTCTTGTTGTGTATTTGCTTTGTAAGCGTCGGACAGTCGGGTATCTTGAATTGGCTCTTGTACCTGCTGTTGATTACCGCCATATAAATCATTGAATACATTGGCTGAATACTCCTTGCCCAGTCGTGAGCCATTCAGAACGGTACGGGTTGTATGGTCTATGAATGTTGCCCCATAAATCCGCCCTTCATCATTCCGTCTGAACAGAACATCAATACCCTGCTGCCTTAGTTTCGCTCGGAACTCGCTCTCATTTTGGCTGCCCTGCTTGGCTTCGGAAACGGCTTTCAGCGTATGTGCTTTCAGATTCTTGATTTTGATGCGTTCGGCTGTTTTTGCCATTCGCTTTTCCAATCCGTCATAGCCGACCGACTTCCCGAAAATGGAGGACTTTAACGGATTACCGACTTTGTTGCCCTCGCTGTCCATTGCCGAATACAGCAATCCCCGATAGGGCTTACCTTTTACTTCGCCCTTCAGCTCCTCCACATTTATATTATATAAGGAGAGAACCGCTTTGTATTCTCCTATTGACTGAAAGTGATACATGGATGCCAACGGTTTGATAACAGCAGCAATCTGTTTCTTCAAATCGCCTTTTGCAACATCGACAGGAGTAAGTTCCCATTGTTCCGAACGTTTTTGCCCCTCCGCAGGGTTCAGGTTGTATTTGCGTTCCAAGTGTTCGGTTATCTCCTTGCTTCGTTCATGCTCTTTGTAACTGTCGATTTTCTTACCCTCGCTATCCACCCGGAGCGATACGATATGTATGTGTTCCCTACCAATGTCCTCATGCTTGAAAATAAGATAAGGTTGATTACCATATCCCAGTTTCTCCATGTACTCCCGCCCGATGTCCGCCAGTTGATCGTCTGTCAGGCGGTCATCAGGATGCGGGTTTAACGATACATGGAAAACAGGCTTTTCAGTACGGAAGTGAGCCGGGACAAACTGCATAAAATCTTCTATACATTCCGAAACATTGAACTGACCGTCGGCAGGTTCAAAGACAAGATTGCTCCCCAGTATCTTCCCCAAACCCTCGTCCACTTTTTCCTGATTGTATGCCAATGCACCGTATAGGTTGCTCCCGATGTTTATTTTTGCAACCATTTTTCCTTAAATTCTTCCGATAATTCCAGAATATTCTTCCCGATTTCAACCAGTTCAATGGTTGCTTTCTCCAATTTGTAGAGTAAAGCGAGGGCTTTTTTCTCTGAAAAATTACTGTGCAATTCCTTTACAACTTGGTTGTAATTCGTTCCAACGGAACGGAATTGTGCATAAAAAGAAGTGAGTTTGGTAACATATTCCATAGCGGAACGGTCGATTTTTACCACACGAAACTCGTCCCCGAATACACGGGCAGCGATAAAACGTGCCATAGATTGAAGCCCTGATTGCTCAAACATGGTGAGGAACCGGGCGTGTTCGACAGCCGTGAAGTTTACCGAATAACGGTAAGCAGCCGGATCATTCTTGGGGGAACGTCCCCCTTTTCCCCGTTTCGGGAAGTTCTTTGCATTTTCATTCATACGTCGGATTTTTTTAGTGGTACAATCCGTCGTTCCGGCATCCGCCGCCAATCAATCATTGCCCGAAATGATTCCATAAGCAACCCGACTTCGGAGGGTTTGCGTCCCCCTTGTGGGGCAAGCATTTTTTGCAGCAAAACGGTTTCCGTGCAGCAAAAAATACAGCTTGCTATTTGCCATGTCGCAAATAAAATCTGCCCTGAACAGGGGCAGATATGAATGCGAGCCGGGCGAGCTAAAATGGCGGTCGATTACCTCCCGACGTTTCATGCTGCAAAGTTACAGGCTAAAGTAACGTGCTGTATTCCAGTGAGCGAAGCCACTTGCTGCCAAATCGACGCCACTTGCTGCCACCTCGTGAAAAAGTAGTGTGCAGGAGAAATTTTAGGCGTTTATTTGCCCTCGATTTATTACTCGACAGCGTAATTAAACGATGAAGCGATTATAGAATTAATGATTTGAATAATCGGAAAATCGAATGATTTATAAACAGATTGAGTGATTTTTCAATAGACTGATTTCGTAATGAATTAAATGGGCTGTCGATTAACGAATTAATAAATTGATAAACTGATAAAGAAATTAATTGATTTAGCAGCAAACCAATCAAGTAAGCAATGCTTCAATCTATTGTCCGACAAAGCAAGCGTTTGATTAACAGACCGACAGGTCAAGCGATTAATAAAAAAATAAGTTCAACAATTAAAATGTAAAGACAATGAAAAAGAAAATTTTGAATGTGGCTTTCTCAACCCAAAAGGGCGGAGCCGGAAAAACAACTCTTACGGTGTTGGTAGCTTCCTACCTGCACTATGTGAAAGGTTACAACGTAGCCGTGATTGACTGCGACTTTCCGCAACACTCGATTGCGGATATGCGAAAACGGGATTTGCAAATGACAATGGAAGACGACCATTACAAGCTCATGGCTTACGAGCAATTTTCCTCGCTCGGCAAAAAAGCATACGTCATTGTAGAGAGTAGTCCCGAAAACGCAATGGAAGATGCCAAAGCAGTGATTGAAGAAATGAATCCTGATTTCGTGTTCTTCGACCTGCCGGGAACAATCAATAATCCGGAAGTAGTCAAAACCTTATCGTTTATGGACTATATCATAGCTCCGATCAGCGCCGACCAATTAGTGTTGGAAAGTACCCTGCAATATGTGGTAACGATTAACGATGCCCTGATTACGCCGGGCAAAGCCAAAATCAAAGGATTGTACCTGCTTTGGAATCTTGTTGATGGGCGGGAAAAGACGGAATTATATGAAGTGTATGAAGATGTGATTGACAAACTGGGTTTTCCGCTTTTCAAAACATTCCTGCCCGACAGTAAACGATTCCGCAAAGAGCAATCGGTCAGCCATAAAGCATTGTTCCGTTCAACGCTGTTCCCTGCGGACAAGGTACTGGTAAAAGGCAGTAACCTTGATATTCTGATTGATGAAATGTTGGACACTCTAAAATAATCAGGCTATGGCAAAGAAGAAAGAAGAAGTGAACTTGAGTGATATTGACGCAAATTTCGTCATTGCTTCATTCAAGAACAAAGACAGGCTGAACAATCCGAGTTCCATTCCCAGAGCATTAGTTCCTGAACATGAGAAAAATCAGGAACAGGAAGCAGAACCCGAAGCAACGGTACAACCTGTTGCTATTGTTCAGGAAGAAACTTCCCGTGAAGAACCAAAGCGTAAGCGAGCCAAATCGCCCGATTACGAAAGCCTGTTTCTTACAGTTGCAGATATACCCACACGAAATGGGAAACTGGTCAGTATCCGTGAAAAATACCACAAACGGATAGCAAAGGTTGTGAAAGCACTGGATAAAAAGGATGTTTCCATATTCAGCTATATCGACAATATTCTGTCGCACCATTTCGACACCTATCAGGACGAAATAAAAGAGATTTATAATAAAGACAAAGAAGACGATGATTATTTAACGCCCTAAAAAACAAATGTATGATACCCAATCCGATTATTTACAACGATACCACGATAACGATAGGTCTTATCGTGTGTTGCCTCGTGATGCTTGCTGCGGTAATGATACCCAAAGCAATAAAGTACAGAAAACAAGTGAAGCAAAATGAGAGTGAGAAAGCTGTTCAAGATGAACAGGAAGTAGAAATAACAATAATATCCGAAGAAAAAATGAAAAAGAAAGAACAAACATTGGATTACCGTAAGACATTTCTTACCGCTCCGAAATTGGAAGACAGAAAGCCTGTATTCATAAGCACGGAAACAAGGGACAGCCTTGATAAAATAGCCCGTCGTTTAGGCGACCGGAAAATGAGTGTATCAGGTTTCCTTGAAAACATGGCGAAACACCATTTGGCAGAATACAAAGATGAGGTAAACAGGTTATACGAAGAATAATGGAAAAGATATTCATAACCGTAGTTGTGCTGTATGCCCTTTTCGTTGCAATCTATCTTCTGCGACTGAAAATAGGCAAAAGGCGAAGAAAGAACATAATCGGCGAAGGCTCGACAATCCAAGAAACGGGGCGGTTGAAGTCGGATATTGTCGGCAAAAGCCAATTCGATTTAAGTGCAGCGAAGCCACTTACTGCCAAATCGGAGCCACTTGCTGCCAGCTCGCCAAAAATGGAAAATCAGCAAGAAATTCCCGATACATTTGTTCCGCCTAACGAGGTAAAATCGTCGCCGGAAGTGCCGCAGGAGGAACTGGACGAAGCGTTTTCCGACACTCCGCCTGATGAAGATAACGAGCCGATGGACATAGATTACTCGCTCGAATACGAAGCGGACGAAAACGAAGATGAGCCGGAGGATGAGGACGAAGAAGTCGAAGGAACGGCACAAGCCGCACTCGCTTCAGGAGTTCAGTTCGATGATTTGGGAAATATGGTTCGCACGGTAAACCGTAAGGATGAAGCCACTCCCGAACAAAAGAAAAAGGCAGGTGATACCCTGTTGGAGATACGGCAGACCGATATGTTTGAGCAGGTGGTTTCAGGTAAACCCGATGCAAAGCGAATCGTTACCGACCTGATGGCGGAGAGCCTTTCAGCTTTCTATGAGCGGAAAGATAAGGAAGCCGGAACAATGGGAAGCGAGAAGAAGGCTCCCGACACTTTTAATATCAGAGATTTCGCATAGAGCGAACAGTATTAATAATGTAAAACAAAAAAGAGATGAAAGAAAGAGATTACGGTTAGCGTCGAATAAGCCGACAACAAAAGGGTCTTATGACCTACCACTAAAAAAATTCAATAGTAACAACCCGGTAAGTGGGACTATCCACCCCACTTGCCATTTTAACAATTTCTCAATATGACAAAGAAAAAAGTTCTTATGTCGGCAGCCTTTATTCTGGCTGCTGTTTCAAGTGCATTCGCACAAGGTAACGGTGTCGGTGGTATTACCGAAGCTACCAACATGGTGACCAGTTATTTCGATCCGGGAACAAAATTGATATACGCAATCGGAGCCGTTGTCGGCTTGATTGGCGGGGTAAAGGTGTATGGGAAGTTCAGTTCGGGCGATCCCGACACGAGCAAAACTGCCGCCAGTTGGTTCGGTGCGTGTATCTTCCTGATAGTAGCTGCCACCATTCTGCGCTCCTTTTTCCTTTAATCGACTTCATACCCAAAAGAGTTATGGAGTTTAATATCAATAAAGGAATAGGCAAAAGTGTGGAGTTCAAAGGTTTGAAATCCCAATACCTTTTCATATTCGCCGGAGGCTTGCTCGCTGTATTTGTCGTGTTTGTCATTATATATATAATTGGCATTGATCAGTGGATCTGCATAGGCTTCGGTGTAATCGCTGCTTCGGTATTGGTTTGGCTTACCTTTAACCTGAATGAAAAATACGGGGAACATGGCTTGATGAAACTCATGGCTATAAAACAACATCCCCGCTATTTGATTAACAGGAAAACTCCGCACCGCCTTTTCAAACGGAAAAGAAAGGAGGTAGCGTATGCGTAACATTATGAAAGCGGCGACTATCGAAAGTAAGTTTCCGCTGTTGGCTGTCGAACATGACTGCATCATATCAAAGGATGCAGATATTACGGTTGCCTACCGTGTGGAACTGCCCGAACTGTTTACCGTAACCAATACCGAATACGAAGCAATTCATTCGTCTTGGGCGAAAGCGGTAAAAGTCCTACCCGAATACTGTGTGGTGCATAAGCAGGATTGGTTTGTGCGTGAAACCTACAAACCCGCTACCGATAAGGACGATATGAGTTTCTTATCCCGCAATTTTGAAAAGCACTTCAACGAACGCCCGTTCCTGAATCACTCATGCTTCCTGTTCCTTACCAAAACAACCAAAGAGCGAATGAGAATGCAGAGCAATTTTTCGTCGCTTTGTCGTGGGAATATTATCCCAAAGGAAGTGAACAAGGATACAAGCGTGAAGTTCTTGGAAGCCGTCGGACAGTTTGAACGGATAATGAACGATAGCGGATTTATACGCCTTACCCGTATCAGTTCCGATGAAATTACAGGAACAGACACTTCTGCCGGACTTATCGAAAAGTATTTCGCCCTGTCATTGGACGATACTACTTGTTTGGAAGATTTGGAACTGGGAGCGGATGGGCTTCGGGTAGGAAGTAAACACGTCTGCCTGCATACGCTTTCGGATGCGGAAGATCTGCCCGGACGTATCGGAACGGATATGCGATATGAAAAACTATCGACCGACCGGAGCGACTGCCGTTTGTCTTTCGCTTCGCCCGTCGGTTTGCTCTTGTCGTGCGACCATATCTACAACCAATATCTGTTTATCGAAGATAGTGCGGAAAACCTACGAAAATTCGAGAAAAGTGCAAGGAATATGCAGTCGCTTTCAAGGTATAGTCTTGGAAACCAAATCAATAAGGAGTGGATCGACCAATACCTGAACGAAGCACATTCATTTGGACTGACTTCTATTCGGGCGCACTTCAACGTATTGGCATGGAGTGATGACGTGGAAGAACTCAAACATATCCGCAACGACGTGGGTAGCCAGTTGGCTCTTATGGAGTGTAAGCCACGACATAATACGGTGGATGCCGCTACTTTGTACTGGGCAGGTATGCCGGGCAACGGTGGTGATTTTCCTGCGGAAGAATCGTTCTACACGTTTATCGAACCTGCTCTTTGTTTCTTTACTGAAGAAACAAACTACCGCAGTTCGCCCAGTCCGTTCGGTATCAAAATGGCGGACAGGGTTTCGGGAAAACCTCTCCATGTAGATATTTCCGATCTGCCCATGAAGAAAGGAATTATTACGAACCGTAATAAATTCATTCTTGGGCCGAGCGGAAGCGGTAAGTCATTTTTTACCAACCACATGTGCCGCCAGTATTACGAACAGGGAACGCATATCGTGTTAGTGGACACGGGTAACTCCTATCAGGGATTATGCAACCTGATTAACCGTAAGACCAACGGTCAGGATGGGGTGTACTTCACTTATACCGAAGAAAATCCGATTTCATTTAATCCATTTTTCACGGATGATAATGTCTTCGATATTGAAAAGCGTGAGAGTATAAAAACGCTAATTCTTACCCTGTGGAAAAGGGATAACGAGCCGCCTTCACGGGCGGAGGAAGTTGCCCTCTCCAATGCAGTCAGCCAGTATATAGACAAACTGAAAACCGACAGGAAGCTGATACCGTCTTTCAATACATTCTATGAGTTCGTCCGGGACGATTACAAAAAGGTACTGGAAGAAAAGAAAGTGCGTGAAAAGGATTTTGACATTGCCAATTTCCTGAACGTGCTTGAGCCGTACTATCGTGGGGGCGAATATGATTTCCTGTTGAACTCGGATAAGCAACTGGATTTGTTGTCTAAACGCTTCATTGTCTTTGAAATTGATGCGATAAAAGACCACAAAATCCTCTTTCCCGTCGTCACGATTATAATCATGGAAGTTTTTATAAACAAAATGAGGCGGTTACAGGGTATTCGCAAGATGATATTAATCGAAGAAGCATGGAAAGCGATTGCTAAAGAAGGTATGGCAGAGTACATTAAGTATCTCTTTAAGACCGTCCGTAAGTTCTTCGGCGAAGCCATTGTCGTAACGCAGGAAGTCGATGATATTATCGCTTCTCCTATCGTGAAAGAGAGTATTATCAATAACAGCGATTGCAAAATCCTATTAGACCAACGCAAATACATGAACAAGTTCGACAGTATTCAGGCGTTGCTCGGATTGACCGAAAAGGAAAAGTCGCAGGTACTCTCAATTAATATGTCGAATGCTCCAAGCCGAAAATACAAAGAAGTTTGGTTCGGACTGGGCGGTGTGCAGTCGGCGGTCTATGCCACAGAAGTCAGTTTAGAAGAATACTACACGTACACAACGGAAGAATCCGAAAAACTGGAACTGCTGCAACTGACCGAAAAACTGGACGGCAATATCGAACTGGCGATTAAACAACTTGCCGAAAGCAAACGACAGGAGCAATAGCCATGAAAAGAAAAAGATATATGTCAGCTACGGCTCTGCAAGTGCTAACCTCTTTTCCGCTTCGTGATATTTGCGGGACATGGGAAAGTCTTTGCGGTTCCCCAAGCATCAGGATTTACCATGACGGTAGTCGATTCCGGTTGCAGTTTATTTACAAACACGATACGGCGTTTACCGTCCCTTTATTCCAATGTTGGGGATATACCTTTTTCAATTTCTATGGCATGATACGCATTGCCTACGATAGTGAGCGGGATATGCTCCTGCTTGCTACTGAAGGCGATTACAAACGGGTGTACGATTAACGTACAGTCGAAATTCAATCAGTAATAATTTAAAAAGTAAAAGTTATGAAACGAATATTTATGTGCCTTGCAGTGGCACTAAGCATGTTCTCCTTTCAGGCAAAAGCGCAGTGGGTTGTTGCCGACCCGACCAATCTGGTACAAAATATCATCAGTGCGGTACAAGGTACTTCGACGGCATCCAACATGATAAACAACCTGAACGAGAGCATCAAAATTTACAAACAAGGTAAGGAATACTACGATGCACTCAAATCAGTCCACAACCTGATTAAAGATGCACGTAAGGTTCAGAAGACTATCGAAATGGTAAGTGAGATTACGGACATGTATGTTACCGGATTTAATAAAATGGTAAGCGACCCTAATTTCTCTGCAAATGAGTTAGCAGCTATTTCAACGGGCTATGCCAAGCTGTTGGAAGAAGGGGGAGCGTTGGTAACGGATTTGAGAAACATTGTTACCGGAAGTAACGGGCTTTCCCTTTCCGACAAAGAGCGCATGGATGTAATCGACCAGATTCACAGTAAGATGTTGGAATATCGTAATCTGACGAAGTATTTCACACAAAAGAGTATATCCGTATCCTATATCCGTGCAAAGGAAAAAAATGATATGGACAGGGTATTGGCTCTGTATGGTAGTCCTTCCGAAAGGTATTGGTAATAAGATAAATGTAGTCAGTTATGAATTTTGACAATCTACATCAGATTTTACAGAATCTGTACCAAAGCATGATACCTCTTTGCAGCGACATGATTGGTGTTGCAAAGGGGGTAGCGGGACTGGGCGCACTGTTCTATGTGGCGTACAGGGTATGGCAGGCGTTAAGTCGTGCCGAGCCTATCGACGTGTTTCCTTTGCTTCGTCCGTTTGCGATTGGGCTGTGCATCATGTTTTTCCCCACAATCGTGTTGGGAACTATCAATGCGGTTATGTCACCTGTTGTAAAGGGTGCGCATACCATTATGGAAAACCAAATGGTTAATGTGGAAGCATTACAGCAACAAAAAGACAATTTGGAATATGAAGCCCGTTTGCGTGAGGGCAAAGCATGGCTTGTCGATGATGAAGTGTATGACCAGAAAATGAAAGAACTCGGCATTACCGATGCTGCCGAAATTGTCAGTATGTGGGGCGAACGGCTTTGGTATGATATCAAAGCATGGTTCAGGGAGGTAATTCGGGATTTCTTTGAGTTATTGTTCAATGCTGCCGCCCTGACCATTGATACGCTCAGGACATTCTTCCTTGTCGTGTTGGCCATATTGGGACCTATTGCGTTTGCCTTTTCCATATATGACGGATTTCAGGCAACGCTGTCCCAATGGCTTACACGCTATATAAGCATCTATCTCTGGCTGCCTGTCGCTGATATTTTTTCCGCCGTATTATCGAAGATACAGGAATTAATGCTTCAACAGGATATTGCCCTCCTGCAAGACCCGAACTATATCCCCGACGGCTCAAACGGTGTGTATATCGTGTTCCTGATCATCGGAATTATCGGATACTTCACGATCCCGACAGTTGCAGGATGGATAATCCAATCGGGCGGTGCAGGTGCTTATGGAAGCGCAGTAAATAAAACAGCAAGCAAAGCAGGCGGTATTGCCGGAGGCGTTGCCGGATCGGTAGCGGGTAATGTTGGCGGTCGTTTGCTCGGTAAATAATCAATTAATGGATTTAAAAACATGGAGTTCAAAAGTTTAAAAAATATTGAAACAAGTTTCAAGCAGATAAGGATTATCGCCATTGTGTTTGTAGTATTGTGTGCAGGGATAACAGGCTATTCGGTTTGGAGTTCCTATGTATTCGCCGAAGAACAAAGGCAGAAAATCTATGTATTGGACGAGGGCAAATCGCTTATGTTGGCTCTTTCGCAGGACTTATCGCAAAACCGTCCTGTGGAAGCGCGAGAACACGTGAAAAGATTTCACGAACTGTTCTTCACGCTCTCGCCCGATAAAAGCGCCATTGAATCGAATATCAACAGGGCATTGTTCCTTGTCGATAAAAGCGCATTCAAATATTATCAGGATATGCAGGAAAAAGGCTATTACAACCGCATTGTGTCGGGGAATATCAATCAGATTATTCAGGTTGATTCCGTAGCCTGCAATCTCGATGCGTATCCTTATAAAACTACTGTATATGCAAAGCAAATGATAATCCGGGCAAGCAATGTAACCGAACGGAGTTTGGTAACACGTTGCGACCTTAGAAACTCCGTCAGGAGCGACAATAACCCGCACGGATTTATCATGGAACGCTTTGAAATAATAGAAAACAGAGATTTACGAACAATAGACCGATAACCATGATACGGAAATTAATCAATCAGGTAAATGAGTGGTTGGAAGACAAACTCCGCAGCATTGTCAGACCATTAAGCCCTGACGCACGGGTAATCGTAATCCTTACCATGTTGCTATTGTTCGGCAGCTTGTCTATCTACATGACGGTTTCTTCCATATATAATATGGGCAAAAAAAGCGGTCAGCAGCAAATGCAGATAGAACATATCAAACGCTTGGAACTGGAACACAAACAGGAAGCGGATAGTGTAAAACAATTAAACGATTTCAATTATGAGTAAAGAAAATGAAAGTAACGAACGGAAACCGGACGTTACAGAAAAAAAGAAAGAGGAAAAGCCGAAAAAGGAACTTACCCCGCAGGAGATTCAGAAGCGGAAAAAGATGCTTGTCTATCCCTTGTTCTTCCTGATTTTCGCAGGGGTTATGTGGATCATTTTTGCTCCTTCAGGAGATAAGAATGACGAACAGCCCGATGGCTTCAACTCCGAACTACCTATTCCCAAAGATGAAGCAATTGTAGGAGATAAGCGGACGGCTTACGAGCAGGAAGCCATGCAAAACAAGCAAAATGAAAAGATGCGGAGTTTGCAGGATTTCGCTTTCATGCTCGGAGAGGAAGAAAGTAGAAAGGCACAGGAAGTAAACACTTCCATTCCGTCCGATAATCAGGAAGTACCGACAAACAATCGCACTCCACAAACCGGAATCCAATCTTCGGCAAGTGCCTATCAGGATGTAAACCGACAGTTGAATGACTGGTACGAACAACCTGCAACGCAAGCGGACAACCAAGCACAACTTGAAATGGAATCCCGCATTCAGGAATTGGAACGGCAACTGGCTGAAAAATCGGCTGCCGACGGGCAGTTGGAACTTATTGAAAAATCCTATGCGATTGCAGCGAAATATATGCCCAACGGACAGCCTGAACAGGTGCAACCAGTGGATAACACAATCAATCTGAAAGAAAAGGTTATCCCGAAACCTGTTTCGCAAGTCCACCAAAGCGTGGTTTCGTTGTTGGCTGCTCCAATGGAAAACGATGATTTTTTGGAGCAATACAGTAAGCCTCGTAATATGGGATTTATCACGGCTGCCGGGAACGAAACGGTAACGGATAAAAACAGTATCAGGGCTGCGGTGTACCAAACCGTAACGATTTCTAACGGAAAGGAATTACAACTCCGCCTGTTGGAGCCAATGAGAGCCGGACATATCCTGATACCTGCAAATTCTATCCTTACCGGAAGTGCAAAGATTGGCGGGGAACGCCTGCATATTACCATTACTTCAATCCAGTATGCGGACAATGTGATACCCGTTGAAATGGAAGTGTACGATATGGACGGTATGCAAGGCATATTCGTTCCGAACTCGGACGAGGTAACTGCCATGAAAGAGATTGCAGCCAATATGGGTACGTCAATGGGGAGTAGTATTACGATAACAGATGACGCAGGCTCACAGCTTGCAGCCGATTTGGGACGAAGCCTGATTCAAGGTACATCGCAATTCTTCAGTAAGAAAATGCGTGAGGTAAAAGTTACGCTGAAGGCAGGCTACAAAGTTTTATTACTCCCCAAAGCATAAATAATAATAATCAGGACGAAAGTCCGCCACTAAAAAAATCCAATAGTAATTAACAATTAAAACAAATTTTGTATGAAACGATTTCTTTTTGCACTCGCTATTATCGGGTGCGTATTCACAGCAAATGCACAAGAGTTGGAAACACAGGAGCGCATTTCTTCGCCCTCTAAAGGGGACTATTTTGATGGTTTGACACGACCACTAACCTTTAACCGCATGATACCGCCGTATGCCTTAGAAGTTACTTTCAATAAGACGGTACATATCATTTTCCCTGCGGCAATCCGTTATGTGGACTTGGGGTCTGCCGACCTGTTGGCAGCCAAAGCGGACGGAGCGGAAAACGTTCTCCGTGTGAAAGCTGCCTTGCGTGATTTCTCCCGTGAAAGCAATCTGGCGGTTATTACCGAAGACGGTGCGTACTACACTTTTAATGTGAAATATGCTGATGAACCCGTAAAACTGTCAGTAGAAATGACCGACTTTATCCACGACGGGGAAGCGGTAAATCGCCCGAACAATGCAATGGAGATTTACATGAGGGAACTCGGCAGCGAATCGCCTTTGCTTGTCAAACTGATTATGAAGTCCATTTATAAGAATGACAATCGGGAAATAAAGCATATTGGCAGTAAACGATTTGGTATTCAGTACACACTCAAAGGAATTTACACGCATAACGGATTGCTTTATTTCCACATGCAACTGAAGAATAGTTCCAATGTGCCGTTCGATGTGGATTATATCACGTTCAAAATCGTCGATAAGAAAGTCGCCAAACGTACTGCCATTCAGGAACAGGTTGTCGTGCCATTGAGGGCACACAACAACCTCACATTGATAGGTGGCAAGAGAACGGAACGTGTAGTATTTACCCTGCCGAAATTCACTATTCCGGATGATAAGCACCTTATCATTGAACTGAACGAAAAAGAGGGCGGGCGACACCAATCGTTCATTGTCGAAAATGCTAACCTCGTGAGAGCCAAAGTTATTAACGAACTCAAAGTGAAATAACCATGAAAAGGTTATCAATTATATTAACGTTTGCGTTGTGCCTGGTCTTTATAGACCAAGTACACGCACAGCGTTGTTTGCCGGGAATGCAAGGCATTCAGGTAACTGGTGGAATGGTGGACGGATTTCATTCGTTGGACAAAAAGAATGAACTGGGCTATTACTTCGGGTTGTCGATGGCAACCTATACCAAACACGCCAATAAATGGGTGTTCGGTGCGGAGTTTCTCAATAAATACTATCCATATAAGGAAGACAGAATACCTGTCAACCAGTTCACGGCAGAGGGCGGTTATTACCTGAAATTTCTTTCCGACCGCAACAAAGTAGTCCTGTTTTCTTTGGGCGGATCTGCACTCGCCGGATACGAAACAAGCAACTGGGGAGAAAAGACACTCTTTGACGGTTCTACGCTTCGGAATGAAGACGCATTTATCTACGGCGGTGCGATTACGTTGGAAATGGAAACCTATCTGTCCGACCGTGTTGTCCTTCTCCTGACCGCCCGTGAGCGGATTTTGTGGGGAACTTCGACAGGTCATTTCCATTTCACATTTGGAGCAGGCTTAAAGTTTATAATCAATTAAAATAGAAACACAATGAAAAAAACATTAGCATATTTCTTATACACGCTATTGCTCGGCGCAATAGTCTGTGCCTGTAGCGACGATTTGGATATTAATCAGGTTTACACATTTGATTTGGTATGTATGCCAGTTCAGAAAAAAATCGTTCAGGGAGAAACTGCGGAAATCAGGTGTCAGTTGGTAAAAGAGGGTAACTACGACCAAGCAAAGTTCTTCATTCGGATGTTCCAAACAGATGGCAAAGGAGAATTGAGAATGGATGACGGAACGGTGTTCCTGCCGAATGACCTCTATCCGTTGGATAGAACGACGTTCCGACTTTACTATACTTCGCACTCAACCGACCAACAGGTTATCGACGTGTATATCGAAGATAACTTCGGGCAGGTAGTACAAAAGAACTTTAGTTGGCAGAACGACAGCGGGGATAGCGAGGAACAGGAAGATGAATAATTATGCCAAATTCCTAAGTCCGAGCAAGTACGATGAGAAGTACACTCCCCGTTACGCCGTTTTGCCGATTGTCAAGTATCTGCCGAAAGGGAAAATCATTTGGTGTCCGTTCGATACGAAGAACAGCGAATTTGTATTTGCCCTGAAAGAAGCAGGGTTTGACGTGGTTTACTCCCACATTGCCACAGGGCAGGATTTCTTCAGCTATGAGCCTGAACGATGGGATATAATCATATCAAATCCGCCATTCAGCAACAAAATAGAGGTATTCGGACGTTGCTTGGAACTGGGTAAACCGTTCGGATTGCTAATGTCCAACTTTTGGCTAAACGATGCTTCTCCCAGTCGGCTATTCAAAGACAGGGAACTGCAACTATTATTGTTCAACAAACGTGTCCAGTACAACGACCTGAATCGTGTTCCTTTCGGTTCAAGTTACTTCTGCCACAAGCTGCTCCCGAAACAAATCATATTTGACGAGTTGGGGTTGGTAAAAGGGCAATACAGTCAAATGTATCAGGACTTTGAATAAACCGATGCGGTAAGTGCCTGAATTACTTCGGGTATTTACCGCATTTATTAATTTGATTATGAAATATTCTGTAATAATCTTCATTCTTCTGACGTATGTACCTGCATGGGGACAACCGACCAGAAAATCGGAGATAGAAAAATGCACGGAACTGGCTTATTCGGCAACAGAGTTCAGACGGATTGTCGACTCCATGCAAATGACCATTGACGAACTATGCGATTATCCCGTTATTTTTCCGATAAAGAAGCCTTTGCGTATTTCGTCAGGCTTCGGAATGCGCTACCACCCAATTTACAAGGTGCAGAAATTCCATACAGGGATTGATATACCCAAAACGAAAGGAACTCCCGTGTATGCTACTGGTAACGGTGAAGTGATTCGTAAGGGTTATTGTTCAGGCTATGGCTACTTTATTGAGATTGAACACGCAGGGAATTTCCGTTCGTTTTACGCACATTTAAGTAAGACAACAGTAAATATAGGAGATACGGTAAGTATCGCCACGCAAATTGCCTGTGTTGGCAATTCGGGAATATCAACAGGTAGCCATTTGCATTATGAGATAAGGAAAGGCAAACGCTATCTGAATCCTGCTGAATGGTGCTACTGTCTGATTGCAATAATGAATAAACAAACATTAAACGAAGAAACAGCATGAAATTTCTTACTACATATTTACAGCACGGAGAGGAAATCCGATACAGGGCAAGGATACATATATTTCTGTTCCTGCAACCTGCCATATTGTTGGCTATCGGATTCATGTGCTATTGTGATGAAGTCAAAATAACACACTATTTAGGGCTTACGTTGCTGTTCTTGGGATTGGTTTCCCTCGTTCAGCGTGTATTTGTGAAAGTCGGCTCAATCTATGCCGTAACCAACAAACGTGTGATTATCAAAACAGGGGTTATTAGCCGCAGGATGGTTGAACTGGTGCTTGCCAAATGCGAGGGTATTCAGGTGGTACAAAGTATTGCTGGGCGTATCTTCGGCTATGGCTCTATCGTGGTTACGACTGGTGGTGCTACCAACTGCTACTATTATGTCGTCAAACCGTATCGGTTTAAGAAAGCGTTAAATGAGCAGATTGCCCTGTATCGCATGTAAACAAACGACTTCCGCCAACTTGTTGAAAAACACCTGTCAAGCAATTTTGTCAGGTGCTTTTTTATGGGTAATTTTGCAGGAATAATTATAGATTGATGTATGGAAAATCCGACAAAAGAAGAAATATTAAAAGCAGTAAATGATTCAGGATATTTATTTGAGCAGGAAATAGGAACGATATTAGAAAGAAACAACTTCTATATCCAACCGAATGTTGCTTTTATTGATATAGATGAAGAAAAGTCGAGAGAAATAGACGTTATGGGTTATAAACGTTTCTTTTATGACGAAGAAAAGAAAATATCCATAGGTGTTAGAATTTTATGTGAATGTAAAAACAACACTAATCCATTTGTTTTTATTTGTCGGAATAAAAATGATGTAGATAAGAATTACTCTCCACCCAATTTTTTATTCCCGCACAAAGAATATAAAAAACCTATTGAAGGAAAGCCTAATTCATTTTACACATTCACTGGGTTTAAATATTTTAACATTGAAACGATTTACCCTTATTCAACTGAAAATGCAAAAGCTACTCAGTTCTGCAAAATAATAAGAAAAGGGAAAGATTGGTCTGCTCTTCATGATGGCATTTATGACAATCTTCTTATTCCAATGATTAAATGCTTAGATTTTTATAAAAAAGAGGATTCTTCGATGATTAGAAATACAGAATGGAAAAACTACGTTGTATATTACCCTATTATCGTTTTAAACTCTGATTTATACTCAATAAATGCCAATGTAGATACAGAAACTATAAATAAAATAGACTTCGTTCATTTTACAAGAGAAATAAATTCCAAGAAATTGAAAGATAGATATTTAGTTGATTTTGTAACAAAAGAAGGTTTGCAAAATTATATCGAAAATAATATTTCCTACTTCATGGATATGTTTGTTAAAAAAATGACAGAGTCTGTATAGTTTAATTTTTAATTCATTACATGATCAATGAAAACACTCGCATTAATCATAGGAAACAACGAATATCACGAGGGAGCAAAATTAGCGAATGCGATTAATGATGCGACCTCAATTAATCAGGTTTTTGAAAGACTTGGATTTGATGTAATTTCAAAGTACGATTGCACAGCAAGTGATTGTTCTGATTTACTTGCAGATTTTGAAAATAAAATAGCAAACTACGATGCTTCTATTTTCTATTTTGCAGGACATGGATATGAGTTAGATGGAGAAAATTATTTAGCTTCGATTGATTGTCAAATTCCCCCTTCCGATAAATATCATGCTGGGCGAAACAGTATTAGATTAAGTGAAATTTTAGATATATACAAGAAAAATACTAATAAAATTAACATTGCAATAATTGATGCATGCAGAAGGGCTTTTGATAGAGGCGGAAATGCTACTTTAGCTCCAATGTTTGCACCAAAAGGTACTCTTCTCGCTTTTTCCACATCTCCTAATGAGGGAGCAAGCGATGAGGGTTTTGAGGGGCATAGCGTTTATACAGGTGCACTCTTAAAATATATTGGGAGAGAACATCTTTCTGTAGAAGAATTATTCAAAAAAGTCCGCAAAACTGTTTATGCGTTAAGTGAAGGAAAGCGGACAACATGGGAACATACTTCGTTGATTAATGATTACTATTTCAATACAGGACAATTAGTTCATTCTATTGCAATTCCATATGATGATAAGGTTGTTAAAGATATTGATTATGGAGAAACTGATGAGTTTGGCAATCTTATAAAGGATGTAAGGTCACAGAATTGGAACAAACAAAACCCAGCATTAGACAAACTATTATCAATACCTGCCAGTCAATTAAACAAAAATCAATTATTTATATTAGGGAGAAATATTCTTCAAGCAAGTGGTGCTGCTCGCAGTGCGGTTAATTTTATGGAATCAATAAGCACAAACATATCAAAATACTCTATAGCTGGGGAAAATCATCTTTTAAATGGAATTCTTTTTGAGATATATTTTAATGCACATGGCGAATTTAGAAAGGAGAAAACAAAGAATTATTTTTTGCAAAAGATATTGGCATTAAGAAAAAGCGTAAATTTAAAATCATCGTTTGATTTTATTTCCAAGTTATTAGAAAATACGAATTACAAATTGATATACATACCTAAATCATCAGATGAATATATAGACATTAATGTTGTTTCATCAACACACAACACCACAAATGTAATAGGCGAAGATATTGCGTATCAGGTAATAAGTAGCATTACCTATGACGGATTAGATATTACAAAAAAAATAGAGAATTATAATGTTACTGGACTTAACGAAAATGGATTAAAGCAGGCACTTGCTAATTTTTTTACAGCACCAGAAGGATTAATCCAAATTCACAGCAATTTAGAATTAAAAAAAATAGCCTTTATAAAGGCTATAACAGAAGAAATAGATTGGTAGAAAACACAATCTATATTTCGGTTTTTTGCTTCTTTTTCGACCGCTCAGGCTCACTGTAAAAAGAAGTCGGGCGGAAAAACCGCCCGTCCTTGTTACTCTTGTTTTTTAGAAAGCCATTCATCCCGTTCTTTCCGGCATTGCCCCAATGATTTGGCGACCGTTGAGAAAAGTTTCCCATCCGTGTGTCGGTAATCGTATTGGTAGTATTCCGCCCCTCTGAATGCTCCTGCAATAAAGGTGGTGTAGTTCTCTTTTCCCTGCTCACAAACGGAGCAACCATTCTTGTTAATTGAATTTGTTTTCATTTTTATGTCGTTTTGTAGGGCGGATTGCTCCACCCTATGGTTATTATCGTTCTACAATCTCTAAGTTTTCGTTTTTCAAGAATTTCCTGCCACATTCGCAAATGACGTGAGTATCAGTTATGCGAGTAATAACTCTTGTGATACTTTCAATGCAGATATAGGGCTTTCCGTTAAAAAAGCCATTTTCTAAGTCGCCCGAAATGTGGCAATACTTGCCGATTAAATTTTCGTTTATTTCTTTTGTTTTCATATCTATTGCTGATTAAAAAAATGATAATTGTATTGCCTTACGTCCTGTGATTTCATCAAACAGGTTCTTCGCTTGTTTCAAAACGGATAAGGTGTATTTGTCGGTCTTACTGCTGTCCCGATTAAGCCCTATCATCATTTCATTGAGGGCAGAGGTAAGGCAGTCTTTCCGATTGTCGAAAATTTTACCCCATACGCCCAAGCCGTAACCTGCTCCGCCTGTGCTGTAAGAATAACTCATTCCGTATGTCCATTTGCCGTTTAAGCCCTTGCCCAGTGTGATATAATTGCTAATTGCCCAACCGTCCCTATGTGGAAATTTTATTTCTTCACGCTCCAAAAAATCGGGTCTTTCCAACCAACCGTATTCGTTAAACGCCTTTTTGGTAAAACCGAACAGCAAATGTCGTTCGTACTCCCGTTTGTTCATCAATAACTGGCGTGGGCTATCTCCAAAACTCTCGTATTCCTTGATTATAGCCCTGTCGTTCCGTCTTAATGCGTTCAGATATACGGCTGCATTGTGGCGTTCTGCTCGGCAGAAATTGACTTCCTGCATTTGTTTCAGTTTTTCGTATGCTGATAAATCTTTGTATTCCATAACTTTTGATTTTGTGGGGCAGAAAAAGCTCTGCCCCTTGTTATTACTTAATCCAATCCGAAGTAACAGGCTAAACGTTGTTCCTGTGATTTTGAAAAAATCCAACCTGCCAAATTCTTACCGTTGAATGTCAATCGGCTGTTGAAGCGTCCGCCCATTGCCTTGAGTTCGTCTTTTATGGCTCTTGTTTCCCCGAATACCGCTACCGCTTTGGCTGAATACTCTACCAATGTGCAACCGCCTTTGCTTTCTGTCGTTGGTTGATTTGTTTGCGGCTCTTCCTCTTTGTTTGGTGTTGCTGTTGGTTTACCGATATGGATATTTTCTTCGCTCCCTGCTGTGTATGCAAAATCCTCAATCGTGCGTTCACGGTTATATACTGGTACTTTCTCGATTATCCAACCGCTGTACTTGCTTTCGCCCAAATAGTAACCGTTGCCCATGCTGTATTTCTCACGGTGTTCGTAATCCTCGTTAAACTCGGCTAAATAGGCGGTTTCTTCTAAATTGGGTGCGTGTTTACGCATTTCGGAAAACAAGTCCCTTTTGTGCTTGGAAAAGCCTATGATAACCGTCCGTTGTGTGCTGTGTGCGTAATAGTCGGTCATTCTATCGCTATCGTCCTGTTGGAGACGTGCCACAATAACCGCCTGTGCATCTTCGGGAAATATCTCGGCAAAGCGTTTCCGTCCGATTTCCCGTACTTCTTCCACTCGTTTGCGTTCCTGTTCGGCTTCGGCGTTCTCTGCTTTTTTCTGTTGTTCTGCTTCCTGAAGAAGTATTGCCACCTCAAAACTGTCCATAAATTGAGGGTTCTCGCTGTCGTAATAATAACCGATACCGAATTTTTCTTTCAAGGGTCGGATAATGTCGGCAGTCTGAAACTCCTTTGTCCGCAGGTTTACCAATTTGTAGGCAATGCCCCATTGATTTTTTGTAATGTCATACACTACATACCTGTCGTAGCTGTAACCCTCCATTTGGATAATCTGCCCCACCTCTACCACTTGTTTGGCTCGGTCGATTTCCTTGTTTGCTTCTAATAAAAATACTTTGCTCATAACTTTGAATTTTAATGATTTACAAAAACGAGAAAAGAAAGAGAATAAAGAGAATTATAGCCCCTAAACCCACGAAGAAGGAGAGGATACCCCGAATAACAGGAAGAAAGAGATACAAGCCCACCAACGCCCAAATAAACCCTGTTCCCCACACGGAAAACCCCAAAGCCACTAATGCGATTTTTACCACCAATTTTATGCTAATTGGAAGGTTACTACCTTGTTTCCTATTTTTTACTATACTTCTCATAATTTCTGACTTTTTTTTTATGCCGTATCGGTGAGGTGTACTGACCTATGTTTCGGGATACTTAAAAGGTCGGCTAAAATCCGCCGAAGACAAATTTGGGGGGAATAAATACGCTCGCCCGAAGAATGAGGGAAAGAGGAAGATTTTTTCAACAACAATTTGGCGACAGGATTGCCGAAATACCTTTGTATCCTGAACATGGGGCAAAAAGTAACCTCTTAGATACTCGCTAATGAGGAAGAAATTATACCCAAGAGAAGTGTAGTAAAAAGAAATTTGGTCGGATACTTTGCGTTTATCATTGTAAAACGCAGATTTCCTTTGCCTGAAAAGGAATACAATTAAGGACTTGCAGAAGTCCTCAATACTTAAACATTAAAAATGATGATATATCTTACAAAATCAGTATCTTTGCGAAGTAAAACATGATAGTATAATTGTAGAAATCAAGATTCTACAATTCATATATATAACATAACGTTCGCTGAACGTCTCGATATAGAAAACTGGTAATTTTCAATCGGAAGAGGCTGATGCGCAATGTTCATGCTATACATTGTATAGCGTGGACTTGCCTGTTTCTTCCAAGGGCGTACCAGTGCCTCTATGTCGGAATGGTGTGAGTTCCACGCTTCTTTTTTGTCTGGCGAATGTTCTTAAAAGGAGAATCATTAAATAGAAAGGATTAAGGACATGAGAAAATTGAAATTGTACATCACGGCATCCTATGATGGTTTTATCGCTCCGCCTGACGGCGATTTAGATTGGTTAATCGGCTATCCCGTTCCCTCAAAAGAGAATCATAAAAATTTTGTAGATTCGGTCGATACCGTTATAATTGGCGGTAGAACTTACTGCAATATGCGCATAATGGACATTCTCTGGCCATACGGGGATAAAAGTGTCCATGTTGTTACCCGCAATCCGATGATGGAAAAGGAAGGCGTGAATTTTATCACGGAAAATGTCATTAAAGCCATTTCTAAATTAAAAAAAGAAAACGGAAAGGACATTTGGCTCGTTGGCGGTGCGGAACTGACAGCAATGCTGCTTGATGGCGACTTGATTGATGAAATGATAATTACGTATATTCCCGAAACGCTTGAACAGGGAATATCTTTATTTACCGATAAACCCGAAGAAATGGGCTGGGCGTTGAAAGAGGAAATTCCATACGAAAATAATGCCGTTAGAAAAACGTATCAAAAGACGCTGCAATACGCTTGATAACAGAAAAAGCCTGCTTCATTTCAGAAACAGGCTTTGTTGCATTAAAATTGGATTCGATTATTTGGCTCTTGTTTTTCCGTAACATTTACTTCCGTCGGGAGATAAATAGAAATCAAATGTTTCTTCAACGAGAGTACCCGCAAGTTGGATTGAATACTTACACCGTACTATTTTCGCAAGTACATCACTCGCATTCCGGTTGTCGTATCCCCGCAGGTTATCCGGCGCAAGGTTTTTAAGCGAATCTATACGGACATTCATCACGGCAATATCAGCATTATACTTGTCAATATCGCTCTGTTTTTTGGTTTTAGCCAATAGTTCTTCACTCATTTTCTTGGCAAGTGAAACACGGTCAATGATAAGCTGCTTATCTTTCCTAAATTCATCGGTAAGATAAGTAATACTGTCGGCAACTATAACAGTACCATGTTCGTTCATCTCAACAATTTTAAAATTGAGATTTTCTTTTGTGTCGCTGCCTTTCAGTAGATAATCAGTAATGGGTTTTTCATAGTTGCTCTTTGACGAATTAGAACCACCGCAGGAAACCATTAAAACCGCAATGAATAAATAGATTGTATTTTTCATAACTGAATGTATATTACTGTTTGACTTAATTTAATGTAATGGCAGGGAGTTTTGATGAGAGATTATACACAATCAAAACATCTGCTTCTCTTTTGGGTTTCGTTCGGGTAAATTCGCTTAAAGCCGTCATTACCCATTCTCTGAACGCTCGTGCTTCAAATGACGCTATGCGATAACTGACAAAAATTAATGCTTCCAGATTGTATAATGTCATTTCGCACTGGCGACCGTTGTGCTCGTATTTGTGTATTCGGGTTACATTTTCTTCCCGCAATAGTCCTGATTTGAATATAGACCGCAGGTTATTACCGACCGAACTAACAAACACATTGAATAAATCAGCTATCTCGTGCTTTGTCATCCAAAGGGTGCAATTTACGAGTTTTGCTTCAACAATAAGCTGATTTTCACTATTTTCTTTGATTTTGATATATCCGTGTTCCATAATCTCATTATTCTTCATCTTGTTGTACATTAAAACCTATACGTTTTCGGGGCTTGTTTTCAAGTTCCTTTTGCGAAGCCAGTTCGGTAAGAGCCTGATAAATGTCGCTGAACTGCATATTGGTTTCTATCATAAAATCCTCCAACTTTCGGTTTAACTCCGCATAACCGAGTGCGTATTGACGCAAAGTTACGAAAGCTCTGATAATTGAGATATTTACTTGAATAGCCAAAGGGCTGTTCAGCACACTCGAAAGTTGGGCAACCCCTTGTTCGCTAAATGCGAATGGGGGATAGCGGCTACCGCCCCAACTTGAGGTGCCAAAATTGCACCTCAAGTCTTCGTTCTCACTTTCCGTCAGTTCAAACATAAAGTCTTCGGGGAAGCGTTCTATATTACGCCTTACAGCACGTTTCAGATTTTTTGTTTCTACCTGATACATGTCTGCCAGATCAAAATCCAAGAGGACACGAATCCCTCTGATTTCATAAATCTTGCTTTGAATGATTTGTAATTCCATGATATTGTGCTTTATTGATTAACAGCTAACTTTTGTACTTTCATCATCGGTTTGAATGAGAATGCTTCTTCTTTTTCAAACGTATTAGCCCAAAGAGAAGATTTTTCTTCTTCTGAAAGGCTTTGCCACATAAAGGAAATACGTTTCACTCTTTCAGGGTCATTTGAAAGGGTAGTAGGGAGATTGAATAACGCCATTTTTTCGCCCAAAGAAAGGCACTCGAAATGTTTATCCAAATTAGATTTGGACTTAACCTTTTTTTCTTCCATTTTTTCAGCAAATGAAGCCATATCATTGCTGACCTTAACATCTGTAATTCTTGCGTAGATTTGGGTCGTTTTGATATTCGTATGCCCCAACATTTTTGATACGCTTTCGATAGATACGCCTTTGGTCAGCGTAAGGGTCGCAAACGTATGTCTTGCAAGGTGATAGCTTAAATTTTTATCAATTCCACAGACTGTTCCGATTTCTTTCAGGTATTCATTCATTTTTTGGTTGCTCATGACAGGAAGTACCTTTTCGTCCGGCAATTTGCCTGAATATTTTTCTATAATTTGTTTTGGGGTATCAAGTAGGGGGACATTATAATTAACACCCGTTTTTTCCCGTTTTCCCATAACCCACAATCCGTCATCGAAAGAAGTACGGATGTTGGATTGGCGCAAGTTCTTTACATCTATATAAGCAAGTCCCGTGAAGCAACTGAAAATAAATATGTCTCTTACCCTTTCAAGGCGTTCGGAAGCGAATTTCTTTTGCATGATAATATCTATCTCCTGCTGTGTTAGGTAGCCACGATCTGTTTTCTTGAAACGTATCTTGAAGTTGGCAAATGGGTCAATATGAATCCAACCGTTGTTTTTTGCCATGATAATGATAGTACGGAAACGCTGAAGGAACTTTGCGGTGGTATTTTCCTTGCAGTTGCAGGTGGTCATCAAGTAAATCTCAAAATTGTGCAGGAACATATGATTTACCTCTTTTAAGGAAATGTCCGATACATGATAATACTCCTTAATGAAGCCTTCCATACGTTTATAAGCGACTTCATATTTTTGGAGCGTTTCTTTGGATTTGCTTATGCCGACCAATTTAGCAACATCGTCATTGTGGCGTTGGAATAATTCAAGGACAGTTTGGTGCTTTACTTCAATGCCCAAAAAGATATTCTTAACTCTTTCGGCATTGACGTTATTTTCCTTCGTCTGCAATTCGTGATATACATTATGAATACTTGTTTTTATGGTATTCAGTAAGGTATTGACTTCAACGGCTTCGTTAGATTTGCCGATTGCGACACCTGCTTTTGCATCCCAAATATCGGGATTGACATTTACTTTCGTGTTAAAGCGGCACGGTTCTCCGTCGATGGTAATGCGACACATAACAGGATAAGTGCCGTCTGCTCTCTTTTTGTCTTTCTTTACATAGAAAAGAATGCGAAATGTACTTTTCATAAACTCATTTTTTAATGTTACAAAATTACTGATAACTATCTCAAAATGAATTTTATGCACTGTGCCAAATCAGGACAACTCCCTGCCAATTCTGGACAAACTGTACCCCCTTCGCTTCGATTAACTGTACCCCCTTGCGTTTTTTCGGAAAGGGGGTACAGTTTAGGTTAGCTGCTTTGTCGTATTTTGTCTTTTTCTTGGCTTTCGACTAAGACAAAATAAATAGAAAAAGCCCCTCATATTCACTGAATATGAGGGGCTTGTCTTACTTTTGGCTGCTCTTGTCTTAGAGCCTCTGCGGTATGGACGGGACTCGAACCCGCGACCCCCTGCGTGACAGGCAGGTATTCTAACCAACTGAACTACCACACCGTTTGCATATCGTTTCGGATAGCGAGTGCAAAGGTAAGCAAATTTTCGAAATCGCAAAATAATTTGCACAGATTTTTCTGTTATTTACCGTAAAAAACCGTTGTCCCCGCTACCGTTGATGACAGGACGCAGCTGCCGCTCCTGTTTACTGCTTCTTCCGGCGATTACTCCTCCTCTTCAACAGAGGTCGGTTCCTTCAGCCACTGGTCGAACCAGCGGAAGAACTCGCGCTGGAACAGGATGCCGTTCTGCGGCTTACCGATCCAGTGGTTCTCATCGGGGAAGATGAGCATCCGCGACGGGATACCGCGCAGCTGGGCGGCGTTGAACGCCATCATGCCCTGCGATGCCAGGATGCGGTAGTCCTTCTCGCCATGGGTGATCATGATGGGGGTGTCCCACCGGTCTACAAAGCGATGGGGTGAGTTCTCATAAGTGCGTTGTGCCGTGGCATTGCCCTTGTCCCAGTAGGCGCCGCCCATATCCCAGTTGGCGAACCACATCTCCTCGGTCTCGAGGTACTGTGCCTCCAGGTTGAAGATGCCGGCGTGCGACAGGAACGCCTTGAAGCGCTTGTCGTGGTTGCCCGCCAGCCAGTAGACGGAGAAGCCGCCGTAGCTGGCACCCGTGCATCCGAGGCGGTTCTCATCGACGAAGGGCTCCTTCGCCAGCGCATCGATGGCCGAGAGATAATCTTTCATGTTCTGTCCGCCATAGTCGCCGCTGATCTGCTCCAGCCACTCCTGACCGAAGCCGGGGAGGCCGCGCCGGTTGGGTGCCACGACGATATAGCCGTTGGCAGCCATCATCTGCAGGTTCCATCGGTAGGACCAGAACTGGCTGACCATGCTCTGCGGCCCGCCCTGACAGTAGAGCAGCGCCGGGTATTTCTTCGCGGGGTCGAAATCGGGAGGATAGACCACCCAAGTGAGCATCTGCCTGCCGTCGGTGGTGCCGATCCATCGTTCTTCCACCATGCCCATCTTCAGCTGATCAAGCATCTCCTTGTTCTCCTTTGAGAGATCGGTGGCTTCACCCGTCGTGATATCCACCGAATAGATCTCGGTGGGCTGTGAGAGCGACTGACGGCCGGCTATCAGCATGCCGCCGGCCGGGGCCACGGAAGTGTAGTCGTGCATCCCTTTGGTGATGGGGCGTATCTCTCTGGTCGCGATATCGGCAGCGTATAGCTGCGTCGTCCCCTGCACGGGCATCACCATATAGATGGTTTTGCTGTCGCTGTCCCAGGCAAAGGCATCGGTATTGTAATCGAAGTTTTCGGTCACATAGGTTTTATCTCCTGTGGAGAGCTCCATCACGAAGAGGCGGTTTTTGTCGGACTCATAGCCGTCGCGCTCCATGCTCTGCCAGGCGAGATACCGGCCGTCGGGCGAGAACTGTGGGTTGACATCGTAACCCATCATCCCTTCGGTCACATTGCGGGTGGTGCCGCCTGCCAGGTCGAAGAGGTAGATATCGGAGTTGGTGGAGACAGCGTATGCTTTACCCGTCTTCTTGCGGGAGGTGTAGGCGATGGTACGGCTGTCGGGGCTCCAGGCGAGCTGCTCCATGCCGCCGAAGGGTGCCAGCGGCGATTCGTAGGGTTCTCCCTCCAGCAGGTCCTGGATGTTGGTCAGCCGGTGTCCCTCGAGGTCAGCCACGAAAGGATGAGGCACGCTCTCCACCCAATGGTCCCAGTGCTTGTACATCAGGTCGTCGACGACCCGTCCCGATGCTTCGGGAAGATCGGCATAGCGCTCAGCGGTGGTCTGCCCGCTTTTCACCTGTTGGATGAAGAGCACTTTCCTGCCGTCGGGGGAGATAGCGAAGCCGTCGATACCCTCTTTCACATCCGAGATCTGTGTCATCCCTCCCCCGTCGGGGTTGATGGTCCATATCTGCGATGTGCCGGTCTCGTTGCTCAGGAAGGCGATCTTCTTCCCGTTATCGATCCACTGCGGGTTGTTCTCCTGCTTGTCGGTGATGGTCAGCTGCTTCTTGTCCGTCCCGTCGCTCTTCATGATGAAGAGCTCGGTGTTGGTTTTATTCCGGGGGATGCTCACGTAGGTGACCTGGTAAAGGAGGTGTGTTTGATCGGGCGACACCACGACGCTCCCCACCCTGCCGAAGCTGTGGAGCAGCTCGGGGGTCATGAGGCCGTCCTTCATTTCCGGTTTCGCCTTGCCGATGATCTCACTCAGTTCCGTGCCGTGCGTCTTTTTATCCGGCTTGTCTGATGCCTGGTTACAGGAGAGCAGGCTGCCGGTGATTGCTATTGCCATAAACAGTGTTTTGAATTTCATAGGATGATATAGTGAAAATGAAAAGTGAAAAGTGAATAATGAAAAAGAGCTGATCGCTGATAGCTGATAGCTCCTACTCAATCACCCCATCCTTCATGTGGATGGTACGGTCGGTGATGGAAGCCAGCTGCTCATCGTGTGTGACGATGATGAATGTCTGGTTGAGCTTGTCGCGCAGCTCGAAGAAGAGGTTGTGCAGTTCAGCCTTGTTTTCGCTGTCGAGGCTGCCGGAGGGCTCATCGGCGAAGACCACCAGCGGGTTGTTGATCAGCGCCCGGGCTACCGCCACGCGTTGCTTCTCACCACCCGACAGCTCTGCCGGCTTGTGCTCCGCCCGCTCGGACAGCCCCATCAGCCGCAGCAGCTCGCGGGCCCGCTCCTCCGCCGCGGAGTGCTTCACGTTGCCGATCAGCGCGGGGATCATCACGTTCTCCAGCGCGGTGAACTCGGGCAGCAGCTGGTGAAACTGAAAGACAAAGCCGATATGCCTGTTCCTGAAATCGGAGAGCTTCTTCTCACTCAAGGCGTTCAGCTCGTGGCCGTCGATAAAGATCTTACCCGCATCGGCCTTCTCGAGGGTGCCCATGATCATCAGCAGGGTGGTCTTCCCCGCCCCGCTGGGGCCTACGATGGAGACGATCTCTCCCCTGCGCACCTCCAGGTCGATACCCTTCAGCACCTGCAGCGACCCGAAACTCTTGGTGATTTTTTCCGCTTTTATCATCTGATCTACTTTCCAAACATGCTACCAAACTGCGAAGGTAAGAAAAAAGGTTTACATTTTACGCAATATTAACGGGTTAACGGTGGTAAAAAATATGCCCCGACCGCTATATTTGCAGAAGTAAACAAGAAGGAATATGAAAAATTTACACCATATGCGTCAGGAGTATGAAGGGGGTTTTCTTGACGAGAGCCAGATGGCTGCGGACCCGCTGGAGATGTTCCATCGATGGCTCAGCGAAGCGGTACGTGCCGGAGTGACAGAACCCAACGCCATGACGCTGGCGACCGCCTCTCCCGAGGGGAGGCCGTCGGCACGGGTGGTGCTGCTGAAAGAGGTGAACGCACAGGGGTTCGTCTTCTTCACCAACTACCTTAGCCGCAAGGGACGTGAGCTGCTGGCCAACCCGCATGCGGCATTGGTGTTCGACTGGCACGTGATGGAGCGGCAGGTACGCATCGAGGGACGTGTGGAGAGGGTGACGGCGGAGGAGTCGGACGCCTACTTCCTCTCACGGCCGGAGGCTGCGAGGATAGGTGCATGGACATCGCCCCAGAGCAAGATCGTGAAGAATCGTGCCGAGCTGGATGCGCTGCAGCAGGAGGTGGAGCGGAAGTTCGCGGACAAGGGCATACACCGTCCCGATCACTGGGGTGGCTTCCTGATACGGCCAGACGTCATCGAGTTCTGGCAGGGACGGCCCAACAGGCTGCACGACCGCATCGCCTGTTACAGGACGGAAGAGGGATGGAGCATGCACCGTCTGGCTCCCTGACCCTTTTCTTATGGTATGAGTTTGTTCCTGGCCACCGTGGCCACAAATTCTTTCAGGTAGAAAGGTTCAAAATAGGCTGTGTCGACGAATCGCCCCTCGGCGAACGCTTTCTCTGCCAGGGGCACCATCGCTGACGCCAGCGGATGGATATCATCCAGAAAAAGGGCGTTGGGGTGGGTGATCACACTGCGGCATTTCTCCGCACCATTTCCGAAGAAAAGCACGTTATGCCGCTCCAGCAGATCGGCATAGCTCTCCCCATCCACGATATCGGCGGCCGTGTCGCGCACGGTATGGAGCGACTGATCGTAAAAGGTGGCGTAGACCTCCATCCTGCGTGCATCGATCATGGGACAGAGCAGCATGTCGCCATCCACCTGCTTGGCGGTCATCGACGCCATGATCAGTGGTGTGGATACCGCTATCAGCGGAATGCCCAGCCCGTAGCTCAGTCCCTTCGCCTCGGAGACGCCGATACGGAGGCCGGTGTAGGAGCCGGGGCCTCTGCTGACGACGATGGCATCGGGGGGAAGGTTGTGCTCCCGGACGTAGTCCATGATCTCATGGACAAAAACGCCCAGCAGGGTGGCGTGGGACTGTCCCCGGAAGCTCTCTTTGTTCAGCAGCAGCTGCCCGTCGCGCGAGAGCGCACTGGAGCAGACGGCGGTGGATGTTTCAATCGTGAGAAGCGTACACATGTATAAGTTGGTTCTTCTTGTCGTTACAGGGCCGGTTAGCACAGCCCCGGTTTCAGTAATCACTAAAATTCAGGGTGTAAAGATAGCACTTTTTTTTGGGTGGTAAGGGGTAGACATCTCTCTTTTCTACGGATGAGATCCGTCGGGTGGAGAAGCCGTATTTCCGGGAAGACGAACGGACTCTTGCTCCCGGCAGCACGACGCAAAAGGGCAAAAAAAAACTGCATCGCGAAGATGCAGTTTTTTCTAAACCTATAAAGATTACATTAATACCTGTTTCTGTCACGGTTGCCGTAACCACCGCCACCACCACGGCTGTTGCTGCGGGGAGGACGATCACCTTCGGTACGCGGACGAGCTACAGAAACGGACAATGTACGTCCATCGTATTCTGCATCGTTAAGTTCTTCAATGGCATGCTGTCCTTCTTCATCGTTGGACATCTCTACAAAACCGTACCCTTTAGAGCGACGGCTATCACGGTCAGTAATAATCTTGGCTGAGGATACTTCACCATACTCCTCAAACAGTTCTTTTAAATCGGCATCAGTAATCTGATAACTTAAGCCAGCTACAAAAATGTTCATGTAAAATAATTAAAATAAAAAATAAAAAAATAATTTTGTGCAGAAGTGCTTAAACGAGAGAGGTTAGGAAATGACTTGACATTGGTGTGAAGTAACTAAATAACGGCCCGCAAAAAATACTTTTGCCTCACAAAGATAGACATAAATTCATTGTGACAAAATATTTTGCGGTTATTTTCGCAAAATAATCGAAAAAAAGAGGGAAAAAGGCCTTTTTCTTTCCAAAACCGGCTTTTTTACCCTTCTTTTTCGGCTGTTCCTTCCTGTGATTCAGTAAAATGAGGGGAGGTGAAAGTTGTAAGCTGTAAGTTGTAAGCTGTAAGCTGTAAGCTTGGAGGTGAAAGCTTGAAAAGGGCAGCGGTTTGGGGTTTGAGCTTTCAGCGGGCAGCGGGGGTTCATTGCACCCCGCTCCGCCTGAGCAGCGCCTCCACGATGGGCTCCTGACCGCGGAACCGTTTGTAGAGGACCATCGGATCCTCGGTGTTGCCCCTCTCCAGGATATGGGTCCGGAAAGCGGCGGCGGTCTTCTTGTCGAAGATGCCGTTTTGCCGGAAGAGGGAGAAGGCATCGGCATCCATCACCTCTGCCCATTTATAGCTGTAGTAGCCGGCAGCGTAACCGCCGGAGAAGATGTGAGAGAAGGAAGCGGACATGCAGGCTTCGGGGAGGACCGGCAGCAGTTGTACGCGTGCCATCGCCTCCTGCTCAAACGCGCGGATATCGCCGTCGAACGGATTCTCCAGCGAATGCCAGGCCATATCGAGATAACCGAAGGAGAGCTGGCGCAGCGTGGCGTAGCCCGTGTGGTAGTTGGACGCATCGACAATCTTCTGCAGCAGTGCCTCGGGCATCTTATCGCCCGTCTCGTAATGAAAGGCGAACTTATCGAGGAACGCTTTCTCGGTGAGCCAGTTCTCCATGATATGAGAGGGCAGCTCCACAAAGTCGCGGTAGACGCTCGTACCCGACAGTGTCTCGTAGGTGCTCTTCGACAGCATCCCGTGGAGGGCGTGGCCGAACTCGTGCAGGAAGGTCTCCACCTCATCGAAGGTGAGCAGTGCCGGCGTGGTGGCGGTAGGACGGGTGAAGTTCATCACGATGGTGATGTGAGGGCGGCTGTCGGTGCCATCTTTCACGTACTGGCTCTTGAAGGAGGACATCCATGCGCCGGAGCGCTTGCCGTCGCGCGGATGGAAATCTGTATATAATACAGAGAGAAAATCACCGTTCTCATCCAGCACGTCGAACGCCTCCACCTCAGGATGGTATACCTGGATGTCGGGGTTCTTCACGAACTGCAGCCCGTAGAGGTCCGTCGCCAGGCCGAAGACACCTTTCTTCACGTTCTCCAGTTCAAAGTAGGGACGCGTCATCTCATCGTTCAGCCCGAAGCGGTGGTCCTTCAGCTTGTCGGCATAGTAGCTCCAGTCCCACGGCTGTATATCGACAGGCTTCCCCTCCATCTGCAGGGCGTATTGCGCCAGCTCGTCCACTTCCTTCCTTGCCACTGGGGAGAACGAGTCGGCCAGCTGGCCGAGCAGCCCGAAGACTGCGCCGGAATTCTTCGCCATCCTGTTCTTCAGCACGTAATCGGCGTAGCTCTTGTATCCCAGCAGCCGGGCAATCTGCAGCCTGAGATTGACGATCTGTTGTATATTATCCTTGTTATCGTAGTCGCCACCCATCACGCTCCGGGTGTTGTAGGCCCGGTAAAGCTGCTCGCGCAGGTCGCGGCGTTTGGAATATTTCATGAATCCGATATAGCTGGGTGCGGTAAGATCGATCAGCCAGCCCTCTTTTCCTTTGGCTAACGCTCTGGCGGCAGCGGCAGCGGCCAGGCTCTCCGGCAGTCCTGCCAGGTCGTCCTTATCGGTGAGCAGCAGCTCGTAGGCGTTGGTCTCGCGCAGGTTGTTCTGGCCGAAATCGAGCGTCGCCTTGTTCAGCGCCATGGAGAGGGCACGGTATGTTTCTTTTCCCCCGGGGGTGAGTGTGGCACCGCTGTTCTCGAAGTTTTCGTAGTACTTCTCCGTAAGGCGGATCTGCTCGGGGGTGAGGCCTGCGTTGCCGCGGGCATCGTACACCGCTTTCACCCTCCTGAAAAGGGTCTCATTGAGGTTGATGTTGTTCGCGTGTTCCGACAGCTTCGGGCTGAGGCGCTGCGAGAGCTCCATCATCTCGTCGTTGCTCTCTGAGCTGAGCAGGTTGAAGAAGACGCTGCTCACACGGGAGAGCATCTCTCCGGCGTATTCCATCGCCTCAATCGTATTCCGGAAGGTGGGTGTCTGCGGGTTGGCCGCTATCCGGTCTATCTCCGCCTGGTGTTCGGCCATCGCCTTCTCAAAAGCGGGTTCGTAGTGTTCTATCCTGATCTCGTTGAAGGGGGCCGTACCATGCGGCGTGGCAAAGGGGCTGAGGAAAGGGTTCTCCTGAGCCGGTGTGGTTGTCATCATCATTACAGAAATAATTGCTAATAGGGTTTTCTTCATAAATAATTTCGTTACATTTGCGGGAAACATAAGGAGAGCAAAGATACATTTTTTTTGCCATTCCAAAAAAACACAACCGGCGGCGGATCGAAATGAAGTATTTACCCGGCGAAGCCGAAAGCGGATTAAGGAAAGCCGACCGCTGAACGCTGAACGCTGAATGACGAAATCTATATATTAAACGAATAAAACATGGCAACAACGGACAAGACAAGTGAGAAAATAAAGACGACCAAAGCAGCTAAAACGACCAAAGCGACCGCCACGGGAAAGAGCAAAGCCATCGCCGCGGGAGCCAAGAAGAACTTTATCCTCGACACGAACGTGATCCTGCACGATTTCAACAGTCTCGACAACTTCGAGGAGAATGATATCTATATCCCGTTTGTGGTGCTGGAGGAACTGGATAAGTTCAAGAAAGGGAGCGATCAGATCAATTTCAACGCCCGTGCCTTTGTACGTGAGCTGGACCTGATCACCGATGACGATCTGTTCACCAATGGTGCGGACCTGGGTGTGGGCAAGGGGAAGCTCTACATCGTGAACGCATCGCGTGACAACGACAGGATCAACGACGCTTTTCCGGAAAAGATACCCGATAATCGCATCCTCACCGTGGTAGCCGACATCGCTGAGAAGCATCCCGAGATGAAGACCATCCTGGTATCGAAGGATATCAACCTGCGCATGAAAGCCCGCTCACTGGGCATACTGGCGGAAGATTACATCAACGACAAGGTGACGAACATCGATATATTTGATCAGGGGGAAATGACGCTGGATAACACCGACCCCGACCTGATCGACAAGGTTTATGCCCAGCCTGCAGGGGTCGATTTCGAAGAGTTCAACTTCGAGATACAGCCCGATCCCAACCAATGCTTCATCCTCAAGAGCGAGCGCAATAGTGTGCTGGCACGCTATAACCCCTTTACAAGGAAGATCACCAAGGTGAATAAGGATACCAGCTTCGGCATCCAGCCCCGCAATGTGGAGCAGGCTTTCGCCCTCGAGATACTGAACGACCCGGAGGTCAGGCTGGTAGGTCTCACCGGGAAAGCCGGTACGGGAAAGACGCTGCTGGCACTCGCCTCGGCACTCAAGCAACATAAGGTCTACAACCAGATCCTGCTGGCCCGCCCCATCGTCTCCCTCTCCAACAAGGACCTGGGGTACCTGCCGGGCGATGAGCAGCAGAAGATCGCGCCCTATATGCAGCCGCTGTTCGACAACCTCAACGTGATCAAATCGAACCTGGGGCAGAACAGTCCCGATGTGCGGGTGATCGACGAACTGCAGAAATCGGGGCAGCTGGAGATCGAGGCGCTGGCATTCATCCGCGGGAGGAGCCTCACGGAGACCTTCTGCATTGTGGACGAGGCGCAGAACCTGACCCCCCACGAGGTGAAGACCATCATCACCCGCGCCGGAGAAAACACCAAGATGGTGTTCACGGGCGACCTGCAGCAGATTGACTCGCCCTACCTCGACACCCAGTCGAACGGCCTGGCCTATATGATCGATAAGATGCGGGGACAGAACCTCTTCGGACATGTGAATCTGGTGAAGGGGGAACGCAGCGAGCTTTCCGAACTGGCCAGTAATTTGTTGTAAAGCTATAAGCTGTAAGTTGTAAGTTGTAAGCTGTAAGCTGATTGCTGATTGCGGACTGCGGACTGCGGATTGCGGACTGCGGAAAGCTTTTTTCACTATCTTTGCCTCTCAAAAAGAAAAAACGATGCAGAAACCTTCCATACCCAAGGGTACGCGTGATTTTTCGCCCGAAGAGATGGCGAAGCGCAACTATATTTTCGATACGATCAAAACGGTTTACCGCCTCTATGGCTTCCGCCAGATTGAGACACCGGCGATGGAGAACCTCTCCACGCTGATGGGCAAGTATGGCGAGGAGGGCGACAGGCTGCTCTTCAAGATCCTTAACTCGGGAAATTTTCTGAGCGACCTGTCCACGGCGGATATCGATGAGGGCAACCCGGTGAAGACAGCCAACAAGATATCGGAGAAGGGGTTGCGTTACGACCTTACCGTCCCCTTTGCCCGCTACGTGGTGATGCACCGCAACGAGATCACTTTTCCCTTCAAACGTTTCCAGATACAGCCCGTGTGGCGGGCGGACCGCCCGCAGAAGGGCCGCTACCGCGAGTTCTTCCAGTGCGATGCCGACATCGTGGGATCGGACGCGCTGCTCAACGAGGTGGAGCTGGTGCAGATTATGGATGAGGTCTTCTCCCGCCTGGGTTTCCGTGTGTCGGTGAAGCTGAACAACCGCAAGATCCTCTCCGGCATCGCGGAGATCATCGGTGCAGCAGACAAGATCACCGATATCACCGTGGCCATCGACAAGCTGGACAAGATCGGGCTGGAGAAGGTGAACGAGGAGCTGTCAGCGAAGGGTATCGCTCCCGCGGCGATCGATCAGCTGCAGCCTATCATCCTGCTGAGCGGGACGACAGCAGAGAAGCTGGGGAGACTGCGGGAACTGCTGGCATCGTCTGAAACGGGAACGAAAGGCGTGGAGGAGATGGAGTACATCTTCAGCAAGACAGCGGCGCTGGGGCTGCGGAATGAGGTGACGCTCGACCTGACACTGGCGCGCGGCCTCAACTACTACACCGGAGCCATCATCGAGGTGAAGGCGCTGGATGCCGAGATGGGAAGCATCACCGGCGGGGGACGGTACGACAATCTGACGGGCATCTTCGGATTGCCGGGTGTGTCGGGCGTGGGCATCTCCTTTGGTGCCGACCGTATCTACGATGTGCTGAGCCAGCTCAACCTTTTCCCGGAGAGCTTCTCGCACAGCACCGATGTGCTGTTCGTCAATTTCGGGGAGAAGGAGGCGGACTACCTGCTGCCCCTGGTCACCCGACTGCGACGGGAGGGTATCTGCTGCGAGCTTTATCCCGAGGCGGAGAAGATGAAGAAACAGCTCTCCTATGCCGACAGCAACCATATCCCCTATGTGGCGATGGTGGGCGAGAACGAGATGAAGGAGGGTCAAATAGGGCTGAAGAACATGCTGTCGGGTGAGCAGAAGAATGTCACCCTGCAGGAGCTGCTGCAGGAGGTAAGAGAATAGTCCTCAATTCAATTCATATCACATTTTCTTCTTACCTGCAGAAACCCCATGATAGGGACAACCTCCGGCAAGGAGGTTGCCTTGTATCACTGCTCTGTTGACGACGGAGCTTTTTTTTACTGTCCGTCTTACCGGATGATCTTCACATCTACCGCGTTCATCCCCTTGGGGCCGCGTTCCAGACGAAAAGTGACCATATGGTCTTCTGAGATGCCCTCTTCGGCGTTGCTCTTGTGAAAGAAGAACTTGTTCATACTGTTCTTCTCCTTGATAAAGCCAAAGCCACGGCTCTCATCGAAGAAATCGACCCTGCCGGTTGGATCCCCTTTCTCTTCCGTCACCTCCTTGCGGGGTATCGAGATCTCAATATCTTCCAGGTCGATATCCTCCTTCTTCCGGGGTTCGGGCGGCACGTCGGTAATGACGCCGTTGGCATCGACATAGGCAATCATGTCCTCAAACGAACTGGGGGATTGCTGTTTACGCTCTTCCTTGCGCTGAAGCTTCTCTTTTCTCTTCTGTTGCTTGTTCTTTTCGATCTCTTTTTTGTTGAATGAATTTGCTCTCGCCATTGATAGGTCTGTCGTTTTTAATTTACTGTTTGTATATTTATATGTTACAACGTTCGATGTTCGAAATTCTTATTTCGATGTTTCGAGCTGAAAGCTTCTCCCTAATTCGCTATCGGCAGTGTTCTCCCGGTAAGCTTCTGTATATCCTTCAGCATCACCTTCTCATCCGCAGCGCAGAAGGTGAGTGCTGTACCCTTGTTGCCGGCTCTGCCGGTACGTCCGATACGGTGCACGTAGGTCTCCGCCACATCGGGCAGATCGTAGTTGATCACGATGTCGAGCTGATCGATATCGATACCACGGGCGGCGATATCGGTGGCGATCAACACCTGTGTGGTGTGCGACTTGAAGTTGGTGAGTGCCCGTTGCCGCGCGTTCTGTGATTTGTTACCGTGGATGGCCTCACTGCCGATACCGGCCTTGCTGAGCGAACGGGCAATCTTATCGGCGCCGTGTTTCGTGCGGGAGAAGACCAGCACCGACTTGCGCTTTTCCTTCCTGAGCAGGTCGATCAGCAGGTCCTTCTTCTCCTGTTTCTCCACGAAGTAGATATACTGGTCGATGGTGTCGACCACCGACGAGGTAGGATCCACCTCCACCCTCACCGGGTTGCGCAGGATCGATCGTGAAAGGACGGCGATGGATGAAGGCATCGTGGCCGAGAAGAACAGTGTCTGCCGCTCCTTTGGCAGCATTGGCAGCAGTCGCCTGATATCGTGGATAAAGCCCATGTCGAGCATCCTGTCCGCCTCATCCAGCACAAAATGGCTGATGGCCTGCAGACTGATATACCGCTGGTTGATCAGGTCGAGCAGTCGTCCCGGCGTGGCGACCAGTATGTCGACACCCGCCTTGAGCGCGTTCACCTGTGATGCCTGCTTCACACCACCATAAATGACGGTGTGACGGATGCCGGTGTAGGTGGTGTACTCTCTGATACTGTCGTTGATCTGGATAGCCAGCTCACGGGTAGGTGTCAGGATCAATGCCTTGATCTCTTTTCTTTTTCCATGGGTTTTGTCCAGATATAATTGCTGAATGATGGGGAGTGCGAAGGCGGCTGTCTTTCCTGTGCCTGTCTGTGCCAGTCCGAGGATATCGCGGTTGTGAAGCGCCGGAATGATGGCCTGTTGCTGTATGGGTGTGGGAGTGGTATATCCTTTTTCTTCGAGTGCCCTTAAGATGGGCTCTATGATCTCTAATTCTTTAAATGTCATCTAATCTGATTAAGCCGCCGGATGTTGTGGCGGCAGTTGTTTTTTATTTTCTTATGCTGGCCGTTTTCCACTGAGGTATCTTGATAACTGCTTGCAGGAAACGGGCCTTAATTAACAAACGGTGGGGGAAGAACTGAATGAGTAGAACCAACACGCGATATGTTACAGGGTGCAAAGATAATCAAAATAATTCATTTCTCCCCGTTTTTCAGCAATAATCCGGTATAATGACGGACAGGGGAGGCGAAATATATTTTTATCCTACCTCAAAAAGCATTTTCTTTGCACAAAAATTAAACAGATGCTCTCAATCGAAAACCTCACCGTTGAATTTGGCGGATTCACCCTGCTCGACCATATATCGTTCGTACTGAACAGGAACGAACGGGTGGCTCTCGTGGGCAAGAACGGCGCGGGAAAATCGACGCTGCTGAAGATCATGGCAGGGCTGCAGCAGCCTTCGGGTGGGACGATCTCCTACCCCAGGGAGATCACCATCGGCTACCTGCCGCAGCAGATGACGCTGGACGACAGCCGCACCGTACGGGAGGAGGCATCCATGGCCTTCGAGCATCTGCAGAAGATGGAGAGGGAGCTGGAGCAGCTGCACCGTGAGATGGCGGAGCGTACCGACTATGAGTCGGAGGCCTATCACGCGGTGATCGAGCGGGCTACCGACCTGCAGGAGCTGCTGCAGATGTCGGGGATCCACAATTTCGAGGCGGAGGTGGAGAAGACACTGATAGGGCTGGGGTTCCTGCGCGACGATTTCGGGAGGCCGACCAGGGAGTTCAGCGGCGGCTGGCGCATGCGTATCGAGCTGGCGAAGATACTGCTGCAGGCTCCCGACGTGCTGCTGCTCGACGAGCCGACAAACCACCTCGACATTGAGTCGATACAATGGCTGGAGAACTTCCTCGCCACGCACGCCAACGCGGTGATGCTGGTGTCGCACGACCGTGCCTTCCTCGATGCCGTGACCAACCGCACCATCGAGATCCTGCTGGGCGACGCGCACGACTACAGGGTGAACTACTCCCGCTATGTGGAGCTGCGCAAGGAGCGCCGCGAGCAGCAACTGCGGGCCTATGAGAATCAGCAGAAACAGATAAAGGAAACCGAGGATTTCATCGAGCGGTTTCGCTATAAGGCGACCAAGTCGAACCAGGTGCAGTCGCGTATCAAGCAGCTGGACAAGATAGAACGGATTGAGGTGGATGAGGTGGACAGCTCCCGCCTCAACCTGAAGTTCCCCCGTGCACCCCGCTCCGGCTCCTACCCGGTGATCATGGAGAACGTATCGAAAAGATACGGCGACCATCTCGTGTTCGGGGATGTGACACTCACCATTGAACGGGGTGAGAAGATTGCCCTCGTGGGCAAGAACGGTGAAGGGAAGTCGACACTGGTGAAGTGTATCATGGGTGAGATTGAACACGGTGGGAAGCTGGAGCTGGGCCATAATGTGAAGATCGGCTATTTCGCCCAGAACCAGGCACAGCTGCTGGATGAGAAGCTGACGGTGTTCGAGACCATCGACTATGTGGCGGTGGGCGACATACGGACGAAGATACGGGATATACTGGGGGCCTTCATGTTCGGCGGGGAGTCCTCGGAGAAGAAGGTGAAGGTGCTGTCGGGCGGCGAACGGAGCCGTCTGGCGATGATACGACTGCTGCTGGAGCCGGTGAACCTGCTGATCCTCGATGAGCCGACCAACCACCTCGACCTGGCATCGAAGGATGTGCTGAAAAAGGCGATCCGCACGTTCGACGGCACGGCCATCATCGTATCGCACGACCGTGACTTCCTCGACGGGCTGGTGGATAAGGTCTATGAGTTCGGCGGCGGAAAGGTGACCGAACACCTGGGCGGCATCTACGACTTCCTGTCGAAGAAGAAGCTGGAGACGCTGCAACAACTGGAACTGCCGGCTGCCACATCGAAAGAAGAGGCGAAAACGGAGCAGCCTACGGAGAACAAGCTCTCTTATCAGGAACAGAAGGAGCTGAACCGGCAGCAACGCCGCCTGGAGAAGCAGGTGGAGGAGGCGGAGAAGAAGGTGGCCTTGCTGGAGGAGAAGCTAAAGGCGTTGGAGGAGCAGCTGGTGACACCCGAAGGGGCCGGCAATATGGAGCTGCTGCAGCAGTACCTGGAGACGAAAGGGCTACTGGACAAGGCAATGAGCAATTGGGAGCGATCGACGTTAGAGCTGGAAAAGTTGGTAAGTTGGTAGGTTGGTTAGTTAGTAGGTTAGTTAGTTAGTTAGTTAGTTAGTTAGTTAGTTAGTTTCGGGGTTTGTTCGTTAAAAAGTTTTGATGTTTAACCAATTTGTTGAACAATTATGTCAACGATCACACAATTCGAAGAACTTGACATCTGAAAGGATGCACGTGAGTTATGTAAGGATACCAGGGATATGATCCATAAAAACGAACAGTTTTTGAAAGATTATGCGTTAAGAGACCAAATTTCCCGCTCTACCGGCTCCATCATGGATAATATTGCGGAAGGATTTGGCAGAGGAGGGAACAAAGAGTTTCACAACTTTCTCTCTTATTCAATGGGTTCATGCCTGGAAGCCAAATCGCAAATTTACAGGGCTCATGATTTTCAATACATCGATATGATTGAAAAAAAGAGAATGATTGAAAACATCGAAAAATTAAGTTTCAAAATTATTGCATTGATGAAATATCTGAGAAAAACCGATATCAAAGGTTCAAAGTTTAATAAAATATGAACAACAATATATCAGTAACGTTTTATTACCGATCGACAACCAAACGTAATAACCTAAAAACGTAACAACGCAATAACCTAAAAACATAGTAACATATTAACGTATTAACGTAAAACGTAAACAATGGGCAATTTTAGTAAATTTGTATTAAACAATATCTTCGGATGGAAGGTGATCAACGAATACCCGGTGGTACCCAAATGCGTGATGGCAGTGGCACCGCATACCAGCAACTGGGATTTCGTGATAGGCAAGCTGGCCTACTCATCGCTGGGCCGCCAGGCTAACTTCCTCATCAAGGAGGAGTGGTTCTTCTTCCCCTTCAATATCTTCTTCAGCAGCATCGGAGGGATACCGGTGAAGAGGGGCCACAGTGGTTCACTGACCGACACGCTGTCACGGGAGTTTCAGACGCGCAAGTGGATGCACCTGGGCATCACACCCGAGGGCACACGCAAGCCGGTGAAGGAGTGGAAGAAAGGGTTCTATTTTATCGCCATGAAAGCGAAGGTGCCCATCATTCTGATCGGCCTTGATTATGGGAAGAAGGAGGCCAGGGTGCTCGATCTTTTCTATCCCACGGGTGACTACAGAAAAGATATCGTGGAGATCAAGGCTCACTATCAGGGTATACAGGCGAAGAAACCGGAGAATTTTATTTTGTAATCGGTAATCCTTCCCTGGAATGCTGCCGTTTACCGCTGATCACCCTAAAATACATTTGTTACTCCTCTCCAAAATCAATCGTTAACTGAATACCCTCAGGTGGCTGGAGCCCCTGTTCCGCATCGGCATTCCTGAGGGTGAGCCCCATCAGCCGTATTTTTCTCTCCAGCAGGTCGTCGGCCTGCAGCAGCAGCTCCTTGCCCAGGTCGAACAGTTCGCTGTAGGTGCGGATATAATGCCCCACGGTACGGCTGCGGGTGATCACCGTGAAGTCGGCATACTTGATCTTGAGCGTCAGCGTGCGCGCCAGAAACTTCTTCTTGTCGGCACGGCGATGCACCTCCAGCGCCAGCTGATCGAGCGCCGCCAGGATATCGACCATCTCCTGCAGGTCGTCGGTATAGGTCTCCTCGGCACCGAGCGACTTGCGCACCCGCTCCGACTCCACCTCCCGCTCATCGATGCCCCGGGCAAAATGATAATAGGCGATGCCGGCTTTGCCGAACTCACGCACCAAATCGGCCTCCTCCCACAGCTTCAGATCCTTCCCCGTCCGGATGCCCAGCTCTGCCATGCGTGCTGCCGTCACCTTCCCCACCCCGAAGAACCTGCTCACCGGCAGCTGCTCCACGAAAGCCTCTGCCTGCTCGGGCTCGATGACGAACAGCCCGTTCGGTTTCTTGTAATCGGAGGCTATCTTTGCCAGAAACTTATTGTACGACACGCCTGCCGAAGCGGTGAGCCGTGTCCGGTTCAGTATCTTCTGCTTGATCTCTTTGGCAATCAGTGTGGCGGAACGGTTTCCCTTGTGGTTGACGGTGACGTCGAGGAATGCCTCGTCGAGCGACAGCGGCTCCACCTTGTCGGTGTACTCGAGGAAAATCTGCATGATCTGGTTGGAGACAGCACGGTAGTGATCGAACCGCGGCATCACGAAGATAAGATGGGGACATTTGCGCAACGCCGTGACAGAGGGCATCGCGGAGTGGATGCCGTACTGGCGTGCCTCGTAGCTGGCTGCGGCTACCACCCCTCTCTTCTCCCCATAGCCCACAGCGACGGGTTTACCGCGATAATCGGGGTTGTCGCGCTGCTCAATGGAGGCATAGAAGGCGTCCATGTCCACATGGATGATCTTGCGGTTCATAGGGGCAAATATAACTTCATTTTTTTGAATTCCATAGTATTAGATCGATTATTCAATCACTTTTTTTTACTACTTAGCCCAAAAGAAACAACCTGCTACAATCTTTTGCAACATAACAAATGAGAAGAAACGGTATAAGTGCCTCCGGTAAGGATCCGGCGTTCATTCCTGTTCAAGGCAATCAGCGACACATAAGCTGTATCAGCCCAACAGTGCCTTAAACCCAAACCCTAATTTTTTAGGTAATCGATATCTTCATTTGCTTGAGGAGTATTTTTGTAGATTTGTTAATTTCTGAAATTACGAATTCATTGGGTGTGAACTTTATTTGCTTTATCGTTTTCAAATGCTCTATCG
>CAKMJT010000049.1 GCA_927407015.1 uncultured Proteiniphilum sp. | reverse complement strand
TATCCATCAATAAGCTGATATATAACAACTTCGATACATGGATAGCGGCATGAGGAAAAATTCAAAAAAAGTTACAACAGGATGTCGACAACCCTGCGACATTCTTCATCATTGGTCAGGAAAAGGGTACCTGAGTAGTTACGATATTTTTAATTCGCAGTATGACACAATTCATATCGATTCCAATAATGAAAAGAAAATTGGTAATCTTCATTTTAATGATATCAAAATTGATGGTGCTGTATGATACGGAATTTCTTTCAATAATGCAGTGGGAGAGGCATCGTACCGCAACATCTCTTTTGAAAATATTGCCGTCGAGAATTTTGGACCTATTCCGCCCATGTTTAATTTCAAACAAATAATGAGTCGCACGACAAGGGAATAATCGAACTTCGCTGCCGCGAATAGCGTTGTTTGTCCTATACATTAAGTGTAGAAGTGATGTCGAATCTAACCCTATAATTTTCTGGAAATGAACTTCAATTTATTAAAAATATTTACTTTGGGCGTCGGGTCTTTTTATACGTATGCCTCTTTTTCGCAAGACAAACCCAATATCGTTTTCATTTTTGCGGATGACATGGGATACGGTGATGTTTCTGCAAACAATCCTTATTCGAGAGTGAATACACCGGCAATTGATAAGTTAGCAGAGCAAGGGATCCGTTTTATGGAAGCACACTCCGCCGGGTCTGTCTCCACACCCTCCCGATACGGTTTGCTCACCGGACGGTATTTTTTCCGAACACCAAAACAACAGGAGCATTGGGGTTACTTATCTCCCTATATTGAGCCAAAAAGGGAAACTATCGGTACTTTATTACAAAAAAGCGGATATACCACCGCATGCATCGGTAAATGGCATTTGGGACTAAATTGGATGAAGAAAGATGAGAACTTACCTCTCATTTCCGATCTAGATACTCAAAGACACACCAATATCGACTTTAACTTACCGGTTTCGGGAGGGCCTGACGATTTAGGATTCGATTACTCGTTTATTATGCCTGCCTCCCTCGACATGCCACCCTACTTGTTCATAAGAAATAACCAGGTTGTTGATCCGGAAATCTTGTTAACCGCGGATGTCTACCCCAATAGACTGGATGAAACGATGGATGCATGGGACAGAAAACATACCCATGAAGAGGATATCTATTGGGAACGAGGTGTGTGGTGGAGAAACGGTGAAATGTCAAAATCCTTTGAAGTGGAAAAATGCATGGATGATATCGCCCAAGAGGGTATTGCCTTTATTGAACGTGAGGGAAAAAAAGACAAACCTATTTTCTTGTACCTGCCACTTACCGGCCCGCATACCCCTTGGGTACCCAATAAACATTTTAAAGGAACGACAAAACTGGGGGTTTATGGAGATTTTATTGCTCAAATTGATGACATCGTTGCTCAAATTACCCAAAAAATTACCGAATTAGGAATCGAGGAAGAGACAATGATTATTTTTTCCAGTGACAACGGCGCAGCCTGGGAAAGAGAAGATGTCCTTCAATATGCGCACCAAAGTAACTGGGGAAGAAAAGGAATGAAAGGTGATGCTTGGGACGGTGGGCACCATGTGCCTCTGATCATAAAATGGCCGAAAATTATCAAGCCGGGAACTACTTACAAGTACGATGTGAGTTTGGTTGATTTTTACGCAACTTTTGCTGATCTGACGAAACAAAATCTAAAAAGTAACGTGGCGGAGGACAGTTTTAGTTTTATAGAGGTGCTCCGTGGAAAACAAAAAAAAGAAACGCGTGACCATATTGTTTATTTGTCATCATCAGGCAAACTGGCTATAAAAAAGGGCGATTGGAAGTATATCGAAGGTATCGGTTCAGGAGGTTTTTCCAGCCCGACTCGGCTTACACCTGTAAAAAATGGACCAACGGGCCAACTTTACAACACGAAAGAAGATGTTCTGGAAAGCAATAATTTGTTCTTGGTTAAACCCCAAATGGCAAATCGACTGAAAACCTGTCTTGAAGATGTAGTAAGGAGAGGACATAGCCGGCGTGACTTGGGTCTGCTGAACAATTGACATTTGTACCGGAAATCTGTAAATTAAATGATGTGAAATTTGTATGCCTAAATGATATTGAGTATAATATTCCTTTAACTTTGTATGTGATGATACGCTATAATGGCTCCAGACAGATTTCAATTTCAGAGTTCAAGATGCCCTTTGAGGCAAAACTGGATGAGAATAACCGGTGGGTTGTTTTATCAAAAATAGTTCCATGGGAAGAGTTCGCCCGGCTTTATTACAAGAACTTCAAAAGTAATCGGGGTGCACCCACGAAGGATGCCAGGCTTGTTCTTGGAGTGATCATCATCAAGCACATCATGAAGACTGACGACAGGGGAGTGATCGAGATGATACAGGAGAACCCCTACATGCAGTATTTTCTCGGGCTCGAGGCCTTCACCTATGAACAGGTGATGACACCGTCACTGCTGGTCTCCATCCGAAAGCGAATCGTCCTGGATCTCTTTGAATCACTGACGGATGATCTTATAAGAAAAGGGTCGAAGCTGAAATCCGGTGCAAAACCGGAAGAGGTTGACATGGATACAAAGGATGATGATGATGACCCTAATCCGCATCCGGGTAACAAGGGAAAACTCCAACTGGATGCCACTGTTTGTGATGCCGATATCAAGTATCCCACCGACCTGGACCTGTTGAACGGGAGCCGTCAATAGGCAGAGGAGCTGATTGATGAACTGTGTTTGAAGCTGAGAGTTCAGGATAAACCCCGTACCTACAGGAGGGTTGCCCGCAAGGATTTCCTGAATGTATCGAAAATGAAACGAAAACCTGCCAACGTGTTAAGAAAAGCGATACGGAAGCAGATCAACTACCTGAAGCGGGATATACGGATTATCAATGAGAAGCTTGACACTATACAGGATGAACCGATTCCTTTTGACAGGCGGCAACTGAAATATTTTTTTGTTATCCAGCACTTGCTGGAACAGCAGGAGACCATGTACAGGAAGAGGACACATCAAGTGGAGGATCGCATCGTGAACATTCATCAGCCGCATGTACGTCCCATCGTGCGTGGCAAAGCCAAGGCCAAGACGGAGTTCTGGGCGAAGATCAACATCAGCCTGTTGGATGGCTATGCAAGGGTGGATCATTTTGACTGGGATGCCTTCAACGAGGGACAGGATCTTCAAGTTCAGGTTGAACGCTTCAGGAAGTTGACCGGGAAGTATCCGGAGCTGGTTCAGGTGGACAAGATATATCTTAACCGGGAAAACAGGCGGTTTTTGAAAGAGAAAGGGATCTGCTTCACCGGGGAGCCACTGGGCCGAAAACCAATAAAAGAGATCAGGAGCAGATACCAGAAACGTAAAGAGCGACGAGAAGCGGCAGAACGCAACCAGGTTGAAGGGAAGTTTGGTCAGGGCAAACGCGGATATGGTTTGAATGATATCCGTGCCAGACTGCCCTCTACATCAAACAGTTGGATAGGGGCTATTATTTTTGTGATGAACCTGATCCGGCACATGAGGGATATTCCCTTGTCTTATTTTGTCTCGTTACTACTGAAGTTGATGAAAGTGATAAATATAAACATTTATCCACTCAAGCCACAAATGAAATTTTGTGCTTGATTGGAAATTAATAAGCAGACCCTAGTTATAGATACATTAATTTTGATTTCTGCGATGCTAATGTAGATGTTCGTCTCTACTTACAAAGAATAAAAAGAATCTTGAAGAAGATAATGACTACGAACCTGTCCCTGGAGTTTCTGGAAGTCTATATGAGTAGTGAGACCATTGGTAGAATCATCTGAGATGTGTAGCGTTCTAACACGGAGCTCTCCCCTACAGAGAGCATATTGTGTATCATTCTTGATGGATAATAATACCCGAGATTTTCTATGTTTAAGTGGAAGAGATCTTCTATGCAATGAACAGAAATCATCAATTTAAGAACTTGCAAAACTTGGATAATCATTGGTGTCCGGTAAAAAATATTCGCTAAAATGAAGGGGAACCCCCTTCGGTAATTCCCCCAGAAGGTTTACCTTTACTGTTGCAACACAAAAAAGGATAACCAACATGGGCAAAGGTACAAATTTTAGCGGACAGCCGATCTTTACACAGCTGTTAAATTTATTGGATAAGTCAAAAATAACAAAGGCTTCCAAAGCGTTGGGAGCTGACAAGTATGTGAAGCGATTCACCAGCCATAAACATATTGTTGTGATGTTGTTTGTTGCCTTCGAGGGTTACGACTCCATTCGTGAAACCGTATTGGGATTGCTTTCCAATGCACATCGGCTTGGGCACCTTGGCCTTGATTATGTAGTCAGACGCAGCACTCTTTCAGAGTCCAATGCCCGTCGCACACCTGATATCTTTGCCCGGGTATATTACGATACCTACCAACGTTACTCCGGTAGTTTAGCGGACAGCAGCTTAAGTAAACAGGATATGAAGCGGCTTTACATCATGGATTCAACCACGATAACGCTGTTCAAGAACATCCTGAAAGGTGTAGGGCGAAATCCTGATAATGGGAAGAAGAGGGGTGGTATCAAAGCCCATACCATCATCCGATCGGAAGATAACCAACCCTGTTTCATCCGTTACACGGAGGCCGCCAAACACGATCATCTTTTGCTCAAAGAGGTAAATCTCCCCGAAGATTCTATCCTCTGCTTTGACAAGGGGTATGTGGATTACTCGCAGTACGAGGTTTTCACACTCAAAAGAATTTGGTACGTAACCCGCTTAAAGGATAATGCTCTTTATCAGGCACGCAAAGAGTTCGATATTCCGGATGATGCAGATTCAGGTGTCCTGAAAGATGAACAGATTGAGCTTTCTTACGGTAAGAACAAATCTGAGAAGCATCTCTCCAGACGTATTGCCTATTGGGATTCCACCAATGGGCGCCTGTTTGAGTTCATCACCAATAATATGGAACTTCCGGCAGAAGTAATCGCACAGATTTATAAAAAAAGATGGCAGATCGAGCTACTTTTCAAGCAGCTGAAGCAGAACTTTCCCTTACAATATTTTCTGGGAGACAATGAGAACGCCATTATTATACAGATCTGGGCCGTTATGCTGGCCAACTTGCTACTGATGATACTCAAAAGCCAGATTAAGCGGAAATGGGCATTCTCAAATATGATTTCTGTAATCAGACAGCATTTGATGAGCTACATCGATGCCAGAAGTTTTTTTGAGAATCCTGAAAAAGCCTGGCAGGAACTTATTGAGGAAAACAAGGCTCGTCAAAAAGGCCTGACTGACCAATATTCGCTCTTTCCTCAATGGGAGGGGGCTTACTTTTAGGAACTCACGAAAAACAGGGCGCAAAGCCCCTGAAATAGTGACTAAATGTTACATATCAGGACATCGTTTACATTTCTAAGTTACTTAGACGTATCAGAACATCGTTTACAAAACCTATAGGTTTTGCGCTTTCTAAGGAAAGCAAAATATCAAGAGTTCATTGACATATTGCATATTAAGACAAGGG
>CAKMJT010000048.1 GCA_927407015.1 uncultured Proteiniphilum sp. | reverse complement strand
GTGTGCATTTTGAGATCTCTTACTGGGTGGATTTGCGAAAATGCACCCTTTTGCACACCCCTACTCTTATCCAAAAATTTTCTACATTTGACCTAGCACTCTAAATTTAGACAACCAACTTTTTAATTTTCTATTACCTATTTTTTTAGGGTTTGGGGTTAAAATATGATATATCGTGCGCGATATAAAATATTCTGTCTACTTTTGTATCGCAGACGATATTGTCTGCGACGATACAAAAAAATGATTCAATACGATGGATGCAAAATTTTACAGTTTCAAGGCAAAAAATCTGAAGGGGAAAGAGGTCAATATGGATATCTATAAGGGGAAGACCATTCTGGTGGTGAATACAGCCAGCAAGTGCGGTCTGACACCCCAGTTCGAGGGTCTGGAAGCGCTTTACAGGAAGTACGCTGAGAAAGATTTCGTGATATTGGGTTTTCCCTGCAATCAGTTCGCAAACCAGGAACCGGGAGATGAAAAATCGATTTCAGAGGGATGTATAATCAATTATGGTGTGACTTTTCCGATGTTTTCGAAAATAGATGTGAACGGAGATGAGGCACACGAGATATACAAGTATCTTAAAAAAGAGCTCGGGGGTTTCTTTGGCGGCAAGATCAGATGGAACTTCACCAAGTTTCTGATCGACAGCAACGGAAAACCCGTAAAGCGATTCTCTCCCTTCACCAAACCGGAGGTGATCGACAGCTACCTGGCAAAAAAGATGATGTAACAATGTGCCTGTTCAAATCGAACAGAAACCAAAAAGACCAACCAATGGAATATGAACAGCTAAAACTGAGCAATCAGGTCTGTTTCCCGATCTACGCGGCATCACGGCTTATTACCCGCGAGTATCAGCCACACCTGGAGAAGCTGGGGATCACCTATCCCCAGTACCTGGTGCTGATGGTGCTCTGGGAAAAGGATGGCATCACGGTGAACGATATCGCCGGGAAGCTGATTTTGAATACCAACACGGTGACACCCTTGCTGAAAAGGATGGAAGTGATGGGTCTCATCACCCGGCAACGCTCCGGAGAGGATGAGCGAAAGGTGTTGATCAGCCTGACGGATAAAGGGATGGAGATGAAAGAACAGGCGGCAGATATCCCCCTGAAGCTGATGGAAGGGCTGCAAAACAGTGTCATCAGCCTTGAGGGACTGACAGAGCTGAGAGAAAACCTGAACCAGCTGATCGCTTTCCTGAAGGAAAAGTAGGACATCCCAAGATGTAAAAAGCAGATATAAAATCTCAATAAATCAGGAACAGGAGCATTGATTCGGTGTTTCTTTTTGACAGATACCATGACAGTGGTACGATTGCTTAACACCGATTTCACCGATGAGCAGTATAGACTGTTGGATCCGCTACGCAGGCGGGAGTGATACTATACCTTTGGATGTGGTATTAACTGATTGATTTGAGTAGGGGAAATAGATGAATTTATCCTACATTTGCAGTGTCAATAATCAATGTGCATCATAGCGTAAACGAAGCTCTGTTGTGTGGCATATCATCACAGCCGAAAACTTGGTCTTCGGCGTAGCATTGATTATGATGGCCTATTTCAGAGAGAGAGAAAAAAAGTACGGCTTGCGGCATTGTTTATTGCAACTATTTTACTCACGCGCTGGCTGGTGATTCTCTTGTTCACGATGTCAGCTGACAACTAAGGATTTGTCGGCATCCTGACCGACACCGTCGGTATTTTACTGTTCGTGATGCTACTTCTGTTAGGATCAGGTGTTGGAAGAAGAAAGCAGCCTCTTACAAATTAGTATTTCACTCCATCCATTATATTCAAAACTTATCCTTATGAATACACTAAAGAAACTATTCGTTGTCGCAACTTTGGCCGTTTTGTTTACTTCCTGTTACTTTAGTTCACCTGTAGCATATCAGGTACCGGAAAACAATCCCACCTATTCAGTAGATTATCTTTTTGAACATGACGGCTGTAAAGTGTATCGTTTTTACGACAGAGGGAATTATGTCTATTTCACCAACTGTCAGGGAGATGTGATCAGCATTAAGAATGACTCAACCGCTGAAAGAATCTCCAATTCCATTCGGATCACCTATGAAGACCTCAATGAAATGGGGACTGAAAAATAATCTGCACAATAAACAAAGGGCTGAAGTGTTACTTCAACCCTTTCTGTTTACCCGGCCTTTGAGCCGTAACTACTGTTTTTGGCCGGTTACCTGCTTCACCGGATTATGGCACCCGGTGAATGTTGCAGGTACCCAAAATGGTTTTTTAAAAAAATAGTTAATCATAGATTTATTGCTCGGACAGGTATTCGGCAATCCCTTCCTGGGTGGCGGAGAGTCCCTTGTCGCCCTTGTGCCAGTCGGCAGGACAAACTTCACCGTACGCTTCGGTGAACTGCAGCGCGTCGACCACACGCAGTGCTTCATCCACGCTTCTGCCCAGCGGCATGTCGTTGACCACCTGGTGGCGAACGATGCCGCTCTTGTCGATCAGGAACAAGCCCCGGTAAGCCTCAGGTGAACCTTTGAACACCACATTGCCTGCCTCGTCAGAGGTGTAAGCTCCTGCCAGCACATCATATGCCATGGAGATTGTTAATGCATGATCGGCAACGATCGGATAGGTGACACCCTGGATGCCTCCATCATTTTTCGCTGTCTGCAGCCATTTCCAGTGCGATACGGCAGAGTCGGTTGAGGCTCCCACTACCACAGTGTCTCTTTCTTCGAACTCTTTCAGCTTCTGCTGAAAGGCTATTAGCTCGGTGGGACAAACGAAGGTGAAGTCCGCGGGATAGAAGAAGAATACTACATACTTTTTACCGATATAATCTTCAAGAGAGAAATTGTCTACTATTTCTGAACCGTTCACAACGGCATGCGTCCGGAAGACCGGTGCTCTTTTACCTACTAATACTGACATAATAATATATTTAATTGTTATCGTATCGAGGGACAAAGGTAACCTTTTCATCACTCAGAACGAAACAAACAGGGCAGTATGTTCTATCGAAAGTTTTTATAACTGCGGGAGATCCATTTCCAGCGTGGCTATACTACTCAAAATAATAAAATTAACATACATCAGCACCATTTATCGCAAAAAAATGCCTACTTTTGCATGCAATAAAAAATAAAGGTTATACTTATGTCATTTATTGCAGATAAAATCACTATGGAAGGATTGACTTTCGACGACCTTCTCCTCGTTCCCGCCTACTCAGAGGTGCTTCCCAGGAACGTTGATCTTACCACCCGGTTCTCCAGAAACATTTCACTGAACATCCCCATGGTCTCGGCTGCCATGGATACAGTGACAGAGACAACCATGGCTATTGCCATCGCCCGCGAGGGGGGTATCGGTGTGATCCATAAGAATATGAGCATCGAGGAGCAGGCCAGGAAGGTGCGGGCCGTGAAACGTGCCGAGAACGGAATGATCCTGAATCCGATCAGCATCACCCCCGATAAAACGGTGGCCGATGCAATAGGGATGATGACGGAGTACAAGATCGGCGGTATACCCGTGGTGACTGCCGACAACGTGCTGGTGGGTATCGTCACCAACCGTGACCTCCGCTTTGAAAAATCGATGCATAAGAGCATCCGTGAGGTGATGACCAAAGAGAACCTGGTGACCACCCGTCAGTCGGCCAACCTCGATGATGCTGCCGATATCCTTCAGCAATACAAGATAGAGAAACTGCCGGTGGTCGATTCGGAATACAAGCTGGTGGGACTCATCACCTACAAGGATATCACGAAGGCGAAAGACAAGCCGTTTGCCTGCAAGGACGAACAGGGCCGCTTGCGTGTGGCTGCCGGGATTGGCGTGACTGCCGATTCGGTGGAGAGAACGACGGCACTGATTGAAGCGGGGGTGGATGCCATCGTGATTGATACGGCACACGGACATTCCAAGGGAGTGGCAGAGATGCTGAGGCTGATCAAGAAAACCTTCCCTCAGATCGATGTGGTGGTGGGAAATATAGCTACCGCCGACGCTGCCCGTTTCCTGGTCGATGCGGGAGCCGATGCGGTGAAGGTGGGCATCGGACCCGGTTCCATCTGTACCACCCGTATCATTGCGGGGGTAGGAGTGCCGCAGGTCACCGCCATCTATGAAGTATCGAAAGCGCTGAAAGGAACTGGTGTTCCTCTGATCGCCGACGGCGGACTGCGCTACTCGGGTGATATCGTGAAAGCACTGGCCGCAGGTGGTTCATCGGTGATGATGGGTTCACTGCTTGCCGGTACAGAAGAATCACCTGGTGAGACCATCATCTTCAACGGGCGCAAGTTCAAGTCGTACCGCGGTATGGGATCGCTCTCAGCGATGCAGCAGGGCTCGAAAGACCGTTATTTCCAGGATGTGGAGGACGATATCAAGAAGCTGGTGCCGGAAGGCATTGAAGCACGCGTACCCTTTAAAGGCACCCTGCAGGAAGTGATCTATCAGATGGTCGGCGGCTTGCGGGCCGGGATGGGCTATTGCGGTGCAGAAAATATAGACAGGCTGCACGAGGCCAAGTTTACCCGTATCACCTCTGCCGGATACAATGAGAGCCATCCCCATGGTGTGATGATTACCCGTGAGGCGCCCAACTACAGCAAGGGCACTGAATAAGTTCACAAAGGAGCAGCTATATGAGAAAGAAGGGACCGTTATTGGGTCCCTTCTTGCATGGGGACAAAGATAAAGTCACCATGAGTGGTCCGGCTGTATCTGTCCTCACCCGTGCGTTTGACCACGGTCATCTTCTGCCCCTGCCGTCCGCCCAGGGGGAGGACCATCCACCCGCCGATGCGGAGCTGCTCCTTTAGTTTCTCCGGTATCTCTTCCGGTGCCGCCGTAATCAGGATCTTGTCGAAAGGAGCCAGTCCGGGTAATCCTTCGTAGCCATCGCCGAAAAAGAGCTGCGGGGTATAACCCAGCCTGCGGAGTCTCTCTTTTGCCAGGAGATACAATTCCTGATACCGTTCAATGCTGTATACCTCAGCTTCCATCTCACAGAGCACGGCTGCCTGATAGCCGCTGCCAGTCCCGATCTCAAGCACCTTCTCACCCGGCTTCAGTTGCAAAAGCTCCGTCTGGAAGGCAACGGTGTAGGGCTGTGAGATGGTCTGTCCCTCTTCGATGGGCAGCGGCCGGTCGAGATAAGCGTATTCGGCCATGCTCTTATCCACGAATTGTTCCCTGGGTATTTTTGCAATGGCCGCCAGCACGCGTTCGTCCCTTATCCCTTTTCGTTTCAGATCTTTGGCAAGTTCCTCCGCTTTTACGTTTTTGTGTTGAGAGCTATCAGCCATGGGAGTATCCGTTTTTTCTTTTTGTTTGTTCACTGTCGGTGATGTGCAGTTTACAGTCAGGACGCAGTAAAGCGTCACGAAGAACAATAACAGGATTTCTCTTCTACTTGTTCTCATCGTTGCCATTCATTGATTTATCAGACAAACTTAGATAAAAAAGAGGATAAATCCTAAAAGTTGACATCATCATTAATTTTTCCGTACATTCATTGCGTTATTCATCTGCTAATTATTTGACTGAGACGGAATTTATTAGCGTAAAACTCAAAATCTGCCGGGAAATTCAATTAATTAGAATGCAGAAATATATACACCCCGAAATTACTTCTTCATTTTAATGAGGGGCAGGCAATATGTGAAAAATTTTAGCTATTTTTGTCAGATCATGAGTACAGTTAAGAATTTTAATCAGCCATTGGCAGAGGTTTTTGGATTTCCTATTGACAATCAATCGGAAAGATCCGTTCGATACCGTGAAAATAAGCTTTGCCCTTTCAACAATATCGTTTCTAATTGCACTAAAAATAGCATTGAATTTCCCTTAGGTGTTTGTAGTCTTAATCATAAGGACAAACCAGTAATTATTTGTCCAATCCGTTTTAGAGAGTATTGGGAAATTGTCAGTGATGCCGCTTCATTTATTTTTGATTAAAAGACTACGTGGACACACGTAGGTGAAGTAAGACTTAAAGACAAATTTGGAAAATCAGCTGGCAATATAGATTATGTATTGGTTGCCTATGACGATAAAGGCCGGGTACTTGATTTTGGCTCACTTGAAGTCCAGTCAGTTTACATTTCCGGTAATTTAACAGGACCATTTTCAGCTTATTTAGAAGACCCCACCCCTAAATTTAGTTGGACTCACGCATTTAAGTATCCAAAGCCTGACTATCTTTCGTCATCCAGAAAACGGCTTGTTCCGCAAATAATAGCAAAAGGTTCAATCCTAAGGCAGTGGAACAAAAAACAGGCAGTCGCTTTGCAAACTTCATTTTATAATACATTACCTCCTTTGACTGAAGTTAGCAAAGAAGAAGCTGATTTTGCATTTTTTCTTTATGATTTAGTTCCAATAAAGAAAGAAAAGCGAATAGAACTTAAACTTTCCAAGATAGTTTATACCAAGTTTACAATTGCTTTAGAACAGATTGCTAAATTTGAAGCAGGTTCTATAACAGAGTTTGCTCAATTATTGCAAAAGAAACTTGATGCAAAACGCTCGGGCATGTCCGATATTGACAACCTCGAAAATGTTGTAGTAGAATGAAAAATCAACTTACAATTTTTGACATGGGTGAAAAAAACATCGGACCAGCAGTTACAAATGTTGCATCTGTCCCACAGCGAAGTCCATTTCGTTATCCAGGCGGAAAAACTTGGCTTATACCAACAGTAAGAAAATGGCTTAAACAAGAACAAAAGATAGTTTCAGAATTAATTGAACCTTTTGCTGGTGGCGGTATTGTGAGTTTAACTGCCGTATTTGAACGGCTAGCTGATCATGTAATCATGGTTGAAAAAGATGAAGAAATTGCAGCCGTTTGGGAAGTTATCCTTTATGGAAAAGATAAGTGGCTTGCTGATAAAATTTTAACCTATGATCTGACAATTGACAACGTGAAATTCGAACTGGATAAACCAAACAAAGATATTCATGATATTGCTTTTTGCACAATCTTAAACAGGATCCTGAATGGTCTATACGGACTGATGATAAGTAGGGCAACGGAAGAACAGGTCAAATAGAATGATATTCAAATAAAAATTGTATATTTCGCCCAATTTTAAACATCAGACAGGAAGCATGGGAAAAGCAGCAGGCATCATTTTCTTATGGATCTTTTCAACATTACAGGGTATGGCCCAAAACAGTGATATACAGCAGATAATTGCAGGGTTACAGGAAAAGTATGCGCCGGACGGCCGCGTGGAGTTGTTTCAGATAGACGCTTCCCGACAAAACGATACGCTGGTTCTGCGTGGAGAAACCACCAGCAGGGAGGCGTATGGGGAGCTTCTCGCGCAGGTGCGGCCCTCATCGCCGCAGGTGAATGACCATATCCGGCTGTTGCCTGACAAGGCTCTCGGTGATGAGATATGGGGTATCATCTACAATTCGGCGGGTACGCTCCGTGCCGAACCCCGTTACGGTGCCGAACTGGTGTCGCAGGCGCTGCTCGGTATGCCGGTGCGGATCCTGGAACAGAAAGGTGGCTGGCGAAGGGTGCAGACACCCGACCGGTATATCGGCTGGATGAACGGATCGGTGGAGCCCATGACGGATGCACAGCGACAGCAGTACCTGAAGCTGCCGAAGGTGATCGTCACCTCCCTGCATACCCGCTCTTTTGCCGATACCGGCAAGAAGGCGCTGCCCGTCACCGACCTGGTGGCAGGTGATATGCTGGTGCTGCAATCGGCAAAAGGAGGTTTTTATCAGGTGCAGTATCCCGACGGACGGGAGGCATACCTGAAAAAAACGGATGCCATGAAGGTGGCCGACTGGCAGAAAAAAAGCAAGCCGACCGGGGAAAGCATCGTGCTCACTGCAAAACAGTTGTTGGGCGTACCCTACCTTTGGGGAGGAACCTCTGTCAAAGGGATGGACTGCAGCGGGTTCACCAAGCAGGTTTATTTTATGCACGGGATCATCCTTGACCGCGATGCCTCGCAGCAGGTCCGCTATGGCAGGTTGATCGACGAGGCCGGTGACTTCCGTGATCTCCTGCCGGGTGACCTGGTGTTCTTCGGTACGGAAGCGACCGTGGAGAACCCGAAGGAAAGAGTAGTGCATGTGGGGATTTATATCGGTGACCGGCGATTTATCCATGCCTCCGATTATATCCGTATCAACAGTTTCGATCCTGCCGACCCGTTGTACGACGCGTTCAATACGAAACGTTACCTTCGCACAAAGCGGATCATTGGTGAGGGGAGCGGTGAGGGCATGGAAGAGTTGTTCAACCATCCGTTTTATCAACCATCCTTCATCCGTCAACCGGCAATCAACCCAGCAATACAATGAAACAGAACCGACGTCAGTTTATCAGGAGCACGGCTATGGCTGCTGCCACACTGGCCCTGCCCTCTCTTTCGATGAATGCCACACCCAAACAACATATGAACGGCACTGCAAAGATGAAACTCTCCTGGACACCCTACGACCTGCAACTGAACCATACCTTCACCATCTCCGGCTTTTCCCGCAAAACTACTCCCGTAGTGCTCACCCGAATTGAGTACGACGGTCTGGAAGGATACGGAGAGGCATCGCTGCCCCCCTACCTGGGAGAGACGCAGGCATCGGTGATCGAATTCCTGAAGAAGGTGGATCTCTCCGCCTTCTCCGACCCCGTTCACCTGGAAGAGATCATGGCGTATGTCGATGGTATCGCAATCAATAATACTGCCGCCAAGGCAGCGGTGGATATCGCCCTGCACGACCTGGCAGGAAAGATGATCGGTGCACCGTGGCATAGGATGTATGGCCTGGATAAGCACGATGTGCCGGACACGACCTTCACCATCGGCATCGACAGCGATGAGGTGGTTCGCGAGAAAACACGGGAAGCACTGGGGCGTTTTCATATACTGAAAGTGAAAGTAGGCGGCCCCGATGACAAGCGGATGATTGAAGCCATTCGCTCCGTGACCGACCTGCCGCTGGCCGTGGATGCGAACCAGGGCTGGAAAGAGCGGTGGCAGGCACTGGATATGATCTTCTGGCTGAAGGAGAAAGGGGTTGTGATGGTGGAGCAGCCTATGCCGAAAAGGGAGCTCGACCATATAGCCTGGCTGACCGGCGAGAGTCCCTTGCCCATTTTTGCCGATGAATCGGTGCAGCGGCTCACCGATGTGGAGCATCTGAAAGGTGTTTTCTCGGGAATCAATATCAAGCTGATGAAGTGTACCGGCATGCACGAAGCCTGGAAGATGCGCAACCTGGCGCAGGCACTGGGAATGAAGGTGATGATGGGATGCATGACCGAAACATCGTGTGGCATCTCGGCCGCGGCGCAGCTCTACGCGGGTATGGATTTTGCCGATCTCGATGGTGCACTGCTGATCGGGAACGACTGCTTCGACGGAGCAAAGCTTGAAAACGGGAAGATCATAGCTTCGGACCTGCCGGGTATTGGCGTAAAACCGATAAAAGAAATCGCCTTTGGAAGATAAAAACCTTTTATTAATCTTTTAGGCAGCCTATAGGTACTACATAAACACCATCTTCCCTACGATAAGCATATTGACCCACCCCTGTAAGAACCATCAAAAATGAAGGGGACTTCATTTTAGTGGTATCTATTTTATCAGCCAATTGCTTGAGTGTATTAGCGCCAGCCTCTATTAAACTGTCACCACCCAGTTTTACCTCTATCAGCCCAAAGTTGCCATTGCGCAGATGTAGCACAGTATCACACTCCAGTCCGTTCTTGTCCCGATAGTGATATACTTGCCCGTCAAGTGCATCGGCATACACACGAAGATCACGTATGGCCATGGTTTCAAAAAGCAAACCGAAAGTATTCAAATCTGCGATTAAATCTTCGGGACCAAGTCCGAGTGCGGCCGCCGCCACTGACGAGTCTACAAAATAACGGGTGTTTGAGGTACGTATGGCAGTTTTAGACCGGAGGTTAGGACTCCATGCCGGCATATCTTCAATGAGGAATATTTTCTTAAGAGCTATGATATATGAGGCAATGGTATCTTCACTCATACTTCCATTCTTGTTATTCTCTAAGTCTTTATATATTGTACTGGTGGATACTTGTTGTCCTTGATGGCGAGCGTAAGAGCGTAACAACCTTCTGGTAAATTCAGGACTTCTGTTTACATCGTCTACAAGGGAGATATCGCTGTTAGCAACTGCATCCGTATAGTTTATAGCCTGTCGTAAAGCAGCATTTGGGGTTAAACTGAGAGAGCCCGGCCAACCACCACGACATATCAGGTAAGCTAATTCGTTTAAAGATATATCAGGTGCAATAGCTGCTGTCATATTTCCTTGAAACAAAGCATGCAAGCTGACACTTCCATTTGACTCTCCGGATTCCCACAAACTCATAGGTCTCATTGTCAGCCAAGCAAACCTGCCAGTTCCGGAATGGGTTAATTCCGACATGTCTGGCGGAACGCTTGATCCTGTGAAAATAAATTGCCCCGGCAATCGTCTGTGACTTACTTCAAATCGTGCTGCATCCCATAATTTCGGGGCCAATTGCCATTCATCGATCAGTCTGGGTGTATCTCCCTGAAAAAGAATTTCCGGATATGTTTCGGCCAGCAGTAAATTGGCCTGACGCGTCCTTGGCGCATCCAAATATAACACACTTTTTGCCTGTTGCTCTGCCGTAGTAGTTTTCCCACACCATTTCGGACCTTGAATCAAGACCACCCCTGCTGCTCCAAGTTGTCCGATTTTTGTTCACCAATTTGGCTGATTTCTATTCCCTAACTTGGCGGTTTTATTTCCTACTTAATTCATGACTCTATTTATTCTCATTTCACCAACTCTTCAAAGAGGCGGTTGAAGGTAGCATCCAGATCGGCTGTTTTTCCCGGATGGGTGGGGGAGGTCTGCAGGATGGAACTGCGGGTGGCTGTCAGCCAGCGGAACCGTTCGGGAATATCCAATTGTGCTATCGGTCCGCATTTCAGATTGCCGAGGGCAATCTGTTTGTGTGTTTCAAGATTTTCAATCACATCCTCATATGCCGCTTCCGAATGCATCAGCCTGAATTTTTCGGGGCAGAGATGATATTCAAACCGTATATAACGCTCTCTCTTACAGAAGAAAATAAGCCCTACATTAAAAAACTCTTCCCGCTCAATCCTCGGTACCAGTCGAATCACGGCATAATGGTACAGTTTATCCTCTTGCATTTTTTGCGGTATTTAGAAAGTTTTGAGAGTGCCGCAATCGCGTTTTCAAAAAGTCGAGATAGACCCTTCGGATGTCACCGGGAGTCGCCTGAGTATGGTTCCACATGAGCCACTCATCGGGAATGAGCGTGGTGATCTCCTCCAGCAGATCATCCGTAAGAATATCTTGCGCGAAATCGTTCGCCTCATCGAGCATCGATGCCTGGGGCAGCAATACATGATCTTTTATGTGAGGAAAAGGATTGAGGGCATGCTTTTCGAAATCGTTCCACGAGTGATGGAAATAAAACGAGGCGCCGTTGTCGATAATCCACAACTCACGGTGCCACCACAACAGGTTTGTATTGTTGAACGTACGGTCGATGTTGGTCGTGAATGCATCGAGCCAGACAATTTTAGAAGCCAGCAAAGGATCAATCTGCACGGAAGGGTTGTAGGCAATTGCTCCCGACAGGTAATGCAGCCCAAGATTCAACCCTTCGCTTCCCTTCAGCAGATCCTGGATCTCCTCATCTCCCTCGGTACGCCCGAAATCCTCATCGAGGGTGGCAAAAACCAGCTCAGGCATGTTTAGCCCCAGCAGGGAGGCGATCAGCCCGCCCAGCAGCTCCGACACCAGCATCTTTGTGCCATGGCCCGCACCACGGAATTTCAGCACATATTTGAAGCCGTCGTCAGCCTCCGCCAGTGCCGGCAGTGAGCCGCCCTCCCGCAAGGGTACAATATAGCGTATCACGCTGACGGTACGCAGCGAAAGATTTTTTTCCATTCCGGCAAATGTACATGAAAATAAAAGCATTTCCAAATGCATAAAAATAAAAATCAGGACAATGTCTGTCCCGTGGGGAGTACGTTGCTAATCTCATGAAATCTCATCCGATTCCAGCAGGATACATCCGCCGGTATACATCTCCTGCAGTGCTTTCTTGTCATCCCCCGGCTGCAGGTTCACGGCAGCCACAGCGTCGGTAATCACAAACGTATGTAACCCCTCATTCACGGCATCGAGTGCGCTTGCCTTCACGCAATAGTCGGTGGCAAGGCCGCACACATACAGATTCCGAATTTGATGTTCCTGCAGGAACGCGGAGAGTGAAACGTTGGTGGCTTCGAAAGCGGAATAGCCGTCGTCTTTGTTTGCTGTTCCCTTGAACAGCCTGAGGCCTATCTTCTCTTTCTTCAGTTCGGGATGATAGTCGGCACCCTGTGTGCCCGCGATACAGTGCGGCGGCCATTTCTCAAAGTGGATGGAGTCCGCCGGATGCCAGTCCTGTGAGGAGATCACCAGGTCGAACCGGTCCATGATGCTGTTGATCACCGCTACCACCTTGTCCCCGTCCTTCACTGCCAGGGCGCCACCAGGACAGAAATCGTTCTGCACGTCGACGATCAGGAGTGCTTTCTTCATCTGTTTTTTGTGTTATGGGTTATCTACTCGTATAACAATGAAGAGGGTAAGGTGTTCACGGTATAATTTATATGCAGGAATGAACACACCTGTGTAGTAACGTAGCAGCCCGCAGGACGTTCGAAAAGGGAACGGGCATTTACCTGTTTACAAACAACGGTCAGGTGAAGAAACGAAGGACGGCAGCAAGGTTCCGTTTAGGTTTGGGGGCTGGTTCATGGGTTAATTTGCCCATCATCTCCAGGTGGCACTGAAGCAGTTCGCCTGTCTTCTCATCCCGCAGATGCAAGCCATTTCCCTGACAGTACTTGTAGGATTTACAGTCAGCACATTTCCCCGTCTTCGTCCATCTGCGGTCACGCATCACCTGATAGCGCGTGTTCCATACTTCCCGGAAATCGTCTCTGTAAATGTTGCCCTGCACATAGTCGCCCCTCAGGCTTGGGCATGCACTGATATCGCCGTTGGCCAGTACGGAGGCGATATGAATCCCTGCCTGGCAGAAAAACGGGGCATCACGCACCTCCATCTCGTAATCCGCCAGATACCCTTCGCAACCGTACGATACTTTGATTCGCCCCTCTTTCCGTGTTTGCCGGATAAAATCCATCACATAGACGAACTCCTCATTGGAGAGTTTCAGCAGCGGTTCCTCTTTCGCCCTTCCCTTGGGGAAGACGGTGAAAAGACGCCAATGGGTAACTTCCATGGTGATCAGCATCTCTTTGAGTCTGTGCAGCTCCGTGATGTTCCTCTTGTTCACACAGGTGACCACATCGTATATGAGCTCAGGGGTTGAGGCCACCCGTGAGATGGCATTCAGGGCCCTGAGCCAGGACCCTTTTTTGCCGCGGAACCATTCGTGTGTCTCTTCTGAGTATCCGTCCAGGCTGATGGTGACGGAACGTAGCCCGGCATCGAGAAGAGCATCGAGACGGGGCTGAGTGAGCCCCCACCCGTTGGTGACGAATCCCCACGGGTAGCCCATCTCGTACATCTCTTTTCCGCACTCTTCCAGATCCTTGCGTACCAACGGTTCGCCGCCTGTGAGCACTATCATTGTCTTGTTGGGATTCAGATACGGTTGTAGGGAAGAGAGGACGCCGAGAAAATCATCTTTGGGCATGTCCCGGACCAGGGACTCACGGGTACAGTCGCTGCCGCAATGGATGCAATGGAAGTTACACCGCAGTGTACATTCCCAGAAGAGATACGTAAGCTCATGCAGCTGAATCTGCGTTTTTTGGTGCTGCAGATAGAGATTGAGTAGCATTTTTTGGGAAAGATTCATTGCCAGCTGGTTTTACTCTTTTTCATTGACGGAACGCACACCATACATGGGGATAACGGACGAGACTTTTAGACTGAAATTGGCCTCTTTTTTCTCATAGACGCCATCATACCAGCTGTTATCGCCCTTTCTGATCCGTGTAGCATCTTCCTTCCTGACCACCATGCTGTCGGGGTTATACATCCCGTTTACATCGCCATCGACATCCTCAGCATGCAAGGTGACTGGAAACCCGATGATTTGCTTTATCTCCATTGAATAGGCACCACCGGTATCGGTGAAGGCTGTGTCGGCAATCCCGGTATCGGGTTCCCGGACGATCATCCTGATGCCGGATACGGGATTTCCGGTGGCAGCACTTTTTACTCTCCCCTGCACCCTGAAGTCGGCTGAGGGAACACCATACTCCGCCACGGGGTCCGTTCCTGTGCCGCATCCGGAGATAAATCCGAGCAGGCCAATCAGCAACGAGATTATTTTTCCATAGGTGGTCAATACAATTTTCTTCATGTAGCAGATAGTATAAGAGTCGATCACTTCTCCTGTGAACCATTTATTAGCCCACAATTTTTCAGACGATGGAGTGCTTGTATACCGTTAGATGATTTATCCGGAAAAAAGTTGCGCCGAAAGAGAAAAAAATATAAAAAAGTCTCTCCGCATGGCGGGAGAAAATCACTAATTGTAGTGATTGACCGGAGTTACATTATCGTGTTACTTTGCATTCACTTTATTCATCCAATAAATATAAAACAAAATCAATGAAAAAATTGTTTTTAGTATTATCAGTTATTTGTAACATTTTTTTCGTTTTTTCGGAAGAGAACAAACCGGAGAAGGAGAAAAATACTCAGGATACCGTCAAAGTGTATTATCTGGATGAGGTGGTGATCACCTCATCCGTGAAAGAGACCCACGAGCTGAAGAAACTGCCGACAGCCGTCTCTGTTGTGTCCCCGAAACAACTGCGGGATACACAGATCGAATCACTGCCGGGCTTAAGCGCTTACATTCCCAACTTCTTTATTCCGGTATATGGTTCCAAGGTCTCCACCCCGGTCTATATCCGCGGTATCGGTGCACGCCTTGGAGCCCAGACGGTAAGCATGTACGTGGATAATGTCCCCAGCTTTAATCCTTCGGCATACGATTTCGAATTCCAGGATATACAGCGCATTGAGGTGCTGCGCGGTGCGCAGGGTACACTATACGGCAGGAACGCCATCGGGGGAATTGTGAATCTCTACACCCTGTCGCCCCTCTCTTTTCAGGGTGCTAACCTGATGGTGGGAGGCGGCAACTACGGTCAGTTCAGCGCGAAGGGATCGGTTTACAGCAAGCTGGCCGATCACTTCGGTATTTCTGTGGGCGCTTATTATAAGCGTGACGACGGCTATTTTATGAACAGCCATACCGGTAAGAAAGTAGATGCCTCTGAAAATGCCGGCGGAAGGGTGAAGCTCGAATGGGAGATGACCCCCTCTTTTAAAGCATTGCTTTTCGGGAATTACGATTATGTCTCTGGAGGCGCTTTCCCCTATATGCACAAGGACTCCACCGCATCGAACTTCAATGAACCTTCGTCGTACGACCGTCACCTTTTTACGAACGGGTTGTCGCTGAATTATACCGGGAACGGCTACAGCGTGCACTCAACCACAGGCTATCAGTATCTGAAAGATGATATGAAAATGGATCAGGATTACTCGCCAAAATCGGTATTTTCCATTCGCCAGATGCAGGAACAGCATTCGGTAAGCCAGGAGGTCACCATGAAGTCGGATGCGCAGCGCAATTATCGCTGGGTAGTGGGCGCATTTGGTTTTTATGACCACCGGGTGATCGATACGCCGGTAGCCATTAAGGAGGATGGTATGGCTGCCATGCAGGGACATCTGGGAGCCATCAACAACAACCCGAATATTCCGATCACCATCACCTATGCTTCCGATCAGATAGATCTTCCTGGAGTCTATACCAAACCATCCAGGGGAGCCGCACTCTTTCACCAATCCACCCTGCAGAATATTTTCGGATGGGAAGGCGTTTCGGCAACGGCAGGGCTGCGGTTTGATTATGAACATACCGGCATCGACTACTTCACGGAAAGTGAGAACGGAGATATAAATATAAGACCAAAAAATGCCCCGCCTGCTATGCCTCCCATTTTTGTAGAAACCGACACCGTGATGCAGGGAAGCTACAGCAAGGATTTCTGGAATATATTACCCAAGTTCGCACTGAAATACCAGCCTTCATCCACCGCCGTGATTTATTTGTCCGCCTCCAAAGGCTATAAAACAGGCGGATATAATGAACAGGCTTTCTCCAAGATATTACAGGGTGCCCTTACGCAATCGATCATGGGTAAGGTGATGCCCGGCATGGGAACGGGCGCTCCAGGGCTGACCCTGGAGGAACAGCTTTCCTACGATCCGGAGACCAGCTGGACGTATGAACTGGGTGGCCGGTATGAGATGCTCAGCAGGAAGCTTTCGTTCACGTATGCCCTTTTCTATTCCCGGGTCAACAATATTCAAATCATCAAGCTGGTAGATGAGGGAACGGCAGGACGTATCGTGACCAATGCCGGGAAATCGGAAAGCAAGGGCTTTGAAGTGAGCCTGAAATATATACCGATAGGTAATCTTTCATTGTATGCCGACTATGGCTTTGCCGACGCACGTTTTGTCAACTATCAGACAGAAAAACAGGAGGGTCGTGAGACCACAGAGGTGGATTATTCAGGAAATCATATACCGTTTGCTCCCCGACACACGTTAAGCCTGGGAGCCGGCTATGTGCATCATTTTGCCAACGGGTCGTTTGTTGATCGCCTGACAGGAAACATCCAGTATGCAGGTGTCGGGAAAATATACTGGACAGAATCGAATCAGGATTACAATGGGGAAGAGTTGTATCAACCCTTTTACGGATTGGTCAACGGGAGCATTGCAGCCGAGAAGGACGCTTTCTCGCTCGAGCTCTGGGCAAAGAACCTGTTCAATACCGATTACCATTCGTTTTATTTCGAAGCATCGGATATGACCACCGGAGAGGTGAATTCTTTTGTGCAGCACGGTTTTCCTACCCGCCTGGGAGTAACCTTACGATATACGATGAACAGATAATTTATCAATGATTATCTTTAGCGATCATGTTGTAGGGTCTTTCACGACAAGAAAGCTGCTAAAGTTCTATTCCGCCGGTCAGTATGCCGGTAATGATCCATACTGATCCCGTCAGCAGCATAATTATGACAGCCCATTCCCAGCGTTTGGGCTGTTGTTTTTGTTCCCTTTTCGCTCTGATAAACAGCAATGAGCCAATCCCGTAAAAGAGTACGGAAAGGAAGAGATACCTGATGCCTACGGCGTAAATCACATAGAGGGAATAGAGGGTGGCGAGCAAAGCGACCACCAGGTGATGGGGGGATTCTTTTTTTCTTTGATTCAGTGCGATCTTCACGGCGTAGAGAGAGGAGAGAAGGTAAGGGATCAACACCAAGGTGGTGGCAATCGTGATGGCGGCGAGGTAGGTCTCGTTGAGCCTGGGTGAAAGGATGGAGAGTAAAAAAAACTGGGTAAAACACTGGGTGAGCAGCAACGCGTTCACCGGCGTTCCTTTCCTGTTCACCTTTTTGAAAATGCGGGGCAGCATACCATCCTTTGCCGCGGCGTATAATGTCTCCACCGATAACAGAATCCAGGAGAGGCTGGCTCCCAGCACCGAGACCATGATACCCAGCCTGATGACCATCCCTCCGGCAGCACCCACCATGGTTTTCTCAAGCACCAGCGCCAGCGGTGTCTCTGAGGCGGCTAACTCCTGAGCCGGCACCGATGACATGGCAATAAAGGTGATCAGCATATATACAGCAAGGACAATCAACAGGGAGAGAATGATGGTGACACGTACGGTTTGCTGACTTTTTGCCCTGCCAGACAAGACGGAAGCCGCTTCCAAGCCGACAAAACACCAGAGGATCACCGCCATCGCCTCCTTCACCTGCAGCAGGGGTGTCGTCACCTCCCCCGTGGATGCCAGCCTCTGCTGCCAGTCGACGGCCAGGAATAGGTCGCTGTCAATAAGTGCCAGGCCCAGCACGATAATCAGCAGGATGGGGATCAGCTTGGCGGCTGTCACTACGAAGTTGAGGATAGCCCCTTCCCTGACGCCGGCCATCAGAATAACATGAAAGACCCACAGCAGTGCCGACCCGATGAGAAAGTATGTCAGCGGTGAGAGTGCCCGCTCCCCGAGCAGGTCGTTCAACGTTTTGAAGAAGAGAGCCAGGTAGCTCACATTTCCCAGCCAGCCCACCGACCAGTAGCCCCAGGCCGAGTTAAAGCCCATGTAATCGCCGAATCCTTCGCGGGCGTAGGCGTAGACACCGCTCTTCAAAGCGGGTTTGCGTGCCGCAAGATAGACAAACACCAGGGCGAGCATCAGCGCCCCGAGTCCGCCGACAACCCAGGCGATCATCGTTCCCTGAGGATTGGCCACGCGGATAAGATCCTTCGGGGAATTAAAGATGCCGGAGCCTATCATGGAGCCGAGCGCCACGAATACCAACAGCCATAATCCCAGTTTCTCCTCTTTCTTTTGCATTTTCCCGAGTAATTTAGTGATTCAAGTTTCGCAGGTTTCATAAACAGCTAAATCTTCGACTGACAATGTTTTGTGACCCTTGATTGACCTCGTTCACTAAAAAGCAGAACTTGCAACGCTTCAAACAGCTGCTCTTTTTACGTTCTCAGAGGTCAATAGGTCCCCACAAAACATTTATAAGTCTCATCTTTAGCTGATATGTATTTAACATGCGAAAGTTCAATTAGTGATACATCCGGCGCAAAAGTATCATTTTTTCGCGATAATTGACAGCCTGTAGTTTTTAATCGAAAAAAACAATGCTGATAAACTTCCGGCGCAATCACTTCAAAGCGGAACTACAAAAATTTTGTACCTTTGTCGCTACAATCAAAAAGGAATGATAAGATTAAACAAAGACAGATGTATAATTGGTTTGAATGTAAGATAAGATACGATAAGATGCTGGAGACCGGCATGCAGAAAACAGTAACCGAGCCCTATCTGGTGGATGCCCTGTCATTTACCGAAGCGGAAGCGAGGATTATCGAAGAGATTAAACCGTATATCTCGGGTGAGTTTTCGGTGTCCGATATCAAGCGGGTGAAATATACGGAATCTTTTTTCAATGAGACGGGCGACCGCTATTTCAAGGCAAGGCTTTATTTTATCACGCTCGACGAGAAAAGCGGCAGCGAGAAAAAAACAGCTGTCAACATGCTGGTACAGGCCTCCGTGTTGAAAGAGGCCGTGGAGATTGTGGAAACGGAGATGAAGAAGACGATGATCGACTATGCCTTCGCTTCTGTGACAGAGACAGCTATCATGGATGTTTTTCCCTATTCGGGTGGCAGTGAGAAAGAAACAAAATAATGAGTGTCAGGTCCCAAATCGGTGTATTGCGGCATCTTCTTCCTGAAGGAGTGAAGCTGGTGGCTGTCTCCAAATTTCATCCCCCTGAGATGATCCGGGAAGCCTATGATGCCGGGCAGCGTCTGTTCGGCGAGAGCCGTGTGCAGGAGCTGGTGTCGAAGCAGGAGCTGCTTCCCGGGGATATCGAATGGCACTTTATCGGGAACCTCCAGCGGAACAAGGTAAAGCAGATAGCCCCCTTCATCTCGATGATTCACAGTCTCGACAGCGAGCGGCTGATGATGGAGATCGAGAAGCAGGGAGCAGCCTGTCACCGTGTTATCCCCTGTCTGCTGCAGATTCATGTGGCTGAGGAGGATACCAAGGCGGGATTCTCTCCCGACGAATGCATTCAGTTCCTGTCAGACGGCCGATGGAGAGCGTGTAACCATGTTCAGATTGCAGGCCTGATGGGGATGGCCACCTTTACCGATGACCGGGAGCAGATCCGCAAAGAGTTCCGGCTGTTGAGGTCATTGTTCGGTGAGTGCAAAACCGGCTGGTTCGCCGGTGAGCCGTCGTTCCGGGAGCTCTCCATGGGTATGTCGGGCGATTACCCGGTGGCCGTTGAGGAAGGCAGTACGATGGTACGGATAGGATCGGTCATCTTCGGGGAGCGATGAGGAGGTGCGATCATATCTCATAAAATATCGATATAAGATATCGATTCTATCGATAAAATTGCCTATTTTTGTTCATCAGTAAAATTTGAAAACATTCTTTGATCAGATGGTTAATTTAGAAACAACTTTTGCCGGATTGAAGCTGAAAAACCCGTTGATTGCCGGCAGCAGCGGCCTGACCAACTCACTGAAAAAGATCAGGGAGCTGGAGGATGCCGGCATCGGGGCGATCGTGTTGAAATCGCTTTTCGAGGAACAGATCGAAAACCATTCCGAGAAACTCTCCCAGCTGTCCGATTATCCCGAAGCAGCCGATTATATCAACGCATACGTTGAGATGAACCATAAGGAGAAATACCTGGAGCTGATCAGTTCTGCAAAGGCCGAATGCAGTGTGCCAATCGTGGCAAGCATCAATTGCTACAAGTTAGCCCGATGGACCGATTTCGCCAAAATCGTGCAGGATGCCGGCGCCGATGCGCTGGAGCTGAACCTTTTCCTGCTCAACGCAGGTGAGTTCGCGGATACCTGGCTCGAAGATTCCTATGTGAACATCGTCAGGGAGCTCAAGAAAACCATCACCATTCCACTGGTGATCAAGATGGCCAAAAATATCAGTAATCTGCCCGGGCTGGTGGCGAAACTGAAAGCACTGGGCGCTGACGGGGTGGTACTGTTCAATCGCTTTTACCAGCTGGATATCGATATAAAGAATCTGGAAATAACCTCCGGCCCTGTCTTCAGCAACCCCTCCGATTTCAGCGATACGATGCGCTGGACAGCCATCGTATCGGGACGTGTTCCCGACTTCGACGTGGCCTGTTCCTACGGTGTGCATTCGTGGGAGGATGCCATCAAGGGTATGCTGGCAGGTGCAGGAGCCATTCAGCTCTGCAGCGTGCTTTATGAGCAGGGGCCGGCTGTCGTGGAAAACATGCTCACCTGCATGGAAGAGTGGATGCAGCAAAGCAACTACACCCGGATCAGCGATTTCAGGGGTAAGCTCAATTATGCAAACATCGGCAGCCCGTCCCTTTACGAACGGGTGCAGTTTATGAAGTATTTCTCCAATTACAGGTAACACCCATACAGCCTCCCTTACAGTGAGCTCAGGTGGGATCACGCAAAACCCCGACAGCAGTATGAACATCCAGCAATTAGAATATATTATCGCGGTTGATAATTACCGCCATTTTTCGAAGGCTGCCGAAGCCTCTTTTGTTACACAACCCACGTTGAGCATGATGATCCAGAAACTGGAAGAGGAGCTGGGCGTGAAGATCTTTGACCGCTCACAGCTGCCGGTACAGCCCACAGAGATAGGGTCACGCATCATCAATCAGGCACGGGTGGCCATAGCACAGGTAAACCAGATCAAAGAGATCATCCAGGAGGAGAAAGGGATTGTGAAAGGTGTCTTCCGCCTGGGGATTATCCCCACCATCTCACCCTATCTTCTGCCGAAGCTGATGCAGATACACGGTGAGAATAAATTTGATATCCGCATTGTCATCTCCGAGCTGACTACCGACCAGATATTGAAGGGACTGGCAAATGACTCGCTGGACGGAGGTATTCTTGCCACTCCCCTGAAGGAAGCCGCTATCACGGAGCACCCCATCTATTACGAGCAGTTCTTTGCCTATGTCTCGCCCCGGGAGAAGGCGTTGTATGCCAAGACGGCGCTCGACGAAAGTGATCTGAACACTGCAAGGCTGTGGCTGCTCGATGAGGTCCATTGCTTCAGGACGCAGATCCTGCATCTCTGCCAGCTCAAGAAACGCCGTGGCGGAAATCAATCCATCTTTTCCTACGAAGCGGGCAGCATCGATACGCTGATCCATATCGTTGACTCCAATGATGGTCTGACAGTGATCCCCGAGATGGCGATCGCCAATCTGAGTGAAGCACAAAAGAAGCATGTCCGCCCGTTTAAAAACAGCACTCCTGTGCGGGAGATAAGCCTTATCACCCGTAAGGAGTTTTTCCGTGAACGATTGCTCAATATTCTCATCGATGAGGTGAAGCTGGCCGTTCCCCTCTCCTTGCAGGACGGGGCAATGAAGAAATATGTTGTCCCCCTGTAACGAAAAGGTTTATATTACCATCACGTGGCATTGAGTTTTGGTGTTTCATATACATCCGGTACTACTCCGTCTGTTGTGCAACAGCGAGCAGGGGAGGCTTTTCGATAATCATATTTTGTATTACCTTTGTGAATTGATGGAAAGTCGGTTTTATATGGATCCTAAGACAATCATTGATAAGTATTACAAGGAGGGAACAAAGCTCTACGATATCTACATGTCACATACGACCGATGTGACCGGCAAGGCTCTCTCCATTGCGCAAAAACATCCGGAGCTGGCTGTCAGTGTCCGGTTTATTGAAGAAGCCGGCATGCTTCACGATATCGGCATATTCCAGACGAAGGCACCTCACATTGCCTGTGAAGGCAGCTTCCCCTATATCTGTCACGGTTATCTGGGACGTGACCTGCTCTCGATGGAAGGATATCCCAGGCATGGACTGGTATGTGAGCGACATACAGGTACAGGACTCAGTCTGGAGACCATCATCAACCGCAAGTTGCCGATTCCGCACAGAGATATGCGGCCGGTGAGTCTCGAAGAGAAAATCATCTGTTTTGCCGATAAATTTTTCTCCAAATCACAGCTGGGTGTTGAGAAACCGGTCAAAAAAATCCGGCAGAGCCTGAGCAGTCACGGCTGGCATCAGGTGGAGATATTCGATGAATGGTGTGAATTGTTCCTCTGAAAAGTGACCGGTGGGCTCTTTTTATAATTTTTGGCAAACTATTTGCTGTGTATGTAGTAGCTAATTGAATTGGATAAAATATGATGAATCAGGATAAACATAATCCGGAATCCGCGGAACGGGATGAGGAGGTCAAAGCAAAAATGACTGCTGAACAAGAAGAGGCTGTGCATGGTCCGGAGGAGGATGTAAACGAAGACAATATGACGGGGGAGAGTGATGATCTTGAAAAAGAGCTGAACGCACTCGTGCAGAAACACGAAGAGCTGAACAATAGCTACCTCCGCCTGCATGCTGAATTCGACAACTTCCGCAAACGTACGCTGAAAGAGAAAGCTGAACTGATCAAAAGCGGAGGAGAGCGTGTGCTGCTCGATATCATCTACCTCGTGGATGATTTTGAACGGGCTCTCATTACCCTTCACGATGCAGAAGACAAGGATGCCATGCTTGAAGGGATGGATTTGATCTATTCGAAGTTTACCGGATTCCTGAAACAGCACGGTGTGAAGGAGATAGAAGCTATCGGACTGCCTTTCGATGCGGACCGGTTTGAAGCGATCACCACTATTCCAGTGGCCGAGGAGGATCGTAAAGGAATGGTAGTGGATTGCATTCAGAAAGGATACGAGCTGAACGATAAGATCATTCGTTTCCCAAAAGTAATTGTAGGAGAATAAGATGGCTGGTAAAAGAGATTATTACGAGATACTGGAAATACCCAAAACAGCCTCTGCCGAGGAGATTAAAAAGGCTTACCGCAAGAAAGCCATTCAGTATCACCCGGATAAAAATCCGGGCGATAAGCAGGCAGAGGAAAACTTCAAGGAGGCAGCAGAAGCGTATGAAGTGCTGAGTGATGAAAATAAGCGTGCCCGTTACGACCAGTATGGTCATGCCGGTGTGGGCGGGGCAGCCTCCGGCGGTTTTGGTGGCGGCATGTCGATGGATGATATATTCTCTCAGTTCGGTGATATCTTCGGTGGCCATTTTGGCGGCTTTGGCGGCTTCGGTGGTTTTGGCGGAAGCCAGCGCGGCAGGAGGGTGAACCGTGGGTCTGATCTTCGGGTGAAGGTGAAGCTGACGCTGAAAGAGATCCTCAACGGCGTGGAGAAGAAGATCAAGGTAAAAAAATATGTCTCCTGCTCGCATTGCGACGGCAACGGTTCCGAAAACGGCACTTCCGTCGCCACCTGCTCCACCTGTAACGGATCGGGTGTGGTGACCCGTGTGACCAACACCATCCTGGGACAGATGCAGACCTCTTCCACCTGCCCCACCTGTAACGGTGACGGGAAATCGATTACGAAGAAATGTGCCCATTGCAACGGAGAAGGTATCGTACGGGAGGAGGAGGTGATCTCCATCAGGATACCTGCCGGTGTGGCCGAAGGAATGCAGCTCTCCATGTCGGGTAAGGGAAATGCTGCCCGTAGGGGGGGCGTGAACGGTGATCTGCTGATCGTGATTGAGGAGGAGGAAGATCCGAACCTGATCCGCGATGAGAATGATGTGATATATAATCTTTTTCTGAGTTTCCCCATGGCTGCCCTCGGGGGTAGTGTAGATGTGCCCACTATTGACGGTGTGGCCAAGGTGAAGATTGAGCCGGGTACGCAGCCGGGAAAGGTGTTGCGTCTTCGCAACAAGGGGCTGCCGTCGGTAAACGGTTACGGAAAGGGAGATGAGCTGGTGAATGTGAATGTATACGTCCCTGAAAACCTGAGTGATCGCGAACGCAAGTTGATGGAGGAAATGAATAAATCGGAAAACTTTACCCCTTCATCTACTGCCCGAAAGAGCATGTTCAACAAGTTTAAGAAGATGTTTGACTGAAAAACACCAAAAAAAGAAGTTATCAGAGGTACCCATAAGTATTATACAAAAATTTATGTTGATGAAAATACTTGCAACTTTTCAGACAACACCGGAACAAAAACAATTTCTGCAACAATTTTTTGAAAACATGGCAGACATCCGTTTTCTGGATGATCATCCCAAAGAGGCGAAAAACAATCTCATTTCATCGTCTTAGATTCTACTATCGTGGAATCCGGAGCATGAAGGACTTTATAGTCCGGAAATCTCATACAGGGAAACTATATTTATTCAACTGCTTTCAGCCGGATATGATCATGTTAAACTGGTTAAATTCCCTTCGGGACTCATCATCGCTTCCAATCAGGGGGCTTATGCCTCACCCATGGCAGAACATGTAGTCGCCATGATCCTGGCTTTATCAAAAAGGCAGATGATCTACCAGCAGGAGCTGTCCAACCTGCTGGGTTCTCCCCATAATTCAGCCCTGGTCGAAAACAGCTTACTGATAGGGCTTGAAAAGGCAGCAACCCATGTAGCACGGTTTATTCGTAATGAACGCCCATGTTCACCAGGCCGATGAGGGACTGGTAGAAGAGCGAGTCGCCGCTGGAGAGCCCGCCAGCTGGTAGAGGGAGACCATCCGTCCCCGGTGGGAGGCAGGCGAAACTTCTGAGATGTAGAGCGGACACATGATGGAGACGATGCCGATGCTGATACCGCCGATGATGCGGTAGATGACCAGCTGTTCCAGGTTGGCCGACTGGGGGCTCATGAAGTGTGAGAATTCGAAGGTGATCGCCTTGGCATAGTTTGCCCGCTTGGCAGCTTCCAGCTTAAGTCGCAGCTTGTCGAATTTGATGGGGAGAAACTTGATCGGCATGTCCCGGTCAAATGTTTCGGCATTGGTCCAGCACTCCATCCCATAGCGGTCTGCCAGCTTTTTGTTTACCTCAAAGAAAGCATCCAGTTCGTTGTAGTCGATGTGACCATCCTGAAAAGCACAGGCGTCAACCTCCTCATGGATGCCGGCAAAGATCTCGTTCCACTCCTTCTCGTGCTGTTGTACCGATACGGCCTCTTCTTTCGAGAGGGAGGAGCCGCTGGCCGCGACCGCTTTCTTACCATCGATCCAGGGGGAGATGAAGGTGGGCAACCCTCCCGATACTTCCTTGCACTGTTTACCCATGGTGCTGAAAGCGCCGATCGCCCCTTTGGTGGCGCGGCTGATCTCGCCACTGATATACCATCCGCCGAAGCTTTTGTACTTCTCTCCGTATTTTTTCCACACCTCATCGATCACAAAGCGGTTGTCTTCGATCTCGTGGCTCATGTCGCCGGTAACCCAGTAATGCCCCGAGTCGTACAGCCCGAAATAGAACTTCATCTCATATTTTTCGGCGAGCCGGAGGAACATGTCGAGCAGGTCCATCGAAGGCATATAACAGCCTTTGCTCAACAGGTACTTAGAGGAATAGGTGATGAATTTTTTGTAGCCTGACCGGATCATGATCACCGTATCTATGCCGATGGCTTTTGTTTGTTTGTTCTGATTCCAATAGATGGCCAACATATTGGACAATCTCTCACTTTCTGAAGCCATTATAGTTGTGACCTTTCACGAAAGTGTTGAGAGATGCCTGAACTTTTATGACGATGTTCAGCCCGTTACACATTGTGAAATAAAGTTAACAAAATTAAAGAATTTCTTCCGTAATTTTGTTGAAATATTCAACCGAGCGACGAATCTGCGGAACATTATTTTCCCAGTCCGCTTCATATTCGATCGTGAAATATCCCTTGAAGTTTTGCCTCTCCAGTTCCTCCATCATTCCTTTCACGTTGAGGATACCCTGTCCCCATACGACATCTTCAAGGGTCTGTTCGTCCCCGGTGGGTGCAATATCCTTGAAGTGCAGGGAGAAAATTTTGCCGTCGAGCGTTTTCAGACAGTCGGTCGGATCAAGCCCCATCCTTTTATAGTGTCCCACATCCGCACAAGCGCCCAAAAGATTTCCCTTACCCTCGATACAGCCATGCAATATTTCCGGGTTCCAGTATGAGTTTTCGCTCGGGTGATTGTGAACAGCTACTTTGATATTATATTTTTTAGCCAGTTCTTCCACTACATCCCAATCTTCGCGGTTGGGTTCGGCGCTGATAAATTCCATTCCCATGTTCTTTGCGAACGAAAACATAGAATCCCATTCTTCCCTTTGGGCAGTCCATACCCCCGAAGAAATAATTTTGACACCCTTAGATGCGGCCAAAAAACCAAGCCTCTCCTGATCTTTCATACTTAAATCATAGCCGAAAACAATATTTCCGAAACTGCTCCCCATTTTCTATCCGGGATAGATTTTGATAAAGCGAATGCCTAATTCCTCCGTTTTATCCAATGATTCCGCTACTGTAAACAGATGGAACGTGTAGGATTGCAGGGAAAGGTTCCATCCCTGTTTCTCCGCTTTTGTTTTCGTGTTGTCCTGTGCACATCCGAGGCCTAATATAAGGCACAACAGCGCAGCAAATGCGATTTTGATTGTTTTCATATTGTTTAAATTTTTAGATACTTATCTTTTAAAAGAATTATTGGAGAGTTTTATTTGCATATTCATATTTTAAATGTTAGTTTTGCAATATTATCCACATTATAAATGTTATTTTTATGATAAATGAATATGATTTGGACTTTGTCGTTTCCGATCAACGGGAGCTGTTTTCATCCCGATCGCCAGGCATTTTTAGGCAAATAGACTTCGACCTTTACCTAAACAGCGAACAAATTGTCATTGTCTCGGGTATTCGTCGTTGCGGTAAATCCACCTTGCTGCGCCAGTTTGCCGATCGTTTGGGCAATGATTTCGTCTATGTCAATTTCGACGACGAACGGCTGCTTCATTTCGAAGTGTCCGATTTTTCTACTCTTCTGACCCTTTGGCACAAGCAAAACGCCAGCCGGAATATCATTATAGACGAAATACAGAACATTCCCAAATGGGAACGTTTTGTACGCCGCATACACGACGAGGGATACAAAATATTTCTTTCCGGTTCAAACTCCAAATTGCTGAGTGGCGAATTAGGCACACACCTTACCGGCCGCTACAAACAAATTGAACTATACCCTTTTTCTTTTGCCGAATATCTCGACTTCGCGGGTATTGCCGTGAAAAAGACAACGGTATCGCGTGCGGTGGTTAGTAAAGCTTTCGACGAGTACCTGCCTCATGGAGGCTTTCCGCTCTATTGCCTTACGAAAGACGAGGAAATCCTTGCCACGCTCTATGAAAATATCCTTTATAAGGATATTCTTTTCCGCTATGCCATTCAGGAAAAAAAAGCATTTCGCGAACTGGCGCATTATGCCCTTTCCAATATCGGAAAAGAATTCAGCTACCGGAATATCTCTCGTCTGTTGGGTATAAAGAGCGACACGTCCACCAAGAACTATATCTCCTATATGGAAGCATCTTTTTTGCTTTTCCAGGTTCCCAAATACGACTATTCACTCAAAAAGCAATATGTTTCCAACAAGAAAATCTATTGTATCGACAATGGACTGAGCTCCAGAGTGGCTTTTCGCTTTTCCCAGGACAGCGGACGACTGTTAGAAAACATGGTGTTTATCGAATTGCGCCGGCGAGGTTATCAGGTTTACTTTCATAAAAAGATGAAAGAGTGTGACTTCGTCTGTCTGCAACACAATCAAATTATTAATGTGATACAAGTGTGTGAATTTCTGACACCGGAAAACTATGCACGGGAAACGGAAGGCCTGTTGGAAGCGATGGTTACTTACCATTTGTCCGAAGGGACTATCCTTACCCGGGGGAAATCGGATATTATTCCGTTACCCGCACTGGAACAAAGCATCCGCGTGGTTAATATTATCGACTGGTTGCTGTAAGTTTTTCTCTCCAATATGTCAAAGGACTCTTTTTTATTTTCTTTGTATATAGGGCCGATATCGAAATAATTATGTCCTGCTACAAAGGTATTGAGTGATACATGAACTTTGAGGCCAATGTCATGGGCCTTTTCAATATAATACCCCAGATAGTCGAATGTATAATGAACCTCTTTTCCGTTCCAGTTAGTGAATTTTGGGGCATATTGGCTATCATATAGGTCTTATTATCTCTGAATAGCTACTACTCTTTTTCCGTTATTTCCACTCCGTTACCACACCCTGATTTCTGAGCATTTGTTGGAAAAAAGTTCTTTTGCCACTCGTTTTTGCCTTTCGAGTAACTCAGGTGTAAAATCAAAGCAGGCAAACATTCCCACTCCAACCATCACAGACATTCCCAGTTTGTCCGCTGCAGAAAGTATTGCTTCAATTGGATCTTCTGCAGCTATCTGCATTCTTCCGGGATACAGGTCTGAGGGATAAAATGCTTTTCCTGTATAATTGTCTACAGTTAAACAATGTTTCCCAACATACGCTTCGTTTCTAAATACTTCTTGGATGACATTCATATTCATTTCCAGACTATTCATCGAATGGACAAGTTCGCGCCACTGATCGTCTGTCATTTTTTTGATGTCATTGTTCCAATGTTTACCTTCTGTTTCGCTCCAATGATATATGCCTACCCATGCACCATCTATTTGACGAGTAGATCGAATGTCTGATTAAATGATCTTCAGATCATTTATTTTTCAAGTTCGTTAGTTAAAACTATGTGTTTCTTAATGCGATTCCTCAAGATGCAAATATGGCTTTAGGATTTGTTTGCCGTACAGTTTTCTTGATTTTCTGGTTGAAGTTAAGGATTGCCTCAACCCTCAATGGGTATGTCATTTTTATTAGAACAAGAAAATAACAGGATTAATAATGTTGTACAATAGAATGATATATATTTCATTTTGTTGTCCGATAAGAAGTTTAAAGATTGAGATAAATGTAAATCGGAATAATACCATAAAATATTTAATTTACATTGCAAATGAACCATAAAATATTTTAATATACAAGATAATAAATAAAATAATATATTAAATATTCGATCATTAAGATTAATTTACCATGTCTTTTTTAAGGATTACAAAAAATGGTGGTTAATAAAAGGGAAGGCGTTTAGTTGATCGATAAAAAAGGGGTGGAATTGTTTGAACTATAGCGTTTGCGAATGTAGAAAATCTGCCGCCTCTTCCAGGGATGTTAGTTTTCCCACGTCGATGAGGTGCAGGTCTGAGGGGACGAAGCCGTTGATGTTTTCCCTGTTGCAAAGGGATAGGTAAAAATCGATCACCGGAAACCGGTCCGGTAAATCCGTCATATCACTGAAAATGGCGGGATTGAGTACATGGATGCCGGAGAAAGCCAGTTTTCGGGTTTGACGTGGATTCAGATCCGGGAAAGGTGATTTTATCTCCCCGGTGCTTTCATTGATCCATCCCTTCAGGTGGTCATCATTGTCGAAAAGCAGATAGCGCGCTGTCTGCCGTTCACTGCAAACCAGCGTGGCCAGAGGGTTGTTTTTCAGGTGTGCCGTGTAGAGTTCGGCAAGATCGATATTGGATAAAATGTCCACATTATGTACGAGAAAGGGTTTACCGTCGTCGAAAAACCAGGAGGCTCTTTTGATGCCGCCACCTGTATCGAGCAAATGGTCCCGTTCATCAGAAAATTCAATCCGGATACCGAAATGATTGTTCGATTCCACGAAATCGATGATTTGTTGACCGAAGTGATGGATGTTGATGATGATCTCGTCGAAGCCCGATTGTTTGAGCTTCCCGATGATATGTTGCAGCAACGGTTTCCCCCCCACGGGTACCAGTGCCTTGGGCAGGGTGTCGGTCAGCGGCTTGAGTCGGGTGCCGAGACCGGCTGCAAAGATCATTGCTTTCATCGTTTTCTGAATTCCTGCTCCAGGTTTTGTTCGCGGTGGATTAAAGATACTTTTACCCCGAATTTTTGGGAGATATGTTCCGCCATATGCTGCGCTGCGTACACCGAGCGGTGTTGTCCGCCGGTGCAGCCGAAAGAGATCATCAGGTTAGTGAAGTTTCGTTCCTGGTAGCGTTTCACATGCTGGTCGATAAGAGGGTAGAGCGTATCGAGAAATGTGACAATTTCGCCATCCTCCTCGAGGAATTTAATCACCGGTTCATCCAGCCCGGTGACGTTGTTGTATCGTTCGTACTTACCTGGATTATTGATGGCCCTGCAATCGAACACGTAACCGCCACCATTGCCCGACTGATCATCCGGTACCCCTTTCTTATAGGCGAAGCTGTATACCCGCACTTCCAGTTCCCGCTTCCGGGTATCGGCAAACTGTTTCAGATTGGTCATTTCGTTTAATATCCTGTTCAGATAGGGGTATTCATCGAAACCGTCCTTCAGCAGCTCCTGCAGGTTGTTCAATGCGAAGGGTACGCTTTGGATAAAGTGCGGTTTTTTCTCGAAGTACCCTCTGAAGCCGTAAGCGCCGAGCACCTGCAGCGTGCGGAAAAGGACGAACTGACGCAGCTGTATCAGGAAGGATGCTTCATCCACTGGCCGGAATTTTTTTAGTGAGGCGATATAGGTGGTGATCAGTTCATCACGCAGTTCAGCCGGGAAGCCGGCTTTCGCCTGCCATAAGAATGAAGCCACATCGTAATAAACAGGCCCCTTTCGTCCCCCCTGAAAGTCGATAAAATAAGGATCCCTCTCCACCAGCATCACATTGCGTGACTGAAAGTCGCGGTACATAAACGTATCTGTCGGATCTTTCAGCAATATACCGGCCATTTTCTCGAAATCGTTCTCCAGCAGGTCTTCCCGAAAATTCATGCCGGTGGTCTTCAGGAAGCTGTACTTGAAGTAGTTCAGGTCCCACATCACGGAACGGTGGTTGAATGCCGGCAGCGGGTAGCAGATGCTGAAATCGAGACCCCGGGCACCGAGGTATTGAAAATCGGCCAGGAGTGAGATGGTCTTGTGGAGCAACTCTTTCTCCTCGTGGCTGAAAACACCCGTGGTCCGTCCCCCCCGGATTAGATCAAAAAGCACCGTGTCCCCCAGGTCCTCCTGCAGATAGAACATCTCATCCCCGCTGACAGCCACCACCTTTGGCACATTCAGTCCCTGCGCCAGGAAATGGTTGGCCAGGTTGATAAATGCATGGTTCTCTTCATGCGACTCACCGTAAACACCGATAAGCGAAATCTTATCCGTGGATAACCTGAAATATTTACGGTTGGAGCCGGATGAAGGAAGTGTCTCCAGCGTGGGCCCTGCTTGTCCGGTGTGTGAGGTGAAAAGAGCAATGAGTTGTTGCATGTTTTTAAGTTCGATGTTCGATGTTTGGACGTACCGAAGTATCAACGTTATGATGTTTAGGGGTTTCGTTATTTCAATGTTCGAGGTTTCGATGTTCAGTATTCAGGATTTTGTTGGCCGGAATAGTTTTCCAGCTCTTTAAGCCAGACGGTTGCCACTGCATCGCTGGGCATGCGCCAGTTACCGCGGGGGGATAGGTTGATGGATCCCACCTTGGGGCCATCGGGCAGGCAGGAGCGTTTGAACTGTTGCGAGAAGAAACGTTTGTAAAAGACCTTCAGCCATTTCAGGATCACTTCCGGTTCGTAGACGGATGTGAAAGCCTGTTGTGCCATCAGCAGGATACGTCGGGGATGGTCGCCGTAGCGCAGCATGCGATACAGAAAGAAGTCGTGCAGCTCATAGGGACCGACGAAAAACTCTGTTTTTTGAGCTATTTTTCCATCAGTGCCTGCAGGAAGCAGCTCGGGGCTGAACGGGGTATCGAGCACATCGTGCAGGATCCTGCGTGAAGACTCTTCCATCTGCGTGTCCGCAATCCAACGTACCAGAGAAGCCACCAGTGTTTTAGGTACGCTGGTGTTCACGCTGTACATCGACATGTGGTCGCCGTTATAGGTAGCCCATCCCAGTGCCAGTTCCGAGAGGTTTCCCGTTCCCACCACCAGCCCGCCGATCTTGTTGGCATAATCCATCAGTATCTGTGTTCGTTCGCGTGCCTGACTGTTCTCGTAGGTGATGCTATGGTCATTCATATCATGGCCGATATCACTGAAATGCTGTTTCACCGCATCCACAATGGTTATCTCCTTCACGGTCACACCGGAAGCTTTCATCAGGGCGATGGCGTTGCCGTAAGTCCTGTCAGTGGTACCGAAGCCCGGCATGGTGATGCCTGCAATGTTCTCGCGCGGAAGCCCGAGGATATCGAATGTCTTGATCGTGACCAGCAGTGCCAGCGTGGAGTCGAGTCCGCCGGAAACGCCGATGGCCACCCTTTCTACACCCGTGTGTTGCAGCCTTTTGGCCAGCCCGTGTGTCTGGATATGGAACACCTCCGACAGGTTCTCTTCGGCACTCTCTTTGGAGGGGATAAAAGGGTGCGGGTGGAAGATGCGGTACATCTTTTCCGGAGTTACCGGTTCTATTTCGCAATCGATCTCCGTGGTGCTGTCGGTAGCCACTGTGATGTAGTTGGTGTTCATCAACCGGTCGTGACGAAGTGCATCGATATCAATATCGGCAATGATCAGTTCACTCCCCAGTGAGAAGCGTTTTGATTCAGCCAGCATTGTACCGTTCTCGGCGATAAAACAGGCACCGGAGAAGACCAGGTCAGTGGTCGACTCGCCGCACCCCGCCGAAGCATATACATACGCCGCATTGCAGCGTCCCGACTGCTGCAGCACCAGTGATTTCCGGTACCGGTTTTTGCCTACCAGCTCGTTGCTGGCTGACAGGTTGAAGAGGACATCGGCTCCCTGCAGCGCCAGTCTTGATGAAGGAGGGACCGGCATCCACAGATCTTCGCATATCTCGATACCGAAATTTGCAAAGGGTGTATGGAAGATCATCCCTTCGGGGGAGATGGGCACATCCTCACCGCCTATCTCCACCGAGAAATCACTCAGGTCGGCTGCCGGGGCGAACCATCGTTTTTCATAGAACTCCCTGTCGTTCGGGATATTTGTTTTGGGGACAAAGCCCAGGATACCCTCCGAAGAGATGACTGCCGCCATATTGAAAAGGCTGCTTTGGATGCGCAGTGGCAGGCCTACGATGGCGATGAGGGAGGGCTTCCCTTTCATGAATGCAGCCAGCTCCGTCAGCGAGGCCACCGCCTTACGCTGCAATGCTTCCTGGAAAAAGAGGTCACCGCAGCTGTAGGCCGTGATGCACAGCTCGGGGAAACAGATTAGCTGCACCTCTTCCCGCGCAGCACGCTCCAGTACCGATTTTATCTCAGCCGTATTGAAATCGCAATCGGCAACTCTCAGTTTGGGTGATGCTGCAGCCACACGCAAAAAACCGAAATCATTGATATGCATATGCATCGTATTTAGAGGTGTTCTGATACAAAGATAATAAAATCGGATGAACTACGGATAGGTCACTTCCATCTTATAATCCCATTGATTGAAATAAAGGTTCCAGGTCTCTGACTCTGCCTCCCCGCGTTGGAAATCGACTGTTTCGCTTCGGGGAAACCGTTTTTCCGGAAAGAATGCATCGGAAATATCGGAGTTGACAGTTAGCCTGTAGGAGTCGATCCCCGACAGGTAGAACTCCCTGCCGGCCTTGTTATCGAGCGGCTCACCACGGCCGAAGGATACATCCACCGGCACCCAGCCCACCCCTTCGAAGTATACCTCTGCCCAGTCGTGCAGGTTCACCGCTCCCGGATGAGTCATCCAGCCGCTCTGCCAACGTGCTGGAATCCCTTTGTAGCGGAGCATCGTGATCAACAGCAGGGTGACCTGGCCGCAGTCGCCCTTGCCGTTTTCAATCACGTAGGCGGGTATATCGGCAATGGTGGAGTATTCCAGCGCACTCGCCCAGGGATAGTTGGCCGTGATATAACGATAGATCACTTTCAGGATTTCGATGGGTGTTGCGGCATCTTTGGTGATGCTGTCGGTCAGTGTTTTGATCTTTTCGGAAAACCGGATATGAGGGATTCGTTCCGATGTATATTTCCTGTATTCCTCCGTATGCGTCTGATAGGGTTGTATATCTACCTGTGAGAGATCAAACCACTCTCCCTGTGAGGTAAACGCATATTCCACCTGAAAGAATGCTCCCATTTTCCTGAACATTGTTTTTTCCATGTAGAGGGAAGTATGTCCTGTCCTATCTTCCGATAAGATGTAGCGTGGTGGCATAGAACGGATCAATTCCACAATGGTCTGCCGGCGGATATCCTGCCGCGGATAGGGCAGCCAGACACGAAAGGTCTCTCCCTCCTTTGCAAAACCGGGATAGATATGGAGGCTGTATTTCACCTGCATGATGACCTTCGGCAGGAGGTATTTTCCTTTTATCTCTGTGGGGATGAGTTGCGTAAGATGGCTGTCCAGTAATTTTTTCAACTGTCTCCCGGCGGTGTCAGGCAGAGCCTGTGAAAGGTTTCTTGCCAGGGAGTCTACCCTGAAGAGATTGGCCGCTGCATTGCGGAAGTAGCGTTTCTCCCCGTCGATGAGCCTGTATTCAAGCGCCCCGGATGTCTCCCAGCGGTGTAGTTGCTCTTCTGTCGGAGTAAACCGGTGGTGTTCCTGAATCGAGTTGATGACCTCTTCCCTGCTTCTGTTGAAGTCGAGCGTTACCCTTTCGAGTGAATCGAGGGTATATCGAAGGGCCTCTTTTTTCTCAGCGCTCAACGCACCGTACCCTATCAGCGAGTCGATGATCTCTGCGGCGCGGCTAAAGTTACCCGCCGCCGTCTCTACGGTTATCTGTTTTTCGGGAGAGGGTTGTTGATTGCCGGAACATGCGGCAAGCAGGGCGAAGAACACAAAGTAAAAGATCTGTTTCATCTTATCCGGGTTTTAGATTCTACATGTATCAAACCGTCATTCTTCCTCTCCATGATGAGTCCACCTTACAACGTCAGGAACAGGATCAGACTTTTTTGAAATGACCAGATAGTCCGTTTGAATTCATCCGTATTTTCAACAAAAAGACTTTTTCAGGTAATTTCAATGAAATGCTACCTGATTCAGAAGTCTCAGATGCTGACTGTTTCAGCCAGACGAAGTATACCGGGCAATTCCGCGCGCAGTGTTGTCATGGAATCGAACACCAGCGAAGCACCCGCATCGGTTAAAATCGTCTCGGACAGGGGGCCTGTATTGACGGCGATAGTAAAGATGCCGGCAGCCACGGCTGCCTGGATGCCCAGCGGCGCGTTCTCTACCACGATGGCCTGGTTGGGTCTCAAATTACCACCCTTTTCCAGCCCCATCAGAAACGGTTCAGGATCGGGTTTACCATTCACCACGTCGAAAGCCGTCACCATGGTTTGTGGTGTGAAGATACCGGGAAAATGGATGTCCAGCCGGTCCAGCAGGGAGGGCTGGCCTGAGCCGGTGACCAGCACGGGCTTCAGTCCTTTTTCTCTCACAAGGTTCAATACCTCTTTTGCTCCCGGTAAGGTAGCGCCGCTGTTGTATTGCTGAAACAGTTCTGACTTACGGGCATAGATTCTCTGTTCCTCTTCCTCCGTAGCCTCCCGCTGCAGGTTACGTTGAAAGACAGCGTCGATGGTCGATTTCCCGATGCGTCCTTCCTGAAGGTAAAACTCAAAGGGTATATGTTGCAGGTTGAGTTCATCCATCGTTTGTCGCCACGACTTATCATGTGCCGGCATGGAGTCGTACAGCACCCCGTCCATATCGAAAATAACCGCTTTCAGGTCGAATCTGCTGTAGTGATGTTGCTGCAGATACGCTTTTAGTAATTCAATCATCCGATGTCATAAAAAGACCGC
>CAKMJT010000047.1 GCA_927407015.1 uncultured Proteiniphilum sp. | reverse complement strand
CGATAGAGCATTTGAAAACGATAAAGCAAATAAAGTTCACACCCAATGAATTCGTAATTTCAGAAATTAACAAATCTACAAAAATACTCCTCAAGCAAATGAAGATATCGATTACCTAAAAAATTAGGGTTTGGGTTTAAGCCGTTTGTTATTGTCCGTTTGCAGGACAATGGCACTGCTCTGTGTCTCTACCGGAATGGTTACCTGTTGGGCAGATAATGTGAATGAAAGGAAGCATATAATGCAGTAGAAAATGTTTTTTATTTTTCTTAGATCTAATATTATTTACCGGTTATTCATCGTCACCCCTGCCCAGTCGTCCGTTCTGAAAGGAGAGGCAGGAAGTCCGGCTTCGTTGAACAGGTTACAGACGGGGTTATCGGCCCAGGCATAGCGAACGGCAATAGGGAAGGGAACTGCGGGTGAGCTTACCACCACCTGATCCCCATCGATCACGGCTTCTGCCCAGTGAAACTTTTTGTCGGGTCCGGCAATGGAGAATCCATTGAGAACTCCACCTTTGGCAATAAGCTTCGATATATTCGGCTGAAAGGATATCCTGATTTCTCCATTTTCAATCCTATAGGATTCGTATAAAGGCCCCGATCCGGTAATTTGTTGGCCGTATGTTTTTTCACGTGCCTGCAAAGCCAGTCGTTTACCTACATCCTGTTTGTTCTTGGGATGGATATCGGCAGCTTCTCCTATGTCGATGATCACTGCCATACCGGTATCTGCTAACCGGAGCGTCTGCAGCTGTGCCTCACGAAGCTCGGCCCATCCCGATTCACCCGGTTCATCCCGTGACTGCATGTAGTTGGCCAGCTGTACGAAATAGAAAGGGAACGCATACCCCCACTTGGTTCTCCAGTCGTTGATCATCAGCGGGAACAGGGTTCTGTATTGATACGACCGTCCGGCATTGCTCTCTCCCTGGTACCAGATAGCTCCCTTGATGGAATAGGGTATGATGGGGGCAATCATCGCATTATACAGCGTTCCGGGATTGTGCGGGCTCTCCAGCCTGTTCTGAGGGGGAGCACCCACCTCATTCAGCCTCAACGCCGGTTTATACTTCCACTCATTGTCCAGGTTCTCCCGGAGTGTCTCTTTGTTTTCCGGCGCGATATACATGATTCCGGCAGAGCCGTTGAAACCGCCTGCACCCCCAGTGTCGAGCACCCTGACAGCAATGGTGGCATGACCTTTTTTCACCAGTCGGGCAGGGATACGATATTTTCTTTCAATACCGGCACCCTCTGTTGTGCCGATTTTTTCGCCATTGAACCAGGTGACGTCATTGTCGTCGATAGCACCCAGGGAAAGGGTCAGATTGTTGCCCACCCAGTTATCAGGTATCTCAATCGTCTTTCTGTACCAAACGAACCCGTCGAAACCGGGCAGCGCTTTATTTTCCCAAAACCCGGGCAGGGTGGCGGCTTCCCAGTCATTATCGGAAAAAGAGTTTTTTGCTGCGATGGCTTCCTCGCCCTGTATACCGAAATCCAGGCTGTCTGCTTGTCGGGTCCATTCGTTCACTTTCTGCGAAAAGAAAGCCTTCTGTTTCTCCCCGTCCCTAGGCAGCTGTGAGAATTCTTCCGCACTCTGCCGGAAATCGGGCATCATCACCAATGACTCTTTGCTTGTCCATGCTTCAGCCAGCGTGCCGCCCCACGAGGTATGTATCAGCCCGATGGGGATATGCAGGCTTTGATACAGGTCGCGTCCGAAGAAATAGGACGTGGCCGAAAATAGCGGGATGGTAGCGGGTGAGCACTCCTGCCATCCTCCTGAGGCTACCGTCACATCCTTCAGCGGGTAACTGCTCGTCTTTTTCTCCACCTGTAACAGACGGATATGCGGATAGCTGGCTGCGGCAATTTCCTTCTCGTAATTGGCTATCTTACCCCATCCAGCGAGCGGCATCTCCATGTTCGATTGTCCGGAGCAGATCCATACTTCTCCGATGAGCACGTTTCGCAGGGTGATACGGTTTGTACCGGATAGTTGTATTTCGTAAGGTCCCCCCGCGGCAGGGGTCTCTATTGTTGTTTTCCAGTGACCATTGGCATCGGTTGTTGCATTATATACCTTTTTATTCCAGGACGGAACAATCTTCACTGTGCTGTGTGGAGCTGCTTTTCCCCAAACGGGTGCATCTGTTTTTTGCTGCAATACCATATTGTCGCTGAAGAGAACAGGCAGAGAGAGTTGTGAGAACATCTGCAACGGCAGGAATAAAAAACAGATCAAGTAATGTGCTGTTCGTGAGATACTTTTCATAGTAGTTGCCAAATTTATTTATTTTACGGACTTAAAGGTATAAATAATTTAGAAAAGTTCTTTTTTTTATTGTGGAAAAATTCCTCAGTCCGATAAAAAAGTGATAAATAATTTTATTAATTGGCGGGAATTTTTTATTTTTGTTTCAGATTCATTGAATAAAGAATAGAATTACGCGCATTGATTTTTATTTAATCCAACCAAAATCTTAACTATGTTTTTATTTATTTCGTAGTGATTACGCAAACTTAAAAACATAGTTATTTTTATTATTCTTTTTTAAAAAACTCAACACATTTTCTCGTTATTTGTTATTATGTAATAAAATTGCATTGTATGGGATACGAAATTGAACGTAAATTTCTCGTGAACGGAGATTACAAATCACATGCCTATAAAAGTATGCCGATCAAACAAGGATATCTCTCTCTTTCAGGAATCAGCGTAATCCGCGTGCGGATCAAGGGTGAGAAGGCATTTGTCACGATCAAAAGTGCACTGGTGGAAGGTAAAATAAAGCGGCATGAGTGGGAATATGAGATCCCTGTGGAGGATGCCGGGGAGATGCTCCAATTGTGTGAAGATGCTGTCATCGACAAAACACGTTACCTGATCAGGGCAGGGAAGCATACCTTTGAGGTGGATGAGTTTTACGGTAATAATGAAGGGCTGCTCATTGCTGAGGTGGAACTGGAGAGTGAGGATGAGCCTTTTGAAATGCCTGACTGGCTCGGGCCGGAAGTGACAGGGAACGTGCGTTATTACAATTCTTTTCTCTCCATACATCCCTACAGGGAGTGGAGCGATGACTAAGAAAACTCCACGATTGTCACCCAGCCATATTTGTCCGGCTCGTCGCCATACTGTATGGCGCGTAGTTTATGGTACAGTTTCTCACTGATGGGTCCCGCTTTTCCGTCTTTCGAGAATACATATGTCTTGTCCTCACTGATATCATCGATCCTCAGAATTGGGCTGATCACGGCTGCTGTGCCGCAGGCACCGGCCTCCTCAAAGGTCGCCAGCTCTTCCTCCGGTACCGGACGGCGTTCCACCGTGAGTCCCATCTCTTCGGCAAGCTGCATCAGGCTCTTGTTGGTGATGGAGGGCAGAATAGAGGTCGATTTGGGAGTGATATAAGTATTGTTTCTGATACCAAAGAAGTTAGCTGGACCACATTCGTCGATATATTTTTTCTCCTTTGCATCGAGATAGAGTACGGCGGAATAGCCCATCTCATGGGCCTCTTCTCCCGAACGAAGGCTGGCAGCGTAGTTACCGCCCACCTTGAATGTGCCGGTGCCGAGTGGCGCTGCCCGGTCGTACTGACGCATGATTACCATGGGGGTAGGCTTGAAGCCCTCTTTGAAATAGGGGCCCACGGGAGTGACAAAAATCAGGAAGGTGTACTCTTTCGACGGTTTCACTCCCACCTGTGCACTGGTGCCGATCAGCAGGGGACGGATATAGAGTGATGCTCCGCTCTCGTAGGGAGGTACAAAACGTTCATTCATCTTTACAGCGAGCAGAACCATCTCTTCAAATTTCTCCACAGGCAGTTCAGCCATCATGATACCGTGGCAGGATGATTGCAGGCGCAACGCGTTCTCGCGCATGCGAAAGATGCGTATTTTGCCGTCCTTACCCCGGAAAGCTTTCAACCCTTCAAAGACCTCCTGCCCATAGTGAAGGCAGGTGGCAGCCATATGCAGGTTCAGGTATTCGGAAGTTTCCGGTTCGGGATCACTCCATTGTCCGTCGCGGTAGTGACTGCGTACATTGTAGTCGGTTTTCATATAGCCAAATGATATATTTGACCAGTCGATATTCTCCATTTTCTTCAATTTTATTGATCTGAATCAGATTTATCCCGTACAAAAGTAGGATAATATTTTCTAAAATCGCTGGATTCACGACATAAATCATTAATTTCGTACTTCCAAATGATAGATCAAATAACGATAGGACGTATTCAGGATTCAGCGCAGATTACAGAGGTTGTCTCCGACTTTGTGACGCTTCGTCGTAGGGGTGTAAATTTTGTGGGTTTGTGTCCCTTTCATGACGACCGGACACCCTCTTTTTATGTCTCTCCGTCGAAAAATATCTGTAAATGTTTCGCGTGCGGCGAGGGGGGATCGCCCATCCATTTCGTGATGAAACACGAACAGCTTTCCTATTACGAAGCGCTGAAGTATCTTGCCCGTAAGTACAATATAGAAGTCATTGAGAAAGAGTTTACCGATGAGGAGAAACAGGCTCAGAGCGACCGTGAGAGTATGTTCATTCTCAACGAGTATGCCCGCGATTACTTTATGAAAATACTCCATACGCATCCTGAAGGCAAGGCTGTTGGTCTGAGCTACTTCCGGGAAAGAGGTTTCCGCGACGATATTGTCCACAAATTTCAGCTCGGTTATAACCTGGAACAGCGGGATGCTTTCTCTGTCGAAGCACAGAAAGCCGGATACAGGCGTGATTTTCTGCTGAAGACAGGACTCTCGGCCGGGGGAGAACAGAACCAGCCGCTGGTAGACCGTTTTCGGGGCAGGGTCCTCTTTCCCGTGCATACCCTGTCGGGGAAGGTGGTCGCTTTTGGCGGACGCATCCTCAAAAAGGTGGAGAATGTAGGTAAATACGTTAACTCACCCGAAAGTGAGATCTACTCCAAAAGTAATGAGCTGTACGGAATCTACTTTGCCAAGAGTGCGATCGTGAAGCAGGATAAGTGCTATCTGGTCGAGGGCTATACTGATGTGATCTCGATGCACCAGGCCGGGATTGAAAATGTGGTGGCTTCCTCAGGTACGGCGCTCACACACGGACAGATCCGCATGATCCACCGTTTTACAGAAAACATTACTGTGCTTTACGATGGCGACCAGGCAGGAATAAAAGCAGCTTTAAGGGGGATCGACCTTTTGCTGGAAGACGGCATGAATGTGAAAGTAGTCCTTCTTCCGGAGGGTGAAGACCCAGACTCGTTCGCCAAAAAGCAGAATGCGGAAAACTTTTATCGTTACATTTCCGACAATGAGGTCGATTTTATTCGCTTCAAAACGCAACTGCTCCTGGCCGAGGTGGGGGATGATCCCATCAAAAGGGCCGGATTGATATCGAACGTGGTGGAAAGCATCGCTTTGATACCCAATGCAATCACCCGTTCAGTTTATATCCAGGATTGCTCGCAGCTGCTCAAAATACAGGAACGCGTGCTGATTGCAGAGATCAACAAGATCAGCCGCCGCAACTACGATAAAAAAGTTGAACAAAAAGAAAAGGAAACCGCCAGTAGCAAGAGGCAGGAGGCTATCTCTGAGACGAAGAAAGAACCCGGCAGGAAGTTCTCCCAAAAAAATCACTTCGACAAGTACGAGCTGGAGATCCTGCGTTATGTAGTTCGTTACAGCAATACGCCTATTTACCAGAAATTTGAAAAACAAAAACGAAAAGAGGGTAAAAAGGTGATTGAAGAGGATGTGCTTGTCGAGGTGGGGCCGGCCGTAACTGAATTTGTACGGTACGACCTGGAGCGCGACAATATCACATTTTCAAACGATCTCTACCGGCAGATTTTTGAGGAAGCGGTGGCACATGTTGAGGACCCCGGTTTTGATTCCGGACGTTTCTTTCTCTCCCATCCCGATGCGGAGATCAGCAATCTGGCATCGGAGCTGATGAGCGACCGCTATCAGCTGAGCAAGATACATTCGAAAATATTGGGTGAAGAGGTCGGAGATAAAGGCTCCCGCTTGCTAGAGCAGAATCTGCTCAGTTCTTACGTGCCGCGCGCTACGACCGAACTAAAAAATTTTTATGTGCTTCAGAAAATTGAAGAACTCAAGAAAGAGATGAAATCGGGTAACAAGGATGATTACGTGACACTCATCACCGAACTGAAAAGGTTGCAGGAAATAAAAAAAGTGCTCTCTAAGGAGTTGGGTGAACGGATTGTATTGAAATATTAATTCGCTGCGCGTTATTCGTGCTGCGCACGTAACAACTGAATGTTTGCGATGAGAGAGTGCAAAGTCAAACTTGTTTGAACTTTGCCGAACGTATCAAACATCTAAATTTACAACGTAAATTTGAATTACAATCGAATTACAATTGAATAATAACTGAATTACTACAGAATAACTATTGAATATGTACTTAGAAACCCATGAAGTGGTGAAGCAGTATGCGAACCACCTGGCCCTCAACAAGGTGAGCATTCAGGTTCCCAAAGGGACTGTTTTCGGATTGCTGGGTCCCAATGGGGCAGGCAAAACCACCCTTATCCGTATCATCACCCGCATCACGGCCCCCGACAGCGGGAGTGTGATGATCGACGGACGACCCTCCAAAAGCGACGATGTATATAACATCGGATACATGCCGGAAGAACGCGGCCTCTACAAAAAAATGAAGGTGGGGGAGCAGTCGATGTATTTCGCCCAATTGCGCGGACTCTCTAAAAAAGATGCCCACCGTGAACTGATGATATGGTTTAAGCGCTTCAACATTATGGATTGGTACAACCGGAAGGTGGAGGAGTTGTCTAAGGGGATGCAACAGAAAGTGCAGTTTATCTCTACCGTGATACACAATCCCGATTTATTGATATTCGACGAGCCTTTCAGCGGTTTCGACCCGGTGAATACCGATATGGTGAAAAATGCGATGCTCCGTCTCAAAGACGAAGGGAAGACCATCATCCTCTCCACCCACAATATGGAGTCGGTGGAGGAGCTCTGCGACAATATTGCCCTCATTCATAAGTCGCAGGTCGTCCTGCAGGGAAAAGTGTTCGAGATCCGCAAGGAGCATCGTCCCGGCATCTTCCGCTTCCGCATACTGGGGAATGATTTTGATTTTGTACACCCTTCTTTCGAAATTCTGTCCCGGGAGCCCTATCATGAGTTCATCGATCTGCGTATCAAAAAAAGGGACGGCATAAGCAGCAATGAACTGGCACGACTCATTTTCGACCGGTATGAGGTGGTTAGTTACGATGAAGAGCTGCCCACCATGAATGATGTCTTTATCAAAACAGTTACACGTGATGCCAAATAGATTTAGCTTATTCGCAATCTAACTCAATCTCTCCATAATGAATACTTTAGGATTAGTAATACAACGGGAGTACAGCACGAGGGTCCGGAAAAAATCATTTATTATCCTCACCCTGCTCATGCCGCTGCTGATGGTGGCCCTGTCGCTGCTACCCCTCTGGCTCTCCACGCTGAACGACGGCAGCGTGAAGAATGTGGCCGTCATTGATCAGACAGGAATATATGCTCCGTTGCTGAAATCGACGGATTTATATCAATTCCGGATCATTGGTGAACAGGAGGAAAATAAAGCAGAAAGCCGATTAGGGAACGATTTATTCGCAATCCTGCATATTACCGGCGACCTGCATGAAAATCCCCATGCTGTCTCCATCACTTCCGAAAAACAGGCTCCCCAGGAATTGCAGGCGATGATTGAGCGAACGCTGAATGAAAAAGTGACCCGGCAGAAGCTGGACGATCTGTCCCGCTCCGATAACATTGACAGCGAAGCCATTGCCAGGGTGCGTTCCATCGTGGAAGAAGGGTCGGCCGTTTCCTTGAAAACAATGCGGTTGGGTGGCGACGGGAGTGTATCTGAAACCTCCACCGAGCTTGCCACCATTATCGGGATGATGTTTACCATCCTTATTTATATGTTTATCCTGATGTATGGGAACATGGTAATGCAGGCCGTACTGGAAGAGAAGAAGAGCCGGGTTGTTGAGGTGATGGTTTCCTCGGTAAAACCAGTGAATTTGTTGGTGGGAAAGATCGTGGGTATCGGCCTGGTGGGGATTACACAATTGATTATTTGGGGAATACTCTCAGGCGTCTTATTCAGTGCGGTTTCAATTTTCATTTCATCACCCGGGCAGGCAGCCATGATGTCTGCCGATATGGGGGAATTCAACGTGGAGGGTGTAATGAATGCCGTGATGAGCGTCAACTGGCTGGAAATAGGGGTTTATTTTTTGCTTTTTTTCATTGGGGGTTATGTCCTCTATGCTTCCATATTTGCGATGTTTGCCTCTGCCGTGGACAGTGAAGAAGATACCAGTCAGTTTATGACACCGGTTACGCTGATCATTGTATTTGCCTTCTTCGCCGGATTTTACAGCGTCAGCAACCCCGACGGCCCGCTGGCATTCTGGGCATCGGTCATTCCATTCAGCTCACCCATCGTGATGATGGTGCGCATACCTTTTGGAATTCCTTTGTGGGAAAAATTATTGTCGCTCGGGTTGCTATATGGCACATTTATATTGATCTCAGTCTTTGCTGCCAAAATTTACCGGGTGGGCATTCTGATGTACGGGAAAAAACCATCGTGGAAAGAAATGATGAAATGGTTAAAATATAAATAGCTTTCTGTTGCATCCAATAACACCAAAAGCGTTTGCAGGACTGAGAAAGTTAGATATAAATAATTTTTTTGTTGGGTCTCATTGCTCATGAAACAAACAAAAAGATGTACATTTGTTGAATTATAAACAATTGTCCTACACAGAGGTTGTTTTTCAAACATAATCTTAAACACTTGCATGATCTTTGGAAATTGCGCAGGTGTTTTTTACATGAGCCGGTCGATCTGCAGGGAAAGTCTTTATGCTTGATTTTTGCCGCTGTTCCCGGTTCCCAAAAACAAATAATATGAGATTCGAAAAAATGCATGCCGCCGGCAATGACTATATTTATGTCAACCTGTTTGAGGAAAAGGTTGAAAACCCCGGAGAACTGTCCCGCCGGCTGAGTGACCGCCATTTTGGGGTGGGAAGTGACGGACTTGTTCTTATCGGACCAGCTGAAGAGGGTGGTGATTTTTCCATGCAGATGTTCAATGCCGATGGCAGCGAGGGACTGATGTGCGGAAATGCGGCGAGATGTGTCGGAAAATTTCTGTACGAGAGAGGGCTGACGACCCTGACGGAGATTGCCTTATATACGAAATCGGGGATCAAGTATCTGACCTTGACGGTTGATCCCGCCACCGGCAAGGTAGAACGTATCCGGGTGAATATGGGAAAAGCTGCGTTCGCCGCTTCAGATTTGCTTCGCTCTCAGATCACTCTGCCTGAAATGGTTGATTATCCTGTGCAGATTGACGAGCAATGGTACCGGATCACCTTCGTCTCGATGGGCAATCCCCATGCGGTAATCTTCATGAACGATATGGATTCGCTGGCGATTGAAAAGATAGGGCCGAAGATTGAGCATCTCAACCTGTTTCCCGAACGCACGAATGTGGAGTTTATCGAAGTGGCAGACCGGACACATCTGAAGATGCGGGTCTGGGAGAGGGGCAGCGGCGAGACCCTTGCCTGCGGGAGTGGCGCCTGCGCTGCGGTGGTGGCCGGTGTGATCACGAACCGCTGTGATCCGAAAGCTTCAGTACAGTTAAAAGGAGGGATTCTTGAAGTTGAGTGGGAGAGAGACCACAATCAGGTCTTCCTTACCGGCGATGCACATTTTGTATTTAAAGGAGAGGTTTTTTAATGTGCCAATGAGCCAATGAGTGAATGAGCCAATGAGATTGAATAATGTGCTAATTTATCAATCAGTAAATCGTTAAATCAACAAATCGCTAAATCAAATAAATGTTCCAAATCAACGAAAATTACCTTCAACTCAATCAGAGTTACCTGTTCAGCACTATCGCTACAAAAGTTGAAAAATTCAGTTCTTCTCATTTCGGTGCCGACCTTATCCGTCTGGGGATCGGAGATGTGACGCTGCCGCTATCACCTGCGGTGATCAATGCGTTGCACCGTGCCGTCGATGAGATGGCCGCAAAAGAGACTTTTCGCGGCTATGGACCGGAACAGGGGTATGGTTTTCTGCGGGAGAAGATCGCAGAGATCGATTTCAGGCAAAGAGGGATTGATATTTCAGCAGATGAGATCTTTGTGAGTGACGGCTCGAAAAGTGATACGGGTAACATCGGCGATATCCTGGGTGATGATAATGTGGTGGCCATCACCAACCCGGTCTATCCGGTCTATCTGGACACCTACATTATGCGTATCGGGAAATCCGATAAATTACTGCTGCTCTCCTGCAACGCGGAGAATGGTTTTCTGCCTGAAATTCCATCGGAACGGGTTGATGTTATCTATCTCTGTTATCCCAACAATCCCACCGGGACGGTCATGACAAAGACTGAGCTGAAGAAATGGGTGGATTGGGCTCTGGAAAATGACGCACTGATCCTGTACGATGCGGCTTATGAAGCATATGTGCAGGATGAGGATATGGCAAAAAGTATCTACGAGATTGAAAATGCTCAACAGTGTGCCATTGAGTTTCGCTCTTATTCCAAGAATGCGGGCTTCACCGGGCTGCGATGCAGCTATACGGTCGTACCCGAAGCGTTGAAGGTCCGCACACAGAACGGTGAACAGGTTTCGCTGCATGGCTTGTGGAACCGGAGGCAGTCCACCAAATTCAATGGTACTGCCTATGTTGTACAGCGTGCTGCCGAGGCGGTGTACTCCTCACAGGGACAGCTGGAAATGCGGGAGATGGTTGGGTACTACATGCACAATGCGAAGCTGATCCGCGATGGATTGATCGAAAAAGGATGGACCCTGTTTGGCGGTGAAAATGCACCTTATATCTGGCTGAAATGCCCCGGTGACATGGATTCCTGGACATTCTTCGACCGCTTACTGGCAGAATGCCATATCGTGGGTACACCCGGCGTGGGCTTCGGCTCCGCCGGTGAGGGCTATTTCCGGCTGACCGCCTTCAACAGCCGGGAAAAAACTGCTGAAGCGGTAGAGAGAATCAAAAAGTGGGAATGCTGAAAATTGTCACCAGGCGCAAAGTATAAAAATCTATTCCTGTAATATTTAAATTTTGCTATTCAATATCGTGTTGAACGATATCCAAAGGAAGCGTGGTTTATAGATAGATGCATCTTTATATAAGTCAGGTACATTTCTTGCATTGACACAGTAACTTACCAGTAATTTTCCATTCGAACCATACTGGGGATGCGCCATTGCATTGTATGTAAATAATGTTGAATCTTTCCCCTCGGGGATGGTATAAATATGCTTTTTGTTCGACCAGGGACCTTCAGGGGCATCTGCCGTGAAGGTGTAAATTTCAGGCTTAAACCTATCCTGCGTTAACAGGATGAATTTGTTGTTGTGTTTGAAGACGCTAAATTGTTCCGAAACAGGTATGTCAATACCCTGCAACGATTTGCTTTCTTTCGGATCATGCACCCATTTTTCCCCGTCAAAATATTCCCAATCCTGCAATGTATCGTTTGTCAAACGGGCTCGCGCTACATGTAATGTCGCCGTGAAATCTTTTTGCGGATTTGAACCATAGATATAGTAAAAATCTTCGTGTTTTGTAACGCCAAAGCCGAAATGAGCATCCGTTTGTTCACGGGTCAAAAGTTCCTGTTTATCAATAACGGATAAATCCGAAAGATTTAGCCGGTAATACAGGGTTGAATGCCAGTGAAAGTCCCAGGTTCCCTGGCCTGTTTTGACAATAGTAGACATAAATACATGTACGATATTGTTCTCTGCAAAACCGTGCATAGGCCAAAGGATGGCCGGGTACCCGTCAACATTTTCTGTTTTCAGCAATGATTCCGGGTTTACAGCGGTACCTCCGGTTATGGTCTTTACTGATTCTCCATCCAGTAGTTGCCATACATTGCCCATGATAAACGGGGATGAATCTGCTCTTTTGTTATCCACAACTTCACCTAAAAAGGAATCCCCCCACAGCCAGAAACTTTTGGTACTATCTATTTGGATGGATATGGATCCATCACCACCCGTGAGAATATCTTTTCCGGAAGGGAATAAAATTTTTACCATTTGTGTATCGATAACTGCCTCTTCATTCATAGGAGAATCTGATACATGGTCCTGCCTGGTAGACTGTTGGCACGAGAAAACAAACAGTAAACCTGATAATAGGAGTAATTGAAATTTCATGGGTGGATTGATTTAGATAATTGCAGAATCCGAAAAGGAACAAGGTTCCTTTTCGGATTCTGTTCATTAATACCCCTCATTTTGGGTTAATCTTCCATTCGAAATAATGATATCGTTATTGGGAATGGGAAATAGATAATTGGCATTTCTCGGAACAACTCCCGGCTTCGCTGCTCCTACCAGATCTTTAATTTCCTCCAATGTGCACATTCTCGCGAGATCGTGCCAACGATGGCCTTCCATGGCAAATTCCACACGCCGCTCGGCTAAGACTGCTTTTTTGAAGTCTGCATAATTATTTGCCGGAGTATCACCTAATCCCGCACGATGACGAACGGCATTTAATGCGTCTTTAGCCGCCTGAGTCGGATTTTGATTGATTTCGTTCAATGCTTCCGCTTTTATCAAATACATTTCAGCGGTACGAAGATAGGGAAATGTTGCATTTGATTCATTTCCATTGGGTTCGGCTATCCTGTCCCAATATTTGCCAAAATAGGGAGCATCGAATGTTTCTGTGGAGCCGTCAGTATAGGTAAATGATTTGAAAAGTGTCACGTCACGGCGTTTATCGTTCGGTTCAAAAATATTGTATAGGTTGTCAGTTGCGGCAACCCATCCCTGGGCATTGTTAGGTCCTCCTTTTTCAGTATTCATCTTAGGTAATAAACGAACCAAAAATTGATTGCCTTTCCAACCCTGACTCAGGGAAGCATTGAAATTGACTTCCAATATCCGTTCCCCTTTAAATCGGTTTTCCAATTTAAACAGATCTTCGTATGAATCCATCGGAAATGCCGGAATAACCGCATCGGCTTTCTCTACAGCATTTTGCAGGTAGGTATTATTCTTCTCTTTCTGCCCCAACGTTAAATAGACTCTTGCCAATAAAGCGGAGGCAGATGATGCATAGGGACGTCCGTAACCCAGACGGTCTTCATACTTCAGATTTTTTTCGGCAAAATCCAGGTCTTCCAGGATTACAGGATAGATCTGGTCAACGGGTGTTCTTGAAATCTGTGCCTCCGAAACACTTTCGGTCGGATCTGTGTGTAGGGGAACATCTCCGAAAAAACGGGTCAACTCGAAGTAACACAATGCGCGGAAAAATTTAGCCTCGGCAATCAATTGATTTTTTTTGATTTCATCCGTAAAATGAATGGCAGGAACTTTTGCAATTACCGTATTGCAAACATTGATTGTTGTATAGAAATCACGCCATAAGCAAGCAACCCGGATACTGTATGCATCTACCTGAAAGTTGGCAATAGATTGATATTCAGGTGATGACTGTTTGGAAACCGCATTGTCGGACATCAATTCGGGAAGTTCCCAAAAATCATTGTAAAACAATCCGCCAAAATGATCGCTCCACAAATTATATGCATCCGCATCAGAGATCAGATAACTGTAAATGGCATCCGTTGCGGCGACAGCATCGGACTCGGTTTTATAATAATTTTTATCGACTTGAATTCCTTTCGCTTCTTCATCCAGGAAGTCGGAACAGGCAGAAAAGATGCCTGTTGATAATATCCAGATTGATAAATATAAATATGTCTTTTTCATTGTGATCGTTTTTAGAAATTTATTTTAAGCCCCAACATATACAATTTTGGTACAGGATAAGAGCCGTAATCAGCTCCCATACTCAGGTTATTTTGTCCGAAGCGGCTTACTTCAGGGTCATACCCGGAATATTTTGTAAATGTGTGTGCGTTTTTTGCACTTATGTAAACCTGGAGTGCATTGCAACTGAATTTTCTGGTCATATTCACCGGAAAGTCATACGAGATCGTAACATCTTTTATCCTCAAATAGGAGCCGTCTTCCACCTGGTGATCAGAAAAAACATTTGACATGGGCGAAGCATTTGCCCTCGGATAATCATTTGTCGGATTATCAGGTGTCCAGCGTTTCAACGCTGCTGTTGAGTTATTCTTTGAGCCATCAAAACTTTCAAGTGAAAATATATTGAAGTTGGCAATCGAATTTCCCTGAACACCCTGGATAAAGAGATTCAAATTGACGGTGCCTTCATTTTGTCCCAGTTTCAATGAAAATGTGTTATTCCATCCGTAGGTGAAATCGGGATTGGCATTGCCCAATTCAAAAAGATCATCTTCATTCAGCACGTCACTCGTTCCTTCTTTATTTACATACTTTCTGTCGCCATAAGAGATGGTTCTTCCGGGGAAATAGACGATTTTGGACAGATCTTCATCCAATTGTGCAATTCCGTCCGTTTTGTAACCATATAGGGTTCCGATGGCTTTGCCTTCCGCAACTTTTGTCCAATAATTTATCCCCATAATGCTTATGCCGGAGATTCCGTTTTCATTACCCGGCAGATTGGTCACTTTATTCCGGTTAAGACCGAAAGTTAAGTTCGAATCCCATCTGAACTTACTATTATCTGCCAGCGTCGCGTTGAACGTAATATCGAATCCTTTGTTTTCAAGATTACCTATATTTTGCATAGCCACATCATATCCTATGTGCGATTCGGTTGGTACGGTCAATAATAAATCTTTCGTTTTTTTGATATAGTAATCAGCAGATAAAGAGTATCTTCCTTTATAAATGCCCATATCAAACCCAATATTGAACTGTGCTGTTGTTTCCCATTTCAGGTCCTGGTTACCGAGTGTGTAAGGTGCCTGACCTCTGATGATCTGGGATGTGCCGATATAAGCTTCCGTTCCTTGTAATAGTCCCATGGAACTGTAAGGAGGGATTCCTTCGTTTCCTACCAATCCGTAGCTTAGACGTAATTTCAGATTGTCGATCGTATTTTGTTCTTTCATAAATGGTTCTTCAGAGACACGCCAGGCAAACGCAGTAGAAGGGAAAAAACCATATTTATTATTTGCCCCGAATTTGGAAGAACCATCTACACGACCGGTCAATGTCAGCAAATAACGACTATCATACCCGTAATTTACACGAGCCAGATAAGACAACATTTGCCATGAACTATACCCTGTATGTGCCAACTGAATTTTGGTTCCTTCCTGAATAGCGTGGTAACCCAATCGTCCATCTTCAATCCCGGCTCTGGAGACGACCACCGGAGTACCTTCATACTGCTGGGTGGTGATACCGGCCACAGCGTTTACCGAATGTCTTTCAGCGAATGTATTATTATAGCTTAGTGTATTTTCCCAAACCCAGGTATAACCATCTGTTTGTCCCACGGTTGCAATACCTTCGCTGGCTTCTCCCCGCTTGATATTAATAGGGGCAAAGCTTAGATCCTTCACGTTATAGTAATCAATTCCAATGCTTGTTTTAAAATTTAACCCGTTGACAATAAGCAAATCGGCATACATATTGCCGGTCATCCGAAGCGTTTTATTCAATTGTTCGTATGTATTGGCATCCTCAACAGGATTTCCGATAGCCGGTTTTGAGGTGTTATTCTCATATACATAGGTACCATCGGGATTTTTTACCGGCAGCCCGGGATTCATCTCTAAAGCCCATGATGTGATACTGGAAGCAATGGCGCCTTCATAATTGGTTACCACTCCGTTGGACTGGCTGTAAGTAATATTCATTGTATTCCCTATTTTTATTCGCTCGCCTAAATCCTGATCTAAATTAAAGCGCAGGCTTCCTTTTTTATAATCCGATCCGAGAATGATACCGTCTTGTGAGAAAAAATTGGTCGACAGGAAATAGACCGACTTGTCGCTGCCACCCGAAAAAGCCAGTTCATAATTTTGAATAGGGGCGGTACGGAAAATTTCGTTCTGCCAGTCTGTACTTCGTTTTCTCAGGTTATTCAAATCGGCAAATATTAGTTTTCGGTCAATACCGGCATTATCTGTTGCTTCATTTCCCAAAATAGCCAATTGTTCGGCATTCAACATATCCATCTTTTTAGCGATGGTCTGTAATCCGTAATATGCGTTTGCCGATGTCCGCACTTTCCCTTTACTCCCTCGTTTTGTCGTTACCAAAATCACACCGTTTGCTCCGCGTGCTCCATAAATTGCCGTAGCGGAGGCATCTTTCAATACTTCGATTGATTCCACATCATTCGGATTCATCATTGCCATGGGATTCAAAGGAGGGGTATTCATTGCTCCAGAACTTGCTCCACCGCTAATTATCGGTATTCCGTCAATCACATACAACGGTTCATTGGTACCCATTACGGAACTTGTACCACGAATACGAATGGAGGTTCCCGCACCCGGTTGACCGGAGATATTGGTTACTACCACACCTGCAGCGCGACCTTGTAATCCCTGGTCAATAGAAGTGATCGAGGTCTTTATTAAATCTTCCGATTTTACGGAAGTTATGGCGGCCGTCAGGTCGCTTTTTTTCATTTGCCCGTAACCGACAACAACCATTTCATCCAGGTAAATGGATTGGTCCTTCATGGATATTGCAAGGATTTCATCATTTGTCAATTGTACTTCAACCGTTTCATAGCCCACATAGGAAAAGACGAGATAATCACCCGGCAATGCCTGTATGGTGAATTTTCCGTCAATATCGGTAACTGTACCATTGGTGGTATTTTTTACCAAAACAGTTACACCGATCAGGGGTGTGCCATCATCTTCTGTTACAATACCCGAATAATCTCTGAGCTGTGCATAAACATTACTCCAAGAGCAAAGGCAAAATAGCAGAACGCATAATTTTAAGAGTTTCATGTGCATCATTTTTAGATATATTACGTAAAAAATTATTTTCCCATTCCCCAGTTTTTGTTTGGCTCTGAGTCCAGCCAGATCTCCAAACATCCTCCGGTACCAAAATCTTTGTGATCAATCCAATATTTGTTGTATTCTTTCCCGTTCAGTTGAGTTTTCCAGATGAAACAGTTTTCCTTTGAATTGTTGTATGTCCTGATCGTAAATTCCTTTCCTTCGTAATAGGTAGGATTAAGCTTAATTGTAATTTCATCAAATACCGGGCTTGTAATTTCATACGAAGGTGTTTGGGCGCTAGTTCCTTGCACGCTGAACAACCCCAATGCCATCAAAGCGCTTACGCCACCCATTTGCCCCTGATCTTCGTCATGTCCACCATAACCCCGGTCGGGAGTAATTGCACCGTAAGCCTGTTCCCCGACTTTTCTTACCCAATATTGGGAAAGCCACGGTTGGCCTGCCAGATTGAATACATGCGCATTTGAACATCCGGGTTGATTGGCATAACTTACATATCCACTTCCGTATCCGAATACAAAATCGTCTTTTTCGGACTGTTCAAAGGCATAATTCAACTTTTCGCACAGCAGATCATTTCCTCCCATCAAACGAGCCAATCGGGGAATATCGTGTGAGACACCCCAGGTTGCCTGCCATGCATTGGCTTCGACCCAACCATTGTTACTTAATGGATCCGTTGTTATCCACTCTCCCTTTTCATCTTTTGGAAAGAGTAAATTATGCTCCGGATTGAATAACTTTGTCCAGCCCTGAGAGCGCTTCAGATAATAGGCGGCATCTTTCCCCTTACCCATTCTGGCAGCCATCTGTGAAAGTGCCCAATCCTGAAATGCCGCTTCGATTGTAATTCCGGCATTACCGGGGTAGTATCCGTTTTTAATGTAAAAATTAATTTCTTTCACAGGTCCGATCATACCGCCCGGTTTATGATTCCTGACCATTGCTTTGTATGCCTTTTCTGGTTTTGTTTTGGTCAGCATATTCTTTTGATAGGCGCTTGTGATCAAATTGGTTGCCGGACAGCTTGTCATAATATAGGAGTATCCGCCTGCATTGGGGCCGCGGGGCAGCAATCCGCCGTTTTCGGCATACTGGACAAGACAAGCGGCAAAATCGTCCAACACTTCCGGCCATGCCAGTCCCCAAAGGATATTCAGATTCCATTGGGTTAACCAAAAAGAGTCGGAGTTATACATATGAAAACGAACCGTACCGTCTGGATTTTTTGGGAGTGTACGAACAATTAACGGAGCATTGAGGGTTGCATTTCCGACCCGCTGCCCTTGCGTGTAATCGGGATAATCCCCCGACACATCATCCAATTTTTGTCTTCCGAGCAAGACATGCCACAAATCAGTGTAGAATTTGATTTGCTGTTTATGCGTTCCCCCTTTTACGTCAATACGTCCAAGCCAATCATTCCATTCTTGCCGTGAATCGGCTTTAACAGCTTCGAAATCCCATCCGAACCGGTCGTTTTCCATGTTTTTGCGGGCATTGTCTATGCTTGTGTAGGAAATGGCAAATTTAACCTGAATTTCATCACCGGCTTTTACGTTGTATGTAGCACTTACTCCGCAGGTTGGGGCATCATAGTAACTTTGGCCTGTGTTTCGGGCTGTTTTTTGGTTTACCCCTTGATGTGAAGCAATATTTTTCAGAACTTCTTTATCATCCCATGCATCCAGCTGCTGAAACGGCTTGTCGAATTTCATCACAAAGAATATCCTCACATTGTCAGGGCCACCCCAAAAACGTCCGGTTGTGTTGACCGAGCCTTCGATTTCAGTGTTGCTCACTTTGGTTACACGACAATCATTCATCGTTGTGGTTGCCAGATAACCTCCCAGATTAAGCAGCAGATTAGAAACATTCTCCTTCGTATAACGAAGCCTATAATAACTGACCCTCTCGGTAGTCGTTTGTTCCACCCAAATGCCGTAATCCTGTAAAAATACCCGATGGTATCCGGGCTGAACAATTTCACCGTCATGTGAAAAGGCAGATTTCCAGTGTTGTTCACCCAATACCGGATTTATATTACCGGTGGTAGGCATCAGGCTGATTCCCGAAAGCATCCAACCATGTACTTGAGGAAATCCAAGTATCTCAAGAGAGTTATAATTATAACCTCCACCATATTGGTTCTTATTGCGGGTCAATGGTGCTGCACTGATCATGCCGAAGGGACGACTACCCGTTATAAAAAAGATATAGCGTCCGCGAGCCGATTCCACATAAGGATCCACTTTTGAGACATAATCGGTATAATCCTCAGGAGCCGGATATACTTCGATTTCAGACAACCCGATATGCAATCCATCGCCGTCGGTAGTTTCGCATCTTACCCAGCTTACTTTTTTTGTCGGAAAGTTCACCGCCTTTGCCGTTCCGTCGTTAGAGATCTGATTCACCGAAACCGTTGTCCCATCGCTAAAGTGCAATGTGCCACCCGCATTATGGCTTTGTGGCGTCGGTCGGTCATACAGTATGATCCGGTTAATGTTTTGGGGTTTATCCCATTCTAACTGAATATACGGATAATCAATCGCTCCCCATGAAGTCTGTCTGCTTGCCGAAGCCCATTCCCCCTTATTATCAATGCCTATCAGTCCGTCAACCGCTTTTTGTACAGAATGTTCGGCACTCTTTTCGGAAGATGCCGTTACTTTGGCTGAAGGTGCGATATTATCAGGCCCTGCAGTCAGACAAAAAGTATATCCGATGAAGACAAATATGGTAAATATGTGTTTGCTCATCATGCCGGGTTGTTTAATAATTGCCTGGTGAACAAGGAGCCCAATTGTAATTTGCAGGATTTTCTCCTCTGTAGGGGGTAAAACCGGACGATTTGGGAATGGCGACATATTTTTCAACAACCGGAGTTTCCGCGGTATAGGGATCGCCAAGCCACGACAAATCCATAAAGGTCTGTATCCATAAATTGAAATCATCCAGCCTCAATATCTCATATTTATCGATGGCAGGTGTAGTGGATAAGAAACCATATTTGATCAAATAAATAGAATCTGCTTTTAATTCTGTTCCGATATATTTCCACGCACAATACTGATTTAGAACATCCCAACCAGCTCCTGCCGGATCACCCCAATCATATTCCCAGCTTAAATCGTTATTTAAGCGGTATACATTGTCTAACATGGCATCTGTAGTGGTGTTGTCTCCGTTTGTGGTTTGTTCGGTTAATTTCCAGTCGAATTTAGACAACCGTCCAAAATCGGTCAGCGTAACAGAAACGGCTAAATCAGATGCGTCTACCAACTTGTTTTCTGCATTATATCCGCTAAATGTGTAAATCAATGTTCCCTCTTCATCTCCTACAACAATTTCCTGTTCGAATTCATAGGTATCGGACGTACTGTTTACCGGAACAATTATCCCATATCCGGAAACTTGTTCCCCGTTTACCCATTTTGTGATTTCCAGTTTTTTTATGTCGGAACTTCCGTATGTTACGGTAGCTCTGACCGTTTCGCCGGTATATCCTGAAAAAAGTAATTTATCAAGAATTACTTTAGAGTCACGATGTATACTTTCATTTTTCTCGCATGAAAAGCATACAAGCAACATGCATGAAATACATCCAATAATTTTACATACGTTTTTCATTGTGTTTGTTTTTTGAATTTAAGTTTTTAAGTATTTTTGCCATACCTTTTGAGTTATTACACACCTTTTTTTCGTTCACGATCTACCATCATTTGCCGAATAATAAAGGCTTCAGGATAACTGATTCACTGCGAAATTATATGCCCCGATTGCAATGGCTTTACTGGTGCCCAGTTTGCTGGTTATTACACCAATCTTCTTTGCTGAGTGATAGATCGCTGTTCGGTCGCTATCTGGGATGGGAATCGTTACCGATTCGTTTTCTAAGAATGCGGTACGGTCTTCTTCATCTTCCAGATTATAGGCTTTCATTTGCAATCGAGGAAAAACATCGCTTTTGGCGGTTTTTCTGAATCCGTTCATTTCTTTGATCATCGCTGGAAGAATATATTTATGTGCATTCGCAATCCCTCCACCAATGACCACGATTCCATCCACAATATTCAACGATTCTGAAATTGTAAAGCCAGCGATTTCCCCGAGCTTTTCGAAGCTTTTTATTGCCGCCTCTCGTTTTCCCGTTCGGGCTCCTTCTGCGATTTCAAAAATCTCTTTCGGTGTATACCCGGTCTCATCACCTGAAAACTCCCGGTATAGCCCTTTTACTGCCCGTATGCTGACCCCTTCTTCCGCTATTAGCTGGTTATCGTATTTGTTTGCCGATAACCAGACATTACCTCCGCAACCGTTATCGCCCAGCAGGAGTTTCCCGTCGATCACCACACCACCGCCAAAGCCGGTACCAATGGTTACGGCAAGCAGGTTCTTATATCGTTTGGGATTCCCTGCCGACTCCAGCTCCCTGTTTATTTCAGGTAGTGCTCCTGCAATTGCTTCACCATACGCAAAGAGATTTCCGTCATTATTGATAAAAACCGGTAATCCGAACTCCTCTTCCAGAAAGGGACCCAGGGCAACCCCTCCTCTGAATGCCGGGAAATTGGGCAGATCTCCTATCACTCCGTTCGTGTAGTCGGCAGGACCCGGAAAAGCAAAACTTATTGCTATAGGTTTGGCATCCAGCTTATTCATTACATTCCGGAATCCGGTTACCATGGAATTCAGACACATTTTCAGGTCTCCCGGGTAAGCAGAAAAGCAGACAGGCTCCACGACCTCTTTGTTATCTACGATGGCTGAAAAAACAAAGCTTGTCCCACCTGCATCGAGCGTCAATACTGCTTCTTTATCTTTTTTGTACATTTTCTTTTAGATTATGGGTGAATAGTAAATTTAAAATCAGACAGATAAGAAGGACTGACAGAGAAGCCATTAACCCGAAACCGTCGTTTACAACTCCCTGAATCGGTAAAATTACAGCCCCTCCTGAAACGCCCATAATCATGAGAGCCGATATTTCGTTTGATCGATCCGGTAATTTGTTTAAAGCAAGCGAGAAAATGATCGAGAAAACATTGGCACAAGTGAGTCCAATGATAAAGATTGCTGCTAACATGCTCCAAAGACCGGTTCCAAGCATCAAAGGAATAAAAGATAATATGGCAATGATAAGAGACAGTCTTAAGAATTTAAAGGGTTCTGTCCTTAAAAGCAAGATGGCTCCCAGGAATGTTCCGATTGTTTTTGCTGTAAAATATACACTGCTTCCCAGTCCTGCACGGCTTATTTCCAACCCTGCCCTTTTCATCAGTATTTCCGGAGCAGAAGTATTGATTCCCACATCAAGACCCACAATGAGAAGAATACTCAGGAAGCAGTACAGGATATATTTATTTTTTAACAAACCAAGCACACTTCTAAATGAGCTTTGTTGACTGCCATAGCCGGTCTCCTGAATTTTAGAGAATGATAAAAGCAAAACAGATAACAACGAGATAGCGGAAAACAACAAGAAAGTTATTCTCCAATTCTCAAAATACGCCGAAGTAACACCCACAATGAGCGGACCC
>CAKMJT010000046.1 GCA_927407015.1 uncultured Proteiniphilum sp. | reverse complement strand
TTTGCAATATTTAAAAGAACTCTTTGTTTTTATGTAAACGATCTTCTGACACAGATTGACAATTAAAGTGTCAACGATCTTGTGATACAAATTTGTCAACGATGTCTTGATATTTGTCAGGTAACACTTAAGAAAGCGATGCTTGACAAAATGTTCCCCAAAGAGGGAGCTGATATTCCTGAAATTCGTTTCAAGGGATTTCAAGGAGTATGGAAAAAGAAGAGATTAGGTGATGAAGCTGAAATTGTTGCAGGAGGAGACATTGACAAAAAAAAATTATTAGATGTTGGGGAATATCCAGTTATAGCAAATGCATTTACAAACGATGGGATATTGGGGTATTACAATGACTTTTATAGAATAAAAGCTCCAGCAGTAACAGTCACAGGTAGAGGTGATGTAGGACATGCACAAGCTAGAAAAGTTGATTTCACCCCTGTTGTGAGACTTTTAGCTTTGAAATCAGTTCATGATGTTGACTTTTTGAAAAATGCAATAAATATGATAAAAATAGTTGTTGAATCAACCGGTGTTCCTCAGTTGACAGTTCCACAAATTGAAAGTTATGAAGTATTGTTTCCTGAAATAGAAGAACAGAAACAAATCGGCTCATATTTCCAAAATCTCGACAAACTAATATCACTTCACCAGCAAGAGATACAAAAACTCAAAAACATAAAAAAAGCCTGTCTGGAAAAGATGTTCGTATAAGCACTCAACAGTTTATCATTAAAAGCTCATTTATCATGATCTATACATCAGAAGCAGAATTTGAAGAAGCGTTAATCCACGAGCTGTCGAAAAAAGGATGGGAGAAAGAGATTCTAAAGAGACCATCTGAAAAAGATTTGCTTGACAATTGGGCGAACATTCTGTTTGAAAACAATAGGGATATCGACAAGTTAAATGATACACGCCTGACTGATGGTGAGATGGATCAGATTATTGAGCAGATCATCGGGTTGAGAACACCGAATAAACTCAATGGATTTATTAATGGCAAAACAGTATCTATCAAGCGGGATAATCCTGACGATGCTTTACATTTCGGTAAGGAAGTAAGCCTGAAAATTTATGACCGACACGAAATTGCAGCCGGACAAAGTAGATACCAGATTGTACAGCAACCTCAATATAAAGGTGCGTCAAATATTCAACATGACCGTCGAGGTGATCTCATGCTCTTGATTAACGGCATGCCTGTTATTCATATAGAGTTGAAGAAAAGTGGTGTATCGGTTAGCCAGGCTTATCATCAGATAGAAAAATATATGCACGAAGGTATATTTCAGGGCATATTCTCATTGATACAGGTGTTTGTAGCAATGGAGCCCCAGGAAACAAGATACTTCGCAAATCCCGGGCCGGATGGAATATTCAATAAGGATTACTATTTCCATTGGGCTGACTTTAATAACGAACCAATAAATAATTGGAAAAATATTGCATCAACTCTTCTATCTATTCCAATGGCTCATCAGTTGATCGGTTTTTATACCGTGGCAGATGATTCCGATGGCGTTTTAAAAGTGATGCGCAGTTATCAGTATTATGCGGCCAATGCGATATCAGACAAGGTCTCGAAAACCGATTGGAAGAGCAGCAGCATGCTGGGTGGTTATGTGTGGCATACAACCGGCTCAGGAAAAACAATGACTAGTTTCAAATCGGCACAACTGATTGCCAATTCTAAGGATGCGGACAAGGTGATTTTCCTGATGGACAGAATTGAGCTGGGTACGCAGTCTTTACGGGAGTATAAGGGTTTTGCCGAGGAGAATGAAGATGTACAGGCAACTGAGAATACTGCTATTCTGGTGACGAAGCTTAAAAGCGCTGATCCCGCAAATACGCTTATTGTTACATCAATCCAAAAGATGAGCAGAATCAAAGTTGAGGATGATGGACTTAATGCTCATGATATTGAACTGATGAATTCAAAAAGGATTGTTTTCATCGTGGATGAAGCGCATCGTTCTACTTTTGGCGATATGCTTATCATCATTAAAGATACATTTCCATCTGCTCTGTTCTTTGGATTTACGGGCACTCCTATTCACGAAGAGAACCAAAAACATAAGAACACTACCACAACGGTATTCGGCGATGAGTTGCACAGGTATAGCATTGCTGATGGCATACGTGATAAAAATGTGCTGGGGTTCGATCCGTATAAGGTTTTAACGTATAGGGACAGGGATTTAAGGAAAGCGGTTGCTTTAGAGATATCGAAAGCAAAAGATGAACAGGAGGCGCTTTCTGAACCTGCTAAGAGTGAAATCTTCAATCGATATATGCGTCCCACTACGGTGAAGATGGCTGGGTATATCGATCAGGGGGGAAGATACGTGAAGGGGATAGAAGATTTACTCCCTAATACCCAGTATCTGCGTGACGAACATAGAGTGAAAGTTGTGGAGGATATCATGTATAACTGGTTAACACTGAGCCAAAACGGGAAGTTCCATGCGCTGTTTGCAACCAGTAGTATCCATGAAGCAATAGAGTATTACAGATTGATAAAAAAGCTCATGCCTGCACTGAAAATAACTGCTTTGTTTGATCCAAATATCGATAATAAGGCTGGTGTAATCTACAAAGAGGATGGGTTGATTGAGATCATGAAGGACTATAACCTCAGATATGAGCAGGATTTTACATTAGCGAGTCATGGAAAATTTAAAAAGGATATTTCAGCGAGATTGGCCCATAAGAATCCCTATTTGAGAATTGAAAACAATCCTGAAATGCAACTGGATTTACTGATTGTGGTTGATCAGATGCTTACCGGTTTTGACTCTAAATGGGTGAACACGCTATACATGGATAAAGTGCTCAAGTATGAGAATATCATCCAGGCTTTTTCTCGTACCAATCGTTTGTTCGGTCCTGATAAACCCTTCGGAACAATAAGGTATTACAGGATGCCGCATACCATGGAACAATATATCGAAAAGGCGGTCAAATTGTATTCCGGTGATAGACCACTTGGATTATTTGTGCAGAAGCTGGAAAGCAATTTAAATAAGATGATCTCGATTTATGAAGAGATTGATGAGCTGTTTATAAATGCAGATGTTCCGGACTTTAATAAACTGCCCGATGATCTCTCCGAGCGTGGTAAATTCGCTAAGTTGTTCAAAGAGTTTAATGAGTATTTAGAAGCTGCAAAAATTCAGGGCTTTAAATGGAGTAAGTCTCAGTACATATTTGGAAAGGGAAAAAATCAAACAGCCATTGTTTTACCTTTTGGTGAAGATCAATATTTGGTGTTAGCACTTCGTTATAAAGAGTTGTCAACCGGCGGCGATGGCGGTGGTACCGGTGATATTCCATTTGAAATTGTGGGTCATTTAACCGAGATTGATACAGGTGTGATCGATACGAACTACATGAACTCGCGGTTTACGAAATATCTAAAAACACTGAAACAGGAAGGTGCCGACAGTGAGCAATTTCTAAACGCGCTGGAAGAACTGCATAAATCATTTGCCTATCTGACACATGAAGAACAAAAATATGCCAATATTTTTCTCAACGATGTGTATAGAGGTGATGTAATCGTGAATCAGGAAAACACATTGAGGGATTACATCACACAATACCAGACCAATGCGAAGAATACGGAAATTCACAAATTTGCGCTACTGTTCGGTCTTGATGAAGATAAGCTCCGCTACATGATTAATTCAAAAATTACTGAGGCCAACATCAATGAGTATGGACGTTTTGATGATCTTAAAGAGACAATTGATAAAGACAAGGCCAAGAAATATTTCGAAGAAATTGAGGGGAAACCCATCCCCCAGTTTCGAGTAAATATCAAAGCGCAAAATCTGCTTCGTCATTTCATCACCAATGGAGGTTTAGAGGTAAATTGATAGTGCTCAATTCTTAGCGTTCATTGCATTTCCCGCTTCAAGGGGATAATCTTTTTCACTTGCTTGTAGTGAATATTGTTTCTCTATAAAGGCAAATCCCTTCACCGTCTCTTTCAGGGATTTGGTGATTTGTTCAGTAGGATGAAATTTCTCATCTGTATCTTGATCCGATTTCCAATGTTTTCAATAACAGTAGGTAGTTATCGCAGTGAGATTGCATATGAATCAATCCAAATTACCCTGGTATCAAAGAGCGGGTCGATAATCCAAATTTTTCTGAAAATTTGAGATAGGTATTTCATCTTTCGGTATGGCAATTATTGGGAACAACTTTTTGAGAAACATACTATTTACACTATTTTTACATCAAAATACGTATAATATGGATATCATAAAGAAAGATCCAGGTTACGAAGAGTATATTTCTTTGCTTAGCCAAATTAAGTCACAAATTAAAGTTTCTCAGATTAAAGCTACATTAAGCGTAAATGCTGAGATGCTTTATAGCTATTGGTTTACAGGGAAAAGCATTATTTACATGTTGGACCAAAAGGGGTGGGGTAAGAAGATTATTCAGCAATTGTCGAACGACTTGAAAGCCTCTTTTCCAAACGAACAAGGATACTCTGTTCGCAATTTACAATACATGAGAAAGTTTGCAGCAGAATATCCTTTCGCATTTACGCAACAAGTGGTTGCGCAATTGCCGGATCTCCCATTTTTAACACCTGTGCAACAACCTGTTGCGCAATTAGAGAATGTCTCACAGGAAGAGCTTTTAAAGATGGTTAGCTGGTCGCATCACTGCATTCTGATGGATAAAGTTTCGAAAATACCAGAACGCTTTTGGTATATACAACAAACTGTGAGGAACGGTTGGAGCAGAAATATTTTAGCACTTCAGATTGAATCGAACTTATTTGAACGTCAGGTAAAAGTGGCTAAAATTCAAAATTATGAAGATACGCTCCCGCCCGTTCAATCCGATTTCGCAATACAGTTATTAAAAGATCCATATATTTTTGACTTTATTACACTGAAAGAGAAAATGAATGAACAGGATATTGAAGAACAACTTTGCTCTCATATTTCAAACTTTTTGCTGGAACTAGGACGAGGTTTCTCTTTTGTAGGAAGACAATATCATTTGCAAGTAAACAACGATGATTTTTTTATTGATCTACTCTTTTACCATATCAAATTAAGGTGTTACGTCGTTATTGAATTGAAAGCCTCGAAATTCAAACCTGATTATGCCGGACAGCTTAATTTTTACATAAGTGCTGTGGATGATATATTGAAATCTGAAAACGACAATCCGACCATCGGCATTTTATTGTGTAAGAGTAAAAATGAAGTTGTAGCAGAATATGCTCTTAGAGGAATGGGCCACCCTATAGGTGTAGCCGATTTCAAACTATCCAAAGCGGTTCCCGAAGAATTGAAATCAACCTTACCGAGTATTGAAGACCTGGAAAAAGAACTGGAAGAAATTTAATCCAATCCCCCCCCGGCAAAAACAACCTTTACATTTCTATATCCCTTCAGGCGGAACACTGCATTTTTGGAATCTATATCCGTAGTTCCAACCATTCGTTCACAGCGGAAATTGGGGAAGCCCATGTTGAAAAACCCTCCCAGTTGTAAAGTGCCGATCCCCAAATATCAATCATAGATGTAATTTAATCCCCAATTCCCCCTGTTCCACTCACCGCTAAAGGCTGTTTTTGCCTTACCGATAGTAGGATCCATATACCCACTTTTGTTCCTCTCAACATCCCCTCCCTCCGGCAAAAACCGCTTACCAAGTAAAAATAAGTTCTCAAATTCCAACGCCGTCAATTAACTCCAAAACGTTTCAGAAAAAACTCTCAGGCTGTTTTTGCCTTACCCGTAGTGAAATCCATGTACCCACTTCTGTTCCTATCAACATCCCCCGATGGTCCGTATCGCATCTTAATCCCAATTATGCTTCGGTCCATTCCCCACCGATATCATTGGTTCCAACATTATCCCAATCATGTACCGGTCTCCCCTGTTATCAATCAGCAGTAGTGTCCATCACCATCCCGTTTATAGATCCTTCACCCTAAGTACAAACGGATCAGGTTATATGGTGTTCGTCATTCGCTCACTTAGTTCACAAAACATGTGAGCAAGGGCAAGCAAGTGGCTTAAAAAAATCTCCACCTTTTGGAGATTCGCCTGCGGCTCATCTTTCCCAAAAGGTAGTATTTTTTCGCCACCCTTGCACACACCGCAGCCACACTTCACTCTTCCGCTCCTGCACACTCGCTTCGCTTCGTTTGGTGCTCATCGTGGCGTGGCTGCTTGTTTTGTTGCACAACGCTCGCTCAATCCTCACCCGTGGCTACTCTTGCCCCCTTAAACCCCAATAAGGTATTCGCTGACGCTCATACATTATTTGAAAGGGGGCAACCGCCACTGATTGTTTTGCTCGCCTGCGGGTCGCTCGGGCTGATCGGGGTGTCACACTTTTTGTAAATGTACCATTCCTCTTCTTCACCGGAGTTCCTTTCTAAATATATCGCTTTGCAGTATTCATTCCGCTCAATACGTCGCTGTCTCGCTCATCCTTCGCATCGACAGTCTCCTCCTTTCACTACATTCATACCGCATAGCTCTCTGTGTTCTGCACCTCCGCTTGATTGCAGTGCTCGCTCCGGCTCTCTCTGTCGGCAGCCGACCCTCATACTTCGGGACGGACTGCCTCCGTCTTTCGCTGCGCTCACACCGCCACGCTAACTTGCGATTACCACCGCCGCTTTTGCCGTGTGCTTTTCGTTCTCTCCGTCGATTACCGACCCTCATGCTTCGGGCCGGATAATCGCCTGCGTTCTCTGCACGCACACCGCATCGCTCTGTTAGCACTCATTTCGCTGGCCAGGTGGTTGCCAACTCATGCTTCGTTTCGACAACCACCTGGCTGGCTCCATTCGCTCACCCTGCCCTTTCTGTGTTCATTTTCGCTCACTCACTCGTTAAGCCTCGCTTATACTTCGCTCGTCAACTCATTCGCTCACTCAATTCACACAGCTCAGCTTTTTAAACGGCAAATGCTTCGTTATGTTCGTCAGGTGTAAATATGCTGTTGCCAAATCATCAGACCTTTCCCCTGTCACCTTCCTCACGCACTCAGCAATTGCCGTCCCCCGTAGCCATTGAACAAAAAGTGCGCCACCCCTGCTGGGGCAGTAGGCGTCAGGCGCCCTCATGCTTCGGGCTCCCTCCTTCCACCACCCTCGCTCCTCTCGCTGCGGCTCGCGCCGGGTCACTACGCAAGGAAAAACACGTCGCTGCGCTCCGCAGTTTTTCCTTTGCTCCGTTCCGGCTCAAGGCTGCATAACCTGTTCACGACGTTTCAATCGCCTTTCTCAAATAATGTTTCGAAATTTTATAACCATTCTCATTTTACACAAAACACCCAATAGAATTCTGAGATTAAGACCCACCATTTAAAGAGGGAAATAATAAACTCACTTTAAACAACAACTCAATACCCACCCACTAAAGTAGGTGGGTTATACTTCGGCAAAAGCCGACTAAAGTATTAGCGGCTAAAGCTAAAGCCGGCGGTTTTTATCGCAACGTTTAGAAATAAAAGTAAAAACGCCTTACCAGCTTATCGAAAAATGGTATGTTTGAGTCCACATCGAAAAAAGTTATTTTTTGCTCTTGTAGAATATATTAATAAGCTGATAATCAATGGTAAATTTATGTCTAAATTCCCCTTTTCGGTGTTTTCTGAGAGGGCCCACGTTTTAAAACATGAATTTTATTAGAAATGAATGTAATTCCAAGCCAAAGCCCAGAGCTGATCCGAAGGCTTGCTGCTTGAGCATTGCCGAATTACTACACGAAATTACTGAAAGTAAATTTTTTAGGCAAAAATTATTTGAAGTTTAGAAATAAAGTATTAAACTTGCTGCAAAATGATAATTCAAAATTTCATAAACAACCTTGTAAAACTTGACACGTATGAAACGAACATGAACATCATTACACCAAAGGACATGATTACTTGCGAGTCCCATACACCATAATAATAAAAAATTATCGTATGAAAAAATTAACTTCAATCCTATTCTTAGCGCTTATCATAACGGCTTGTTCGAAATCAGGCGAGGATATTCCTAACGTTGACAATGCTAAACCTATCGTTAAATCCACCTTATCCGGTAAAATTGAAAAAGGACCATTCCTCACCGGATCTAAGATTACATTGTACGAATTGGACAATGAACTGAAACAAACCGGTAAGAATATTTTTAAGACCGAAACAACGGACGATAACGGCGATTTTATTTTCGGCAGTAAAATGGCGCTTGTAAGCCAGTTTGTGGAATTGGAGATATCCGGCTATTTTTATAACGAAGTAACGGGAGAAATATCTTCTTCTTCAATTACGCTGAATGCCTTGGCCGATGTCTCCGGAAAAAGCAAAGTGAATGTAAACATCATCACGCATTTGGTTTATAAAAGAATAAAGAATCTGGTTTCGGATGGATTGAGTTTTTCTGATGCGCAAAAGCAGGCTCATAAAGAACTCTTGAAAGTTTTTCGCATCACCAAAGAGGTTAAAAATTCCGATGATATCAGTTTGACGGATGGTACTGAGGATGCAGCCGTACTTCTTGCGATTTCAGCAGTTTTACTACATAACAAAAGTGAAGGTAAGTTTTCGGAGTATATTGCCAAACTGAGCAATGACTTTGCTACTGATGGTATTATTTCGGATAGTACTTTGATGGAACAGATTCACACGGGTCAAAAAAATGTGTATTCCATTCAAGTAATGGAAAATTTAAAATCTTATTTTTCTGAACGAGGGGAAGAAATTGAGGTTGAAAATATTCGCAAGTTTATCGATAGCAATGGCGATGACGTGTTGGATGATACTGACGCAACATTTGAAAATAATCCTAATACTGAAATAATAGAAGATAATTTTTTTCAGAATGAGGATGTCTATAAACAGGCTTTAACAGCTCCTTATCCAAAAATTCGCAACTATTTTGAGAATATATTGGTCCTGGATGCCGCAAGATGTAATCTAATTGATTACATCGTAAATATTTATCCCTACAATTCTATTCTTGATAATACCTGGTCTCAGGCATATCAAGCAATTCGCTCTTTAAACTTAATAATTGAACATTCTGCAGATGAATCGCAATTCGATACAAAACCCTATCTTTCCACCTCAAAGGTATTGCGTGCCTTAATTTATCTGGATATGGTCCAGCACTGGGGGGATGTTCCTTTTATTACAGAGCAATTACCAATAGAAGAAGCAATGTATATTTCCAGAACGAATAAGGATGAAATATTCAATGCTTTACTAACAGATCTGAATGAATCTTTCCCTTATTTAAAAGAAGAGCCACAGCATGATCAGATATTTGTATCGAAAGATTTGGTAAATGCATTGATTGGAGCAATTTACCTGGAACGCAAAGATTATAATGCAGCAGCAACCTATTTCGAGAAAATTATTAATAAAGGGAATACCCCTTCTGTGGGAAGCTCAGTCTATTCGGATTTAAATAACAAAGAAGCTATATTTACTTTGTTATATAACGATATAAATCAACCTTCTCAGGTTTTTAGTCAATATCTGAAAAAAGGGAATTTGCACCCGATTTACAGGAATACAGGTATCTATCTCAATTATGCCGAATCATTGGCAGCCACAAACAGGAGTTCAGAGTTGCTGGCTCTGTTGAATCAAATAAGAGTTGCCGGTAATATGGATCCGTTACAGGAGCTGCCATCAAAGCCTGAGTATGAGATTGCTGACCTTTGGAAGAAGTTCATTGGTACAGACTATGGTTACTTCGCGCTACTTAAACGATTAGACATTGCAGTTGAACTTTTGGGAATTGAAAGCTATCAACAGTTGTACCCTATTCCGGGAGCTGAAATAAATAAGAATTTTAAAATGATACAAAATCCCGGATATTGATAAAAATTTGTATTATAGAACACAATAGTCTCTACGTTTTTTCCGGATAAACCGGGAAAAAGCCACAAAGCGGGAATCGGGCATGGCATAACCAACATGCAGGTTTAAACAACATGTTGGTAAAGTTCGTGACCGAACCGCCTATATAGTAGTAATCTTTTTTAATGAAGATCTTTCTTCCAGTCAAGTTGAAAAACCCTACATTTGCTCCATGCAAAAGGAATTGAACGCCCAAAAAATCGAACTGATTCATCCTGAAAGTTCTGAACAAAAATATCCCTACATTGGGGATATTCCGGCTGGATTTCCTTCACCGGCAGATGATTTCTTCCACGATTACATCAGTTTGGACGAACTGCTGATCGATCAAAAGGAGACAACATTTTTTGCCCGGGTGACCGGCAGTTCCATGAGCAACGATTTCAGTGACGGGGATCTGCTGATCATTGACAAAAGCATGGATTGGGAGGAAAACAAAATCGCCCTCTGTTTTATCAATGGTGAATTCACATTGAAACGCACCAAATTGAAAGATGGAAAATGTTTCCTGGTTCCTTCGAATCAGGATTTTCCCCTCATCGAGGTCAACTACGAACAGGGAGTGACCATCTGGGGTATTGTCAAATATTCAATTCGCAAACATTGATGTACGCGCTAATTGACTGCAATAACTTTTATGCTTCCTGCGAGAGGGTGTTTAACCCCACGCTGATCGGTAAGCCTGTCGTAGTTCTCTCCAACAACGACGGATGCGTTATTGCCCGTTCCAATGAGGCCAAAAGCCTCGGCATCCCGATGGGTGCACCGGCCTTTGAATATGAATCTGTTCTTCGCAGGAATAATGTAAAAGTTTTTTCTGCCAACTTCCCTTTGTATGGCGATATGAGCCGTAGGGTGATGAGCCTGCTTTCCAATTTCTCCCCCGAACAGGAGATCTATTCCATCGATGAGTGCTTTCTGAACCTCAAAGGGCTCCAAACCGATTTGCAACAATATGGGTTGCAGATGAAGTCACGGGTCGAAAAGGGCACGGGCATCCCCATCAGCATTGGTATCGCTCCTACAAAGGCTCTTGCTAAGGTGGCCAACCGGATCGCGAAGAAGTTCCCAAAGGAAACAGGGGGCAGCTATGTCATCGATACCGATGAGAAAAGGATCAAGGCGCTCAGATGGTTGAAAGTGGAGGATATCTGGGGCGTGGGAAGAAGAAACGCAAAAAAACTCTATGGCATCGGAGCCAACAAAGCCCTTGATTTTGTACAATTGCCTGAATCCTGGGTGCTGAAGAATATGACGATTACCGGTTTGCATCTTCAGAAGGATTTAAAGGGGATTCCCTCGCTCGAGATGGTACCGGTTGAGAAGAAAAAGAACATCGCTACCACCCGCACATTCGAAACAGATCTCCGCACCTTTGAAGAAGTGCGGGAGCGCATAACTACTTTTACTGCCATGGGAGCGGAAAAGCTGAGGGAGCAGCGATCGCTCTGCAATAGGATGATCGTCTTCCTCGAAACAAACCGTTTCAAAGAGCATGAAACGCAATATTACCCATCGATACTGATTAAACTGCCTTTCCCTACCAACTCCACGCTCGAGATGGTGAAATTCGCCAACATTGGATTGAAACAGATCTACAAGAAGAATGTCTATTTCAAGCGGGGTGGAGTGATGTTAATGGATTTTGTCGATGCCAACGAGTTCCAGCCTTCACTCTTCTTCAACTCCGATCCCAGGCACAAAAAACTGATGGAAGCCATTGACGGGTTAAATCAAAAATACCACAAAGACGTGGTTCGCATCGCTACCCAGGACACGCGCAAGCATAAGATGCGCCAGGAGCACCTTTCAAAACACTTTACTACCGACATTAACGACATCATCACTGTAGAAATATAAACAAACATTTTCATGGGAATAGGTGTTTAGAATTCAGGTACATCACACACGAGGGTGTGGAGAGTTTTCTCGACGAAGGCAGCACGTATTTTACCAAAGCAAGCTATACCGCCGGATGGACCGATATTTTACAGGGACTGAAGAAATACCTTGAAAATGAGACATAGAAAAATAATCAGACGATGAAAACAAAAGAGTACACCAACGGAGAGATTACCAATGTATGGGAACCCGAGGTATGCATTCATTCGGGTGTTTGCGTGAGGACACTGCCCAATATATAAACCCAACGAACGGCCATGGATACTAATGGAGCACGCAATCAGTCAGGAAATGATTGATCAGGTTGCCAAATGCAGTATAAAGGAAGAAACGAAAGAACAAGAATTACATGGGAAAAACAATCATCACACTCCTGAACGAGTCGGTGGAGAAATATGGAGAGCGTCCTTATCTCTATGAGGCACGACAGGGGACAGCATACACTGCACTCACCTATCGTGAAGTACAGGAGCAGACCGTCCGCTTTGCCGCGGGACTCATGGCACTGGGCATTGATGCAGGGGAACGGATCGCCCTGATCTCAGAAGGGAAAAACAACTGGGTGCTGGGTGAGCTGGGCATCCTGCATGCCGGTGCAGTCTGCGTGCCGCTGTCGGTGAAGCTGGAAACAGAACAGGACATCACCTTCCGCATCAATCACTCCGACGCTGTGATGGTGCTGGCATCCGACCAGCAGATCATGAAGCTGCGGCCGATGAAAGAGAAGCTTCCCGCCGTGAAACGCTATATCCTGCTCGATCCGGATGTGGAGGCAGAAGAGGGTGAGATACACTTCGACAGTGTGCTGGCGCTGGGCGATTCCCTTCTCTCCACCGATCGTGCCAGTGTCGAAGAGCGGATAGCGGCTGTGGCACCCGAGAGCCTGGCCAATATCTCCTACACATCGGGCACCACTGCTAACCCGAAGGGAATTATGCTGTCGCACGACAACTATGTCTGCAATGTGGAGCAGGCGATTGATCATCTGAACGGGATCCCTTCTTATTTCCGGACACTGCTGATTCTTCCCTGGGATCACTCGTTCGGTCACACCGCCGGTGTCTACGCCTTTATGAAGAGCGGTGCGGCCATCGCCTCGGTAGCGGCGGGAAAGAGTGCAATGGAAATCCTGCGCAACGTGCCGGGGAGCCTGAAGGCGATCAACCCTCATCTGCTGATGAGCGTGCCGGCACTGGCCGCCAACTTCCGGAAGAACATCGAGGGAGGTATTGAGAAGCAGGGAAAGACAGCCTGGCGCCTTTTTCGTCAGGGACTGAAGGTGGCGTATGCCTACAATGGCGAAGGATTCAACCGCGGACGGGGGAAGCGGGCACTGCTGAAGCCGCTGGTCGCCTTCTACGACAGGATGATCTTCTCGAAGATTCGGCAGAGCTTCGCCAGCAACCTGCAGTACTTCATCGGCGGCGGGGCGCTGCTCGACATCGAGTTGCAGCGCTTCTTCTATGCCATCGGCATCCCGATGTACCAGGGCTACGGCCTCTCGGAGGCATCGCCCATTATCTCCGCCAACTGCGCCCGGGCCCACAAGCTGGGTTCCTCGGGTAAGACCATGCCGCGCATGGATATCCGCATTGGCGATGAGGCGATGAACCCGCTGCCGGTGGGTGAGAAGGGTGAGATCCTGGTCAGGGGAGGCAATGTGATGAAGGGTTACTGGAAGAACCCGGAGGCGACGGCAGAGACCATCGTCGACGGATGGCTCCGTACCGGTGACATGGGCTATCTCGACAGCGACGGTTACCTTTATGTGCTGGGACGTACCAAGTCGCTGCTGATCAGTAACGACGGTGAGAAGTTCTCCCCCGAGGGGATTGAGGAGTCGATCATGGCCCAGTCGGAGTACATCGACCAGTGCGTGCTGCACAACAACCAGAGCCCCTACACCACGGCGCTGCTGGCGGTCAACCGGGAGGCGCTGAGGCGTCGCACCTCAGACCCGGCTGAGGCAGCAGGGATCATTGCCGGTGAGATCGCTGAGTATATGAAAGGCGGGAAGCACGACGGCCTTTTCCCCTATCGCTGGATTCCCTCCGCTTTTGCCGTGATCGGGGAGCCTTTCAGTGAGAAGAACGGGATGGTCAACTCCACCATGAAGATCGTGAAGCACAAGGTGTATGAAAAGTATGCCGACCGGATTGCAGAGTTGCATACGGCCGATGGGAAGAGGGCTGATTCAGTAAGCAACCTTGGTGTATTGAAACAGTTGTTGGAATAAAGGCAGAGTCATTTTAACAACTGCAACTGTTTGTGTTTTATTTGACAAACAGCGATGCATGAATACCGATTGGAACCATTTTCCCAATCGGTATTTTTTTTGAGGGTTATCCGGTGGTGATGAATAGAGAAACAAGACTATAATCCTGTGGAGGACTCTTTTTTCGGCAGCTCGCACATATTGCATCCGCCGCAGTGGGAGAAGTCCTTTTTCGTGAAAAAGAACTGATAGATCTGACGCAGGAGGATGATTCCCACGATGATCCCGATGATGATGACGATAAAAAATTGCAGGTTCATAATCTTACAACAAAATAAATGAATAAAAAGTTTGACAGACAGTGAATCTCAGATGAACAGGCTCCCCACCTGATGTACCAGAAAGGCGACAAACCAGGCCAGGCCGGTGGAGTAGAAGACGCTGAAGAGCGCCCATCGCCAGGAATGGGATTCCTCCTTAATGGCTGCAATGGTTGCAATACAGGGGAAGTAGATCAGTACGAATAACAAAAAGCCGGTGATCACCAGCGTGGTGAATATCGGTGTTCCGTCGGCATACGTCTCTGCCTGCAACCGTTGCTGCAGCGACTGCTGGTCGTCGCTGTCGCCGGTGTAGAGCACCCCCATGGTGCTGATCACAATCTCCTTGGCGGCCATCCCCGAAAGGAGGCTCACCGATATCTTCCAGTCGAACCCGAGGGGACGCATGGCCGGTTCCATGAACTTGCCGATTCTGCCGATGTAGGAGTTCTCCTGATGCTCCGTTTTGCGGGAATGTGCTGCTTCGGCAATGAGGCTCTCCCGTTCTGCGGCATCCAGCACCCCGCTGTTGTGCTGCATCTCTATCTGCGCGATTTGTGCATCGTACGCTGCTTCCCGTTCCCTGTTGTGAGGGAAATAACCCAGGAACCAGATGACGATGGAGGCAACCAGGATGGGCCCTCCCATCTTCTGGAGATACTGGCGGGACCGGTCCCACATGTGGGTGAAGACCGACTTGAGTGTGGGCATACGGTAGGGTGGCAGCTCCATCACGAAAGGTGTCTCATCCTCCTTGAAGACCGATCTGCGGAGCAGTCGTGCGGTGAGGGCCGCGATAAGGATGCCGAAGATATAGAGTCCCAGCAGTACCAGGCTCGCCCGGGAAGGGAAAAAAGTACCCACGAAAAGGATATATACCGGCAGGCGGGCGCTGCACGACATGAACGGTACGATGAACATGGTGATCATGCGGCTGCTGCGGCTCTCGATGGTACGGGTTGCCATTACTGCCGGCACGTTGCAGCCGAATCCCATGATCAGGGGGATGAACGATTTGCCGTGCAGTCCGATCCTGTGCATCACCTTATCCATAATGAAGGCCGCCCGCGCCATGTAGCCCGAGTCCTCCATGAATGCAATAAAGAGATAGAGTATCACGATGTTGGGCAGGAAGACGATCACCCCTCCCACGCCGCCGATGATGCCATCCACGATCAGATCCTTGAGCGGTCCCTCCGCCATATTGTTTCTGAACAGATTACCCAGCTGCTCCACCAGCCACTCGATGCCCGCCATCGGATATCCTCCCAGGTGGAAGGTTGCCTCAAACATGATCCAGAGGAAGAGGAAAAAGAGGGGGAACCCAAGATATTTATGGGTCACGAGGCTGTCTATCAGCTTCGTCTTGTCGGCGAACTGCGTCTTCTCCGTGAGGGTCTGCTTCAGTCCTCCCGCAATGAACCCATAGCGGGCATTGGTGAAGGCCGACTCAGGATCTTCGCGCAACAGCTTTTCGATGTATACACGCTCCTTGTCCCGGCGTGCTGAGATCGCCTCATGCCCGGGCAGTTCGTGCACATGCTTCTCTACATCCTGATCTCCCTCCAGCAGCTTGACACAGATATACCGGAGCGGCATGTTCCATTTTGACGTATCTACGGGCCGTATTTCCCGCTCCATCACCGAGATCGATTTCTCCAGCACCCGTCCGTAAGGAATCTGCACACTCTCTTTTTTTCCCTCTCTGTAAACAGCGATCACCTTTTCCAGTAGCTGAGGGATCCCTTCACCCCTTTTCCCTACCGTGGGGATGATGGGGGTGTTGATGAGGTCGGAGAAGGTTCTGTGGTCGAAAGTACGTCCACTTTGTTCCAACTCGTCGTACATGTTCAGCGCGATCACCATCGGCACTTCCAGGTCGATCAGCTCGGTCGTGAGATAGAGGTTTCGCTCCAGGGCTGATGCCGATACCACATTGATGATGACATCAGGCTTCTCCTCCAGGAGATGCTTCCGGACAAACAGCTCTTCGGGGGTGTAGGCAGAAAGGGAATAGGTGCCGGGAAGATCGACCAGCCGGAAGGTGTATCCGTTGTGCTGCAGGGTCCCTTCTTTGGAATTGACCGTCACGCCGCCGTAGTTGCCTACACGTTCGTGTCCTCCGGATGCCAGGTTGAAGATGGAGGTCTTACCTGCATTCGGGTTCCCTGCCAATGCTACCTTGATATTTTTCTCCTGCTGATGCAGCTGCTCACCGTCGTGACTGATGGGATGCCCTTTACCGTTAACGTTGTGCTCACTCTCATCGGGAGGGAGCAGGTCATCTGTGGCAGCACCGTTTTTTCCGGCATCAGCCTCGAGTACCGATATCTCAACCATCACCGCCTCGCTGCGGCGCAGGGATACCTCATACTCCATGATCTCATACTTGATGGGGTCTTTCAGTGGTGCATTCAGGACAGACCTCACCTCCTGGCCGCGCACGAAGCCCATCTCCAGGATTCGTTTCCTGAAGGCACCGTTGCCGTTTACCCTGATGATATATGCCTTATGACCGGTATGTAGTTCTGAAAGACGCATAGATGTCCTTACTCTCTGTTTTGGTTTGCAAAGATACATCATTTTCTCTGCATTATTTATAATTGGTATAAATAATAGCTTGAAGCATACCTGTTTTGTACCTGCTCGTAAAGGTAGCTCTGCCTGCCTTGAGGAATAATATTCTTTTTATCAGCAGATTAAAGGTTTCCGGGATAACAACCCTTTTTTCGTTGTTTTTTTGTATTTTTGAAGAATGGGCCATGCAGATCAGCGGTCAGTAATAATAAACAGTAAACAGCAGTGAGTATGCAATATAGAACAGAAAAGGATACAATGGGAGCAGTGAAGGTACCTGCCGACAGGTTGTGGGGTGCCCAGACAGAGCGGTCGCGAAATAATTTCAAAATCGGGCCGCCGGCATCGATGCCGAAGGAGATCATCCACGGCTTTGCCGTGCTGAAAAAAGGTGCTGCCTATGCCAATCATGAGCTGGGCGTTTTGTCGCGGGAAAAACGTGACCTCATTGCACGGGTGTGCGACGAGATCCTCGATGGGAAACACGACGACCAGTTTCCCCTGGTTATCTGGCAGACAGGGTCGGGCACACAGAGTAACATGAACGTGAACGAGGTGATTGCCAACCGTGCCCATCAGCTGGCCGGAAAAATAATCGGAGAAGGCGATCAAACGCTGCAACCCAACGATGATGTGAACAAGTCGCAGTCGTCCAACGACACGTTCCCCACCGCCATGCACATCGCCTGCTACCAAAAAATTGAGGAGGTGACCCTCCCCGGGCTGCGTCAGCTGCAGCAGTCGCTGGCCGCCCGGTCGCGGGAGATGGCCGGTGTGGTGAAGATAGGACGCACTCATCTGATGGATGCCACACCGCTTACCCTCGGACAGGAGTTCAGCGGTTATGCCGCGCAGCTGGCGTTCGGCATTAAAGCCATCGAAAACACGCTGCCCCACCTGTCGGAGCTGGCACTGGGTGGTACGGCTGTGGGCACGGGACTGAACACGCCGAAAAATTATGATGTGACCGTAGCCCGCTATATCGCGGTGTTTACTGGACTTCCCTTTGTGACGGCCGGAAACAAGTTCGAAGCGCTGGCCGCTCACGATGCCATTGTGGAGACGCATGGCGCACTCAGACAGGTGGCCGTCTCGCTCAACAAGATTGCCAATGATATCCGTCTGCTGGCCTCGGGACCCAGGAGCGGCATCGGTGAGATCACGATCCCTGCCAACGAGCCGGGATCGTCCATCATGCCGGGAAAGGTGAATCCCACCCAGGCGGAGGCGCTCACCATGGTCTGTGCCCAAGTGATCGGGAACGATATGGCAATCGCCGTAGGAGGCATGCAGGGCCATTTCGAACTTAATGTCTTTAAACCGGTGATGGCGGCAAACTTCCTGCAAAGTGCGCAGCTGCTGGGCGATGCTGCCCTCTCGTTCGATATCCACTGCGTGTCGGGCATTGAACCCAACAGGCCGCGCATCAAAGAGTTGCTCAATAACTCACTGATGCTGGTTACCGCCCTCAATCCCCTCATCGGTTACTATAAAGCTGCCGAGATTGCCAACGCGGCTCACCGGAACGGGACCACGCTGAAAGAGGAAGCGGTACGTCTGGGGTATGTGACGGCGGAAGAGTTCGACCGGTGGGTGCGTCCCGAAGAGATGACTGGTCCCATCGATCATTGACCATTTAACCGGACAACATTTCCCACGGGTCGTTTCAGCAGCAGGACAATCGTGTTATGAACCTGATGCCGCTTCATACAGCATGATTATAGACGGCATCGTTTTCGGGTGCCGTTTTTTCTTTGTATTTTTGCCTCTTCAAACATAAAACCGGATAGTTAGCATCCAAACAAACAATACAAATCATTTATGACAAACAAACCATTCCAGTATCAGGCCCCTTTCCCCCTGTCGAAGGATCAGACGGAGTATTATCTGCTCACAAAAGAGCACGTCTCTGTGTCGGAATTTGAAGGAAAGGAGATGCTGAAAGTTTCCAAAGAGGGATTAACGCTGCTGGCTCAGACAGCCTTCCGTGATGTGGAGTTCCTGCTTCGTCCCGAACATCAGGCACAGGTAGCGAAAATCCTGTCCGATCCAGAAGCAAGTGAAAACGACAAGTTCGTGGCGCTCACCTTCCTGCGCAACGCAGAGATATCGGCAAAAGGGATTCTTCCCTTCTGTCAGGACACCGGCACTGCCATTATCATGGGCAAGAAGGGACAGCAGGTATGGACCGACGGCAACGATGAAGAGGCGCTCTCGCTGGGGGTCTACAACACCTTCATCAACGAGAATCTGCGTTACTCCCAGAATGCAGCACTGAACATGTACGATGAGGTGAATACAGGTACCAACCTTCCCGCCCAGATAGATCTGTATGCCGTCCCGGGAAATGAATACAACTTCCTCTGTATTGCCAAGGGAGGCGGTTCAGCCAACAAGACCTATCTCTACCAGGAGACAAAGGCATTGCTCACACCGGGTAAGCTGGAAAATTTCCTGATCGAAAAAATGAAATCGCTGGGTACGGCAGCCTGCCCTCCCTATCACATCGCCTTCGTGATTGGCGGCACCTCGGCAGAGGCCAACCTGAAGACGGTGAAGCTGGCATCGGCCAAGTATTACGACAACCTGCCCACGGAAGGAAACGAGCTGGGTCAGGCTTTCCGCGACATTGAGCTGGAAGAGCGGCTGAAGAAGGCCTCCGAGGAACTGGGCCTGGGTGCGCAGTTCGGCGGAAAATATTTTGCACACGACGTGCGGGTGATCCGCCTCCCACGTCACGGCGCCTCTTGTCCCGTGGGGATGGGGGTTTCCTGCTCGGCCGACCGCAACATCAAAGCGAAGATCAACCGCGACGGCATCTGGATTGAGAAGCTGGAGGATAATCCTGCACGGCTGATACCGGAGGAATACCGTGAAGCAGGCGAAGGTGGCGGTGTGAAGATCGATCTGAACAGGTCCATGAACGAGATCCTCGCCGAGCTCTCCAAATATCCGGTTTCCACCCGTCTATCACTCAACGGTACCATCATCGTGGGTCGCGACATCGCCCATGCGAAGCTCAAGGAGCGCATCGACCGCGGTGAGGACCTGCCGCAGTATATCAAGGATCACCCTATCTACTATGCCGGTCCCGCGAAGACCCCTGCTGGGTATGCCTCCGGATCGATGGGGCCCACCACGGCAGGACGCATGGACTCTTACGTCGACTTGTTCCAGTCGCACGGCGGCAGCATGATCATGCTGGCCAAGGGCAACCGCAGTCAGCAGGTGACCGACGCCTGCCGGAAGCATGGCGGCTTCTATCTGGGTAGTATCGGCGGCCCCGCAGCCATCCTGGCGCAGAACAGCATCCGAAGCCTGGAGTGCGTGGAGTACCCCGAGCTGGGGATGGAGGCGATCTGGAAGATAGAGGTGGAGGACTTCCCCGCGTTTATTCTGGTGGATGACAAAGGGAACGACTTCTTTCAGGTTGTGACGCAACCCAACTGTTCGTTCAGCTAGATAGCTGTAAGCTGTAAGCGATAAGCGATTAGAATTAATCAAATAAAGCAGAGGATGAAAAGAACGATTTTTATTAGCATCGTCTTGATGGCCGGGCTTATGCAGGCATGGGGACAGAGCCGGACGCAGGTCACCCTGGAGAAGGGGTGGAAGTTCACGCGGGAAGACAACCCTCGTGCATCGGAAGACGATTTCGACGACAGCAGCTGGCAGACGGTCAGGGTGCCGCACGACTGGGCCATCTATGGTCCTTTCGATAAAGCCAACGACATGCAGCGAATGCCCATCGTACAGGATGGACAGACTACCGCCATTGAGCACTACGGGCGTACCGGCGGACTTCCTTTCACCGGGGTGGGGTGGTATCGAACCAATTTCTCGATACCCGATTATTCGAAAGGGAAGATGGTAACCGTTCAGTTTGACGGAGCCATGAGCAACGCCCGCATCTATGTGAACGGTAAAGAGGCGGGTTACTGGCCCAATGGCTACAACACCTTCTATTTCGATATCACCGGTCTGATCAACGTTGATGGGAAGGAGAACAGTCTGTCGGTACGGCTGGAGAACTTCGATGAACAGTCACGCTGGTACCCCGGTGCGGGACTCTACCGCAACGTGCATCTTATTACAACGAATGAAACGCATATTCCCATATGGGGAACCTATGTAACTACGCCGGAGGTGAATGATGAGTTTGCACGGGTGAAGGTGCGTACCAGGGTGCATCGCGGAGAAGGGTTCACCGAAAATAATTTTATCAAGCTTAAGACCTCGATCGTCGACCCCTCCGGGAAGGTGATAGCCGAAAGAGAAGATGCGTTCACACGGTTCGACGGCGATGAGTTGGAACAGATGCTGGTCGTGGAGGATCCGCAACTTTGGGATCTGCAACAACCCAACCTTTACGAGTTGCGCTCACAACTGATCAAGGGTGAGCGGAAAGAGAAGAGTGAGGACGGCAAAAACATCTGCGAAGAGATTGCCCATGCCGTCGACAATTACACGACCCCTTTCGGCATACGCACCATCGACCTGCGTGCCGACGACGGTTTCTACCTGAACGGGCGGAAGATCAAGTTTCAGGGTGTCTGTCTGCACCACGACCTGGGCCCCCTTGGCGGTGCGGTGAACGAGGCTGCCGTCCGCCGCCAGATACGCATCATGCAGGACATGGGTGTAAACGCCATCCGTACATCGCATAACATGCCCGCACCGGAGTATGTACGTATTGCCGATGAGATGGGGATGATGCTGATGGTGGAGACGTTCGACGAGTGGGCCATCCCCAAGGTGAAGAACGGCTACAACCGTTATTTCATAGAGTGGGCAGAGAAGGATGTGACCAACGTGCTGCACCACTACCGCAACAACCCGAGTGTGATAATGTGGAGCATCGGCAATGAGGTGGAGGAGCAGAGCAATCCCCAGGGCGCAAAGGTGGCCCGTTTCCTGCAGGATATCTGTCACCGTGAAGATCCCACCCGCCCTGTCACCAACGGCATGGACCGCGTGGATCAGGTCTTCTCCAACCATATGGCAGCTATTATGGATGTGCCGGGTTTCAACTACCGTTCTTTCCGCTATCAGGAGGCTTATGAGAAACTGCCGCAGCAGATTGTGCTGGGAAGTGAGACAACATCCGCTTTAAGCTCACGCGGGGTCTATAAATTTCCGGTGGAGCGGAAGGCGATGGCGATGTACGACGACAACCAGGCCTCCTCCTACGACCTGGAGCATGCCAGCTGGTCGAACCTGCCGGAAGATGATTTCATCCAGCATGAAGAGCTGTATTATACCCTGGGCGAGTTTATATGGACGGGCTTCGACTACCTGGGTGAGCCCACACCCTACTACAGCCACTGGCCCAGTCACAGCTCCCTCTTTGGCGCCGTGGACCTGGCCGGTATTCCCAAGGACCGTTTTTATCTCTATCGCAGTCACTGGAACAAGGATGAGGAGACACTCCATATTCTTCCCCACTGGAACTGGGAGGGCCGCGAAGGTGAGGTTACGCCCGTTTTTGTCTATACCAACCATCCGTCGGCAGAACTCTTCATCAATGGCAAGAGCCAGGGCAGGCGGACGAAAGATCTCTCCATCCCGCTGGAGGGAAGCTACAGCAAAGAAGCACAGCAGTCGCTGGAGCGGCAGAAGCGCTACCGCCTGATGTGGATGGATACGAAGTACGAACCGGGTACCGTGAAGGTGGTGGCATATGATGAGAACGGGAACGTGGCTGCCACGAAAGAGCTGCGCACGGCCGGCAAGCCGCACCATCTGGTGCTGGAGGCAGACCGTGAGGTGATCAGTGCCGACGGCAAAGATCTCTCGTTCATCACCGTCTCGGTGGTCGACCGAAACGGTAACCCCTGTCCCAACGTCAATGAACTGGTCACCTTCACCGTGAACGGTGCAGGCAGCTACCGCACCGGGGCCAACGGTGATCCCACCAGTCTCGATCTGTTCCACCTGCCGAGGATGCATCTCTTCAATGGCAAGCTGGTGGCCATCGTGGAATCATCGGAGAAACCGGGTACGATTACCCTGCAGGCCAATGCCAAGGGACTGCAAAAAGCATCGGTGACGATTCAGACGAAGTAGCTCTGAAGCAAAGATCATCTTGAGGCGCCCCATTGCATAATGGGGCGTTTTTTGTTGTCCTGATGCAGGAATTTCATATGTTAAGTAACTTTTTCTTCATCAAAATGTAATCGATCGGTAACAATTAAATGATTCCTTTGCGGCCGGGGAAAAATCATTTTTTAAAATTTTATTTAGCGACGAACGTATGAAGGCAAAGATGTATAATGTATGGTTGGTGTTGGCTTTCCTGATGCCGGGCACCCTGTGGGCGCAAAATACCGTGCTGCGGGGTACGGTAACCGACAACATGGGAGAAACGCTGATTGGGGTGAATGTGGTGCAAAAAGGGACAACGAACGGAACGATAACCAATGCAGAGGGTAAATATGCCCTGGAGACACCCGGAAATGCAACACTTGTTTTTTCCTATATCGGTTATACCCAGCAGGAACTGAACCGAAATGGCAGGAATGTGATCGATATTGTCCTGGAAGAAGACAACAAGATATTGGATGAAGTGGTGATAACTGCTTTGGGAATAAAGAGAGAGGCCCGGGGACTGGGTTATTCCACCGAAAATCTCGAGGGTGAATCCATTGCGAATACGATGCCCAATAACTGGTCGAGCGCCCTGACCGGAAAGGTGGCCGGATTAAACATCGTCACGCCCGGTGGACCATTATCCTCCACAAGGGTTTCCCTGCGGGGTGATGTATCATTGAATATCAACGGCAACAGTGCGTTGATTGTGGTGGATGGTGTGCCTATGAGCAACACAATTACAAACCCCGGTATGGCGTATGGTGCCGGTGATGCTGCGGAATTATCCATCGACTATGGAAACGGTTTTGCAGATATCAACCCAAATGACATCGCCAATGTGCAGATCTTGAAGGGAGCGAGTGCAACCGCCTTATATGGATCACGTGCCGCAAACGGCGTGATCATGGTGACCACAAAAGCGGGAGAGAAAGCTTCCCGGGGCATCGGGGTGGATTTCTCCTCGAATCTCAACCTGGAAGATGTGATGCGGTGGCCCGATTATCAATATGAGTTCGGACAGGGGCTTCCCTCCAATATCGGAAAGGCCGGAACGGAATATGCCGGGAAACTGTACTATTCCTACGGCGCTTCACCCGACGGCAACTCTGGAACAAGTGGTACCAGCAGTGCCTATGGGGCCCAATTTGATCCGAATCAACTATATTATCAATATGATCCGGTCCTACAGGGTAGAGCTGAAGTACCCACTCCATGGGTGGCTTATCCCGACAACCGAAAAGCACTTTTCCAGACTGGATACACGCTCACCAATACCGTGGCAGTAACCGGTAAATCGGACAAAGGATCGGTGAGGGGAGCCGTCACGTATGCCAAGAACGAGTGGATCCTTCCTAACACCGGCTATGATCGTTTCACATTGAGCATCGGTGGACAGCAGCAGATATCCAAACGGTTAAAGGTCGATTTCCGTTCCAGTTATACCAACCGGAAAGTGGATAACACACCCGCTTTGGGGTATAACAGCAACTCGATTTCCTATTTTCTGATTTTTCAGAATCCCAACGTGAACCTCGATTGGCTACGTCCGATGTGGCGGACAGGGCAGGAGAATGTGCAGCAGCTGCAACCCTACAGCTCCTTTATCGGAAACCCTTTCGTGATTCTGTATGAAGCGGAGAATCCCTCCCGGAAGCATTCAAATGTGAGTTCTTTGTCGGCCACACTCGATATTACCTCTAAGCTAAGCCTGATGATCCGTTCGGGAATTCAGCTCTCTTCGGAGCAGAGAGAACAGCACAGGCCCATCAGTGACGTAGTATTCGGGAACGGCTTCTTTAAAAAGGAAAATGTCTTCGACTATGAGATGAACACCGATGGGTTATTAACTTATCAGGATACTTATGAAAATGGATTTAATTTCAGTGTTTCTGGCGGAGGTAACCTGATGCAACGGAAATATGATCTCCTGTCGGCGTCCGTGAACGGACTCAAGACACCGGGAATTTATAAACTGGCCAATGGCGCTTCCAATCCGCACGTGGTGACAAGAATCAGGAACAGAGCGATCAACAGTCTCTATTTCATAGTCAATCTTTCCTATAAAAATGTGCTGTTTATGGATGTTACCGGCAGAAACGACTGGTCGTCGACCTTGCCCGAAGAGAACAGGTCGTTCTTCTATCCTTCCGTGAGCATGAGCGCCATCGTGAATGAGATGACCACCCTGCCGGAGAATATCAGTCTGCTGAAATTAAGGGCTTCCTGGGCACAGGTGGGGAATGATACCGAACCCTACAAGACTTCACAGTACTACGATACAAGCACCTTCCCCGGTTCATTGCAACTGCCAACTACACTCTTCAATCAGCATTTTAAGCCGGAGATATCGACCAACTATGAGCTCGGATTCGATTACAGAATGTATGAAGACAGGTTAGGGCTCGATTTTACCTATTATTACAACCGCACCAGGAACCAGATTCTGGATGCTCCCATCGATCCCACAACCGGTTATACCCGGGCGACCATCAATTCCGGAACGGTACAGAACTATGGTTTTGAAGTGGAACTCAATGCGGTGCCGGTAGCCACAAGAGATTTCACCTGGAAATCGATGATTACCTGGGCAAAGAACAACAACAAGATTCTCACTCTGGCGGAAGGATCCGATGAAAATCAGGTGATTGCCACCGTAGGGTCGGTCGTGTCACTGATTGGTACTGTTGGCGGATCGGTGACCGATCTCTGGGGATACAAGCTGGTACGCAATGAAGACGGAGATGTGGTGATAGGTCCGAACGGATTGCCCGAAAAAGCGGCTGAGATTGAGTTCGTAGGGAATGCCAGTCCCGATTGGAAGGCCGGTTTCTTCAATGAATTTAACTACAAAGGGTTCACACTCAGTTTACTCCTCGATGGACAGATGGGGGGTAAAATATATTCCCAGTCGCACCACAAAATGAGCGAACAGGGTAAGCTGGCGCATACGCTGAACGGCCGTCTCCCAGGTACGGAATTCTATATTCCTGCCGATGATCCGCGGATAACAGGGAATCCCAAACTTGCCCAACTTGGCGGTGTCTATATGGTAGTACCCGGGGTGGTGAGAAACGATGATGGGAGTTACAGTGAGAACACCCAGCTCGTCACGGTGGAAGCGTATAACAAAGAGTTTTACCGGCGCGCGAATGTGGAAACAAATACCTTTGATGCTTCTTTCCTCAAATTGCGGGAGATCAGGCTCGGTTATGCACTGTCCAGGCAGCTGTTGGGAAAAACTCCCTTCACAGGAGTCTCTTTCGCTATTTACGGCAGAAATTTAATGACATTTACAGATTATCCGCTGTATGACCCGGAGATTGCGGCATTGGACGGTAACTCCATGGTTGTGGGTATCGAAAACGGCTCAATCCCTTCTACCAAATCCTACGGTTTAAACCTGAATATCAGTTTCTAATATTTGAAATATTCAATAAAAGACGATAAATATGAAGAAGATACAATATATAGTTTGCGCTTTTCTTGTGACGATAAGTACGACCTGGCTCTCCTGTTCAAATTTCGATGAGCTGAATACCGACCCTACCCGCATGCAGGAATCAAATCCCGGCGTATTTTTGAATCCGGTACTCTACGAAGTGGGGAGTTACAATTGGAGCCGGTACAATGGTTTTACTTTCCATCTGATGCAATCGGTGGTGACGACCAACAATACCGGAGGTTTAGGCTGGTACTATATCACCGATGCTGCTGGCGATGGTCACTGGACGGTCTATTACCGCTGGCTAAATAACCTTCGGGAAATGGAAAAGCAAGCGGTCATGCTCAATGAGCCCAATTACCGGGCTATTGCCAAAACGCTGCAAAGCTGGATGTATGCTATCCTGGTGGAGAGCTTCGGCGATATCCCTATGAGTGAGGCCACACGGGGTGATGAGGGTCTGTTAACCCCCAGATTCGATGCGCAGGCCGACGTGTACAAAGAAATACTGCAAGAATTGGATTCGGCGAATATCCTGTTCAATGAGGGTGCGGGATTACGATACAATACCGAAGGCGAAATGTTGTACAATACCGACAATGGCCTGGTTTCGGGAAAATCAACCGGAATTGTCAAATGGCGGAAATTTGCCAACTCGCTGCGTATGCGAACTTTGCTCCGGGTGTTGAGTGTGCCTGACTTGGATGCTACAGCCGAACTGCGTAAGATGATCAACGACAATGCCACCTATCCGCTGTTTACTTCGAATGAAGATGCCGCTGAACTGTTTATCTCCGGTGTTTTCCCTGCAGAACCGCCCATGACGCGTCCGCAGGATTTCACTGCCTACAAAGTAATGTCAGAATTCTTTATCAATCACCTGAAGGCGTGGAATGATCCGCGGATGCCAGTCTTTGCCAACCAGGCAACCAATAATGGTAAGAAAGAATACATCGGCTGGCCGAGCGGTTATAACATGGCTCCCTCTTTTAACGGTTCCCTTCCCAACCAGGGAATCGTAAAACCTCCTCTGGATCTTACCCTGATGAGTTATGCGGAACTGGAATTTATCAAGGCCGAGCTGGCGCTGAAGAACATCATCGTTTCTGATGCCGAAACCCATTACAGGAATGGCGTGAAAGCAGCTATTGAGAGATGGGGGGCAGCGATGCCGGCAGACTATTTTGATAACCCGGCAGCTGCATTCGACGGAACCATGGAGCGGATCATGATACAGAAGTTCTATGCATTGTTCTTTTGCGATTACCAGCAGTGGTTTGAGTATAACAGAACCGGTTTACCGATAATGCCGGTGGGCGATGGTGTGCCTGCAGGAAATGTGATGCCAAAACGGTTCATGTATCCGCAAATATTACAACGCAATAATATGGCCAATTATCAGAAGGCCAAAGAAAATATGAAAGGAGACGATTTCTATACCAAACTCATATGGCAAAAGTAAACATAATTGCTGCCAAAATGATGGAAAGCGAAATCTCAACGGATTTCGCTTTCTGCATGTTATGCGTAAGGATATGTCTATTAACTGTGTGTTACAGGTTCACTTTGTCCAGCTATTCACCAGACATTCACTTTATTTTCACCTATTTGTGTCTTGATACGGGAATCTCAAATGTTAAGTAACTTTTTCTTCATCAAAAAGTAAATCAACCGGTAACATCTTTCCTCTTCCTTTGCGCCCGAAATAAAGGTTGTCAATAATTCAATTAAGATGAGAGATTTTTCTATGAAAGGTAAGATTTATTGTGTTTTGCTGGTATTGGCCGGGATGTGGCCTCTGGGGTTAAGGTACCAATCCCAATTTAACCAGATTGCTTCAGGGTGCTTTACCCACCCAAACTGAATATCAAAATGACAGATGGCAGGTCGGTAACAGCGATGCCACCCATGAGCATGACCGCTATACGGATCCCTATGCCGTAAAAAGAGATAACTGTTTTCATACGATGATCACTATTCATTTTCACTCCTGCCACTGAACCCATACAAACAGTCTGTTCAGGAATAACCAGGATGTCTGTTTACTGATATCACTGTTGGAACGGTCGAAAGTAGTGAATTGTTTTCGTATCTTTGCACTCCAAAAACAGCGAACAATGGCAAGAAAGAGAAAACAGCTCCCGCTGCTGGAAGCGGTGGAGATCACCGGCGTGGCTGCCGAGGGGAAAGCGGTGGCGAAGGTGGACGGCATGGTGGTGTTCGTACCCTTTGCTGCGCCGGGCGACGTGGCCGACATTCAGCTGACCCGCAGGAAGAACAGCTTCGCCGAGGGACGTGTGGTACGGTTCCAAAGTCTCTCACCAGTGCGGAGCGAGCCATTCTGCCAACATTTCGGTGTGTGTGGCGGCTGTAAGTGGCAGATACTACCCTACAGTGAACAGCTGAAGTACAAGCAGCAGCAGGTGACCGACAACCTGACAAGGATCGGCAAGGTGGAGCTGCCGGCGATCACACCCATCTTGGGAGCCCCGGCGACCACCTTTTACCGCAACAAGCTGGAGTTCACCTTCTCCAACAGACGGTGGCTCACCGAAGAGGAGGTATCTTCCGACAGGGAGTTTGCACAGATGAATGCCCTGGGATTCCATATCCCCGGTATGTTCGACAAGGTGCTCGATATAGAGAAGTGCTGGCTGCAGGATGATTTCTCCAACCAGATCAGGACCGCCATCCGCGATTTCTGCCTGCAGAATGGCTATAGTTTTTTCGACCTGCGCAACCAGCACGGGCTGATGCGCACGCTGCTGATCCGCAACAGCTCCATTGGTGAGCGGATGGTGATCGTGGTCTTCTATGAGGATGATGCTGAGAAGAGAAAGCAGCTGATGGACTTCATCGTCACCACCTTCCCGCAGATCACCTCGCTGATATACATTGTCAACCAGAAAGCCAACGACACCATCACCGACCAGGAGGTGGTGACCTGGAAGGGTCGTGATTATATTGTGGAGGAGATGGAGGGGTTGCAGTTCCGGATCGGTACCAAGTCGTTCTACCAGACCAACAGCGAGCAGGCGTACCATCTCTATCAGGTGGCCCGCAGCTTCGCACGGCTCACCGGGGGTGAGCTGGTCTACGACCTTTACACCGGTACGGGCACCATCGCCAACTTCGTGGCGCGAAACGCGAAAAAAGTAATCGGTATTGAGTATGTGGAGGAGGCTATTGCCGATGCGAGGGTTAACGCTGAGATCAACGGTATCGGTAACACGCTTTTCTTTGCAGGTGATATGAAGGATGTGCTGACGGCCGCTTTTATCGCGGAACACGGCCACCCCGACGTGATCATCACCGATCCTCCCCGTGCAGGCATGCACGACGACGTGGTCAGTGCCATCCTGCTGGCGGCACCCGAACGGATTGTCTATGTAAGTTGTAACCCGGCCACACAGGCACGGGACCTGAACCTGCTCGACAGCAGTTACAGAGTAACACGCGTGCAGCCGGTCGATATGTTTCCGCATACCCACCATGTGGAGAACGTGGTGTTGCTGGAAAAAAGGGATTGATAACTTTACTTTACCGCCTCAACGGTGTAGCCCTGCTCCCTTAATCCTTCGATCAGACCCTCTTCACCGGGAAGGTGGAGGCATCCCACAGCGATGAAGGATGATTTCTCAGCCATGATCGCGGGCAGCAGTTCCAGCCATCTGGCATTACGGTCTTTATTGAGCGCATCTTTCTCTTCTTCGGTGGAAGGGCAGGGGTCACCGGGCGTCTCTTTTTCATAGAGGGCCCGCAAGGCATCCATATCCTGTGCGTAGTAAGCCTTCTGGAGCGCATCCATCTGTTCCTTCAGCATCTCCGGGTGTCTCACCATGCAGGCTAGCATTTCGGCCTGTCTCTCCAGCGACTGCAGTTCGAGCAACACGTAGATCTGGTCTTCTGTCGTCTCCAGTCCCTTCACGGGACGTGACCGTTTCAGCGCCTCCTCCTGGAAATACTGGTCTGGACTCTTCCCGGAGGAGAGCGATGGGTAGTATTTCTGGTAGAGGGTGACTGAGATCATGTTGGAAAGCAACGCCGGCCTGAGGGTGCCGAACTGATTCAGCCCGAAACCCAGGAGGCTGGTGAGCGTACTGTCGAGCAGGGCCACATCCTCCGCGGGCAGCAGCTTGTCATACGTCACACCATCGGGCATCATCGCCTTGTGCATGATCTTCATCTGCATCTCCGTCATGTTGCTCATATCCAGCTCACCCACAGTCTGTTCGGTGCTTTGGAACGTTTCATGGACGCCGCTGAGGCTGTCAAGAAAGGAGAGAGGCACCAGATGATGTGTCCCGAAGAGATAGGAGGGTTTCTCCAGTCCGTTGCCGGACACTTTCCATAAAAGGGAGTTGTTGTTACCGGTGGATAAACCGCTGCAGGATAACAACAGGACAAGCGCCCCCATGACGCTGAAGGTTTTTTTGTTAGGCATGTTGTATGATCTTTATTTCACCTCCACAAATTCGGCATCTGTGACATTGCGGAAGGTCTCTTTTTCTTTGCCGATACCCAACAGGTCGAACAGGAACCAGAAGATGGTGAAGGAGGGTATCACATCGGTCACGGGCAACAGCTCCTCCACAAAAGTGATCAGGGATGTATATTTTCCTTTTTTCTCGCCGAACATTTTATAACTGATGGAGGCGGCAACGGGTGCCCAGATGACATCCAGCACGGGTCCTGCAACCGGAATAGCCGCAGAGGCCATACCCACGGCATCGAGCAGCACACACTTGATCAGCTTTTTGTATTTATTATCCATATCAAAGTCTTTTTTTAAACCATAAAACCTGTCTGTTGGAGTCGTATTTTGGAAAAAGGTTTACTGAGATGAAAAAACCAGGGAAATAGGACCATTTCCCTGATTTTAAGTGTACACATCAAAAAGTTGATCTTTGTTAAGCTGTTGTCGTTGCTGTAAGAGGCGTATAGCTTCTCTGTGCCAGTTCCTTATCCATTGTGTAGATGCCAAAACCGTTGCTGCCTATCAGTTTCAGGCTGTCGATCATGGCCTGGGCTGTCTCCTCTTCCTCCACCTGTTCATTCACGAACCACTGCAGCATATTCTCCGTAGCATAGTCATTTTCCTTGCGTGACACGGAAACGAGGTTGTTTATGAGTGAGGTTACCACCTTTTCGTGCTCCAGCGTATCTTCAAAAGCTTTCAACACGGAGCTCCATGTGGTGTCTACCTTCTCTATCGGTTTCAGCTCCACTTTGTTACCCTTTGAGATGAGATAATTCATGAACTTAAGAGCGTGATCCTGTTCTTCCTGGAACTGAACCTTGAACCAGTTGGCAAAACCGGGAAGGGCTTCGTGTGCGAACCATGTGGACATGGAGAGATAGAGATAAGCCGACCAGAATTCGGCATTGATCTGTTTGTTGATTGCGTTTTCTAATTCTTTACTTACCATAGTTGTATTTGTTTATTTATGTGTCTTTAGGTGTTAAAACGCTTACCCTCCAAAAATGTTTAAAAAAAAAGATCCCAATTCTCCCCCCGATTTCAAAAAATAAACGTTCATTCCACTAATTTAAATTAATTGCTATCTTTGTACATTGGTTTCGGCGAAATAGATACTTCTGATGCTGTTTTAGGTAGAAATTAATTTTTTTAATTTTCTTCAAATGAGTCTTTTAAGTGAAAAAATGATGAAATATGATGCTCCGCAGCGTGCGAAGGCTGCCGGCATCTATCCCTATTTCAGGGCAATAGAAAGCGATCAGGACACAGAAGTGCTCATCAACGGAAAGAAAGTGTTGATGTTTGGCTCGAATGCCTATCTTGGTCTGACCAACCACCCGAAAGTAAAGGAAGCAGCCATCGCTGCCACCCAAAAATACGGAACAGGTATGGCAGGCTCCCGTTTTCTGAACGGAACGCTCGATATCCACCTGGAGCTGGAGCGGAAACTCGCCAACTTCATGAACAAGGATGAAGCGATTGTTTTCTCCACCGGCTTCACTGTCAATGAGGGTGTGTTGGGGTGCCTCACGGGACGTGATGAGTACATCATCTGGGATGAGAGAGACCACGCTTCCATCATCGAGGGGCTGCGTACCTCCTTCTCCACCAAATACAAGTTTCGGCACAACGATATGGCTTCACTGGAGAAGCAGCTCAAACGCTGCGACGCCAGGAAGGTGAAGCTAATCATCGTCGATGGTGTCTTCAGCATGGAAGGTGATCTGGCCAACCTGCCCGAGATCGTGAGGCTGGCTGGTAAATACAACGCCAGCATCATGGTGGATGAGGCACACAGCCTGGGTGTCCTCGGCAAAAAATACAGCGGCCGCGGTGTCTGTGATCATTTCGGGGTGCTGGACGATGTGGACCTGGTGATGGGTACCTTCAGCAAATCGCTTGCCTCCATCGGCGGTTTCGTCGCCGGCGATTATTCGGTGATCAACTACCTGCGCCATAACGCACGTACCAATATTTTCAGTGCCAGCATCACTCCGGCTGCTACGGCAGCTGCCTCCGCCGCCCTCGATATCCTGAAGGCAGAGCCGGAACGGGTGAAGCGACTCTGGGAGCTGACCGATTATGCCATCAACCAGTTCAGGGAGAGAGGTTTTGAACTGGGTCCCACCTCCACACCTATCCTTCCGCTCTATGTGCGTGACAACGACAAGACCTTCCTGATCACCAAACTGCTGTTCGAAGAAGGTATTTTCGTGAACCCTGTAGTGCCGCCCGCCGTTTCGTCGAACGATACGCTGATACGCTATTCGCTGATGGCGACACATACCATTGAACAGATCGACCGTTCTGTTGAACAGATCACCTCCGTCTTCAAAAAAACGGGGATCCTCTGACATACTTAAGCGCTTCATGGTATCCACCTGAGGAATTATTTCCAATCTTGCCGGCATTCTGTTTTTTTCATAGATTTGTGAAAATAATGACAGCTATGGAGAGGAAAACTGAGAAGTTGCGATAGTCATCCGCCAGGGATTCGATGCCAATATGATGCGGGAGAACTGTCAACGACTCCACCAGGCGCTCGGCAATGGTGCCGCTAGTGATCTTCACCTTGCCGCGCAACGGACTGCGTCTCACCGACAGGAACAAGATTGATGTGTGGCTGAGGAACAGGCTCAACAACCCACGTGTGAAGATGGTGATCGAAGAGACATAATGCCGGAGGGTACCGTGGAAAATAATGTTTTGTCGACAGGGAGACAACTTAGCCTATAAACTGTTTCCTTTGATAAACTATTCCGGCATTTCTGCTGTTATAACTGAAACATTGTTTACGTTTTACATTATTTGTCAATTAAATGAACAACCTGGAAACATCCTACATGGGCCTCAGGCTCAGCAGCCCCGTCATCCTGGGCGCCTCGGAACTCACCTCTCATCCCGACATGCTGAAAAAGGCAGAAGAGCAGGGAGCCGCCGCCGTGATCTACAAAACACTCTTCGAGGAGCAGATACAGATGGAGAACCTGCAGCACGACGAAAAGATCAGTCAGTACAACGATATCCATGCGGAGATGGTCACCCTCCATCCCGACATCGAGCGCTCCGATATCGACTATTACCTGGTGAAGATTCGCAAGGTGAAGGAGAGCCTTTCTATCCCTGTGATCGCCAGCCTCAACTGCGTGAACGAATCCAGCTGGTTCCGGTATGCAAAAATGATCGAAGAGACCGGCGTGGACGGTATCGAGATGAACCTGTATCAGACCCCCACGCGGTTCGATCTGGATGCCGCCACCATTGAGCAGCAGCAGATCGACATCGTGTCAGGGGTGAAAGCACAACTCTCCATACCCGTCAGTGTGAAGCTGAGTTCCGACTACACCAACATCCTCCACTTCGCCAAACGGCTCGATGATGCCGGCGTGAACGGGATGGTGCTCTTCAACGCCTTCTTCCAGCCTGATGTGGATATACTGAAAGAGACACACAGGCGGGCCTTCAACCTCTCCCGTAAGGGAGAGTACAAGAAATCGCTCCGCTATGCGGGCATGCTCTATGGTCGTGTAAACGCCGATGTCTGCAGCAGCCGTGGTATCTTCAACAGTGAGGACATCATCAAGCTTCTGCTCACCGGCGCCTCCTGCGTGCAGGTGGTGAGTGCCGTCTATAAGCATGGCATTGAGCGTATTGGTGTGTTCAACCGCGAGATTTCGGAATGGATGGAGAAGAAGCAGTACAGCAGCATCAGCCAGTTCCGGGGTAAGCTCTCCGACAGCGTACTCAACCGGAACAACACCCTGCTCGTCTACAAGAGGGCGCAGTATATCGACTTGCTCATGCATTCCGACACCGTTCTCGAGAATCTGGAGTGGTAAGGAGCGGATCGTGATCTTTTTTACTATTTTTGCCTGTCGGGCGATTACGGATATTGGGACACACATGTCCGTCGGAGAAGACCGTATGGGTTGGAAGTCACATTTCAGGACTTCATAGCCGTTCACAGCGGAAATCATGATGTTTTCCCTCAGCACGGGACGGTGGTTTTATCAAGATAGATCATCCCTTTCCCGTTGTTTCTCTGTGCAGAAGCAGGTGTAGGGATTAAAAAAAGTCCGATCAGTAATAAATTTCTCATAGTAATTCATCTATTATTTTAGTTGTGCTTTGCCCTTGTCGGTGATATAAAGTTTCCTCATCGGCACGGCGCCTATGCAGCTGCCTTTCCCGTTGCCCAGGGCGGTGACGTTCACCTCAGTCCCGGTGACAAACTCCTGGACAATGACCGGATAACCCCATTTGGCGACGATTTTATAAAAATAGGAAGAGGCCTGTTCATAGGAAGAGGCGATATAGGCATCATAATAGCGGCCTTTGATCACCATGGGGTAGTCTATCTCCTCCTCCAGCTTTTTCAGCTCCTGAACCTGAGAAATCATATGGCTGGCAGGTACCTGTACCCCGTATTTCTTACCGAATTTGGTTAGCTCCGATTTCTGGCGCTCCTCGAACGCGTCGTGAGAGGGGAGGAAAGTGGCTATACCGAGTTCCTCCTGCATCCATGGGCTGATTCTGATAAAATTATGCAGTTCTGCATCGAAATTGGGGATGATCACATCCGGCTTTTCTGCCTCGTGAATATATTGCAGCCGCTCCTTCAGTACCGATGTGCCGGCAGTGGGCAACGGCAGCTGGTACACTTTGTCCACCAGCTCCTGCATATAGATTCCCGGCTCCAGCGTTTCATACGAGAGGCCGATGATCCGTACATCGAACGCGCTGCTCTCCTTCAATGCCCGGATAACCGGAATCCCCGGTCCGGGGCTGTCGATGTTGTTCAGTCCGGTAACCCCTACGGTAATTTTACGCCTCTTCATACACGGTGAGCTGGTAACTCTTCAGCATAGATAAGAAGTCGTTGAGATCTATCTCCGCGGTATTACTGTCGAGCTCAAATTCTTCCTGAAACGCTTTCAGTATCGTTTCGTCGTTTTCTTCCTCTTTCAGCTTCCGAAGAACAAACAGGCCGGTCTCGTTCACGCTGAAGCTGTCTCCGGTGAGCGGGTTGAAGATGAATCCTGATTCGCTGATCGCTATGTTTTTCCGAATATGCATATTATTTTTTCACCTCTCTCCGGTCACAGATGCCGTTGTTGTCGGCATCGACAAAATTAACCGCTCTGCCTTTACCGTTGCGAAGGCCGGTACCTTTTCCGGGACCGCGTCCCTGTCCCGCTGTTCCGTTTTCAAAATTGTCGCAAACGCCGTTCTTATCGGCATCCACAAAGTTCCTGCCGCCGCCGCGACCGTTCCTCATGCCGTAGCCCATTCCTCTGCCCCTGCCGCTGCCGTCGAGGAGGCGTTGATTCCCGTTGGCATTCGGGTTGCCGGGTGTGCCGTTCTCGAAATTGTCACAAACGCCGTTGTTATCCTTGTCCACAAACGCGGGACCTTTGCTGGTGGTGGTTGTCTTCTCCTTGTTATCCTGATCCTGGTTCTGTGCACTGACCAGACCGACAGAGAGCACCACTGCCAATGCTGAGATAAAAATTTTTGTTTTCATTTTTTTTGATTCCTTTTGAATATATGTTTGCATCTTCTTTTTGTTGAATGTCAGCTAATTCATTTTCATATTGGATATTTTAGTCTTGTTTGCAATTTATGAATCTAGATACTTTAATTGAATTAACATCGAATATTTTAACTATCATTTCATTTACCCTGCTGCTATGTAAACTATTGTCAATTACAGAGCTGTTCACTTCTGCATTAAAATACCGCTTGATACTATCTTTACCATTTTGTATTAAAGACCACTCCTGCTTACCAAAGCCATCAATCAATTCACCGGAACATTCAGAAGGAATAACACTTGATGTGTAAACACTTTTGTCAATTTGGCTATGTTGGTTCAGGGTCTCAAGATAGCATACTGGTGCATAGATTCTTGCAGTTAAACTTTCGTTAAGCATGCATTGATTTACAGTATTTTCAAGTTTTTTCTGTTTCCATAAAAAAAGATGAGCCTGATTTATTGTATCAAGAGCCCGTTTTTTTGTAACAGAAGCACTTAACCTAGTCTGAAGCTCACCGGCCTCTGAACCAAACACAGCAACAGTACTAACCAAATCGTTTCCCGAAGAACGAAAAGCGTGATTATCACACTCCT
>CAKMJT010000045.1 GCA_927407015.1 uncultured Proteiniphilum sp. | reverse complement strand
GTCATCCAGGTCGACGCCATTGTGGCCGAGGACATGGCCAAGTTCCCGGATCTCAATCTGGCGGAATCGCTGCAGCGCCGCCGTGTCGGGCCGACCCATAACGGATCATGCAAAGCGTACCTCCCTGCCATGCGATCTTCGGCCCACTCCTGTGGGCATTGCTGCTGTGGGCTCCCCTCTCCTCCTCCGTCGCGCAGAAAAGATACCTCTTCCGCACCTACACCGTGCACGACGGCCTGCCCAACAACACCATCTTCAGCATCAACCAGGACAACAGAGGCTATCTATGGATCGCCACCGACGGCGGCATCACCCGCTTCGACGGCTACCGCTTCGACAACAGCGTGATGCCCGAGGTGAACAGGGAGCAGGCTTTCTCGCAGTACATCGACCGGAGCCCCTCGGGCAGGCTGGCCTTCGCCACCTTCATGAACGGGGTGATCGCCGAACAGGACGACGGCTCCTTCCGCCGCTACCTCCGCCATGAGAAGCAGCTGGGCAAGAACGTGGTGCGCACGCTCAAATGGCTGTCGGACGATGAGATCCTCTTCTCCGAGAGCCGCAACATCAACCTGATCGCCGGCGACACCATCCGGCAGCTCTACGACGCGGGCAGGAACGGCAACCTCTTCCAGACGCTGGAGCAGGACAAACGGGGCAACATCTGGTTCGGGGGACTGCGGGGCGTGGGGATCTTCTTCGCGGGCGACACGGCCCGGGAGCCTTATTACCTGCCCGATACGGAGGATCTCTATGTGATCAAGCTGCTGTTCGCCGGGGACGACAGGCTGTTGGTGGGGACCAACAACGGATACTACGAAATCGATATTCGCTCCGCAGTGAAGGGGGACCTGCGTTACACCCTCTCCCAGCCTTTCCCGGAATTGGCAGGGGAACGGGTCAACCACCTCTACCGCGACAGGCAGGGCGACATATGGGTGTCGCTGGTCAGCAACGGCCTGGTACAGATCAGCGGCAGCCGGATCGTACGGCATATCACGCAGGCATCAGGGTTACCAGCCGAAGGGGCCATGTGCCTCTTCCAGGACAATGAACAGAACTACTGGGTGGGCACCACCGGGGGCGTCAGCCGCCTCTACTCACTGGGCGACTACTCCTACACCCACGACAACAGGCAGCTGAGCGGCATCACCCTCTTCGAACGGGACAGCCACGGACGCCTCTGGCTCTCCTCGGGGACGATGCTCTACCACATTGACCACGACGTGGTGGGGGCGCAGCAGTTCAGCCGTACCCCCTTCGCGGGCAGCGAACTGACGGCGATCGCGTTCATCGGCAACACGGCTTACTTCTTCACCGACGCGGGGCTCTACCGCATGCCCTGCGACGGCACCATCCGATGGGACCGCCTGCAGCAGGTGATCGACTTCAGGGAACACCACCTGCAGGACATGAAATGCTTCTACTTCGAGGAGGACGGCAGCGGACGACTGTGGATGGGCTTCAACGACGGCCTCTACACCTGGGACGGACGACGCCTGGACAAGGCGGCCATCATCTCCGCCAGTCCGGTGCACCTCCGTCCCAGAGGCATCCTCAGGGACCGCTACGGCTATTACTGGGTGGGCGACTACACCTTCGGCCTGTTCCGCTTCAGCAGGGAGCCGCAGCAGGAGGAGGGCGTCACCCTCCGCCTGGAGAACCGGTACGAGTCGCTGAAGCCCGACTCGGCCTTCGCCACCGCCTGGGTGCAGGACCTGATGGCAGACCGCCACGGCGACCTCTGGCTCTCCTCGCTCTACACCGGCGCCTACCACCTGCGCATCGACGAGCACGGGGTGAGGGACTACCGTCTCTACTCCACCGCCGAGGGGCTGTCGAGCAACGACATCACCCGGATCACCGAGGGCGGCGACGGCAGCATCTGGTTCGCCACCCGCAACGGCGCCGACCGGCTGGTGCCCGGCGGCACCGGCAGCGGCAGGATCATCCGCTACAACGAGAAGAACGGCCTGGGACGCTTCGTCTACCAGATCCTGCCGGAGGACACCATCACCTACATCAGCTACGAGGAGGGCTTCTTCGCCGTGGACAGCCGCCTCCACCCGCCGCAGTCAGACGACAGGCTGCGGGTGATCATCACCGAGGTATCCGTCATGGGTCGGCCCGACACGGCGGCGCTGCAGCCACGCAGCGAGCGCTACCGCCTGCCCTGGTACCGCAACTTCATCGCCTTCGCCTTCACCGCCATCCGCCTGAAGGACAACGAGGGCATCGCGTACCGCTACAGGCTGGAGGGGATCGACAAGGAGTGGTCGGACTATACCGACAGGCACTACGCCAGCTACAACTCGCTGCCCCACGGCAACTACACCTTCAGCGTGCAGGCCAGGATGATCAACCGCGACGGCGAGGAGCCGGTGACCTCCTTCCGCTTCCGCATCCGCACACCCTGGTACCTCACGCCCTGGTTCTTCCTGCTGGCGGCAGCGCTCCTCGCGGCCATCGGCACCATCATCTGGAACAACCGCATCCGCCACCGCCGCAGGCTGCAGCGCCTGCGCACCCGCATCGCGTCGGACCTGCACGATGACATCGGCTCCACGCTCAGCAGCATCTCCATCATGAGCGACCTGCTCCAGTCGCAGCTCGACAACACCCCCCGCGCCGGCGAAATGATCCAGTCCATCGGCACCAGCGCCCACGACATGCTCGAGTCGATGGACGACATCATCTGGTCGGTGAACCCGTCGAACGACATCTTCCGCAACCTGGCGCTGCGCGTGCGCGAGTATGCCATCCCCCTGTTCGAGTCGAAGGAGATCGCCTTTCAGATCACCACCCCCGCGGAGATGGACCGGCTCCCCCTGACGATGGACCTGCGGCGCAACATCTTCCTGATCGTGAAGGAGGCGGTGAACAACCTGGTGAAGTACGCCGACTGCACCGAGGCGGTGATACGCTTCGGATACAGCCACTCCTACCTGACCGTCCACGTCAGGGACAACGGCCGCGGCTTCGAGCCGGGGAAGAACCACGACAGCCGCAACGGGCTGAAGAATATGACGCTGCGTGCCACGCAGATACGCGGTTCGCTCTCCATCCTCTCCGAACCGGGCAGAGGGACGGCGGTATCGCTGACGGTGAAAATCATATGAACATATGATTGACGGCTGTCCCAGAAAAAGGTAACATTGCAGGATAAATAACGGCTTCTACTATGCAGCTAGAGATTCAGGTCGCCATCTACGAGGACAACAACGCCCTGCGCGAGAGCCTGTCACACCTGATCAGGGTGTCGGGCCTGCTGTCGTTCGCGGGGGCATGGCCCGACTGCAGCCATATCCTGGAGCAGTGCGCGGAGCACCACCCCAACGTGATCCTGATGGACATCGACATGCCGGGCATCTCGGGCATCGATGCCACGCGCCTGGTGAAGGACAGGTACCCTGAGATCAACGTGATGATGCTGACCGTCTTCGAGGACCGCGACAAGATCTTCGACGCCCTGCGCGCCGGCGCCACCGGATACCTCCTCAAGAAATCGACCGCCATACAGATCATCGAGGCCATCACCGAGCTGGCCAACGGCGGCTCACCCATGTCGGGAGAGATCGCCCGCAAGGTGCTGGAGTTCTTCACCCACCCCGAGTCGGGCAAACCGAATGCCTACACCCTCTCGGAACGCGAGCTGGAGATACTCCGCCGCCTGGTGGAGGGCGACAGCTACAAGATGATCGGCGACCACTGCTGCATCTCCATGGGCACGGTGCGCTGCCACATCAACAGCATCTACCGCAAGCTGGCGGTCAACTCCAAGTCGGAAGCGGTGATCAAGGCCATCAAGGAACGGCTGATCTGACCCCTCCGCTTCTGCCCAACCGGCTCCTCTTCCCAATCCGCTGTTTCTTCTTCCTTCGACCCTTTCTTCCGGATTTCACACCTTTCATTCCAACACCATCGGCCTCCCGACCCGACATTCCTACAGTCAGCTCCTCCCCTCAAAACCATACCTATATATGATTGACGCGCATTCCCCGGAAGGCTATTTTTGTGGTGTACATTATTCACACCAAAAAAAGTTTCCTTATGAGAACAAAAAATGCCTGCCGCTACCTCCTGGCCTCCCTGCTGGCAGTGCTCTTCATCACAGCCTGCGAGAAGGACAGCATCACCGTCACACAGATCAAGAATTTTATCTCGCTGGCCAACGACGACGGCTATAACGTGCTGAAGGAGTACCCGCTGAAGGTCACCTCGTTCCTGAACAGCTTCCACCAGGCTAACCCGACGACAACAAAGTTCCAGTTCCGTCTGCAGTTCCTGCCCGACGGCAACGTCACCCCTCCCTCACCCCTGACGAGCTCCATGTGGAGCATCTTCGCGGGCGATGAAACACAGAAAGCGGCTTACCGTCCCACACTGTCGGTCAAATATCACTACAGGAACCAGTAAGTTTGAAATGGGTCACAAAACAGGGTCAGTAGAGGATTTAGCGCTATACAGAGCATAAATAACTTGAATCATTTATTCGACACACGATGAAAAATGGAAAAAAGCACGCAGCGCTCCTGCCGTTACTGATGGTACTGCTGATGCTCCCCCTGGCGGCGCAGGACCTCTCCGACATGGGCAGCCTGAAGCCCTTCGCCATCAACGGCAGCATCGGGCTGAACAGCTCCTTCTACACCGTCTCGGGCGCCATCCCCGAGCGGCAGGCGCCGTTTGCCTACGGCATCAACGCCATGGCGACCATCACCGTCTACGGCATCAGCATGCCCTTCTCCTTCACCTGGTACAACAACAACAAGGCGGGCTTCCGCCAGCCGTTCAACCAGTTCGGCATCAGCCCCACCTACAAGTGGCTCACGCTCCACCTGGGGTACCGCAACCTCTCCTTCTCGGAGTTCACCCTCAACGGCTACACCTTCCTGGGTGCCGGCGTGGAGGCCCGTCCCGGACTGTTCCGCCTGGGTGCCGTCTATGGCAAATTCAACCAGCACAACGACTACGACCTGGCGATGGCGGACTCCATCCCCAGGCTGACCCGCACCGGCTGGGCCACCAAGGTGGGCTACGGCACCGACGACCGCTTCGTGGACCTCTCGCTGCTGCGCATCGGCGACAGCCCGAAAAACTTCACCGACAGCCTGGCGAAACAGGGGCAGCCCACACCGGCGCAGAACCTGGCCATCGGCCTGACCTCGAAGTTCAGGATCACACCCCGCCTCTTCTTTCATTTCGACGGCTCGGTCAGCTTCTACACCCACAACCGGCTGATAGCCGCCTCCGACTCGGTCACCGACGGCATGCTCCGCTTCGCGGGCCACTTCATCACCGTGAACAACAGCAGCGCCTACCACAAGGCGCTCAAGACGGGGCTGAGCTACCGCTTCACGCCGACGACCGTCAGCGGCTTCGAGTACCGCAGGATCGACCCGGACTACCAGTCGATGGGGAGCTACTTCTTCAACAACGACCTGGAGATGTACACCTTCAGCCAGACCGCCTCCTTCCTGCAGAACAAGATCAACGCGCGGGGCTCCCTCGGCCTGCAGCGCGACAACCTGAGCGGCAGCAAGGCGAAGAGGGCCAGCCGCACCATCGGCTCACTCGCGGGAAACTATGCCATTGACGACCACTGGGCGGTGGATGCCTCCTACAGCAACTTCTCCACCAGCCAGAAAGCGATCAAACAGGCCGCCAACGACAGCCTGAAGATCTTCCAGGTGAACCACAACCTCTCGCTGATGCCGCGCTACAGCACCTCGTCGGAGACACGCTCGCAGATGGTGATGCTCCACCTCAACTGGATGAAGCTGGACGACCGCAACAAGCTGACACAGGAGCAGACCAACACCGACACCTACATCGCCATGCTGCTCTACAACCTGGGACTGCTGCGGCTGAAGCTGAACATCTCGGCGGGCCTCAACTACACCGAGATGGTCAACCTGAACTACAGCAACCGGCTGGCGGGCGCCACGCTCAACATGGCCAAGCTGCTGCTGAAGGACAAGCTGTCGCTCAACTGGAACAACTCCTTCCTGTTCAACACACTCAACAACGAGAAGGGCACCATCTTCAACACGGGCCTGAACGCCAGCTACAACTTCCTGCCCAACAACGCTTTTACCCTGCATCTGAATTTCATTCACAACGCATTCGGCGACTCGGCCATCGTGCCGTCGTTTCACGAAATAAGAGGAGACATCGGTTATGTGTACAGCTTCTAAAATCATTCCACGCACACGCCTGCTACTAGTGTGGGCGTTGCTGCTTGCTGCCACGGGGGCGGCGGCACAGCTCTCGCAGACGGTCACCGTGATGCCCCCCTACACCAACAGGCTGTCGGACTACATTGCCGCACCGGGAAAGATCAGCAGCATCATCACCGTCACGGGCGTCGACCGGCCCCGCTTCGAGATATACCTCCGCGGCAGCATCATCAGCACCGACGAGTCGGTAATCATCCGCACCGGCGCCAACTACAAGCCGGCGGCACCCATCGTGCTGGCACCGGTGAACACGCCGACAGGCTTGCCCGTCTTCTCTCCCTACACGCTGACCTATCAGGATATCCTGCAGGCCTTCCCTGAGCTGCAGCTCACGTACCAGGGGACCACACGGCAGGAGGTGCAGCAGAACGGACTGCCGGAGGGGAGCTACACCCTCTGCTTCGATATCATCGACTTCAACAGCGGAGAGTCGATCACCTCCTCCTGCAGCAACATCTTCAACGTCTCCTCGGTGGAAGCGCCGATGATCATCAGCCCGATGCACCAGGCCTCCCTGCGCACGCCCGAGGCAAAGAACGTGGTCTTCACCTGGACGAGGCCGGCCAACGCGCCCCTACAGACACAGTACAAGCTGAAGATCATCGAGCTGGCGGAGGGCGGCGGCAACTACCAGGAGCTGATCCGGTCGACGGGCTACCCCGCCTTCTTCGAGACGACCGTCACGGGCAACACCTACCTCTACACGGCTGCCAACCCGCCGCTAAGGGAGGGACGGAGCTATGCCTTCGTGGTGGCGGCCGTCGATCCGATGGGGTCCACCGCCTTCCGCAACAGGGGCTACAGCGAGGTGAACCTCTTCACCTATCAGCCGGAGGAGCAGAAGCCGATGAGCGGCACGCTGCCCGGCGGCGTCAACACGGGCATGCCGGGCCTCAACCTGAGCCTCAACCAGAAGATCACACCCGCGGCCATGTCGTTCAGCACGCTGAAGGGACGGCTGGTCTATCAATACAAAGACGACAGTCAGAAGCGTCCCCTGGCGAAAGCGAAGCTCAGGCTGATGACGAAGTACTTCGTGCGCCATGCCGACGGGACGGTGAACGAACAGATGAGCCGGGAGCACCGGACCGACCTCCCCTACCGTGACGGCGGGGTGGTGGGCACGACCACGACGGGCGACAACGGTGAGTTCTCCTTCTCCTTCCTCTCCAACAGCAAGGGGGAGCCGCTGGAGAACACGGATTGTGCTACAAAGGTGGCGCAACGGAACGGCTATCCCGCTGAAACGGACGACTGGTTCTATGCCGATAATGGCTACCGCCCCGGCAGGGGAGGCCCCAACCCGGGAGAGATTACTGCGGCGTCGGCGGTCAGTGGCGACAACGCCTGCCAGCTATATGAGGGCTACGCCATCGAGATTGAGGGAGAGCATGCCCGCTATTACCTGAACCCGGACCAGGATACGAAATACTTCTTCGAGGTGAAGGGCAGCGAGACAAAAGATGTGGGCGAGGTGGTGTCGCTGGTGCGCACCATCGACCTGAACGTGAAGGTGATTGGCGAGACCAGCAACCTGACCATCAACGCGAAGGAGGAGCTGGCCAACATGAACGTCTTCCTCTTCCGGAAGATCAACTTCGACTACCCGCCCATCTTCCCCGCGGGGGATGTGACGCCCGACAAGACGGACAACTTCCCCGCGCCGGTGGCAGCTATGGAGTGCGTGGGCAAGGGGCTGACCGACCAAAACGGGGTGGCGGAGATCGCCTCGCTGGTGCTCAGCGACAACCCCACCTACCAGTACTACCTCTTTGTGAACAATACCCAGGACTACAACTATGAGAGCGACGCGCCGCTGCGGATCGACTTCGCGGAGCTGCTGAAGGCGGATCAATCATCGGCCCCCGGGCCGGGTGGCATGCCCAATATCGATATGAGCACCCCCGGCTACCAGTCGATGCGCGACAACCGGTCGGCATACAGCTACTTCACCTCCTCCTACAGCAGCATCGCCGACGGCTTCGACCTGGAGGTGGCGCTGAAGGTGCAGTACCCCTCGCTGCGGGTGATCCTGCAGGAGCCGGACGGGCTGAAGAAGCTGGAGCAGTCGGCACAGGTGACGCAGACGGAGAAATATGCCGACGGGCACGCGATGGCATCGCCCTCCACCTTCCAGGTGGTACAGGGCAACAAGGTGGTCTCCACCCCCATGGCGCTCTACGACACAGGCATCTACGAACACCGGGATGCGGCCGTGGAGCTGTCGTCATCACCCACGCAGATCGTCGGTCCCGAGCGGACAGTGACCGTGAAGACAGCCGGCTTTGCCGACACCACCTTCACGGTCAAGAACGGCAATCCGCTGAAGATGGGTGAACGGTTTGAGATGCTGATCACCCTGCGCTACGGCGCTCTCTTCACCGGTACGGTGATCGACGCCGAGACACGCGAGCCGCTGCCCAACGCGGCGGTGAAGATACTGGGTGAGATGTCGAAGGTATCGACCACCGGCAACGACGGGAACTACACCATCGAAGCCCGCAAGCTGGGCGGCCTGCGAGCCGTGGAGGTATCCCGCGCCGGCTATATCACCGACACGGTGAACGTGCAGCTCAACAAGGACAATAATGTCTACCACTTCGAACTATACCGCAAAACCAGAAGGCTGCGCGTGGAGGTGTGGGCCAAAAACGACTACCGGGAAGGGATCGTGGTCTCGCTGCCCGACGTGCCGGCCAGCTGGAAGACGGACTACGGCAGCCTGCCGGGAGGATCGTCCGCAGGCGGTACCACCGGCGGACTGCTGCCGGGGGCGGTGCCCAAGACAACCCTTCCGCAGGGTGCACTCACACAGGGTACGCTCCCGCAGGGATCAGCCCAACAGGGATCAGCCCAACAGGGAACGGTGACGATCACACAGGGTGTGGTCGCCCGGAAGATCCATATCCCTTCATCGCCGCAGGCACCGCCATCGGGACAGTCATCCAAAAGCAAGCTGACGGAGAAAAGTGCATCGGGCCAGGTGTCCGCAGCGACGCCCGCCATCGGCGCCGCGCAGCTGCTGCAGCAGGAGTCGCAGGAATATCATCTCATCACCGGTACCGACGGTGTGGCTGACTTCGCTTTCGAGGGGGGCCAAGGCGACCGCTTCAGGGTGGTGCTGACCAACACGCCCGGTGCCGCGGAGCACTTCCCCAAGGTGATCAGGGAGGTGGATATACCCTATGCCAAAGATTATATGGGCACCCTCCTGCGGGTGGTGCTGGAGGAGGGCAGCTGCCTCACGGGCACCGTCTACCTGGGTGAAGGGAACAACCAGCCGCAGGGCGGCATCGACGTGACGGCTACCATCACGGGTGAGGCGGAAGCCTACACCCTCGCCACGACGACCGACGCCGCAGGGAAGTACAGCCTCTCCAACCTGCCCGCTGGTAGGCCCTTCAGGCTGCAGGTGAGCACCGATAAGGCGGGCAACAGCCAGGTGGGCTACCAGAACGACCAGTACCTCATCGCCAAGGCCGGCACGACCTGTCAGACGGAGGACTTCCACATGCAGTCGGTGGACGGGGTGGACCTCTCCACCTTCCTGGGGTTCCCCTTCGCACCCACCGGCTTCGACGATCAGGCGGACGGCTCGGTGCTGCTCACCGGCACCATCACGCTGCCGGCCAACAGCCACTTCGGCGAGCAGAAGATCGATATCAGCAACGTGAAGATGGCAAAGAGCGGCGTGAAGAACAGCAGCGGCGACGAGCTGCTGCTGCCCGCCACACTACCCTTCGTGACCGATAAGAACAACCTCACCGTCACCCTGCCGGGCGATTACAAGGCGGTGATCACCGATGACACGGGACTGAAGCTCGACCTCTACGACAAGGAAAACGGGCAGGGTGAGATGAAAGCGGGCGTACAGATCAATGAGGCGGGGGGCAACACGACCCTCAACGCCAACTTCGGGGGTTCCGGCTACACGCTGCCGGACCTGTTCCTGGCGGCATCGCCCGGCACGAAGGAGACACGGCTGACCATCTTCCGCAGCGCGGGGGCGATCAGCACGACAACCATGGGCAGCGGCGGCTTCTACCTGACCGACGGGCAGCACGAGACGCTGGCCTACAGCATCGGCGGCTTTGAGAATAAAGCCCTGGTGCAGCCGACGGAGTCCTATTTCGACAAAAACGGCCTGTCGCTGCGCACGACGCTGAAGGCGGCCATCGCCAACATCAACCCCTCCAACATCGAACTGGATGCAGGCACCATCCGGATATCGAAACAGGGCCTGACCAACGTCGGCCAGCAGCCTTTCTCGCTGAAGATGGGGTCATGGACGCTGAAGTGCAACAGCTGGTCAGTGACCAATGAAGGTGTCAGTATAAGCGAGGCGACGCTCTCCACCGGCATGGATGTGAAGATAGAGCACCTGGGGCTGACCACACAGGCGCTGGTGACCGACAAGGCCATCGTCCACCTGGAGAGCGTGCAGCTGCTGGGCGTGAAGGAGCTGGCCATCCACACGACAAAAAAGGGACTGGTATACAAATACCTGCACGACGGCGTCTCGGGCTGGAGCCTCTATGCCACACCCGATGCGGGACAGACCACGGTGGCCACGCTGCAGGGGATGCCGGGTGTCGCCCCGGCGGACCGGATCGAGTTCACCACGGTGGATATCAACAGCGAGGGGGAGAGCATCCTGGCACTCAACAGCCACACCTTCCGCCTCTACAACGTGGTGGACTTCACCCCCTACCCCTCCACGCAGATGTATGTCACCCCCACCTCGCTGAAGCTGAAGGGGACCTACGACTTCGGCATACCGCACTACCTGAAGCCGTCGGGAGCCATGGGATTCTTTAAGGAGGGCAGCCACATCGCCTTCGACATGATGGATATGGATGCCTTCTTCTTCACGCACCATAACGTGATCTACGATCTCACGCAGGACTACAGGCTCACCGACGGGCTCTTCACCGCCAAAGGGACGGTGCAGGAGCCGGGACATCTACCGTCACTGAATGTGACCCTGCACCACACACCCACACAGACGAAGATCGATATCGACAGCGGCGGCAGGCTGCCGATGGGTATCGGCAAGGAGCTGGCCAACTTGGTCGGCGGCATCGGCGTGGTGGCCAATGCCTGGGATGTGCTGCGCTTCGAGGGTGAGGTGAAGGGACTGAACAACATCGACGCGGGACAGAAGATGAACTTCGAGGTGCGCGGCGACGTGCAGGCTACCGGACAGCAGATCGGCGTGAGCGACATCCCCTCGTTCCCGGGCCTGACCATCACCTATGACCTGGCCAACGCCCGCTTCATCGGCAGCGCCTCACTCGACATGAACCTGGGAGGGATGCTGCTGATGGGCAGCGTCAACACGGTGATGGACAGCCAGGGGTGGCTGTTCAACGCCCTCGGCATGGTGGAGATACCGGGCATCGGCTCGGCCAACCTCTACGGCCTGTTCGGCAACTACAGCAACATGCCGCCCGAGGTGTCGGCCAGGGTCGGCAACGCGGTATGCCTGCCTGCGTCGTTCAAGACCAGCCTCAGCGGCTTCTTCCTCTCCGCCGGGCTCACACGGCAGATACTGCCGAAGGTGAACTACAACTACGGCGTGGTGGCGGTGACCGCGGGGGTGGATGTCAGCGTCAACGCACGCACCTACATGATCTTCGGTCAGGGGACCACCTTCGGCATGGGCGTGCTGGCGGAGGGCCATGCCTACCTGAGCGGCTCCTGCCCCGCCACCTGCACCTCGGCGAACGCCAACGCCGCCCTGCAGCTGGGGATCAGCGGCGACTACAACAGCCAGACGCATTTTTACAACATCGACGGCTGCTCGAGCCTGAACCTGGAGATATCGGCCAGCCAGTGCTTCCCCGTGCTGGTGGGTTGCGGCCCCTGCGTCTCCATCACGCTGGCCGATTTCACCATCGGCGCATCGGTGCACCTGGACAACAGCAACGGCTTCTCCATGGGCATCACCACCCAGAGCTGCGACGAGCAATGCAAGTAAAAACCGTTCAAGCACACCGGCATGCAGACAGACAGGAGTAAAAGGAATGACAACAACCGACACTCCGAAACGAGAGTCAATGATTTACACGTTAATGAACAGAATCGTATGAAAAATTCAAATATCGCCCCGCACCACTTACCGGACAGCCGGTGCAACATGTTGGACAGCCTGCGTCTCTACCCGGGCAGCATACACCACTCACTGGGCAACCTGCGTCTCGTGTTGGGCAGCCGGCGCTTTTCACAGGGCAGCCTGCACCTCACTCCTTCCTGCCTGCTCCTCCTGCCGCTCCTCTTACTGAGCCTCTCCCTGCACGGGCAGGAGCAGATCAGGATGGCCGTGCCTGCCCCCAAAGGGATCGTGGTCTTCGCCGGGATGGCGCTGGCCAACGGCCACAGTATCGACAGCTATACCATCGACCGCTCCTACGATAACCGCCAGTGGGAGCAGCTGGCAGAGCTGCGCTCGCCGCAGGGATGGGAGGCGTTCCGTGCCGCCGTCGACAACTGGACACCGGATTTCGGCTTCCAGGGACTGCCGGAGACTGCCGATCTGAGAACAAAGTGGCAGCGCTGCGAAACGGCCGGCGTGATCGACAGCATGGGCTACTGGACTGCATCGACCACCCTCCGCCTGGCGGCGGGCATCGCCTACTACGACCAGACGGCCACGGGTGAAAAGCAGGTGTGGTACCGGGTGCGGGCGCTCAAAAACGGCAGCAGCGTGACGGAACAGTTCTCCCTGCCCGTGCAGCATCCTTTTGTGCCGCAGTACGACGCGGTGGTGCTGAGCGAGAAGCATGTGGACAAGCAGCTCTTCTACCTCAGGTGGCAATCCACGGGCGACAACCCGGCTCCCTACTTCGGCATCCGCTATTACGAGGGGGGTGCACTGAAAGAGGCGACGGGGACGACGGCACGCTACAGCATCGACGGAACGACTTATTATGTCTTCCAGGACTCTGCCCGCACCCTGAGAACGGAAAGACAGTACTTCCTCAACCCCCTGGATATCTACGGCAACAGGGGCGTGGCGACGGAGTTCGTGCATCTCTCCGGGCGGTCGGCCGACCTTCCCTATTTTCAGAAGACCCGTGCCACGGCGGACCCGAAAGGGCTGGGGATCGTCCTGAGCTGGCGGCTGCCGCAGACGGAAGGACTGAAGGGGCTGAAGATCTTTAAAAGCGACGCGTTCGACGGGAAGGAGTATGCGCTGGCAGCGACGATACCCCCCACCGACACCACCTACACGGATCGGGATATCGACCCCGACAGGATCTGTTACTACTACCTGGAGACGGTGAGCGCTCAGCAGGAGTTGCCACAGAAGAGCAACATCTTCTTCAGCGCGGGCTATGACAGGCTGCAGCCGGCATACCCGGCGATCAGCCGCGGCAGGGACCTGCCCAACGGCGTGACGATCGTTGTCACCACGACCGAGATGCACGCGGCCGGCGTGAGGATCTACCGCAGCGACGGCTTCACGGGCGACCTCTACCCTATCACGGATATCCTGAAGCTGACGGACAACAGGGTGGCCTACACCGACACGAGCAGCGTGCTGGCGGGTGACCGGAGCTTCCTCTATGCCGCCACGACGGTCAACAGCAGCTCGCTGGAGAGCGCCCTCTCCGACACGCTGACGATCCATCCGGCGATAGCGACCACTCCCCCCTCTCCCAACCGGCTGACGGTGGTGGAGGAAGAGGGTGCGCTGCACCTGGTCTGGGAGGATATGAAGACGCGGCACCGGGCGACGAAGGGTTACCGTATCTTTGTCCGGGAGCTGCCGGACGGCCGGTTCGCACCCCTGCTGCCGGAAGACAGCCTGGTCACGGTGCCGCTCTATACCGACCGCAGCGCACAGCCGGGCAGGGTGTACGAGTACGCGGTGCAGACGGTGGACGACCTGGGGGGCAGGAGTGCGTCGATGGTGCTGGCTTCGATAGCCGTGCGACCTGCCACGCTGCCGCCGCCACCCAGCGTGTGGCTGCAGCAGCAGGAGGGGAAGGTGACGGTGCAGTGGGCCGAGACGACCCTGAGCCGGCCGCTTAGGGTGAACCTCTACCGCTATCAGCGGGGCAGCAAACCACAGCTGCTGCAATCACTCAGTCCGGAGGAGCGCCGCTATGTAGATGCGGAGGTGAAGAAGGGGGAGCTCTACTTCTACTTCACCACCTTCAGCGACGGTACGCACGAAAGCGCCCACTCACCCGAAGCGGAGATCAGGGTGAAATAAGTAGCTGACCGCTGATCGCTGAAACTGACCTGTTTTCACCCGTTACCGGTGGACGTTGGAGAGACAATTTGATTGATTGTTTCTACCAGTGAACTGACACTCACAATCTTTGTATCTGTCATCGAAAAAGTGTCCATGCCGGTATAGATCACCTTCTTCAACACTGTTTCGCCTTGGGCGGGAAATCGATTCAGATTTTTGAAATAATCACTGTTGATGGTTGCCCCGCCTTTGATCTCCAGCGCATTTATCCGACCGGAAACGTCTTCCACGATACAGTCTATTTCGATACCGTTGTGATCTCGCCAGTAATAAACGGAGGGTCTTTGTCCGGCATGATGTTGCATTTTGATGATCTCGCTGATCACAAAATTTTCAAATAATGCACCGTAGAGATAATGGTTCCGGAGCATTGTACCGGTTTGAATGTTGAGTAATGAGCAGGCCAAACCGGTATCGTAAAAATAAAGCTTGGGTGATTTGATGAGTCGTTTGTTGAAGTTTTTGTAATAGGGTTGCAACTGATATAGTACAAAACTTGCCTCGAGAAGCGACAACCATGCTTTTGCCGTATTGACTGAAATACCAGTATCATTGGCAAGGGATGAGAGGTTGAGCACCTGTCCTATTCTTCCTGCACAGAGCCCCAGAAATCGTGTAAAACTAGTCAGATTTTCAATTGACCTGATGCTCCTCACATCTCGTTCAATGTAGGTTTGGATATAGGAAGGATAGAACTCATGGGGGGGAATATCAAAATCATAAATCCTGGGATAAAATCCCTTACATATCGATTCAAACAGATTATCTCCAAGTTCGATTTCGGAAATGTCGAACGGAAAAAGATGACAAACACTGGTGCGTCCGGCAAGCGATTGTGATATTCGTTCGTTCATCAGAAAACTTTGCGAACCTGATAGTATATACTGCCCGGCAGTGCCTCTTTCATCAGAAACAACTTGCAGATAGCTAAACAGCTCGGGTATCTGCTGGGCTTCGTCGAAGATGATCTTTTCACCCTGGTTATGTAGAAAACCTATCGGATCTGACATAATCAGTTGACGGTAGTCCGCCCGTTCCAGGTTATAAAATTGATAATCGGGAAAACAGTTTTTCAATAATGTACTTTTCCCGGATTGCCGGGGTCCGGTTAAAGTAAGAATGGGAAATTTCTTCAATCGTTTTGCTAAAACGGAGGTAATTTGACGAGGAATCATCTTATACATATTTGCATTCTGAATGCAAATATACATAAATATTGGTGCGACTGAGTAAATAAAACGATTATTTTAGTTAAAACTACCTCAACGCACCCGGCTCCTTCACCATTGCCTCACTCTCCGGACAGGATTGCTACGGGTTCCCTGTCTATCAGCAAACCACACACCCCCGACCGCCGACTGCTGAATGCTATCCGCAAACCGCTGCCCATACAATGCACCCATCTAAAAAGCTGATAGCTGATAGCTGATAATCAATCTTTCAAACAGCCTAACGGAATCACTTTGACTCCATCTGCCCGTGTATAGGAGAATTCGCCCCCTGTCAAGATAATCAAAAGATCGGGGAGCCTTAGTGATGTCTGTTTCTCTTTCTGAATCCTTTCTTCCACAAGATTCTTTAGTTCAATCAAATGCTGCGCACCCTCTTCTATATCCCGGCTGCCGAGTTTACATTCAATGAGTGCATACCTTCCGTCATCCAGATGTAGCACTGCATCTGCTTCCAATCCATATCTATCGTGATAGTATGACAACCTGCCCCCTAAGGACTGGGAATAGATTTTCAAGTCGCGTATACACATGGATTCATAAATAAATCCAAATGTTTTGAGATCATGTTCCAGGTTCTGTGGTGATGTTCCCAATGCTGCGACAGCGATGGAAGGATCCACAAAACAACGTTTCTTTCCTGTTCGGATCACTGTTGCCGAGCGTATAGCCGGAGACCAGGCTTCCATGTCTTCTATCACGAAGAGTTTTTCCAATGCTTCTTTGTAGCTGTCGAAAGTAGACATGGAAGTGCCTTCCATTTCGGCCGATACATCGGCAAGCATACTTGTCTTTTTGGCAAGTGTACACAAATTTCGGGCATAAGAACGCATGATAAGTCTTGCCAATGCAGGATTGCGCTGAACTTTATCTACTTTTGAAATATCTTCATTACAGATAATATCTACATAGTCTTTTGCAATGAATAGCTGAGCTGTTTTACTTGTGATATCTAACGAAGAAGGCCAACCTCCCCTGCATGCTGCAAAAATAAGATCTTCAATGGATAAGCTCGAGACGATTCCATCTATATCAAAGTCCTTATTATCAAAAAGTTCACGTAAGGAAATTTCTCCGCTGGATTCTTTTGATTCATAATTCCAACTGATTATCAGCAATTCGCTTCAAATATTTCATAATGTCTCATCTTGTTGTTCGGACAAAGTTAGACTATTTTTTCATAAAAACAAGGTGAATTACCTGTTTTTGAGGTAAATCGTTACCTGTTTTTGAGGTAAATCACTACCCGTTTTTGAGGTAAATCGTTACCTGTTTTTGATGTATATCACTACCCGTTTTTGATGTATATCACTACCTGTTTTTGAGAATGAAATGATGCAGAAATATATCAGCATAACAAATAGCCGCTGCTAGTCACCCGATCCTCTCCACCATGCCTGCCTGCATCTCCACGGCGGCACAGCCGAGCTGGTCGATGCGGATGACGATGCTGGATCGGCCGTCGACGGTGATCAGCTCACCGGTGAGGCCCTTGAGCGGCCCCTTGATGACCTGTACCTGCTCTCCGGGCTGCAGGTCGCAGCCGTTGAAGGTGACGGTGCCCTCTGAGTAGTCGAGCATAAAGCGGAAGCGCTCCATCTGCTTCTCCGGTATCTCCGCGGGGGCATGCTCACCCCGGAGCACCATGTAACGCAGCACGGCAGGCAGCTGCAGCACACGGAGCTGCTCCTCCCTGTCGACACGCACGAAGATCATCATGGCGATGAGCACCCGTTCCACCTTCTTCTTCCGGTCGCTCCACTGCCGCATCTCCACCTGCACCGGCAGGAAGCTTTCAATCCCCATCGCGGCCAGCCGGTCGCGCACCTTCTTCTCGTGATGCATCTTCACATAGGCCGCCAGCCACCGGCGCCCGTTTTTATCTGTCGGACCGTTCTCCATGATTCCTTTTTTTCAATGCTGCAAAGATACGAAAAAGTTGGAAGCGATAAGCTGTAAGCTATAAGTTGTCCGTTCCGATTATTTTCACTAAACTTGCCGTCAGAAAAAAGAGTGACACAGGCCTGTCCACCGTGCAGGCTTAGCTCAGACACCGCCACATATCGAAACAATCATCTTACAGATTATAGGCTATGAACAAGCTTATTTTACTGCTACTCTTCCTCACCGGCGTACTCACAACGCTGAAAGCACAGGAGACACACATCATCTTTATCGGCAACAGCATCACCCAGGGGGTGATACTGAAAGAGCCGCTGACAGCCTCTCCCCCGGCACAGACGATGGCATGGCTGGCCGCACAGGGCAATACCACACCAACATGAGGGCAATCGCCGACGCGCTGCTGCAGCGCTATCCCGGGGCGATGATCGTGCTGCACCGCCCCATCTGGTACAGCCCCACCACCCACAACAACTCGGTCTACCTGCGCGAGGGACTGCAACGGCTGAACAGCTACTTCCCCGTGCTGCGTCAGATGGTGGCAGCTTCTGCAACGACCAGCGAGATGGCGGCGGTGGATGCTGCTCTACCCAACCGGCGGTCACGGCTTCGGCAACAGGGAGTCGTTCACCTATAAAGAGCAGTTTATGCAGGAGCTGACACAGTGGCTGGCCCGCACCGCTGCGCTCAGCCGTTGAGGATCTCGCCTCCGTTGGGATGCAGGCACTGCCCGCTCATGTAGCTGGAGTCGTCGGACGCCAGGAATAGGAAGCAGGAGGCTACCTCATTGGGCTCACCAGCCCGTCCGAACAGGGTGTCACTGCCGAACTCCGACACCCTCTTCTTGTCGAACGACGCAGCGATGAGCGGCGTCCAGATGGGCCCCGGTGCCACGGCATTCACCCGTATCTTCTGATGGGCCAGGCTCTGCGCCAGGCTGCGCGTGAACCCCATCACCGCTCCCTTGGTGGCCGCATAATCGATGAGCTTGCCGCTGCCGCGGTAGGCCGTGACGGACGAGGTGTTGACGATGGTGCTCCCTTCCTTCAGGTGGGGCAGCGCGTACTTCGTGACCCAGAAATAGGCGAAGACATTGGTCTGAAAGGTGCGCGTGAGCTGCTCCGTGGTGATATCCTCCAGGCCCTCACTCTCCCAGTGTACGGCGGCATTGTTGATGAGGATATCGAGTCGGGAGAAATGCTGCAGGGTCTTCTCCACCGCCTTCCGGCAGTTGGCCTCCCGCGACAGGTCGCCTTTGATCAGCAGGCACCGCCGGCCCGCTTTCTCGATCTCCCACCGGGTCTCGTTCGCATCTTCCGTCTCGCTCAGGTAGGCGATGGCGATATCTGCCCCGTGGGCAGCAAACAACAGGGCGGTGGCCTTGCCTATCCCGCTATCACCGCCGGTGATGAGCGCTACCTTATCTTTCAGCTTCAGATGACTTTCCACGGGATCGCTCTGGGGCTCGGGCGTCATGCCGGATTCCCTGCCCGGCCGACGCTGGCTCTGCCGGGGCCTGATCTGTTTTGTTTCGTTCTTTTTCATAGTGATAAATCGATGATTGGATTTACGACGCATTATTTAGTATTTGTTCACGAAAGAGATTCATCCATCCAAAAAAAAGACAAAATAAACTGAATATCTTCCTGATAGGAAAACATTCACCGTGTCGGTTTTGTTTTTTAGTCGTAGTAGAAATCTTAAAAACGACGGCTATGACAATGTATGAAGATTACAAATCATGTATAGATGCCAGCCTCGACTGCGCGAGTGCCTGTCATTATTGTGCTTCTTCCTGTACCGCGGAAGATGATGTGACTATGTTGGCGGATTGTATCCGCCTGGACATGGAATGTGCCGCGATATGCACTGCCACGGCTACGCTGCTGAGCCTGGGCAGCGAAAAATCGAAAGAGCTGTGCTGGATCTGCGCCGACCTGTGCATGGAGTGCGCCGAAGAGTGCGAAAAACATCAGATGAATCATTGCCGGCAGTGTGCCGTGGCCTGCAGGGAGTGTGCCGCCCAGTGCCGCGTTGTGGCAGCTGCATAGGGTATGCAGCTTTCAGGCCGGTACGAACAGCTATCGGGATGGATCGCCATGCGGTGCCGGTTCACACAAAAACCGCCCATAAGGCGGTTTTTGTGTGAACCGTACTGGAATCGAACCAGTGACCTCTGCCCTGTCAAGGCAGCGCTCTAAACCAGCTGAGCTAACGATTCGGGGATGCAAAAATAGCAATTATTCCAATACTTTCCGCATGTTCTCACAGAAAAATCCGGTTTTATTGGTTACTTTTGCGACTTGTGCCCAAAACCACAGTGCCGGCTTCGGATGCGTGACGCACGAAAGTGTCCCGGCAACAGGATTCAAACCATCAATAGAAAAGAATGTCAGAGATCTCTTCAGCCGCCTTTGCAGATTCAAAACCACATTACCGCATCCTGGACGGGTTGCGGGGCGTTGCCGCACTCATGGTGATCTGGTATCACCTGTTCGAAGCGTTTGAATACATTGGGAATATCCTCGAATATTTCATATGATTAAAACTATTTATTTTCAAAGGTATCATATGGAACTCGCTTTAATCAAGCACGTGGGTGCAAATGGTTTACATGCTCGTTTCATACAAAGATATTTGCAAATTTAAAAACATTGAGTAAATTTACTCATCTTATTGAGTAAATTTACTTTTATGTTTGAACGTCCATATTTAAAGCCTTTTAGGGTAAGAATGGAAGAACCCAGAAAGTTTATTCAAGTAATTCTGGGGCCAAGATTATGGGGACGACTGGTTGAATCTTCTGTTGGAGCACACTTGCTCAATTACTCTCTTTCTAAAAGATATAATATCTATTATTGGCGTGAAGCCAATGACGAGGTTGACTTCGTGCTGGAAACGGGTTTAGAACTTTGTCCGTAAAACACTAATATTCAGTGATTCAATATTTCAATTTCGTTCAGGAGGTACAAATGGGGGTAAACTGTTTTATTTGGCCGTTTTGGCGGCTGTTGTCTCTCATTTGACTGCTTAGAACTCAGGTTCAAAGGCACAAACTATTTTTTAATTTACAAAGCCACTCATTATTAATTGTTTATCTTTGGTGCAAGGTGCAAGTCTATCTATATATAGATGCTTGCATCTTGCATTCAAAAAATAACCATTCGGTGAATACAAATCACATTCACCGCAAATAATACGGCATAAAATTTGGCTATGCGGTGAAAAGAAAGTATATTTGCCGTAAAATAAGCGCAATTATGTATATCTATCAATATAAGAATTGGACAAATTTTAAGTGGGACAACGAAAAGTTGCTCCTCTTGTTGGGTAATGTACGGCATCTGCAAGGCAGATTGTTGGGGCAAATGGAGAATTTAGGCTTCCAACTGAAAGAAGAAGCCTTGCTCACCACCCTGACATTAGACGTGCTGAAATCATCCGAAATAGAAGGCGAACTGCTCAACAAAGAGCAAGTGCGTTCATCCATAGCCCGCAAGTTGGGTTTGGAAGTGTCGGGATTGGTTGATTCATCCCGCAATGTGGACGGCGTGGTAGAGATGATGCTTGATGCCACCCAAAACTATATGAAGCCACTTGCAGAAGAACGCCTGTTTGGGTGGCACGCCGCCCTATTTCCAACAGGTTACAGCGGTATGTACAAGATAGAGGTCGGTAAATTCAGAAGTGGGGCAATGCAGGTCGTTTCTGGTGCTATGGGAAAAGAAAAAGTACATTACGAAGCCCCGAAAAGTGAAGTGGTTGAAGCGGAAATGGCAGCATTCCTGAAATGGTTCAACAACGGTTCGCAAACCGACCCTGTGATAAAAGCGGCTATTGCTCATTTGTGGTTCGTAACCATTCACCCCTTTGACGACGGTAACGGACGTATAGCCCGTGCCATTGCCGATATGCAGCTTGCTCGAAGCGATGGAAGTCCGCAACGGTTTTATAGCATGTCGAATCAGATACTTGCTGAGAGAAAGAAGTATTATGATGTGTTGGAGAAAACCCAACATAGTGACCACGATATAACAGCATGGTTGGAATGGTTTCTGCTTTGCCTTGAAAGAGCTTTACTGAACAGCGATGAAGTACTGAAAGCCGTTTTATTCAAAGCAAAGTTTTGGGAACAGCACGGGCAAACTTCATTCAATGAGCGTCAACGATTGATGATAAACAAGTTGTTGGATGGCTTTGAAGGAAAACTCTCTTCGTCCAAGTGGGGTAAGATGACAAAAACATCTTCGGATACCGCTTTGCGGGATATACAGGATTTGATAAGCAAAGGAATACTTCGCAAAGAAGCACAAGGCGGAAGAAGTACAAACTATGAGTTGGATACTTCATTTCCTTAAATGTAATTATCATCAAATCTTTTTGATGAGACAAACTATAAATGAGTAAAATCGTGATGAATATATCATAGATTTCCGCACAAAATCAGCCATGCCTGAATGCGGCAGGCCAGACTATCAGGTCAGCGATTCTTCCTTTTTTAATGGAAAATTGAAATACAATCTGACGCATCAACCACATATTGATTTCGATAACGTTTTGACGGTAAACGGGACAAGTGCCGGGCGAACCTTAGAAGGATCAAGGTGATAGGTCAGTTCCTTTTCAATACCGCACAATTCTCCAATTTCCTTCAGGTAAGCATTTAGTTTTTGATTACTCGGAACAGGAAGCACCATTTTATTCGGTAATGTGCCTGCATATTTTTCTAAAAATCTGCTTTGGGATATCCAGTGGAGGGACATTGAAATTCACACCCGTTTTCTCACGGTAAGGTGTTTACGGGCAATCTCATACTTTTGAAGTGTTCCTTTTGACCTACTGATACCAACTAATTTCTCTACGTCTTCGTTATGACGCTTGAATAGCTCCAAAATGGTCTGTTGTTTTACTTCAATGCCGAGGAAGATATTTTTTTCTTGTCTTATTTTTGTCTTTCGACCCAGACAGATTAAACACAAAAAACCCTCCAAATTCACTGAATTTGAAGGGTTTGTCTTACTTCTGTCGCCTCTTGTCTTAGGCTACCAGCGGTATGGACGGGACTAATACATTTAGCCTTATGTTTCTCATTTTCAATATTTTGAAAAATATTTTTTCTTTTGGGTAGAAATACAGTATTATTTATACAGTTAAATGCATTATCTTTCTATAACCATAAAAGTAACCTTAATATCAATTTTGTAAAATTACAAACAAGTTTCAACAAATGAAAATAATTATACTCTGATATTTATAATAAAATGGAATGAAATCCCGGGGGATCTCTTGACCAGGAGAATAGGATCCATCAATCAACAACCGGTACCAGGGTAAAGATCCTACAGGTGAACCGGTGGATCCTGGGGATCTCCGGGGATCTCTTGACCAGGTGAACGGGATCCATTACTCAACAACCGGCCGGCACATCCCGGGGGATATCCTGACCAGGAGAATGGGATCCATCACTAAACAACCGGTACCAGGGTAAAGATCCTGCAGGTGAACCGGTGGATCCTGGTGATCTCCGGGGATCTCTTGACCAGGTGAACGGGATCCATCACTCAACAATCGGCCGGCACATCCCGGGGGATATCCTGACCATTTTAGAATGATAAAAAACACTATTTATTTGTGTTTTTTATACTGATTTTCTACCCAGATATATAACTCTCTGATTTATACGTATTATTTCGGGTATGGCAAGGACTATAACAGAAAAAAATAGCAGCTTAATCACTGCTATTTTTAATCATATTTATTCACTTACCCTGGGTAATTGTTCCCCGTCATTTGCTCTTTTACCTGCCTGAAATATACGTCCTCCATCCTGTATGCTTCAATCTCCCACGGTCTCTGTTCGTGCTTCATCACGGTCATAGCGAAGTGCACGCCTTCCCATACCGCAACCGTTTGCGCTGAATTGGATGACAATCTGCCGTCCTCCATCTGTCTGACGTGCCACAACTCGTGGATGAAGAGGTTTACAACAAAGTCAGTCAATTCGTCTTTCTTTAAAATGGTCGGGTCTATGAAAAGAATATACCCCCCGTCCTTCTTCTCCACATAGCCGGGATAGTCTGACTTTCTCGGAAAGATAGACACGGGGGCAGATATATCCAACATCGTTCTTATCACGTCTGTGAGTTGACCGATGTTTGGGATGTAACACCCCTGAATATAATGCCCTGAGCCTGTCTGTTCCATATCAATAATTGTCTCCGATCATCTGGAATGAGAACGAAAGGTTCGCCAGTGCGCCGCTGCTGTTCCTTACCTCCACCGTGAAATATGTTGAGTATTTTCCAGTCACGACACACGTCTGCCCGCTGTTCAATGACTGACAAAATATCTCATAGTCTGCTCCCTTAATCAGACCGTTAGGTCGCTGGAAGTCCACACGCATTATTCCCGTGGATGTCCATTGACTTGCTGTTACCTGTACTGATCCCCACGCCATAACTATAAATATTTATCGGTTGCAAAATAACTACCTGTCGCCTGCTGGTTCGCTTCCCAATCAGTGAGAAAGGCTTTAAAGCTGTAAAATATTGGCAGAATAACATCAGCCTGTTCATTATTTGCTTTCTCTATTGCTATTTTCAAGGCTCCTACAATGTCCGTTACTTCTCCGTGACTGTACAATAAAGCTTCTGTTGGTACGTTGTTGAATGGTTGGAACGGCCTCTCTAAATTGCACTCCATATCAGGTAGCAGGGCAAAGTGTTCTGTTATCTCGGTCGGTATTGGTGTCTCTGTTTTCACCCTGTTTGTCCTCCAAATCCTGTACTCTGATAATCCGGTTAAAATGCTCTCAATCGTGCCAAATTCTATCACCGATGGATCTAATAAATTTTTAGATACAATTAGTGACGCTTCGAACATCGAAACAAATGTTTCATTTGAAAAGATGCAAGCGGGAAAAAATTTTCCTGTTTCGTCTGGTGTCTGCTGTAACGTAATCTTTACTTGTAATGGAATAATTCTAGCCATAATTTAATGATCTAAATGTTTATAAATCTGTTAGTAAACTCTTATTTCTTTGATAATTCATTTTTAATCTGATAACGTTTTAGTCCAAATTCATGTAAAAGCACTGTTTCTTTTTTTCTTAACTCTCTCTTTGTTGGTGCAAATGGTTGTATTTCCAGTTTTCCGGCATTAAGATCTGCAATAATTTCACCTGTCAGCTGATTGATGTATTTTGCTATGATTGTGCGGGCATCTCTCACCGTTATATTTTGCTTTTCCGCAATTATTTTAGATGTTGCAGACCAATCATCCAAATAAACCGTTAAAACATCAAATACGGGCTCCCTGTCGCTCTGAGGTGCAAATTTCCGCTTATCTACAATTAACCGCAGAATCGTTTTTGTTATTATATCCTGTAAACGGGGTTTATACTTCCTTTCTACCTGCAAATAACATCGTAAGGCAGTATACAAATTTTCATTATTTACTTTTTCTGTTTGCCGGCAGTCTTCTAATGTAGTGTATTTCATGTTTCCGGGGGTAAAATCATCGTTATTACCATTTATATGGATCACACTACCACCCCGGGGGGGTTCGCCTTTAAAAGTCCATAAAACCGCCTTTTCTGTTCGTATGGTTCCAAATTTAGTTTTAACGGTGGCTGATCTACTTATTTTTTCCGTTTTGGTGCAGTACGTTTCCCCTCTCGTATTTATCCATTTTGAGGTTTCCGGTATATGCATCCATCCGTCAGCCTTTAATTGATCGATTCTACCTTTTTTCATTTCTTGCATCGTTGCAATATCGCCATATCGTTGTAGGGCTAATATTCAGTATGTCGCTTACCTGTTTAACTGTATTCCCGCTTTTTCTCAAATCGTAGGCTCTTTTTTTGATCTCCGGGCATTCTTTAATGAGCGTCCATTTTTCGGCAGATTGCCATTTTTCGAGTGTGCGCACTGGTATATCCATTATTTTGCTAATTTCCGGCAAATATAATCCCCTTAAATAATACCTGCGTGCATTCTCTCTCTGTTCAGGTGTATATTTTTGCCGTTGGGGTTTAGGATTTTGATTTTGATTTTTCATTGCTTTGGGTATTATTGAAATTATTCCATTTTTTATAAATTAAATGTAAACTAAATCTCTTTTTTATATGGTGTTCTGGGTTGGGTATTTATTGAAAAAATGAGAAACATAACCCCCTGTATTGTTTTATGTTTTGTAACCCTTTCCCCTTGCTTACTTTGATACATTTTTCCCCCTTTTCTTAATCATCTTTGTATTTTGTAAATATGCCAAATACCCGTAATGCTTTATTTTTCTCATTTTTGGGTAGTATTTGAAACCGGTACAGTAAATTCAAATCTTTTGCTTTAAAAATTGAACATATCTGATTCAACTAGTTTTTTACTATGTGTTTCTGATTTTCATTTCTTTTTCTTTCTCATTTTCCCCGATCCTTCTTAAATCTCGTTTGTATGGAATCCCCAGGTAACGATCCATTGTTGATTTACTTATGTGAAAAACGTTCTTTATATGGTTCCTATATATCCATGTGGCCGGATATCCTTTATCGTGATACATTTGAAAGGCCTCATTCACTTCTTTAACTCTCAATAGATAGTACTTTTTGTTGTATGCCATGTTTGCAGATTATTAATAAAACTCACTTGTTAATTTCATTCTTTATTCTGTTCCATATCATTTCAAACCTCTGTTCCTTACTTGGGGTGTTACTAAATTCCACTTTTCCCATCTTCATACACCGGGAATTACAAACAGGCTCATTTATTCTTTTTCTTTTTCTCATACTTTTTTTTGGTTGCATCCCTTTGATGCGGTGAACCGCATCCCTTCGGGATGTATAGGACAAGTTACCCATGTATGTAAAGACGCTTATAAGTGTCCCTAAAATTCAAATTTCCTTTGCCATTTGTGCCCATCTTTGCCATTTTTAATTTTTCATTCTATATATAGCTGATTATCATTTATTTATGTTTTTTCCATTTATGACTATATAGTCATTCAATTTTATTTCTTTGCAATATTGAATAATTGCTTTATTTTCTCTTTGTATTCTGTTTCGTAATCAGTTGGGACCATCCTGTATTTTTGTTTATTACAATCCCAATTACGGATAAACTCCCGTTTTGTTCGGTGTTGCCTCTTAGTTAAAATCCCGTTTCTTAGATCATTATTTATTTGCTCCAAATATTCAGAACGGCCAATTTTTAAGATATTCCCTGCGTTTAATATTTGGCTTGGTTTTACTCCTTTATCAGCTGTAACCATTCTTTCAAATTCCACATTTACCCAATCCATTAAAAATGTATGTGTTATTCTCTGAATATTTTCAGGCCGGAAAAAATTGTCAACCTTTATATATTGCCGTTTATACGTTGTTTCAATTCTTAAAATATTCTCTTCTATTGATTCAGTCCGTTTCCTATCAGCTTTTTCAAATCCTTTGTCATAAACTTTAAACACTTTCTTTATCGTTTTGCGCTTTTCTGTTGTTTTCTGTCTATTTTTATGAAAATAGGCATCAACAAACATTTCTTTCTTGTTTTTCGCATTTCTTCCTGTATTAATGCAGTTCATCAACTCTATATATTTAATAGGCTCAAAATCTGTTGGTATATTAATGCCTATTTCATAATTTGTTATAATTGCCCGATCTGCATAAACACCAATTTCATTAAACAGTGAGTATAATGCCTGCCGGGCTTCTGTGATGGTAAACATCCCGTCATTTTCCAAAATTCCTGTTACCATCTTATTATAATATTTGTGCAAACTGCATTTAATTTGCACTCTGTTTTCCCTAATGTTGATATAAATACCGGTAAACTTTGCAGAATCGTTGCATTCATATTTTATTCTTTGTTCATTCTCCCACTTTTCTAACCTATTCAGTTCTGCTATTTGTTCTGCCTCTGATTCGATATCAATACTTTCTATGAATATCATCTTATCAAACATTTACCTTTCATTTAATGGTGCTTTAATATGTTGTTATCCCAGTACATTTAGCAGTTTCAAACACAAACCTAATTATTTGATAACTGTTTCGCTTTCCCGGGTCAATACCTTTTAGTACATAATTCCTTTTGGTTTCCGGGGGATCACCCTCTTTAAAAATTAAGCCTGGTATTATTTCCGTTTTTTTGGTGGCTTTGTTGTAAACTTCAGCTTCACCATAGTAAATTTTTTTTGCCATATTTTTACCGTTAAACCCACCCGGCGTTTCCGGGTGGGGGAAATTTGATAAACCAAACAAATACAGAAGAATCCTATCTTTTCATGATATGCGCTATTTGCTTCATGTCAGGCACATACTTTTTATTGACTTCTTTTAGTCCCTCTATTTCGATTTCTCCCCGCCATCCCGGTAATAATACACCGTCCAGGCCGTTCAATGCTTCCGCAATATTTACTAATTTGGTCACTTTTTCCTGCTGTTCTAGTGTCGTTACAAACAGCGTGCAATCGTCTGCAATTGTGGTTTCATAATCAACGGCCAATGAAACAACACCATCAATAATGGAGAGAAATTTATCCGCATATCCTACAGTAGCTGCGCTATCATTATTGATGTATAATTGTTTTTTTTTGTAGGTGGCCAATATTTCGGCCATATTATCAACTTCAATCATTTGTGACAATTTGTTCTCTGACAGCTTCATCCCGAACATAACCGGTGGATCTGTTTCCAATTTCTTTTTTACAATCATACCTTTGATGTAATCTTCATCTGCTTGCATCTGCCAGATATCTAAAATTTCCCTGGCTGTAAACTCACATCCGGTTTTAACCAGTTCGTCATAGATTGACTGCATGGTGGTTTGTGCATATGAGCATACATTTTTAATGGTCTCAACCCTCTGTTTGTCTGTGTAAATAGCTTCTTTCATTTTTACTCTTATTTGATTATTAAAATATTATTCTTACTTTTGTATATAAAATTGAGTGCACAATTACTGCATTTAATTTTTAATAGGTATGGGGCGTGACCACGTGAGTGGGTGCGCTCTTTTTTTGCAACTACTCATTTCCTTCATTTATCAGGGCTTCGATATCTGAACGTTTCACGTATATTTTACTGTATTTATTTCTGTTAACCCTTACAGGCTCCAGTATTCCACTTGAAATATATCTTTGAAACGTAGTTCGCCCGATTTTTAGCAGTTCACAAACTTCATTCGGTGTTAGAAGTTCTTTATCCTTTGTTGTAGTGAGTTTTCCAACTTCACTGCAAAGGCTTTTAATCATGTCTTTTGTCTCGTTCCATTCTTCGGCCGGAACCGTTATCACCACTAATTGTGTGTTCATATTTATTTTGTTTGGTTATTATGATCCAGTTCGATAAATAAATCTCTGATATCACGTATAGTGGCAATCATGTCAAACTCATATTCCCCAGCTGCAACCCCGCTATTACACGCACTCCTCATAATCTCAAACATGGCATTGTCTAACTCTTTGGCTAATTCTTTCGGCGTTCCATTTTGATTAAACACTCTGTTTGCAGATTCAATAAACTTTTTCTCATCTTTAATAGTTACCATAATCATTTAATTTTTAATAGGTTATAATCATTTTAATTTAAATACCATTTAAACATCATTTAAACATGAACTCCATACCTGTACATTATACAGACATGGCGTTTTGTAGTGCTTCCATCGCTTCTCTTTCCTGGGCTTTGAACTCACTTAAATATTCGGCCGTGGCATTCATGATGACAATTTTTTTTGCACTATTCACTTTGCCTTTAAATGCTTGGCAAACGGTTGACGGGGCTGTATTTGCCCTTTTAGCGATTTCAATTATCGCCCCACTTGGCAGCTGTTTTTTAATTTCTTGTAGATCCATAATTTTTAATTATTTTGTTTTGTTGTCTCAAACATTTTCAAAAGTATAACGAATGTTTGGATTATCCAAACATTATGCAAAAAAAAACGTGAATCTTTTGAAAAAAAATCCACGTAAACTTATTTACCTATTTCTTGTAGTCTTACAATTCGCTCATTAAAATACTCTCAAGCTGTTTTAAAAACTTATCTTTTTCATTGAGACCTTTAGTGTTTTCAATTTCTTGTTTACATGAAAATGCGAAATCTATAAAAATGCTATCTGATCCTAAATACCTTAATAAACTATTTATATTCTTCCAAAACAAAAAATCATCATTTGGAATTTTTTGTTTTAAATCTACTTCAAAAGATTTTCTAATATCATCAATTGATTTTACCAGTGTTTCTTCCTTGTTGAACGCACGATATAATATTTCTTTCTCTTTAATTATTTCTTGATAATCCCAGCACATTTTAATTAGAACTGGCTTTGTCCAATTAAGAAATAATGGTTCAATATAAGTTACCATATTGGACAACAACTGTTTATCAATTGATACACCATATTTATTAACCATAAATTCAAAAGACTTTTTCACTCTGCTTACTTCTTTGGAGAAAAAATCTTTTGTTAGCTTTCCCGCATTTATAAACTCACCTTTATAATCATCCCCTTTTTGGTATTTATCAAATTCACTTTCAGTAAACATACCTAGTGAAATACTCCTCATTTGAGTAGTTTTTCTATTAATTGTTATCTGAATGTAAACCGGATAAAGAAATTCCTCATTTAAAATTACCGGGTTTACTCTTTTATTTAGATAGTGTTTAACGGTTATATTCCTCATTTTCTTACTTATATTGTATTATCAAAATAAAATATTTCTTACAAAGTTAAACAGTTCACCCAAATTTTACAGCTTGTAACTCATTGATAATTGTTTTGTCCATTACCTTGCTATATATCTGCGTTGTTTGCAGCTTTTTATGTCCTAGTAATTTTTGTACCGTCGTAATATTTACCCCTTTGTAAAGTAAAAATGTTGCCTGTGTGTGTCTTGCTGTATGGAAGGTTACGTTCTTTTTTATGCCTGCAATCTCAGCCAAATCCTTTAAGCAACGGTTTACATATTGGTTTGTCAAATCATCAAAAATAAATTTTCTCTCAGGATCCATGTATTTATCTAGTATATCTATAGGTTTCATACCAAACATCAAATAAATAGGGATCCTTACAATCTCATTTGTTTTTATCATAGTGGTTATAATCCACATATTTCCGTCTATAATTTGTATGTTATTCCGGCTCAATGCACTTATATCGCTAAATCTTAGACCGGTATAACATGAAAACAGAAACATATCAAGTGTTTTTTGTAGGTGTTTTTGACTTGGATTCAAAACAATTTTCTCTAGTTTCATTAATTCTTCTGGGCTTAAGTACTCTCTACTTGTTGATTCTGTTTTTGCTTTAAATTTTCGGAACGGGTAACGATTCAAATCAAACAGATCCTTATTAATTGCAAGGTTGGTAAATTTTCTGATATGTCGAAAATATTTATTTACAGTATTAACACTTAATCCATTATCAAATAAAAACCGTTCAAAATTTGATAATAAATCAAATGTGAGCTCATCAAAAAATATTTCTTTTTTGAATGATTGTAATGCTTTCAGCGTAGTTAATTGCCCTATTCTTGTTGCAGGTGCAATTTTTTCAGCTTTTATTTCGTTTCCCATAAACTCGGTAAACGAATTGGTAAACTTACCTTTCATAAATTCACTCAATATGTCAAGTGAAAAAGGTTTTCCCGCATTTCTCCGATCAAGTTCCATGCTTTGTAATTTTGCCACAAAGTCAGAAATTTGCCGGTTAAGCTTAAGAGCGTTCGGATGGTTTTTTATTTTTTTGTGTTTGTTATCCCATTGATCCGGTGACAGATAAATATTTGTTGAAAAATATTTCTTTTTTGAGTTTAAATATGCTTCAACCTGAATCAACGCCGTACCATTTGATAATAGTTTCTTTTTGCGGTTATAAACCACATTGAACATGGTAGCTTCCATAATCATTTAATTTTTAATAGGTATGACAAAGGAAATATAAATATTTCAGATAAACAAATACGGTTAAATAAAATGGGTAGAAAATGGGTAGAAAATTTGCGGTTATTCTTGGTAAAATTACTTTAGTCGTAATCCCTTATAAATAGCGGGTTTTCTGCTATTTACGCCAAAATACAATAAAAAAAGCAGCTTTAAAAAGCTGCTTTTGCGGTATGGACGGGAAAGCCACCTTTGTAAGATAATCTGCTTTCTTTCAGCATCTTACTCCCTCATTTTTTCTTAGGGGGTACAGTTTAGGTTAGGAACTCCTAACTAACTGTATTTAAGTGCTTCCACCACTGTATTTCCAAACTTCCTATTTTGGCAGTCAGACTAATTTTGAATTAAATTTGTCAGACCACTAATATTCAGTGTTTTATTATTTCAAAGACCTTTATGGGGGTACAAATTAGGTTAGCGTCTTCTTCTGCTTTACTTTTGGCAATCTTGGCTGCTATTGGCACTAATCTGTCGTCATAAAATTCAAGTTCAAAGTTACAACTTATTTTCAAATCAACAACTATTTTGAATCACAATGTTTTAAGTTTGGTGCAAGGTGCAAGATATCTATATAGATATACTTGCACCTTGCACCTCTGATTCGTTATTTTATGATTGAAATTATTGTCTTTTTTCTGTGTTTAGTTTAAATGAAAACCGTATATTTGCGATTAATAGCGTCAAATATTTGATGAAAATAATCATAATATGACCGATAAAAAAGTAATCAATAGAATTAAGGTTGTTTTAGCGGAGAACGATAGAACAAATCGCTGGCTTGCCGAAGCAATAGGAAAGAATGAAGCAACTGTTTCAAGATGGTGTTCCAATAAGGCGCAGCCCTCTATTGACGTTTTTCGTCAGATTGCAGAAGCTTTGGATGTGGATGTTCGAGAGTTACTTCATACAACTAAAAAGTAGCAAGCAACCAAGCGTATGGAAATATTAGATAACAAACAGGGCCGAACAGTTGAGCATGAGATAGCTAAACGGTTAGATTCAAACACTTCGGTGTCTGTCAGTACCGGAATGTTTAGCATCTATGCCTTTTATCTTTTGCGGGAAAAAATGAAACACACAAAAGGATTAAAAATCCTGCTTTTATCAAACCCGCAAACAAAAAATCCTCAAGGGGTATCCATTGCCTTGGATAATACTTTTTGGGGAACCGCCGAAGAGGGAGGACTGAAAAGGCAACTCTTACTACGATATGCAGCAGAAGAATGTACCCACATACTTGAAAGAAGTCGTATTCGTGCTTTGAGAGTTCCTAATTCATTCGGATTTAAGTTAATATTTATCCAAAATGAGCACGATAGCTGTGTAATCAATCCCGGTATGGCAGACTTCTGTGCAGATTCATTGGGTTTTATCAACTCGGAGAAACCACAGCTACATATTCTTCACAACAAAAAAGAAGAGGTGGCGCAATACAAACAAATGTTTGACGGAATATGGTCGGATACTTCCATGTCCAAAGAGATTACAAAACTGGCTTTGGATGAGTTAAAAAAAGGGTTTAAGGACTACTCTCCCGATGCTGTGTATTACATGATTTTGCATCATCTTTTTCATTATTCCATTGTTGATTTTGCCGACGATAAGATTTTTAAATCAAGAACCGGATTTAAAGATAAAGAAATTTGGAATAAACTTTACAAGTTCCAGAAAGATGGTGTAATGGGGGCTATCGAGAAAATTGAAAAATATGGCGGTTGTATTATTGCCGATAGTGTGGGGCTCGGAAAAACATTCGAAGCACTTGCCGTTATCAAATATTACGAATTGCGAAATGACCGTGTATTGGTACTTTGCCCCAAGAAGTTGCGTGACAACTGGACAGTTTATACGCAAAACGACAAGCGAAACATTCTGATTAACGACCGTTTCAATTACGATGTGCTTAGCCATACTGATTTAACTCGTGTGCGGGGTAAATCGGGCGATATTGACTTGGCGACAATTAATTGGTCAAATTATGATTTGGTCGTAATAGACGAATCGCATAACTTCAGAAACAGCTATCCCTCTAAAGGCGAAATGACCCGTTATGCCCGAATGATGAATGAAGTCATCAAAAAGGGTGTAAAAACAAAACTGTTGATGCTTTCGGCGACACCGGTGAACAACCGGATGAATGATCTCAAAAACCAAATATCGTTTATCACGGAAGGCGACGACAGCGTGTTCGATGAAGAGGGCATAGATAATATATCCAACGTAATGAAGCTGGCGCAGCGGCAGTTTTCCGATTGGGCAAAATATTCGGATCGGAATATAAACGAGTTGTTCGACCGGTTGGATAATCGTTATTTCAAACTATTGGACATGCTTACTATCGCCCGTTCACGCAAGCATATCGTGAAATATTACGATTCGGCGGATGTGGGAAGGTTTCCGACGCGTCTGAGACCGATAAACGAAAAAACCGATATCGACAGTGAACAACTGTTTCCTTCGTTACGTAATATCAACAATGCTATTCGCAAGCTGAATTTGGCAAATTTCTCGCCTATATCTTCTCTCAAAGAAGAGAAAAAGGCAGAGTATGCCGCTAAATACGACTATCAATTAAGTACCGGAAGTGTATTTAAGCAATCCGACCGTGAAAAGAACTTGGTGGACTTGATGCGGGTGAACTACCTGAAACGGATGGAAAGTTCCATCTATTCGTTTTATCTGAGTATAAAAGCGTTGCTGGAGCAGGTCAATGACAATCTGTATAAGATAGAACACATTACGGAGCTTTCCGACAGCTCTGTCACGATTGACAACATTGATATCGAGGATGATGAAAGCGACTACCTGATTGGCAACAAGGTAAAAGTATTGCTACAGGATATCGATTTGGTAAAATGGCGGCAGGAGTTGGAGTACGATCGGGATACGTTAACCAAACTCATGGAAAGTGCTGCTACCATATCCACTACTCGTGACGAAAAACTGACTCGCCTGAAAGAGGTCATTGCCCACAAAATAGAAAACCCGCTTAACGACAATAACAAAAAAGTGATTGTATTCACGGCTTTTGCGGATACCGCTACTTACCTTTATAAAGAATTGTCGGAGTGGATATTGAAAGAATACGGATTGTACGCCGCTTTAATCAAAGGAAGCGGAACAAACAAAACGAACTTTCCCGGTATTGAACGGAAAGAGATGAACGAGTTGCTTACGCACTTCTCGCCTTTTTCCAAAGAACGCCACAAAACATTTCCCCATGCAAAAGGGGAAATTGACCTGCTCATTGCCACCGATTGTATTTCGGAGGGGCAAAATCTGCAAGACTGCGACCTCCTGGTCAATTACGACATCCACTGGAACCCGGTGCGTATCATTCAACGATTCGGGCGTATCGACCGCTTAGGTTCAAAAAACGAGCAAATCCAGTTGGTCAACTTCTGGCCGAATATGGAGTTGAACGAGTATATTAACCTTGAGAGCCGGGTAAAAGGCAAAATGGTCTTACTCGATATTTCTGCTACGGGCGAGGAGAACCTGATAGAGATGAATGAAAACGACGAAATGACCGATTTGGAATATCGTCGCAAGCAACTGGAGCAACTCCAAAGTACAGTACTCGATTTGGAAGATATCCAAGGTGGAATAACCATTACGGATACCAACATGAACGATTTCCGGATGGACATTATGGAATACGAGAAAAACCACCTTGTCGATTTGCAGAATATTCCTTTGGGGATTCATGCCGTAGTTGAAACAGACGATGAAGAGATACCTCCCGGAACTATTTTCTGTATGCGTAGCTCTGTACAACAAAAAGGGCAAAGCCTGTTGGCTCCTTATTATTTGGTTTATATGGGCGAAGGTGGAGAACCAGTTTTGGGCTATATGCAGGGAAAACGTTGTTTGGATTATCTGAAAAAGCTGTGTCAGGGCAAAACGGAAGTGCTGGCAGAGTTGGCACAAAACCTAAAAAAAGAGACAAAGAACTATGCTAATATGAAAGCCTATTCGTCCGCTTTTCAGTTAGCCATTGAGAGTGTCATCGGTAAATCGCAAGAGGTAGGTGCTGCTTCGTTTTTCTCTACAGAATTAGTTTCGCTCAATGCCGAAGGGGTTACCTCACAAAGCGATTTTGATATTGTGGCATTTGTTGTTGTCAAGCGGAAATAATTCTTTATCTTTGTCCGAAATCTACCGAATATTTCGGACAATATTATTGGGGTTTAATAATGGAAGAGAATATTTCACAAAAAGTTAGAGATCGAGTAACTCGCTTTAAGAAAGGCGATTTGTTCACTGTGCGTGATTTTGAAGATTTAAATAATGATAGCCTTGTTACCCGAACGTTATCCCGTCTGCAAAATGAAGGCATCATTGTTCGTGTGGCAACCGGCATCTATATGAATCCCATAAAAACGCAATTTGGTGTTCTGCACCCTACGATTGACCAAATTGCCCACAAAATAGCCGAACGAGACAGGGCTCAGATTATGCCAACCGGTGATACTGCCTTAAATATTTTGGGCTTTTCTACTCAAGTACCGATGAACGCCGTATATATTACCAACGGAGCTAAGCGAAAAGTGCAAGTTGGCGAAAGAAATATTATTTTCAAAAATGTTGTTCAGAAAAACTTTCAATTCAAGGGTAAGCTTCTGCCATTGATAATTATTGCACTAAAAGAACTTGGAGAAAATCAGGTAACGGACGAAATAAAGGACAAAATAAGTAAGCTTCTTTCGGAGAGTGATGCCGAAGAGCGAGCAACAATGATGCACGATTTATACCTGTCGCCGGTATGGATGAAAGAATTGCTATTACCAATCATAAAAACAGTAACAGAATGAGTATTTGGCTGAATTATAGCGAAGATGAAAAAATGGTTTTACAACAACAAACAGCAGTGGCCAGAAAAATTTCAGCAGAACAGGCAATTGAAAAGGATTGGTGGGTAACGGCCATTTTGGTAGCATTGTCAAAATCTTCGTGGGCGGATTTTTTGCAATTCAAGGGCGGAACTTCCCTCAGTAAAGCGTGGGGATTGATTAGTCGCTTCAGTGAAGATATAGATTTGACTATAAGTCGTTCGTTTTTCGATCTACCTGAAGAAACCAATCAGCAACGAACAAAAATTCGCCGAGAAGCTTTCCATTACATAGAAGAGAAGTTGCTCCCCGAGTTAGATAGCATACTTTCTTCAGAAGGAATAACAGGTTATAAAGTTGAGCTTGTTACAAAAAACAGTAGCGATATGGTAACTTTAGTAGAAGTAAAATACAAAAGTATTCTTCCGACTAAAATAGATTACCTCCTTCCGGTTGTCAAGATTGAGTTCAGTGCCATGTCTCTTGACGAGCCGTTTGAAAATCGAGAAATTGCAACGCTTATCCATTCCCGGTTTCCTGAAATTGATAGCGAAATAAAGTCACTTTTTAAGTCTGTATTGCCGGAACGCACCTTTTTGGAAAAAATATTCTTGTTGCACGAGGAGTATCAAAAGGAAAATCCACGCACGGATAGGATGTCAAGACATTTATACGATTTGGAAAAGATGATGGATAGCTCTTTCGCTCAATCAGCGTTGCAAGATACGGACTTATACAAAGCCGTTGTCAATCATCGTCAAAAGTTCAACAGCATAAAGGATGTTGACTATACAACACACGAACCTGCTCAGATCCGGATATGTCCTCCCGACCACTTGATGGGGAGTTGGAGAAAAGATTACGAAAACATGAAAGAGAGTTTCATTTATGATAAAGACAAAAAAACATTCGATAAAATTATCGAGAGGATGGAAGAGCTTACCGACAGGATAAGAAAAATCAACCTATAATGATAGAGTACTTCAACATACCGTCCGGGGCATTAATCAACACGCCTATCAGCAAAAAACTTTTTGCCGAGAAAGCACCTTTGTCTTCCGGGGAAAAACGGTTGTTGCGTGAAGAGATAGAAAAGCTCACGATGAAAGGTTTATTGCAGACCCGCACCATTGGATTGGCTGCATACATGGATGATGAACAGGCTTACGACCAAATCATCATTGCCGAAGTAAGTATCAAGAATCCGGCTAAAGCGATGCCGATAGCTACCATGGTACAGAAAGCCTTTCCGGCTTCGATGTTTTTAGTGATTCAGTGTGGCGAAAGTTTTTGCGTGAATTGGTGCGTAAAACGAATCAATCAGGCGGACAAAACAAGGCGGGTGATGGAAGAACAACAAATAACCCGTTTCTTTGTACCTGAAGGCGACGATAGCATTATTTGTGCTTGGTTGCCTTCGTTGGATATAGCACGCATCCGCTGTAATTCACTGAAAGAACTATTCGAAGCCTTGGCAAACCGCCTGTTGATGCTGGCAGTTTCCGACGAGGCAGGTATCTATCTCGAAAGCGACAGGCAGAAAACAGAGCAATACCGTGTCTTGCTGGAACAGTTAAATACCAACCGCATGGAACAAAAACGAATAACCGCTGAAGTAAAAGCGGAAACGCAATTCAACCTCCGTTTAAAGCTGACAACAAAACTGAAAGAGTTACAACAACAAGAAAAAATATTGAAAAATCAATTGATATAGCTATGCAAAAGACAAACATACCGCAAGCCGAAAGCAAAAGCGCAGATTTGGTGGCACAAAATCTGGAGCTGCTGAAACAGATTTTCCCCGAAGTGATAAAGGAAGGTCGTGTGGACTTTGAAGCACTCAACGACCTGCTGGGTAACTATGGCGACACCGCCGAAGAGCGTTTCTGTCTCAACTGGGCAGGCAAAGCCAACGCACGCCGTGAAGCCCAAAAGCGAAGCACAGGTACACTGCGCCCCTGCCCCGAAGAGAGCGTGGATTGGAATACGACCGATAATCTCTACATCGAGGGCGACAACTTGGAGGTATTGAAACTTTTGCAAAAGAGCTACCATAGCCGTATAAAGATGATTTATATCGACCCGCCCTACAATACCGGGAAAGACTTTGTGTACAAGGATAACTATACGGATAACATGAAGAACTATCTGGAACTGACGGGGCAAGACAAAAAGCTATCTACCAATACCGAAAGCGACGGGCGTTACCACTCCAACTGGCTCAATATGATGTATCCGAGACTGAAACTTGCTCGCAACCTGCTGACGGATGATGGGGTGATCTTTATTTCGATTGATGATAATGAGGTGGCGAATTTGCGGAAAGTTTGTGATGAGATTTTTGGGGAAGAGAATTTTGTGGCACAAGCAATACATAAAAATAACTCAATGAAGAATCAATCAAAACTCATTGGTGTAACAACTGAGTATGTATTATTATTTGCTAAAAATACGAAATCCCTAAAAGATGTTTTTTGGAGGATAAAGAAAAAAGGAGCTAAAGATATTAATTCAAAATTTCAACAACTTAAGGAGCAAGGACTATCTATTGATGAGATTACTGCTGAGATAAAGGAAATGTACACAAGACCGAAATACACACATTTAAGTAGATGGAATAAAGTTGACAAAAACGGAGTATTTAAAGATGCAGATTTATCAAGAGAAGGCGGTCCAAAAAACTACACAATCACAAATCCAAATACAGGAGAGGAATGCATTATTCCGAAAAGAGGATGGGGAAAATCATACGAGGAGTTATTGAGGTTACAAAACGAAGATTTAATTTGGTATGGCGACAATAATACACCTCCAGGAATGAAAAGTTATCTTGAGGAAGATACCGTATCAGTACCCGACAATTTCTGGTATTTTGACAATTCTATTGACACCAGATGGGTTAAAGAAGTTTTTGGGAGCTTAGTATTTGAAAATCCAAAACCCATAGAAATGATGACTCAAATATTGGAGCTACATACATCTAAACACGACATCATCCTCGACTTCTTCTCCGGCTCTGCTACCACGGCCCATGCGGTGATGCAACTCAATGCCGAAGACGGAGGCAACCGCAAATACATCTGTGTACAATTACCCGAACCAACACCCGAAGAGAGCGAAGCTCGGAAAGCTGGTTATGCCACCATTCCCGAAATAGCCAAAGAACGCATCCGTCGTGCCGGAAAAAAGATCAGAGAAAAAAAAGAAGAAGACATACATAAGCAAGCCCAAAAAGATGGTTTATTTATTGATTTGGCTCCTGATACACAAGATTATGGCTTCAAAGTATTTAAGCTCGACAGTTCAAATATCAATGCGTGGGATAGCGACCCCGACAATCTGGAAACAGCACTGAATAACTCATTGTTTAATATCAAAGAAGATAGAAGCGAAGATGATCTTCTCTACGAAATATTGATCAAGTACGGCATTGAGCTGACCGAAAAGATTAACCGTCACACCATAGATGGAAAAACCGTGTACGAAATGGGCGCCGGCTCGTTGATTGTCTGCTTGGCAGACAGTCTATCCACGGCAGTTGCCGACGGTATCGGCAAACTATACAAAGAGATAAGCCCCGAAGGTGTGGATGCCAATTGCCGGGTGGTATTCAAAGAAGCCGGATTTAATGGTTCGGACGAGGTGAAAACCAATACGCTGCTGATCCTGAAACAGCACGGTATTACGAATGTGGCAACCGTTTAAAGAGAGGACGCAGTATGGCTAAAAATATGACATTAAAATTCGAGAGTCACCTCGAATATCAGGATGATGCGGTAAACAGTATCTGCGACATCTTTGAAGGTGAAGAGATTTTCCAAAGCAACTTCTCTATCACGCCCATCAAGGGCGAAGAAAGTTCGCTATTTCAACGTGCGACCATCGGTATCAGCAACTCCATAAAGATGATCGAGGAGGATATGCTTGCCAATATCCAGCGCATCCAATTGCGCAACGGCGTGCCGCAATCGACGACCGAGAGTTTCAAGAAAGAGGGAATGAACTTCTCTGTAGAAATGGAGACCGGTACAGGTAAAACCTACGTCTATCTGAAAACGATCTTTGAACTCAATAAGCGTTACGGTTTTACCAAATTTATCATTGTAGTGCCGAGCATCGCCATCAAAGAGGGTACATACAAATCCTTACAAATCACCAAAGAACACTTCAAAGGCGAATACGAGAATGTAGTGTACGATTATTTTGTGTACGATGCTACCAAATTGGAGCAAGTACGCTCGTTTGCCACGGGTGACAGTATTCAGATTATGGTGATCAATATTGATGCATTCCGCAAAAGTTTCGAAAGTGAAGACGAAAACAACAAATCGAACATCATCCACCGTTACAACGATAAGTTGGGCTACAAACCCATTGAGCTGATTAAAGAAACGAATCCGATAGTGATTATCGACGAACCGCAAAGTGTGGATAATACCGATAAAGCCAAAGAAGCGATCGCTGCACTTAATCCGCTCTGCTGTTTGCGTTATTCTGCCACACACCGCACGCCTTACAACATGATGTATAAGCTCGATTCGGTAGATGCTTACGAGCTGAAATTGGTGAAACAGATTGAAGTGGCTACCGCTTCTGTGGAAGGCTTCCAAAACGATGCGTATATCGACCTGATAAAAGTGGACAACAAAGCCGGTATTAGAGCGCAAGTGGAATTGGATTTTCAAAACAAAGGGAAGGTTGACCGCAAGAAAGCATGGGTAAAACAAGGTCAGGATCTATTTGATATAACCGGACGTGAACAATACGAAGGGTATATTGTGGAAGATATTTGGTACGACAACGAACGCTGGAATATGTCGTTTACAAGCAACGATAAAATTATAGAACAAGGGGTTGTTTCGGGGAGTTTGAGTGACGACCTGCTGAAACGAGAGCAAATACGCATGACCATCGAGGCGCATCTTGACAAAGAGGTATTGCTCAATCCGCAAGGAATAAAAGTGCTGAGCCTGTTCTTTATCGACAAAGTCGCCAACTACCGGGAGTACGATGCTGAAGGGAATCGCCAAAACGGGAAGTATGCCCGTATTTTTGAAGAAGAATATAACAACCTGATACAGAAACCGAAATATCGTTCTTTATTTAATGAAATGAAGGACAAGGATGTGGATGTTAGCCAGATCCACGATGGATATTTCTCGGTAGACAAGCAAAGCAAAGCATCAAACAAGAAAGATAAGTTCGAACGTTTTGTGGATACCTCCGGGAAAACGGCTAAAGATGATGATGCTTTCAACTTAATTATGCGTGATAAAGAACGGTTGCTGAGTTTCGACACTCCGCTTCGCTTTATTTTCTCCCACTCCGCCTTACGTGAGGGTTGGGACAATCCGAATGTGTTCCAAATCTGTACGCTTAATGATACAACGAAAGAAATTAAGAAAAGACAAGAGATTGGACGTGGACTTCGCCTGTGTGTCAATCAGGATGGCGAACGGGTAAAAGGTTTTGACGTAAACACACTTACTGTGATGGCAAACGAAAGCTATGAAGAGTTCGCCAAAGCGTTGCAGAATGAAATAGAGGAAGATACCGGAATTAAGTTCGGTTACCTGCATAAACATTCTTTCGCCCGTATCGAAGTAGGTGCGAATCAGGACAAAGCGATATATCTGAACGAAGAAAAATCGGTTCGACTTTACGACTATTTCGTGGAGAAAGGCTATGTCAGAGAAGAGGTGGTTAATAAGAAGACCAAAGAAGTTGCCGCTAAAGTGCAGGAAAAGCTGAAAATAGACTTGCGTGATAACCGGGTAGCTATTCCCGAAGAGTTTGACTATATCAAAATGCCGATTCTGAAAGTATTGAAGCGTATCAGCGGAAACTTTATGAATATTAAAAACCGGGACGATGTGCGTCGGGTAACGTTTAAGAAAGAGTTCTTTATCCACAACGAAGATTTCAAAAATCTGTGGGATCGGATAAAATACAAAACGACGTACTCCGTAAAGATTGATTCGGACAAATTGATAGGGCAATGCGCTCAACGGATATACGAAGAGGTGGTGGTAGGCAAAGGACGCTTTGTTACCCGCAAAATAAAATTAGCGATTACCGAAGGGGGCGTTCTGGAGGGAGAAGATTCTCCTCGTGAATCGACACGGATTATGGACGATACGGTTTCGATACTGCCGGATATTGTTACTTACCTGCAAAACGAGACCGGACTGACCCGTCAATCCATCGTCTCTATCTTGATTGGGAGCAAACGCCTGGAAGCGTTTAAGAAAAATCCTCAAGCCTTTATCGAATCGGTTATTGATATCATTCGTAACGAGATGCGCCTCTTATTGGTTGATGGCATCAAATACAAGCGGATAGATAAGGATATGTGGTGTCAGGAACTGTTTGAAAACAAAGAGCTGCAAGGTTATCTAAGCAGCAACTTACTGGAAAGTAACAAATCACCCTACGATTATGTGATTTATGATTCGGAAACAGAGCGCAGTATGGCACAACGATTTGAAAGCTCCGATAATGTTAAGGTGTTTACCAAACTACCCTCCTGGTTTAAGATTGATACGCCATTGGGAGCCTATAATCCCGACTGGGCACTTGTTTGGGATGACGGTAACGAGCAGAAACTTTATTTTGTTGTAGAGACTAAGGGCGGTTTGTTTGAAGACGCTATAAAACCAACCGAGAGAGCAAAAATAACCTGTGGCAAGAAACACTTCGCTGCCCTTGAAACCGGAATAAAATTAGAATTAGCAGATACATTTGATACATTGCAGGGGAAGATCACCTCTTAAATGAGGATTATATACAGGCATAAGAAAGACTTTGTATGTCTATCACATAACGTCTAACATTAAAAAATTATGTCTATGAATGATTTAACAACCAAGGAGTTTTTCAGACTATTGTCTGAACCTTCGCAAGTATCGAACAAAGAAATTCAAACTTCGTATGAATCTTTTGTTAAGCAGATTACAGAAACAAGCAACTCAGAGGCAGATTACTCGAAAGTGTTTCGTCTATTGAATCACTCCCGTATCGAGATAGATTCAATAAAAACATCATCACTTTACGAGTCGGGGGGGGGATATGATTAAGTTTAATTACATCCGAAAGGCTTTGAGCTTTCTACATTCTGAAATGGAATTGCTAAAACTAAAGATACAATACCCGGAAAGATTTTCTCTAACAGAAGAACTATCGTTTAAGTCGGAACTCTATGTAATCCCCAAAGCAAAAGGACTGGGAATTATCGGGTTGGCGGAATTAGTGATGAGTATTTTTCTTTCAAAAGAAATAAAAAACCGAAACGGTAAACCTGCATCTTTGGTGCAATTGGCAAGAGCTTTTGAATATGTTTTCAATTGCAATTTTGGAAGCATATACGATAAGCAGGCAGAGGTTTATAATCGAAAATCTTGTAACCTGACAAAATCATTAGATTTTCTCAAAGGAAGTTTGGAACGAAGTCGGAAAATCAAGCCTTTGAAACAAAATGAAAAAGAATAATTTTATAATTAGCTGAATTACTTGTAATTATATTCTAAACTTGGGGGAGTAGTTAACTACTCCCCCTGTTTTTGTATTATCCTTTCCCCGAACTTTGCAGCGAATTAAATAGTTACGAATATGGATGTCATAACAATAGAATCGCAGGCGTATAAAGATTTAGTCACAAAGATTAATGCCATAGCAAAGTTTGTCGTAGATCATCAGGATGATGATACAGTCAACCCTGATGAAATGTGGGTGGATAGTTACGAAGTTTGCACCTTTCTCAAAATCAGTGAGAGAACACTTCAACGCTTACGAAGCAATCGACTGATCTCATATTCAATCATTTCAGGAAAATCATATTACACCATTGCGGAAATTAAGCGAATGCTTAATGAGAAGAGAATTCGCAGTACCGAAGAATGTATGAATGACCTCATAAATAATCATAAACTATATGCTCAACAAAGACGAACTATTAAGACGGACAAATAATGGTCTGAATGTATTCAAACACTATATTTCGGTACAATGGAAAACAGGTCGTAATTTTCTGAATCCATTGTATGAAGACCGTAAGGCTTCGTGTAATGTGTATTTTGACCGTCGTAACAATATCTATCGCATAAAAGATTTCGGCAATGATAATTACAGCGGAGATTGCTTCTTTTTCGTTGGGCAGTTGAAAGGTTTGGATTGCAACAATGGTGCTGACTTCGTTGAAATACTGAAAACCATAAACAGGGATATGTCTTTAGGATTGGATAGTTCGGACTATGCAACTCATATTCCGCAGTCAGTTCCACAAAAGAATAATTCGACGATCCCGGAACTACCCAAAATCAAACCCTATAATATCACACAACAGAAGTTTACTCAAAAGGAACTGGATTTTTGGTTAAGGTCAGGTATCACTCCCGAAATACTGAAACTATACAGAGCCGTATCCCTGAAAGAGTTTAGGAGCGAAAATAAGGACGGAAAATCGTTCTCTTACACTTCATCGGAGAATGAGCCGCTATTTGGGTACATAGGTAAACGATATGTAAAAATCTACCGTCCATTTTCGGAAGTACGTTTCTTGTATGGCGGGAATATCGGAGATAGTTATTGTTTCGGACTGGAACAATTACCCGCCAAAGGAGATACATTGTTTATTACCGGTGGAGAAAAAGATGTGATGACACTTGCCGCACATGGCTTCCATGCTATCTGCTTCAACAGCGAAACATCGACCATTCCGACAGGAATAATCTATAAACTCACTTTCCGATTCAAACATATTGTACTGCTCTATGATGCGGATAAAACAGGAATAGACAGTGCAATGAAGCATGAAAAAGCCTTGTCGGAGTATGGCGTTAAACGGCTCGTCTTACCATTGTCAGGCGAAAAGACCGACAAGGATATAACCGATTATTTCCGCAAAGGGAATAACCGCAAAGAGCTTCGACAACTATTCATCGACTTTCTTGATAACCTATATAATGAAACAATGACCATGCTTAAATCCTGCGAAATTGATTTCAACAATCCTCCGGCAAAAGCTGAAGAAGTTATATCTGCCGGCGACGTACCTCTGGGAACACAGGGAAACATCCTTTGCATTACGGGCGGGGAAGGTACGGGGAAAAGCAACTATGTTGCCGCCCTGATTGCAGGTTCAATCATAAAAGATAACCGCACTATTGATACGTTAGGCGTGACTGTCCGTGATAATTCAGATAATAAAGCGGTTTTGCTTTACGATACCGAACAATCCGAAGTACAGCTTTTCAAAAACGTTTCCAACCTTTTGAAACGAGCCAAACTGAACGAAAAACCGGAAGAACTGCGGGCTTTCTCCCTTACGGGAATGTCCCGGAAAGAACGATTGCAAGCCATAGTTCAGAGTATGGATAAATATCATTACGAATACGAAGGCATCCGCTTGGTTGTTATTGACGGCATTGCCGATTTAGTATCATCAGCCAATGATGAAGTCGAAAGTATCCGCATTATGGATGAACTGTACCGTTTGGCAGGAATATACCGCACTTGCATTGTTTGTGTACTTCATTATGTACCGAATGGGTTGAAATTAAGAGGGCATCTCGGTTCGGAATTACAGCGAAAAGCTGCTGCTATCCTAAGTATAGAACTCGATTCGGAACCGTCGATATCGGTTGTTAAGGCTCTCAAAGTAAGGGACGGAAGCCCTCTCGATGTTCCCTTAATGCAGTTCTCATGGGACAAGGAATTAGGAATGCACATTTACATAGGGGAAAAGACCAGGGAGGAAAAAGAAAAACGTAAAGAAAAGGAACTAGCGAATGTTGCCCGTGAGATTTTCAACGTTCAAAAGCATCTGACCTATATTGACCTGTGCGACCGGATTCAGCAGATTATGGATGTAAAAGAGCGTACTGCCAAAAGCTATATCAAGTATATGCGAGAAAAAGAAATAATCATCAAAGATCCGTCCAGTCAGAATTATTTTATGATAGGGCATATTATATAAAATTCAACAGTTATGTATATAAGTAAAGAAGATTTTGAAGCCTGGATGGAGCGAATTATGTATCGATTCGACAAACAAGATAAAACTCTCGATAAAATGAGTAAACAAAGAAACATGTTAGATGGAGAACTATTGCTTGACAATCAGGATTTATGTATGCTGCTTAATGTCAGCAAGCGGACTTTGCAACGGTATCGTGCTACGGGCGAATTGCCTTTTCAAACGCTGTATCACAAAACTTACTATAAAGAAAGTGATGTTCATGCTTTTATTAGAACAAACTTTAACAAGAAAAAAGGTAACAACAATAAAAATAAAAACCCGTGAGGGCTGTTTTAAAAATCTTTTGAGACTGTAAAGTAAACTGTGTCAAAGAATAAATCATTTTTTATTACTTTTACACAACAGTTTACATTATGGAAGATTTTGATTACAAGTCCTTTCAAGCCAAGGCGCTGGAGCAGCTAAAAGCCGGCAAGCCTCTTTTAGGAAAAGACGGTGCATTTGCCCCATTACTGGAGAACCTTCTGAATGCAGCATTGGAGGGTGAGATGGATGTCCACATGGATGAAGAGGAGCGCTTATCGGGTAATCGCCGCAATGGATATAACCGCAAGCAGGTTCAGACTTCCCTGGGTGAGGTTACAGTTCACACACCTCGTGACAGGGATTCCCGGTTTGAACCGGAGTTTATCAAAAAAAGAGAACGTATATTAGCCGAAGGTGTGGCAGACCGTATTATTGGTTTGTATGCATTAGGAAACAGTACCCGGGAGATTAGTGACTGGATGGAGGAGAACCTGGGTAATCGGGTTTCAGCCGATACCATCAGCGCCATTACCGACAGGGTGCTGCCTGAACTTCAGTCCTGGCGTACCCGTCCCCTTGATTCAGTATATCCCATAGTGTGGATGGATGCCATCCACTACAAGGTGATGGATGATAAAAACCGACCGGTTACCCGCGCCATTTACAATGTGCTCGGAGTCGACCGCAACGGGCATAAGGATCTGCTGGGAATGTATATCTCCAGGAGTGAAGGTGCCAATTTCTGGCTCTCGGTCCTGACAGATTTACAAACCCGGGGGGTACGGGATATCTTAATAGCCAGTGTCGATAATTTAACAGGTTTCTCCGATGCGATCAACAGTGTGTTTCCGGAAACAATCGTTCAGAGTTGCATCGTTCATCAGATACGCAATTCCCTCAAATATGTTGCCAGCAAGTACCAGAAAGCCTTCATGAAGGATCTCAAGCCCGTTTACCAGGCTGTAAGCAAGGAACAGGCGGAAGTAGAGCTGGACAATCTGGAGTCGAACTGGGGCGAACAATATCCACTGGTGATAAAATCCTGGCGGGACAACTGGCATAAACTATCGGCCTATTTCCAGTACACTGACGCTATACGGCGACTGATCTACACCACCAACACGGTGGAGGGATATCATCGTCAGATCCGCAAGGTGACAAAAAACAAAGGGGTTTTCACAAACGATACGGCATTGGAAAAACTGGTTTATCTGGCCTACCGCAATATCCGCAAGAAGTGGACCATGCCCTTGAAAGACTGGGGACAGACGGCCCAGCAACTGGCAATTCTTTTTCCGGAAAGATTTAAACTTTTCGATTAAATTTTTGATAATAATGGCGATCCAATAATTTTCGTTAGTTTTGTGGTGACCAACAAGACGATGGCGATGCTTTGCACCATTGGAACATAAAAACGATTAGGGGGTCGACCCCTAACCGTTTTTGACCAACAAAAACTCAGGTCTCAGCATTACCCATTAGAAAAAAGGTGCCAAATTAACTATAAAAATAAAACCTGACACAGTTTAATTTACACAACCAATCTTTTTGATTCATATAATTATGTAGTGAAACAAAAAGCCCATACCGTCGTGATGACAGGCACGGGCTTTAATTTTACAATTTAATCCCCTTTGAAGTATCTTTCTTCTCCACTTTCAGCGGACTACTGCCTACCGATGCAATCATAAGCCTGTCGCCCATGATTTCCTTAAGTTTCTGCAAATTATTCGGTAATGGAGTGTCCTGGACAAAGGTCGTTTCGGATTTCCCTTGTGATTGGCTTTGATCGTTTACCGAAACATTCTTGTCCTGCACGTTCTCCTTTCCCTCACTTTCCTCGATTGGTTTCAACGAAAGTAGAATTTCACGATCTAACTCAATCAAATCGTCTTTCAGGGCTTTCAATTCAGGTTCTTTCCGCCATGTTCCTTCAACTACTTCTTTAAGAACAGGAATATCTTTTTGTAATTTCTCGTTATCCGATTGGTATTTCTCCTGCAATTTCGGCATGGTATCGAGTGCATTCAGAAAATTTTGTGCTGCCGTCTTCGGATCGGTAGCCATTGCTCCATGATTGTAGTTGTAGAGAATATCGCCTTCGCCTTTGATAAAGAAACGGTTTTGTATCAAATCGAAGCCGTCTTTGACTGTGGTTTCGGATTTAACCATTAAATCGAAGCCATATAGTGTGCCGATTTTCTCATGCGCTCCATGCGTCCGGGCTTTATCGGCAATCTCGTTCAACTTTAAGCCGACTTCTTTCGGGTTGCTGCCCTGCAATCCGTCCAACTGAACAAGATTCAGGCGGGTAACGCCGTTCGGCTGATACCGGACACGGGAGTTAAATGCTTCTATATCTTTAGATATGCGATTGATAAAACCGTTATTCTTCTCCACATTAGAAACAATATCCTCCAATTTGTAGCGGGACGAAGACTTGCCACGCATAAATGCCTGTCGTTCCGATTCCAAAGAAGCAATTTTCTTTTCTAACCGTGCTTTTCCCAATAATTCGGTATTGCCCGAAAGAATAGCAACATATTCGGAAAAGTTCATGCCGCCTTTTTCGTCCATGCTGCCCTCGTCAATGGTACGGCTACCCAGTGAATTATTCTTCAACTGGCGAATGAAAAGCTGCTTATTGTGAAGTAATCCAAACTTATAGGCATCCAATGATTTTTCAACGGCATAAATCAGCACATCTACTTTATTATCAGCATATAATTTGGCTATATCATTGCCTTTGCGGATACCTCTACCATCGCGTTGCTCCAAATCTGACGGTCGCCACGGTGCGTCCAAATGGTGGATAGCTACACATCGTTTTTGAGCGTTTACACCTGTGCCTAACATTTCGGTAGAGCCGAACAGTACACGGATTTTTCCCTCGTTCATGTCTTTAATCATGGTTTTACGAGCCTTATCCGTTTTGGCTTCCTGAATAAAGCGTATTTCGTGAGCCGGGATTCCGTAGTCATTCACCAGTTTACGCTTTATCTCGGAGCATGGATTCCATTGCCCGGGCTTGTAAGTACCTAAATCGGAGAAAACGAACTGGGTTGCTTTGTGGTCTTTGAATTTTGTGTAGTAGTCCGATACCATTTTAGCAACGTGCGAAGCCTTGTTGTCCACATGATCACCATATTTAACGGGATCAATGAGCCGCATATCGAGCGACATTTTACGAGCATAATCGGTTGCAATCAACATTTTTGCCTTTTCTTCCTTTTCTGACAATGGCGCACGTCCCAGTATTTCGCCTTTACCCGTTTTGGCGAACTCTACCAACTTTTGTATGAACTTCTGTTGGTCGGGAGTAGGCGGAATATTATGCAGGATTTCATTCTTCACTGGTCGGTCGATTCCTATATCCTCTGCAGAACGATAGTCTGTTATTTCAGCATAAAAAGCTGCCAATTCGGGTACTTTGATAAAATACCGGAAGCGTTCTTTCTGAACAATCTCATTGGTAACAGAAAATTCGTAGTCTATCGACTTTTTAGCGAAGATTGCCGCCCACGCATCAAATGTATTAATACCCTGTCGTTCCAGTTCGTTTGGCCGGAGATACTTGAAAAGCAAGTATAATTCTGTCAAACTGTTGGAAATAGTTGTACCTGAAAGGAAAGTGGCTCCTAAATCTTTGCCTGTCCTGTCCTGAATGGTACGCAGGGCAAAAAGCATATTCAAGGCACGTTGCGAGCCTTCGGCGTTTCCCAAACCTGCAACCCTATCGTGCCGGGTGGTAAAGGTCAGGTTCTTGAATCGGTGGCTCTCATCGACATACAGGTGGTCGATACCCATTAGACGAAAATCTACCGTATCATCTTTTCGGTTTTCAATCTGATAGGTTATATTTTCCAGTTTGGCTTCAAGGTTTAATTGTCTTTTGACTAAACCTTTTTCCATTGCACGGGAAATCTCCTTTCCCTGTGCCCGTAATACTTCCAGATTTTCTTCAACCGAATCCAGTTCCGCCTGTAATATCCGTTGCTGTATTTCGGGCGACTGGGGTATCATCCCGAATTGTTCGTGAGTTAAAATGATAGCATCCCAGTTGTTGTTTTTCATTTCGTTGAAGATCTTCGCCCGTTTAGCGGGTGTAAAATCTTCTTTACCCGGATACAGCACTTTCGCATTGGGGTAAGCCGTACAAAAAGTTTGGGCAATCTCGTGTACATTGGCTTTGAGAGCCATAATAAGCGGTTTGTTTACCAATCCCAAACGTTTCTTTTCGTAGGCGCTTACGCACATTATCAAGGTTTTACCACCGCCAACTTCGTGGTCGATTATGCCCCCGCCATTGAGTTTATCAAGCCAAACAGCATCCTTTTGGCTCTTGTATAGGTCTGGAATACCCAACCCTTTCAAATCAAGTCCGGGAAACTCTTGGTGGCTTCCGTCATACTCCGGACGGACGAAACAGTTAAACGTACGATTGTATATATCCGCCAGTCGGTCTTTGAACTCTTGTAATTGTTCGTTAAGCCATTCGGTAAAACCATTGCGTATCTCGTCAATCTTGGAATTGGCGAGTTGTATAGATTCGGAATCACGCACTTTGACCTCTTTCATTTCCCCGTCAATCAGTTTATTGACTTTTTTGGTAATATCGGGCGAGGTATTATGCAGTGCGTGTTTCATCAGGGCGATACCGTCGAAAGTCCGGCTTGTTGCCTTAACAGCGTACTGATCCCATATCTTGACATTTTTGCTGTCGGCTTTGAGGGTGTACTCATCTCGGCTTTGAGCATAATGCACCGATACATTCGTATCAAACAAATGCGAAGCGTATTTGCTGTAAATACCCGACGGAATCCACCGTTCCCCGAAATTAAAATCCAAATCCTCGAATGCTATCGGACTGGGTATTGCTTCTTTAAGAGCCTTTAATGATTCTGTTGCCGCTTCATGGTCGGGGTGGTTCTCTATATACCGCTCGACGTGTTCTGCTTTGGATATGACATTGCCGCTTATGAACTTGTCTTTTATTTCATAAACGCCTATCATCGGATTGAAGAATACCTGCCCTTTCAGTTCCTCCAGTATTTTATCCGAAGTACCACCTGTAAGCCCTGCCATATATTCAAGGTTTACCGTTGCATACTTATTGAGCGAAGCGGCCAGGGCTTCCCGTGCATTGTCTGCGGATGTTATTTCATTCGGATTGAAAGCAACTGGTTGTTGAAAAATGTCAGCTTTGACGGCTTTGCCGTTTACATAGCGTTCCAGAGAAAGAATTTCCGTTCCTCCGGCATCCATTTTAATAAGGCTTAGATTTTTCGCATTGTTTATATTTCCGAAACGACGGGTAAAATCATCATACAGTCGGTTAAGCATTTCCCTTAATGCGGGATTGGCTTCCAACCTTGTTGCTTCGTTGCTATACAGGTGGTGATAAGTGTCCCGTATTTCAATGTAAAGGGACGCTTTCGCCTGCTGTGTTCCGGTGAGCTGAAGCGGATGGAACATCGGCTGAAATCCGTTCAAATCACGCAAATAGCCGATACTATTATTTTCGTCTGTTATGAGTGAGCCTTCCCGGTAATGGGGCGGTATATCTTCTAATAGAAAAGGAACAGGTTTCATGCGTTCCTGCTGTTCCCGTTCGGCTTCTTCTTTCAGTCGTTCCAGTTGTTCCTCCCGACGGACATCGAATACGGGATAGGCTTCGGCAGTTTCCTGTTGTAGCTTTTCCCGTTGTTGTGCCGTGTTATGCTGCATTTCTTCCCGCCAATCCATAAATGGCAGTTCCTTTGGCTTGGCAACCTGTGATTTGGATTTTCGACCTCGTTCTTTGGGCTTGCTGACTTGATTGCGTTCCTCTTGGGTAAACCCGAAAAGATCATAAAGCGTTATTAACGGCTCTTGTGTTACAGACTGTGGTTTCGCCTCTGGAGTCGGCTCTTTTTTAATGGCAGGATCGTCCATGTCGAAAAGCGTACCCGAATAAGTTTGTTGTTGCTTGGGTGGTTCGGGTTTGTTTTCAATCGCAGGTTTTATCGCTTCGGATTGGTTACTGTCTGGAAACCAATCATCTTCAATAGCCTGCCAAAACGGATCGAGTTCATCCGTCTGCCAAAGAGGATTGAGGTCATTGGGATTTGATTCAAGTGGCGGTTTGATTTCTGCGGAGGCTGTAACCTGTCGTTCCGCCGTGTTCTGTGCATAGGATTGATAATGTTGTAAATCCAAATGTTGGGAAAAATCCTCTTTCAACATTTGCCGCAGGTCTTTGGCAATTCCGTCCACTCCACCTTCATGGGTAAAGACAATTGCAGGCTTACCGTATAGATCGGTGTCGGTTTTAGAGTGTGTCTGTACTACCCTGTTAAAATCACGGAACAGGTTGTTAATGTAAATGCCGTTCGACAATTTGCGGGATTCGATAAAATCCTGCTGCCTTTGGCTCGGAACGATATTTTTGTTGTTCCGTTGCAGGATTATCAGGTCGCTACCGACTTCTGTTCCGGCATGATCGGAGAAAAGGTTATTGGGCAAACGGATAGCCGATACCACATCGCAAGTGTTCATCAGATATTCCCGTATCGGCTTGTTCTGTTCCGAATTGAGTACGCCCTGACTGGTAATAAAAGCGATTATTCCCCCCTCTCTGGCCGACATAACACTTTTTACAAAAAAGTAGTTGTGAATAGCCTGTGTCGATTGTTTGACGGCGGGTATTTCATGGTTGGACAATAGCGGATCGAATATCGATACATCGCCGAACGGAATGTTGGACGCTATCACATCGAAATGCTGTGCATAACGTCCTTCCATTTTTTCATAGCCCTCAATCCGAACTTTATCATCGGGATAGATGTGTGAAAGGATTTTTCCTGTCAATAAATCTTTTTCAAAACTGGTTACTTTGGTTTCGGGGGCAGTTTCTTTGAACGAAGAAATAAACGCACCTGTTCCGGCACTGGGTTCTAAAAAGCGTGTAGGTGTTATACCCCTATCCTTTAGAGCATCCGCCAACGCATCAATAACGGGTTTTGGTGTATAAAATGCCGTAAGGACAGAACTTTTCAGGGAACTGACATAGCGTTTGTACTGTTCCGGCGTTTCAGAATTTTCACGGAGTACCTCGTGAAGTTCCTGAACCAACGGAAAAAGCTCGACTTCGGATTTAGACCACCTTGCCATGTCTTCGGGTTTGTCGGCAGCATTAAGGATTGCCTTAATTCCTCCGAAGCCTGAATAGTTGGCGAGTATTTCCCGCTCTTCGGGTGTTGCTTTTCTATGTTCCTTGTCGAGCCTTAACGCTAACTTTATTGCATCAATATTCTGACGCAAATGAGTTCGCTTATTGTAACTCATTTTCGAGCAGTATCAGGATTGTGCCGACAAGCTCCGTATAGAGCAACTGGTACTCGTCTGTTTCGGCATAATCATCATTCAGGTTGTATTTTGCAAATACCGCCTGACATTCGGGTAATAATTCTTTCGCCTTTGTTTGGGCTTCGTTTGGGGAAACCTCATTGAAAAACTCATTCCAAAGAATTTCGACAATTACATTATAAGGAGAAAAGTGTAAGCCTTTGAATAGAGCTTCGTTTGCGATTTCGGCTGCCTGAATATGGTCTAAACCACTTTTTATGGCTTCGCTATACGCTTCGGCTGACATATCCCCACGTCCGGCAATAAAAGAAAGGTTGTTCGCTTTGTCGGGGTGGGAATCACGCAGGAATGATAATAGGTTGAGCCGGAAATACGACATTTCTGCAGGCTCTAAATTTGAATTGTATTTCATATTGATTACTTATTTGGTTCCGCATCTCTATTAATGCAGAATAAAATTAAGCGTAATCTGTAGGTTGAGAGAGGGTTTTGGAATGGGTGGTAGTGTGTGGCTCCGGTTTGGCAGTATGTGGCGTTTATGGGAAGATATTTTCCTGTATCTTAAATGTTTGCTAAATTTGTAGGCTGATATAATTATCCTTTTTATGCATTGCGTATTTCGGATAACTGTTGCGTATATTTAACGTTGAACTAAACCTGTCGGTAAATTAGAATAGTGATAATTTTGAAGCGTAATAACTTCAATTAATTATCATTATGAATCTAAACAAAACATTCGAGAGTTTGCAGATCAAGGAGATGCAAATTCGCAATTACAGTCCCCGTACAATTAAGACGTATTGCAGCCTGCTCATAAAACTTGAAAAAGACTTGGGTAAATCGCTGTATGAGGTTACCACCGAAGACTTTAAAAACTGGTTACATTACCTGATTACCAAAAAAGGAATTTCCGTTTCCACGGTAAACCAGCTTATAAGTGCTTTCAAGATTTTTCATGTAGACGTCTGCCATCGCAAATGGGAAGAGTTCCATGTAAGACGGCCTCGCAAGGAGAAAAAACTCCCCATAGTTTTGTCATTGCAGGAGGTGCAACGCATGATCACGGTAACAAACAACATAAAGCACAGAGCCATTCTAATGCTTACTTATTCTGCGGGACTTCGCAGGATGGAAGTATTACAAATCAAACCACGCGACATTGATTCACAGCGTATGCAAGTACGTATCGTGCAAGGAAAGGGGAAGAAGGACAGATATACCATTCTTTCGTGGAAAACACTCGAAGTGCTGCGAATGTATTATAAATTGGAACGACCAAGCACTTATCTATTCGAACCGATGGGGCGTAAAGGACAACCCTTGTCGGAAAGAACTGTAGAGTATATTGTGAAAAACAGTGCTAAAAATGCCGGAATAAAAAAAGAGGTATCGTTTCATACATTGCGTCATTGTTTTGCCACCCATTTATTGGAAGCCGGTGTAAACCTGAGACAGATACAGCAGTTCATGGGTCATACTTCATTGAAGACCACAGCTGTTTACCTGCATGTAGCCCATATCAAAACCAGCGAGTTTACTTCTCCATTGGATGATATAACACTTTTCTGATCTATCATTATGGAGAATAAAAAGCAAATCATAGAGATTGCTGACATTTTCCGGGATAAGAGACACGATTTCCTGACCGAGAACACACTTTGTGCCGTACAGCAAAAAGCAATGGAAGATATTATTGCCTGTCGTACTTCAGAACTTGGCGGGCATACATTGAGTTGCAATCATTGCGGTCACAAGGTTCAATCCTACAACTCGTGTCGTAATCGAAATTGTCCCAAATGTCAGTACATAAAACGGATGCAATGGGTGGATAGACTTGCGGCTGATCTCCCCCCGGTAAAACATTTTCATATTGTTTTCACGATACCCGCATGTCTGCATAAGCTGTTTTATATCAATCAGAGGATAGCTTACTCTTTGCTCTTCAAAGCTGCGGGAAATGCACTTATTCAATGTGCCAAAAACACGCATTATTTAGGCGCAGATGCCGGAGCGGTTGCCCTGTTGCACACCTGGGGACAAACAATGACCTATCACCCGCATATCCATACCATTGTCCCAGCCGGAGGGTTATCCGATGATGGAATGGAATGGGTACCTAGTGCCAAAAAGTTTTTTGTCCCGGTAAAAGTGCTCTGCGCCGTATTCAGGGGTATTTTATGTCGGTTGCTGGAGGAGTCAGTATGTTGCAATGAAATCAAACTGCCGGATGATACACCCGATTTTCAGACCATAAAAGTAAAATGCTACGCTAAAAAATGGGTGGTTTATGCAGAAAGACCGTTTGCTTCACCAGATAATCTGATACGCTATCTTGGCAACTACACACACCGTGTAGCAATTAGCAACCACCGTATGGTGGGTTACAAAGATGATAAGGTTACTTTCAGCTATAGAGATAACAAAGCAGGAGGTGCAAGAAAAACAATGACCCTGGAAACTATGGAGTTTATACGGCGATTCATGCAGCATGTCCTTCCATGTGGATTTAGCAAAATACGTTACTTCGGATTCATGGCTATCTGCAAAAGGAAAACAAAGCTCAATTTATGCTATTCACTGTTGCCCACCCCAACCTATTTTTCAAGACTTACAGGACTGCTTGCAATGGAAGTTTTACAAATAATATCCGGTAAGGACCCAATTATTTGCGCAAAGTGCAAAAAAGGGAAATTAATGGTAAGCCCGGCATGCAATGTTTTACACATGGAACCAGGATAATTCTGATAAATAACAAAAGCGTTCTTTCCATTTAATGACAAAACTCGTAAAGATGATGAGCAAAATCATACAGGGAGAATTATGCATTTACGTGGACGATCTAAGATTAAAAACAATCATGTACTTGAAAAAGAGCTTTTATAGAAACTTATTAACCCAAATCAAGCAAAAACTCCAACCTCCCATAAATACTTTTCCCATAGCAATAGGTTCCGTTCAACTAGTTTTATTTGCCATTATTGATATCATATTAAATTAATCTTTGTGAAAATTTGTAAATCAACTTCTTTTGAATAACTTTGGTGGGCTATAACGGCGAATAAAACACTAAGATGTTAGCAACAAGGCGAAAAAAGAGAACCTTCAAGACTGATAGGTGCAGTTTAAAACAAGCAGATTAAAATATTTAGCTCTTTGACAAATCGGTGCAAATTTGATGGAATTTATTTTGTTTTTTTTCTCCCCCCGCAAAAAAAGGAAAGAAACCCCACCCCACATTGCAGCACATTTCCAAGCCCCCACAAGCCAACGCCCAAACCAAAGGCTTGTAAAAGAGCTGCAATTTTGCCTACACACTCGTGCTGAATTGTTACTTTTGAGCTATTAAGAAATGAACCGACAAAATGAAAAAGGAAATAGACAACAAACTCAACTTAAAAAACATCAAACCAACTGCAATGCGACAATTGGTTTTGCAAGTTCTAACAGAACAAAAAACGGCTATTAGTTTGCCTGAATTAGAACAAAAATTTGAAAAAGCCGATAAAGCAACTCTTTATAGAACACTAAAATCATTTCAGGAAAACAAACTGATTCATTCGATAGAAGATGGTTCGGGTTCTTTGAGATATGCGCTTTGTCAGGACAATTGCGAGTGCGACCCCGAAGACCTGCATGTTCATTTTCTTTGCACAAATTGCAATCAAACCTTTTGTTTAAACGACATTCCTGTTCCAACTATAAACCTCCCCAGTAGTTTTTCTTTCGAAAGCGTAAATATGGTAGTAAAAGGAATTTGTTCAAATTGCAAAAAATAACTTTGCAACCCGGTTGCATCAACTTTGGAGTATCTTTGCTGTTGTACTTTATAAATGACAATAATTTTCAGATGAAATATGTAATAGTAATATTATCAATGTATGTAATGGTTTTAACAGCCATACCATGCAATGATGTACATGCTTCCAATTCAAATTCTGTTACGCTGGAATTATCAGAACAAAGCCAAAATCACACAAATAATGTTGATTTATGTTCCCCGTTTTGTTTTTGTCATTGTTGCCAGACCCTTTCTTTCCCATCTTTTTTTAGTATTTCCTTTACCAATTTAGTAGAAAGTACTTTAGATGTTAAATTGAAAGAATCTTCGTTTTCAAGCCCTGTTGCATCTATCTGGCAACAACCGCCCAATATATAATTCATTTCTTCTTTCTCTACAGCTGAGCATTAAGCTCATGTATCATTTCATTGCCATGATATAATGGGTTTTCCATGAACAAGCACATGGATTTTAGCTCATTATTATTAATCGTATTCACATTAAAAATTTATAGAAATCAAATGATAAACAGTATAATATCCTTTTCAATAAAGAATAAGGTACTTATCGGGCTGATGACAATCGGACTGATTATTGGCGGAATATATTCCATGACGAAAGTGCCACTTGACGCCACACCTGACATTACAAACAATCAGGTTTTGGTAATTACCACCGCACCCAATTTGGGCACGGAAGACATTGAACAGTTTGTAACCTATCAGGTAGAATTGGCAGTAGCGAACCTGCCCGACGTGACCGAAATACGAAGTGTGTCACGTTTTGGGCTTTCGGTTGTAACCATTGTTTTCAAAGAAAGCGCCGGGACATATCTTCCCCGGCAGTTGGTAAGTGAAGCCTTAGCCGAAGTGAAAGAAAAAATTCCACAGGGATTTGGGGAACCGTTTATGGCGCCAATCAGCACCGGATTAGGCGAAATTTATCAATACACGCTTGAAGTGCAACCCGGTTACGATACCGTTTATAACGACATGGAACTGCGCACCATGCAGGAATGGATTGTAAAACGACAAATGGCTATGCTGCCCGGAGTGGTAGAAGTAAACTCTTTTGGGGGCAGGGGTAAACAATACGAAGTCGCTGTTAATCCTGATAAACTCAGAAGTATGGGTTTAGCCATTTCGGATATTTTTGAAGCACTTGACGACAACAATCAGAACACAGGCGGCGCATATATCGAGAAAAATTTTCAGGCCAACTTTATCCGTGGCGAAGGGTTGATGCGTTCGTTGGATGATATTAAAAATACTTTGGTCGCAAACATTGACGGGCAACCCATTTTCATCAGGGATGTGGCAGAAGTGAAATTCGGAAGTTTTGTCCGTTATGGTGCTTTTACCAAAGATGGAAAGGGAGAGGCCGTTGGCGGAATCGTGATGATGCTGAAAGGCGAAAACTCAAACGATGTGATTAAGGATGTAAAAGAGCGAATGGCTTTAATTCAAAAATCACTGCCTGATGGTGTTGAAATTAAACCTTTTCTTGACCGCAGTAAGCTCATTAAAAGTACCACATCTACCGTTGCCGAAAACCTGTCGTTGGGTGCGCTGATTGTTATTTTTGTGCTGGTTATCTTCCTCGGGAATTTAAGGGGCGGTTTAATTGTGGCATCAACCATTCCGCTGGCCTTGCTATTTGCATTTATCATGATGAACCTGTTTGGGGTGTGGGCTAACCTGATGAGTTTGGGGGCACTCGATTTCGGGATATTGGTAGATGGTGCAGTAATTATTGTTGAAGCCATGATATTTTACCTTCATCGTAAAAACCTTATCGGAACAAAACTCGACCAGGCGAAACGAAACGAAATTGCCTATAATTCGGCAAGCAAAATGATGAACTCGGCATTTTTTGGACAACTGATTATTTTGATTGTATTTATACCCGTTTTGGCCTTACAAGGTGTCGAAGGCAAAATGTTTATCCCGATGGCTATGACCTTTGGTTTTGCTGTTTTGGGCGTAGTTATCTTGTGCCTCACGTACATTCCGATGATGGCAGCCTTATTCCTCCAACCACCAAAAACAGACAAAAAAACCTGGGGCGATAAAATAATTGGAAAACTCGAAAATACTTATACTCCTGTAATCGGATGGTCGCTTAAAAGGAGTTGGATTGTAATTACCATCGCATTCGTGCTGTTAATTTCCGGTGGTTTTCTGTTTACCAGAATGGGAGCCGAATTTATCCCAAAACTCGATGAAGGCGATTTTGCTTTTCAGGCATTTTTAAAGCCGGGAACTTCATTAACCGAAGTAACAAAAACTTCCACCCGACTGGAACAAATTGTCTTGGAAAACTTTCCTGATGAAGTAGAAAGTATTCAAAGCAGGATTGGTGTGGCAGATTTACCCATGGACCCCATGCCTTTGGACATTGCAGATATATTTGTGATATTGACACCAAAAGACCAGTGGACACAAGCCGAATCGAAAGCCGAATTAATTGAAAAAGTAAGGGAAAAAGTAAGTGTTTTGCCGGGTATAAATTTTGAATTTACGCAGCCTATTGAAATGAAATTCAATGAATTGCTGACCGGAATACGTGAAGATGTTGCGGTTAAACTTTATGGCGACGATTTAGAAATTCTGGCAGCCAAATCCGAAGAAATTGCCGGGCTGGTTTCGGGAATTGAAGGCGTGGCAGGTGTAAAAGCTGAAGCCACACGCGGATTGCCGCAGATAACCGTTCATTACGACCGTAACAAACTTGGAAGGTATAACCTGAAAATTAAAGAACTAAATACCATAGTTGAATCGGCTTTCAGTGGTGGCGTTGCCGGAAGCATATACGAAGGCGAGCGGATGTTCGACCTGGTTGTGCGTCTGGACGAGGAACATCGACAGAGCATTGACGACATCCGAAACCTTTTTGTCAACCTGCCCGACGGTAATCAAATCCCTTTAAAAGAAGTGGCAGAAATAAGTTATCAGCCGGGGCCAATGCAAATCAGCCGCGACAATACCAACCGGCGAACTTATGTAGGGATTAATGTTTCGGGTAGGGATGTAAAATCACTTGTGGAAGAAATTCAAACCACCTTAGATGAAAAGCTGGATTTACCTACGGGCTATTATATCCGCTACGGCGGCGCTTTCGAAAACCTCGAACGGGCATCAAAACGCTTGTCGCTGGTTGTTCCGCTTGCTTTGGCATTAATTTTCATGTTGGTTTTCTTCGCTGTAAAGTCGTTTAAACAAACGCTAATGATTTATGTGGCTGTGCCGTTTGCCGCTGTTGGGGGTATATTTTCGCTCTATTTGCGTGATATGCCTTTTAGTATTTCGGCTGGCGTAGGTTTTATCGTCCTGTTTGGCGTTGCGGTACTTAACGGTTTAGTGTTGATTAGCGGTTTTAATGAATTGAAAGAAGAAGGCAAACTCCATATAAACGACATTATTAAAAAAGGTTCAATCCGGCGTATCCGTCCAATTTTATTAACAGTTTCAACCGATATTCTGGGCTTTCTGCCTATGGCGGTTTCCACGTCGGCAGGAGCAGAAGTTCAACGCCCTTTGGCTACTGTGGTGATTGGAGGAATGTTGACATCAACCTTGTTGACGCTTATTGTGCTACCTATTCTCTATAAATTTGTTGAAAGTGGCGTTAAAAAAATAAAAATGCCAAAAACAGCTTTAGGGATGTTTACCGTTCTTGTTGTGATTGCAGGTTTGGGAATTTCAGGAAATGCCAATGCGCAGGATTCTACGATAACATTGCCACAAGCCATTGAAAGGGCAAAAGAAAACTATCCGGCAATTAAGGCAGCCAAATTGGAAGTTGACAAACAGGAAGCATTAAAAGCTACGGCATACGAACTGGGAACGACTTCGATTTATACCGGGAAAGAAGAAGTAGGCAACAACGCACCGGGTATTCAAAACAGAATTGGGATTGGTCAGTCGGATATCGATGTTTTTGGTATTCCGGCAAAAAGCAAGTTAGCAAATGCACGTACCCAACAAGCTATTTCGGGGCAGTACCTTACCGAATATTCGTTAATCCGTGATGTTAGTATCGCATGGTACAATGCTGTACATGCCAAACAACAATGGCAGCTATTTAAAGACCTTGACACCTTGTACACCGATTTTCAGAAAGCTGCGGAGTTGCGTTACAATACACAGGCAACTTCAAAAATCGAATATCTTTCGGCATCGGCCAAATACAAAGAATTGCAGGTGAATTTAAGGAAAGCCGAAAGTAACTATTTGGCAAGCTTGCAAATCCTTAACCAATACCTGCTATATCCGGGGGCTGTTGATGTGAATACTCAGGATTTAGGACAATATGTTTTTGAACTTGTTTCAGGAACTGATTCTTTGGGTGCAAGCCCTTTACTTGATTACTATTCAACCGGAATTGATGTAGCAGAATCGGCGTGGAAAGCTGAAAAGGCCAATTTCCTTCCAAAGTTAGACTTGGGTTATAAATGGCAATCGGTTGACGGCAATTCAGGATTTTATGGATGGGAAGTAGGTATTTCTGTCCCGCTGGCTTTCTTTTCACAATCGGGCAAAACCAAAGCTTCAAAAATTGACTTCCAAATTGCAAACCAACAGTACGAGCAAAAGGAACTGGAACTGAAAGCCGGGTACAACCAGCAAATCAGCCGTTACCTTACTTTGCAACAGGTTATCAACTATTATCAAAAAGAAGCATTGCCTCTGGCCGACGAACAAATTCAGGCTTCCAACCTGGCGTACCGTTTAGGCAGTATCGACTATGTCCAGTTTATTCAGAACACAGAAGCAGCCATACGGACAAAACAAGACTTTTTAATGCAACAGGCAGAATACTTCGAATTGTCTGCCCAATTAAAATTCATAACAGGTAAATAATCAACAAAATATAGTAACGATGAATACAAAAATAATTATAGCATTGATGGCAATCGCCACATTAATATCGTGCAACACAAAAAACAAAACAGCCGGAGAAGGCGAAGAACACGAAGAACATAGCCCCGAAGGCATTGTGATATTAAATAAAAACCAACGGGAAGCCCTGAAATTAAAATTGGGGTCTTTTCAAATGCGCAACCTAACCACGGTAGTAAAGTCAAACGGGCAACTCGAAGTACCTCCTGCAAACAGCGCCGATATTACAGCCGTTATTGGCGGGAATGTAAAAGAGATAAAAGTATTCCATGGCGACCGGGTAAGCAAGGGTCAATTATTGGCAGTACTTGAACATCCGGATTACATTGCCTTACAGGAAAGTTTTGCCGAAGTTGCCAACAGGCTTGAATTTCTGGAACAGGAATTTGAACGCCAAAAAGAATTGTTTGAAAACAATGTTGGTGCAGGCCGAGACTTCCAACAGGCAAAAGCGGAATACAATACGGCAAAAGCAAAATACGAAGGATTAAAATCACGCCTGCAATTGCTGAATCTTTCGCCCGATAAAATTATGCAGGGCAATATTTCAAATACCATAAACATTAATTCACCAATAAACGGTTTTGTAAATGAAGTTAATATAAAAGTAGGCTCTTATGTTGATGCAAAAGACATACTGCTTGAAATAACTGACAACACCGCAATTCATGCCGATTTTATGGTTTATGAAAAAGATGTGCATTTGGTAAAAGAAGGCCAGAAAGTTCATTTTACGGTTTCGAACCGCCCCGATGAAGAATTAACAGCAACCGTTTTTGCCATTGGAAAAGAGTTTGAGGCCAATTCAAGGGCAGTTCATATCCATGCAAAAATCAATGAAAAAGTTTCTGGGCTTATACCCGGCATGTACATTTCGGGGCATTTGCATACAGATGAAAAATATACCAGGGCTTTGCCCAATGATGCTATTGTTACGGAGGGGACAAAATCATACATTTTTATACTGGACAATCAGGCTCTTGAAGAACGAGAAAAGGACGAACCTGCAAATGAAGAAATCCATGCCGACAATGAAGATAATGCGGAAGAAAATAGTATGGCCTTCCGAATGGTCGAAGTTATTCCCGGACTGAAAGACGATGGATATACGGAAATACATTTGATAAATTCGTTGCCTGATAACACACAGGTAGTTTTGAATACAGCCTACTATTTATTGGCTGATATGAAGAAAGAAGAAACCGGAGATGATGATTAAAACAATAAAATTATGAAAGAAATAAAAGCATTTGTACGGCCAAACCATGTGAATGAGATAATTGAACAGCTTAAAAACAATGGTATGAAAAAATATAAATTAAAAAACCTGGACTGCGCCTCCTGTGCGGCAAAGATTGAAGACGGCGTCGGTAAACTCCAGGAAGTAAAATTTGTGAGCGTTAATTTCGCCACTGCTTCAATGACAATAGATACCGATGACCTTGAAAAGGTAAAAAGCACAATTAAAGAGATTGAACCGGAAGTTGAAATTGAAGATAATAATAATCAAAAAACAATTGTTTCGTCAAGTGAACTTGCTGAAAACAAATGGACAATTATTAAAGCAATTTCAGGTATCCTGCTCTTAGTGGCAGGCCTGATTTTTGAAGAGGAGCTTCACAATACGCCTTTTCATCTTGCCGAATATGCGGTATTCGTGACGGGCTACCTTATCGTGGGCTGGAATGTTCTTGCATCAGCTGTTAAAAACATCAACCGGGGACAGGTTTTTAACGAGCAATTTTTAATGTCGGTTGCAACCCTGGGCGCCTTCGCAATACATGAAATGCCCGAAGCAATTGCTGTTATGTTATTTTACGTAGTTGGCGAACTGTTCCAGGATATCGCTGTAAACCGTTCCCGCGGGTCAATAAAATCGCTTCTTGAAATTAAACCCGATTATGCCAATCTGAAAGATGGCGGGGATATAATAAAAGTTTCACCGGAAGATGTGAATCTTGGAGACGAAATAATAGTTAGGGCTGGTGAAAAAGTTCCGTTGGACGGACTGGTAATTGACGGGAATTCCTTTGTGGATACCTCAGCGCTTACAGGGGAAAGTGTACCGCGTAAAATAAATCCAAACGATGAAGTATTAGCGGGCATGATAAATCAATCCGGTTTAATTACGGTAAAAGTCTCCAGGCTTTTTGAGGATTCTTCTATTTCAAAAATTCTTGAGATGGTTGAAAATGCCACATCCAAAAAAGCGGAGACCGAAAAATTCATCACCACGTTTGCCAAATATTATACTCCCGTTGTGGTTTTTGGCGCTTTGTTGCTGGCTGTTGTACCTCCGCTTTTAATAAGCGGTGCGACCTTCAGCGAATGGATTTACCGGGCGTTGGTCGTTCTGGTCATTTCATGTCCCTGTGCACTGGTTATCAGTATTCCGCTCGGATACTTCGGTGGAATAGGCGGGGCTTCCCGCAAGGGCATTTTAGTGAAGGGTTCCAACTTTTTAGATGCACTTACCCAGGTTAAAACTGTGGCGTTTGATAAAACAGGCACACTTACAAAAGGAGAGTTCAAGGTAACAGAAATAGTTACCTCGAATGGCTTTTCAAAGGAAGAAATATCAGAATACGCGGCGTATGCCGAATATAATTCCAATCACCCGATTGCAAAATCTATACTCGAATCACATAAGTTGGATATTGACAATTCGAGAATCGGGAAAGTTGAAGAGATATCCGGGCATGGCGTCTGTGCAATTATTGATAAGAAAGTAGTATTTGTGGGAAACGATAAACTCCTTCATAAAGAAAACATAGCGCATGACAAATGTGAAATTGAAGGAACGGTTGTGCATGTTGTGGTTGACAGGAAGTATGCTGGCTACATTGTTATATCAGATAGTTTGAAAGAGGATTCCATTGAAGCCATCGGACGTTTAAACAAAAAAGGTACAAAAACGGTAATGCTCACGGGCGACAGCAAGTATGCCGCGGGTATTTTTGCACGGAGGCTGGGTATTAAAGAATATTATGCCGAATTGCTTCCTGAAAACAAAGTTGAACATATTGAAAAAATGCTGAACAAGAACAGCAAAGTTGCTTTTGTGGGCGATGGCATAAATGATGCCCCTGTACTTGCCCGTGCCGATGTGGGAATTGCTATGGGCGCACTCGGTTCCGATGCGGCAATTGAAACCGCCGATGTGGTATTGATGACCGATTCGCCTTCGAAAGTTGCTGTTGCAATGGATGTTGCCAGGAAAACCAGAAATATCGTGTGGCAAAATATCATTTTTGCCCTAGGGGTTAAAGCAGCCTTTATTGTATTGGGAATTTTCGGGATTGCCACCATGTGGGAAGCCGTTTTTGGCGATATGGGCGTTGCTTTGATTGCTGTTTTTAATGCCATGAGAGTGATGAGAAATTAACTGGAAATTAAACGAATAAGCGTACTTTCAATTGATATCAAGCTATTAAAGATGAACACTTCCATAAAAAACATATTACAAAACAATGATTTCTCTAAAGATGATATAATTGAACTATTATATGCAAATCCATCCGAAACAAAATTTTTATATCAAAAGGCGAAAGAAGTAAAATCAGGTCAAATAGGAGATAAAGTCTATTTAAGAGGATTGATTGAATTTTCGAATTTGTGTGCCAAAGACTGTTTTTATTGTGGGATAGGAAAAAGCAATAAGAACGTTCAAAGATATTCTTTATCAGACCGGGAAATAATCCAGGCAGCTCAATTCGCTTTTGATGAGCATTATGGTTCCATTGTATTGCAGTCGGGTGAAGTTAAATCCAGGGAGTTTGAAAACCGTGTAGATAGATTGCTCAAACAAATCCGTAAGATTACAGGTAACAACTTTGGAATTACCCTGTCCTGTGGAGAACAAAATGAATCAACCTATTCAAGATGGTTCGAAAGTGGCGCAAACCGATATTTGCTTAGGATTGAAACCTCAAATAAAGAACTGTATAATAAAATTCACCCGTATGATTCTTTACATATTTTTGAAAAACGAATAGAATCTCTCCGGGTAATAAAAAAAACAGGTTACCAGGTTGGCACGGGGATTATGGTTGGGTTACCCGGGCAAACCATAAGCCATATTGCAGATGATATTCTGTTTATGAAAGCTATTGATATTGATATGTGTGGTATTGGACCCTATATTGAACACAAAGAAACACCTCTCTTTGAACAACGTAATACATTAATGCCTTTGAACGCCCGATTTGAGCTAACTTTAAAAGTGTTGGCAATAATAAGGATTATGATGAAAGACATAAATATTGCCGCATCAACCGCACTGCAATCCATAGATAAATTAGGCAGGGAAAAAGCCATTCAGATAGCGGCAAATGTTTTTATGCCGAATATAACCCCGCAATCATACCGGAAAAATTACAATTTATATGATAATAAACCCTGTATTGCCGAAAGCCCGGTTGAATGTCAAAGTTGTACGGTAGCCAGAATAAACCTGGCAAATGGCAAAGTTGCTTTTGGAGAAGCAGGTGACGCTAAGCATTATTTACATAGAATGAATCGGAGAAATGAAATTTTAATATAATGAATTTTCGCATGTTAAAAAAAATGATTCATATTACATTTGCCGTGTTTTTCACCTTAACTATCACAGGGGTGACCATACAGGAGAACTTTTGTAACAGGAAACTACTTTCAATTTATTTTGATAAAACCTCTGAAAAATGTTGTGATACTCCTTGTTCCGGTTGCCATACAAAGGTTATTTCATTTAAAATAGTCGATACCTTTTTTAATGCCTCAAAAAAAATTAGCAATAAAGTAAAGCCAATCATTAACTGCCCATTTTTAACATGTGGTAATGAGAATTTCATCTTAAATATAAACCGACAAAAAATTCATAACCATTTAAATACATTTTCAACACCTAAGTTTGCTTTAAACAGGGCACAACTACAGGTGTTTTTGTGCTGAGATAGTATTTAATTCCTCCCAAAAGCAAAATATTAAAATAACAATTTAGGTTTCAATTAAATATTATCAATATGAAAACATATAATTTTAAAATAATAATAGCAGCATTTTTTGCTGTAATGGGGCTAACTGTAAGCGCACAAAAATGTGGGGTTTACAAAACCTATGAAGATTACACAAATGGCAAAATGGAAGTTTCAATTAACTGTGCAACAAAAGACGGAAAAATAAAACCAAACAATTTTTTCAAAAAAGATTACGTAACAGTAATTAAAAATGGTGAAAAAACTGATTTGAATAAGGACGAAATATTTGGTTATCAACTTTGCAATGGAGAATTTTTCCGTTTTTTTAATAATGACCGCTTAACTTTGGCAGATAAAAGTGGTTTATGGATTTACACCAGAGAAGAAGTAGTATCTCATTCTCCATTTACAGGCACAAAAAAAAGAACAAAATACTATTTCAGCAAAGACGGAAGTGGGGAAATTAAAAGCCTGACATTTAGCAACCTTAAGGATGTTATTCCCGCTGACGACCCACTTTATTCTGAAATGGAATTGTTGTTTAGTTCAAATTCAGCCTTACATGCATACAACCAGTCAAGTGGTTCATATAAAATCAATTCCTTTCTGAATAGCAAAGGATTGTAACAGATTTAGATGCTTTTTTTGAAGGCAGGCAAGGTAACTTGCCCGCTTTCAGAAAAGCGAAATCAAACAAAAAATTCGCATACAATAATTTAAAATTTATAAAAAAAGCAAAATGAACAAGATATTAAATGTAATCAAAGCAACAGTCTTGATTTTTGGTGTATCAATTGCGAACATCTATGCGCAGGAAACAGAAAAAATTATTGGAACAGTCGGTGGTGAAAAATTAGGTGACGACGGAATTGTAATATGTGTTTTAGGAACACAGGCTTGCATGCCGGTTCAGATAGACAAAAACATGACTGTTAAATACAACGGGGAGGAAACAAAATTGACAGATTTACCTTTTGCCCTCTATATAGAAGCTGAACTTAATGATAATAATAAAATCACTACAATTAAAATTGATGAAAGAAAAACCGTAATCTGTTTTGTTGAGCATAAAGAAGGTGATAACGAGAAATTGACGACTTTGTTAAACGGAATTAAAGGTGTTGAAGATTTTAAGTTATATCGTAAATCGAACCAGGTACTGATTGAATACAATCCAAAACAAATTGCGTATAGCGAATTGGAGGCAAAAGTTAAAAATGCAGGATTTATATTGGAATAAAATAGGAGGATAGAAAAATGAAACGAAATAAATTATTTACTGGCATGAAAAATACAAAAGTTATTTTTTTAATGGTAGCAGTAGTTGGATTCCTTTTTTATTCATGTAACAAGGAAGAAGAAACACCCTTGGATAATACTTTAGCTTCCAGCGTAATCGGCACATATACAGGTACTCTTAAGAGTACAGCTACTAATCAGTCCAGTCCGGCGACATTAAATGTAACGCTAATAAACGATAGCTTAGTTAGTATGCATTGTTTGTCCTACAATTTTGATTCAACCTTTACAATGCAACTATACCAAAACTATGACAGCATTATGGTGTGTTATACCGGACAAGATTTTTTTGCTGAATATGGACATAATCGCAATAATTATGATTTTTGCACAAACCGCCAATCCGGTTGGACAAATAACGCCTGGATGAACGATGGCAATTGCTGGGGAAATATGAATCAAGGTTGGGGCAACAGCAACTGGGCGGGAACTGACCAATGGAACGCCTGGACCAATCACATGAATACCCAACACAATCAAAATGACAATCATTTTGGGGGATTTAATCCAAAAATGAATTCATGTATTTTCAAATTTACAATTCAGAACAATTCCAATTATTTTGAAGTATTTGAAGGAGTCAAGTAATTAAAGATGTGGGTAGTACAGCAATTGAAGTTGTAAAGATAAATCCCGTAAGGTTATTAAACATTTTTATGTAAATTTGGGGTATGAAAGTTCTGAATAATATTTCTCTCATAAATATTTGACGATATGGAAAACAAGGAAATCGACAAAAAACTCGAATCGAAAAACGTCAAACCAACAGCCATGCGAACCCTGGTTTATAAAACACTTGCCGAAACCGGGAAAGCGCTGAGCCTGGCGGATTTGGAGCAACGATTTGAAAAAGTGGAGCGTTCAACCATTTTCAGGGCGCTTAAAACATTCGAGGAAAATTTCATTGTCCACCCTGTTGATGATGGTTCAGGCTCGGTTAAATATGCCGTTTGCGATGATGAATGCACATGTAATATACATGACCTGCACGTTCATTTTTATTGTACACGTTGTGGCAGAACACGTTGTATGAAAGAACTTCCAATTCCCAACATTAAACTTCCTGAAGGCTACACCTACGATAATGCTCAATTCATTATTAACGGTGTGTGTCCTCGCTGCGATTAACTTTGCAATAGTGTTGCACTAACTTATTGGTAATTTTGATGTTGAAATTATTAGAATGTCTAACATTAAAAATTATTAATTATGAAAACTGGAAAATTTAAAATGGCTTTTTTACTTGCAGGATTAATTATCTTTTCTGCATCGCAGGCAATGGCACAACCTCATTGTTGTAACTCAAACTGGTCGGTAAACGCTAATGCCCAATGGTGGAACAACAACACCCCGGCGGAATATGCCTTATCAGCCGAACAAATTACGGAAATCAATGAGCTACGTAAAAACAGTTACGAGAAAAAGCTTCCAATCGAAAATGAGCTTCGCAGTTTGAGAATGGAATACCGGGCTGCTAATTCAAATCCCGAGCTCGATGTAAAAAAGGTGAAATCACTGAGAAGCACTATCCGCGATAAAGAAGAAAAAATTGAGGATATCAACCTGGAGACAAAAGTTCAGGTAAAAAAACTTCTTACTGAAAAGCAGCTTACCTACTTTAACAACAACAATTACAATTGGTGGGATATGTCGGAAAATTGCTGGCATGCAGGTAATATGGGAATGAATTCTCGTAAACAGATGATGATGTCACGTCGCAGCAATTGTTGGTAAACACCAGTTCGGTTTTTAAAAAAACAAGCGATAAAAAGAAAGGAGAATGTTATGATGGATGGATTTGGGTGTCACGGATGGGGAATGGGAATGGGCTGGTGGTGGGTTATAGGGCTCATTATCGTAATTGCCGTTGTTTGGATGGTTGTTAAAGGAATGAGTCAAAATAACCGCCCCGGCAACCTACCCGAAAGTAAGTCGGCGCTCGATATTTTAAAAGAGCGTTATGCCAAGGGAGAAATTGATAAACAAGAATTTGAAGAACGAAAAAAAGATTTAATGTAAAATAAAAAATCATGAAGTATTACATTGAAAAGATAACAGAGTACGGTTTCGATGAAGCCATTGAGAAAGTAACCGAAGAACTTAAAAAAGAAGGATTCGGGGTTTTGACAGAGATTGATGTGCAGGCCACATTGAAAAAGAAACTGGATGTCGATTTCAATAAATACCAAATTTTAGGGGCTTGCAATCCGCCATTTGCACATAAAGCGCTGCGGGCCGAAAATAAAATCGGAGCCATGCTTCCCTGCAATGTGATTGTGCAGGAACTGGATGATGGCAAAACAGAAGTAGCTGCCGTTGACCCGATGGCTTCGATGCTGGCGGTTGAAAATGACAAATTAGGGGAAATCGCCAACGAAATAAGGGCAAAACTTGAAAAGGTCATTGAAAACGTATAATACGGCCAGTATTTTAACCTAAAGTATTTAAAAAATCTTTGGAAATGAGAAAACAACTGTTGTTATTAACCTTCGTACTTTTCTGGGTATTCACAGCGAATGCCCAGGAAGGCGAACGGTTAAAAGTAATCACAGGGGTACGTGTTAACCCTTTTGTGATGTACGATTTTGACGGTAACAAAACGGAAATAACGCGTATCCATGCCGAGTTGGGCGCCATGTTCAATAATAAAACCTACCTGTCGGTGGGATACACGCCCTTTGCCAATACCATCTACAATTTTAACGAATACTGGTTTGTAGGGTTCGACAAAAAAATCCCGGTATCGTGGGTTTTGGCGGAAGAGTATATGATAGATGAAAATAAATTCATAGTCCAGACCGGCCTCAATTTCAAATTAGGGAACGTGGGAAATGCGTTTGTATTTCTGTTTACCCCTGTTGATAATATTGACTGGGGCTTGAAAGTGGGCGCTTTTATTCCTTTAAATGTGGTTTTGCATAAAGATTAGTTCACATGTTCAAATCTGTATTTACCATCAGTAAAATGGACTGCCCTTCCGAAGAATCCCTTATCAGGATGAAGCTGGAAGGGCTTTCCACAATTAAAAGTTTGGTGTTCGATATTGAAAACCGGAAGCTCACCGTGTTTCATTCCGAAGAAAATGAGGAAATCGAAAAACACCTTAAAGAACTCAAATTGGGCACGGAACACAAAGAAACCATTGTTGTCCAACAGGATGAATTCAAGGACGATTCATCAGTACAATCGAAACTGCTTTGGACTGTTCTGATTATCAATTTTGCTTTTTTTCTCATTGAAATTACCACAGGTTTTATTTCAAAATCTATGGGCCTGGTTGCCGATTCACTGGATATGCTGGCAGACGCGTTGGTTTATGGCCTAAGCCTTTGGGCAGTTGGCTCAACTGTAACCCGCAAGAAAAAAGTAGCCCGACTAAGTGGCTATTTTCAACTGGCATTGGCACTGATAGGCCTCGTAGAAGTAATACGTAGGTTTATCAGTTTTGAAGAGGTGCCGGATTTTCAAACCATGATAATTGTATCAATACTGGCATTGATTGCGAATTCAGTTTGTCTATATCTGTTGCAAAAGTCAAAGAGCAAAGAAGCACACATGAAAGCTACCATGATTTTTACATCAAACGATATTATTATCAATACGGGCGTTATCCTTGCAGGTGTTTTGGTATTGTTGACCCAATCAAAATATCCCGATTTAATCATTGGGGCAATTGTATTTTTAATCGTGGTCAGGGGGGCTTTCAGGATATTGAAACTTGGTAAATAGACAGAGCATGGCACATTCGCATGAACATACAACTCAAAAAAATTACGGAAAAGCTTTTGCCATTGGCATAGGTTTAAACATCGCCTTTGTTGCTGTTGAAATATTTTACGGTCTGTTAGCCAACTCATCAGCACTATTAGCCGATGCAGGCCACAACGCCAGCGACGTACTGAGTTTGATTTTTGCCTGGGCTGCAATCAGGCTCGCTTCCATAAAACCAAAAGGAAAGTACACATACGGACTTCGCAAAACAACCATTCTTGTATCGATACTCAATGCGTTATTGCTTTTTGGAGCAGTAATAGCAATTGGCTGGGATGCTGTAGGAAAATTCAAAAATCCAGAACCCGTGGCAGGTACGCAAGTGATGATTGTTGCCGGGATAGGCGTAGTAATCAATACCATTACGGCTTTGCTGTTTATGAAAGGCCAAAAAGACGACCTGAACATCAAAGGGGCATTCCTGCACATGGCTGCCGATGCCGGGGTGTCGTTAGGTGTAGTAGCTGCCGGGCTATTGATTAACCTCACCGGAATTCAATGGATTGACCCGGTAATGAGTTTTATCATTATTCTGGTTATTCTTTGGGGTACATGGCGGTTGTTTACTGATTCCATTGATTTAGCGCTGGATGCAGTACCCAAACAAATAAAACTTGATAAAGTACGCAACTTTCTTTTATCCCAAAATGGAGTTAACGATATTCACGATTTACACGTTTGGGCAATGAGTACCAACCAAATAGCTTTAACCGCCCACCTGATAATGCCAAAAGGGTTTAACGATGAATTTATTTCTGAACTGCAGAAGAAACTTGAACACGAATTCGGAATTGGACACACAACCTTTCAAATTGAGAATGAAAGGATTGAAAAGGAATGTAAAACTGATTGTTGAAAACTTTATAGATATGAAAATTCAATACCACTCAATCATAACCTGCCCAAATTGCGGGCATCAAAAAGAAGAAGAAATGCCTGAAGATTCATGCCAGTTCTTCTATGAGTGTGAAAAGTGCAAAGCTGTTATAAAACCCAAAAAAGGCGATTGCTGCGTTTATTGTTCATATGGTTCGGTAAAATGCCCTTCGATACAAAAGAATGAAAGTTGTTGCTGATTTTTTAACAAAACGGAAATGTAACTGAGTTCCTACAAAAAGTATTTTCATTATATTTAACATTTAGTTTTACAAATACAATATCAAGTTGAAAAATAGCAGTTGTAAGTTTGAAAAATGCAATAGTAGAAAGGAAAAAAAGACTGGCAAGTTGGGGAAATATTGCAGTACGGTCGGAAAAATCAATTTCAAATCCGAATAGAGAAAATGTCGGTGGGGGTAACGCAATTGTAAGACTGAAAAACAGAATTGTAAAAGCGAAAAAACCAAATGTAATTAATTATTAACCTTTAAAAATTTAATTATGGCATCACGAACAAAACTTACAGACACAGCAACTTTGGAATTGTACCGGGTAGCTTTGGAAAATGCGGAGACCCAACCTGAAATTGCGGCTATTATGGCTGATTTAGGTTATGATTCAGTAGTTATCGCAGAAGGTAAAGCATTGCTTACAAAAACCCGGACTGCATACGATGCAAACAAAACCGAAGATGATGAAACATCTGCCGCTTACGCAGATTTTTCAAGTAAAAAGGAGCAATTAGAAGACACATTTAACACCCATCGAAAAAAAGCTAAAGTTGTATTCCGAAATGATTCATTAATCGCAGATAAATTAGCCATTTCAGGCGTAATGCCACGGACATATATAAAATGGTTAGAAGCAGCAAAAAAGTTTTACAGTGTTGCATCTGCCGATTCTGCTATTCAAGGTAAATTAGCTCGTTTAAAAATATCAGTTGACGACTTGACAGCAGCAAACACCCTAATATCTGGATTAGAAGCAGCAAGAGCAATTTATCTGAAAGAAAAAGGGGAATTACAAGATGCAACAAAAATAAAAGATGCTGCATTTGCCAAAATAGATGATTGGATGAGTGAATTCTATGCAGTAGCAAAGATTGGTTTAGAGGATAATCCGCAGTTGTTAGAAGCATTGGGTAAAACAGTGAGAAGCTGATGGAAAAGCCCACCCTATTTGTAAGCACATTGGCAAGCCCCACGAGCCGCCGCACGACCAAAGCTTGCCAAAGAGCTTACAAAGCCAGCCCAAGTAACCGCCTTTAAGGGCGGTTTTAGGGTTGCCCTCCCACAAAAAAAAACAAAATAAATTTGTGCTCCGTTGACAGTTTCGTGCGGACAGAAAAGACAATTAACAAAACCTTAAATGACTGAAAAACAGACTGGAAGAATCAACGCCCAGTTGCTAATCGAGTAGACTGCCCCGCCAGCCTTGGCTGACGGGGAGAGCCTCTCAGTCGAGTAGATAAAAGGGATTTCACCTTAAACCTCTCACAGAACCGTGCGTGAAACTCTCATTTCACACGGCTCTTCTTATTCAACCTCAATAACATTTCACATTCTTGGGATATATTCCAAGCTTCCAGTGATAAAACATCGGTTCTCTTTTTGCAATACCGCCAAGCCATTTAAGAGCCAAATAAACAGGTTTTCTTTTGAAACGTTTATATTTGGCTTTTGCCCAGCGGGATAGCATAAGATTAAAGTCGTCCATTATACCTTTCATGGAATGCATACAGTACTTCCCGTAATAATTCATCCATCCTCGTACTACTGGATTCACTTCCGATGCTATTAAGTCCAAAGGGGTGTGAGACTTTGATTTGAGTTTCCATGAACGCATCGTGTTTTTAATACGTTTCTTCGCTTTTTGACTGATATCAGGGAGAAAACGGGTAAAGGCTTTTCGTTGAGCCCTATTCATGGTTTTGCGGGGACAGAACGTATGACCCAAAAAGTCAAAAGAGACGTTGGGATGATCCTTCCGTCTCCTGTCGTCCTTACAATACACGATTTTCGTTTTATCAACGTTAAGACTCAACTTGCAAACGGAAAATCTGTCCGATAGTATTTCAAGCAGAAACTCCGCTTCTTCGCGGCTTCGACAGTGGCATACAGTATCATCCGCGTACCGTTCAAACTTGATGGAGGGATGGTTTATTTCCATCCATTTATCAAAACTGTAGTGAAGATACAGGTTTGCCAGAATCGGGCCGATTACTGAACCTTGCGGTACTCCGCAAGTCCTTTCCATAATCTCGCCATCGGTTTTCTGATACGGGACTACAAGCCAACGCCGTATATACAACAACATCCATTTTTCCTCCACATGACGTTCCACCGCTTTCATCAGAAGTCTGTGGTCTATCGTGTCAAAGAACTTGCTTATGTCCATATCCAACACCCAGTCATATCGCCAACAGCGCTCCCGAGCCTTTCCTATGGCTTCATGTGCCGATTTGTTCGGCCGGTAACCATGGGAGTCCTCATGGAAAACCGCATCAATAGACGGTTCTATTAGGCGAACTACGAGCATTTGGGCTATCCTGTCCTCAACAGTCGGGATACCTAACGCACGGGTTCCACCGTTTGCTTTCGGTATTTCTACAAGTTTGACGGCTTTGGGCATATAGCTTCCCGAACTCATACGATTCCATAATTTATAGAGGTTGCCTTTGAGTTCCTTCCCGTATTCCGCTAATCCGATATCATCGATACCGGCACTACCCCGCTTGGATTTTACCTGCTCGTACGCATGATATAATTCCCAACGGTCAATGTTAAATGGTTTTGCTCCTTGTAATTGCTTCATCCTTAATCCAAGTTGTTCAATTCAATTTGCTGAATAAGTTACTCCCTTCGCTCCCCTCACATTACAGGAGTTTCGTCACTACTACGGAGTAATCCGCCCCTGCTTTGGTCTTCAGTATTTCTACCTCGTGTTTCTTTCACTTGTGTATTTTCCCTTGACATTCCAAAGCAGGTTCCTGCGTTCCGATTCAAAGCCTGTAAATGGATCATGCCGTCTTGACACCGTACACCGAAACGGGCAGCGATACAGGTATCCCCCATTCCTTATCCTGAACTTGTGGTGAGAGTTCAGTTCTGATGTAAACTAACGCACTTTCGATGCTTCATCGACGGTTCACTTGCGTTCATCTTCCATTTACGTACCTGACAATTTATCATTGCCTTTTAACAAGTCGTTCACCACCCACGTCTTGTAACGTAAGCGGCACTTGCCGGTTTGCTGCCGGCACCTGTTTGCCGACAGCGGAAGGCCTCCTTCCATCTTTCAACCAGTTACGGGTCTTGTAGACCCTCGCAGCACACCACCACTGTACGTACGGTTCACGTATACAGCGGTTCGTTAAGAAATGGAGCAATTTTCTGATAATAAGTAAACATAGGTTCGTAACCGCGTTGTTGCAGACGTTCCACCGTGATGGTGGTTTTCAAAATAGGGCTACAGGCGACCGCCCATGTACCCATTCGGCTACGGCTGTGGCTGTATGCGTGTTCAAGGTCAACGCCCAAACGTATCAGGTTTTTCCGTCTTCGTTCGGATTTCTTCCATTGTTTCCAGATACAGCAACGTAACCGGTTACGCACCCACCCATCCACATCTTTGAGTTTTTCCTGGATACTTGCCATGCGGTAGTATTGAAGCCAGCCTCGCTGTACTTCTTTCAGTTTGTGGATACGCTCATCGAAACTGGCGGGTGTGGTTTTTCGGGTGATGGCTTTGAGTTTTAGTTTCAGGTTTTTCCATCCTTTGCCGCTTACCACCAGCTGGTATTTGCCTTTTTCCCCCTTTTTGTAAGTGGGCACAAAACCATATCCTAATAGCGAAAAGTTTACGGGGCGACGGATTCCACTTTTCTCCCGATTAATAGGCAGGTGTAGTTTACTCTTTAGAAAGAGAAAGATCTCGTTGCCTGTTTTGCGGGCTTGCCATTGGCTTTTGCAATAAATGCTAAAGTCGTCAGCATAGCGGACAGACTTTAATCCACGTCTGTCTAATTCTTTATCCAATTCATCTAACATGATATTGGAGAGAATCGGGCTCAGCGGACTGCCCTGTGGTACTCCTTTTCGGCGTTTGACTAACTTCCCGTTGATTAAAATCGGCGCTCGCAGCCATTTGCGGATAAGACGCAGCGTAAGCGGGCATTTTACCTTGCGATACAACAATTGCAGCAAAATGCAGTGGTCTACTTCGTCAAAGAAGCTCTTCAGGTCAATGTCTACTATATCCTGATAACCATTGTTTATATACTCCAATGCTTTGAGTACCGCTTGCAGGGCATTCTTATTCGGGCGAAATCCATAACTGTAATCCTCAAATTCCATTTCGAACCGGTTGGCTAAAACTTGCCCTACGGCTTGTTGAAGCATTCGGTCAACCACGGTAGGCACACCTAAAAGACGTGTCTTCCCATTTCCCTTGGGTATCTCTACCCCCAAAATGGGTTGTGGCAAGTAAGTGCCATTTAACAATGATTGCCCTATACTTTCCCTGTTCTTTGTCAGGTGGTCGTATAGTTCGCTTACAGGCATCCGGTCAACTCCTGCCGAACCTTTGTTCTGCCTGACCTGTTGCAATGCACGCATCATGTTGTGACGGTTAATCACTTGCTCGATCAATTCCATTTCGTTTTTGTTTGCTCATTTAATCATCTTCTCTTGCCCTGTTTCGCTTGCTACAGGCTATTTCATTGCTGAAAATCCATGTCGCATTAAAAACTTCTTAACGTTCAGTCCTTCATTACGTTCGTGAGACCTCCGACTCTCTGGATTTCTATCACTTGCCGGCTCGTTTTCCGTAATTACTATGACCTCGGCTGACTTCTCATTACATTTTACTGCTTAGAGATCTCCCCCGGTAAGAGCTTTTTCCTTCCTCCAATCCCTGCGGTATCTACATATCTGTCCACAAACTACCTTTTGGGCGTTACAATGATGTGGTTGCTTACCCAAGACAATTATGCCTCATATACCGTTTCTGTTCGTCAGTACCGGATTTTGCAGTCTCGCTTCCTTCACTGCTGTCGTCACCAACAACCAGCTTGCGACTTGCTAATGCTTCGGGCACGACCCCGTGCATAAGGGACTTGCACCCCCTGGAAAAATACACCTGCTTAGAGCATTGTTTAACCAAAATTATTTGTAATTTTGAAATTTTACTGTTGCTTGCAGCAGGTGCGCTCTGCTCATGCAGGGCGCACACATCATGTATAAAACATTGGGGTTTAAGTGGTTATATGAAAGTTTCTGCCCCACATTAGCTTTTGCAACGGCAGACAGAGACGAAGCCCGCAATCCCCAACGTTTCATACATGTGACCGTTGGCGGTCATTGTAAAAAACGACATCCTTTCACAAAAACCAAATATATAATTTAACTTAATGACACAAACGATATTAGGAGCAAACGGGGCAATTGGAATCGAACTTGCTAAAGAGTTGACAAAATACTCAACTGAAATAAAATTAGTGAGTAGAAATCCAAAAAAAGTAAATCCAACTGACATTTTATTTCCCTCTGACTTAACTCAAAAAGAAAATGTATTCAAATCAATTGAAGGTTCATCAATCGTTTATGTAACTATTGGTTTTCCATACAAAACAAAGATTTGGAAACAAAATTGGGTACCTTTTATGCAATCAGTTATTAATGCTTGTTTGAAATACAATTCAAAACTTGTTTTTTTTGATAATATTTATGCAATTGGTGGAGACAATGTAAATCATATAACGGAATCATCACCTTTAAGTCCAACAAGCAAAAAGGGAGAAATTAGAGCCGAAATAGATAAACAGATTTTAAAAAGTGTTAATGAAGATAATTTACAAGCAATTATTGCAAGAGCCCCCGATTTTTTTGGTGGCACTTCACGCGCAAACAGTATAATTATGAACTTGGTTTATGACAAATTTTTAAAAGCTAAAAAAGCTCAATGGTTTTGCAATGCAGAAAAAGTACACAGCTTTGGTTATGTGCCAGAACTTGCAAAAGGAACTGCAATGCTCGGTAATACAGAACAAACATACAACCAAATATGGAACTTACCGACTGACTCGCATAAAATAACAGGAAAGGAATGGATAGAACTTTTTGCAAGAGAAATGAATTGTGAACCAAAATATAGCATTTTACCCAATTGGTTGATTAAAGGGCTTGGGATATTTGTACCAATGATGGCAGAATTAGCCGAAATGAATTACCAATATGACCGAGACTATTATTTTGACAGCTCTAAATTCAATAAATTTTTTAACTATCAAAACCAAATGCGCCTAAAGGTGCACAGGGTAGGATATGTCATCTTGTTAAGAATAAGCGATCACAGAAACTTCTCTTAATCCTGATTGATCCATAAAAACTGATTCCGGAAAGCACAAAAACCTGCAAAA
>CAKMJT010000044.1 GCA_927407015.1 uncultured Proteiniphilum sp. | reverse complement strand
TTCCACCTCTTCCCATTCCGAACAGAGAAGTTAAGCCCAATGGCGCCGATGGTACTGCACACAAAGTGGGAGAGTAGGTAGCCGCCGTTCTTTACCACAAGCCCTCTGGAGTTATCCCGGGGGCTTGTTTTTTTTTGTGGCATTATGCATCGAATGAATACCTGACCCCGCATTTCCGGAAGTGAAAGGACTCAATTGGACAACTGAACATTTTGGAAAGAGATCCGTTACGATGAACGGTAATTGTCATTTTTTGAAAATGTCCGTCTCTTTTTATTCCATTTACGGCCTCACTGCATTTTATAAAATAATCAGTTCCTCCTCGCAGAGAGTCACTTTCTCCAGTTCATTTTCATGGACGATATAGGTGTTCTCAATACCCACGGCTCCGATTCCGGGGAGCACGAATTTGGGTTCCACGGCAATGGCCATGCCCGTTTCCAGGATCTCCTTTGAACGGGGTGTCAGCACCGGCGGCTCGTTGATCTCCAGCCCCACACCGTGGCCGATAAATTTAGCCTGCTGCGCGGTACCCATGAAATAGGGCTGCAGACCTCTCTCCTTTACCATCTCCTCTGCTATATGATAGAGGTCGGCACAGCATGTACCCGCCTTCGAGGTTTGTTCGATGGTACCGGCAATATCGATGGAGAGCTGATGCGCCTGCCATGCGATATCGGGCGCTTGTGTGATGACGAACGACCGCGTCATATCATCCATCCAGGGGCGGTAATTGCCTGCCATATCCACCATCAGCGTGATGCCTGATACCAGTGGTGTGCCATTGGCACCCTGCGGCAGCAGGGGTGAGATGCCTTTGCCTCCCAGTGCATAATCAAAGGGTGAGGCTGCCTGGGCATTGTCACCGGCAAGCATACTTCCCATGAAAATATCCATGTTCTCACCATAGGAGCGGAAGATCCCAACAGAACCGTGCAGACGCATCTGCCGTTCTACCTCAATCTGCAGCTCCAGATCGGTCATCCCCTCGTGGTAGAGGGAAGGAATCAGCCCGTATACCTGCGTGTGTATCGCCGCACTCTCCCGAATCTGATTCAACTCATACACCGACTTCACTGCACGGATTCTCCGCAGTTCCCCGGATACATTGATGATCTCCGGCATACCCAGTGCTGCCTGTAAACGCAAGAGCGAGTTGTAGGGGAGCACCCCACTTTCCGTCATCAGTCGCGCGGGTAATGGCATGCCTGCATCATGCAGCCTGTCAGGGATCTGTTCCGGCTTTCTGATCATCTTCACTCTCTCATCAGGGATGTCTGACGGGTGTTTGACAAACAGCATTGGCTCCCCGTCGGGAAACACCATCAGGTATCCGTCAAAGATAAATCCGCACAGCCAGTACTGGTTCACCGCGGAAGTGATGATGCATGCGTCGGCACGTGCATCAATAATCGTTTGTTGCAACTTTCTCACTCGGGAGTCTGTCTCTTTTTTCAGAAGATTGTTCATAACGGAATGTATACACCAAATATACGACATTCTCTTTGACCTGAGACATCTTCTGCTGTCCATTTTTCACCGGCTTTCTTCTAAAAAATCTTAATCCGGCAGAAGATTTGTTACCTTTCATCAATCTGTCTGATGGCTTTTTTTGATTCAAAATAAAAAAAGCTATCTTTACGCCGTCTCAAATTATACCAGGTGAACGAAAGAATATTAATAGTAGAGGATGATCGTTCTTTCGGAGCCATGCTTCAGAAGTGGTTCGAGAGGAACGATTTTTCGGTCACGCTCTGCTCCGGAATGGTCGTTGCTCAGGAAGAACTTTCCAGGGGGACGTACAAGGTCATTTTATCTGACCTGCGCCTGCCGGACGGCGACGGTATCATGCTGCTGACCTGGCTGAATGAAACGGGCCTGTCGGTACCTGTCATTATTATGACAGGCTATGGGGAAATACAGACTGCTGTTTCCGCGATTAAACTGGGAGCCTTTGATTTCCTGGAAAAACCCATCAACCCCTCACTTCTTAAGCAGAAGATAGAAGCTGTTTTTGAATCGGCGAATGAAGCACCTTTACCCCGGAAGAAACCATCCTCAGCATACCATCAGAACAGGGAGAGCGAACAGATCGTTTTTGGACGTAGTCCCCATTCCACCCAGATGTATTCCTATATTGATCTGGTAGCACCCACGCAGCTGGCTGTGATGATTATGGGCGAAAGCGGAACGGGAAAAGAGCATGTGGCGCAGATGATACACCGAAGAAGTGCACGTTCGGCAGGTCCCTACGTGGCAGTGGATTGCGGCAGCCTGTCCATGGAGCTGGCTCCAAGCGAGCTTTTCGGGCATAAGAAAGGCTCCTTTACCTCTGCAATAGAAAATAAAACGGGGTTTTTCTCGGCAGCCAGCGGGGGAACACTGTTTCTTGACGAGGTGGGTAATCTGCCCTACGGTGTACAGATGCAGATGCTGCGTGCATTACAGGAGAAGAAGATAAGGCCCGTAGGCTCTTCATCCGATATAGAGGTGGATGTGCGGATCATCACGGCGACCAATGAAGATCTGGAAAAAGCCATCGGCGAAGGACGGTTCAGGGAAGATTTGTACCACCGGCTGAATGAGTTCATGATCAAGGTACCCCCCCTGCGCGACTGTACGGATGATATTTCTATCTATGCGGACCATTTCAGGAAGGAGGCGAACAGGGAGCTTGACAGAAGAGTGCAATCCGTATCGCCGGAAGCCCTCGGGCAGTTGCAGCGTTATTCATGGCCGGGTAATCTGCGGGAACTGCGCAATGTCATCCGGCGTGCTGTCTTGTTTTCTACGGGAGATAGCATTACGTTGGACAGTTTGCCTTTTTTATCTGAAAAGAAAAAGGAACCGGAACATGAGACCGACGTATCACTGTCTGCGGAACCGGGAAAAGAAAAGGAGAAAATCATCAGGGCGCTGGAGAGAGTGAACGGCAATAAAACAAAAGCCGCCCGGCTGCTGCAGATAGACCGCAAAACGCTCTACAACAAGATTCATCTCTACAATATCCAACTATAACTATAGTCATGCATGGATCATTGTATCATTCTTTCCGGATGCACCCCGCAAACGGCGGACACTGCCCTCCCCAAGGCAAGAATCTACAGACATTCTCTCCTGATGCGCTCTGCAAACGCACTGATTTGTCGTATCGTTTCACCTAATTCTTCTTTCCACTCAGGATAGGATTCCTGTCCCTGCCCTCTTAATTGATCCATCCTGCGCAGTGCCCCGCAAAGATAATCGGCATCCAGCTGACTGAAAAAAGGGTATATCCTGTGACACAGTTGCTGTGCTTCTGTAAAATCGTTTCTGTGGATTAGTTCTGCCAAAGCCTCCCTGTCTTTACGCGATGTCTCCACAAAACCCGATAAAATATCCCTGATGGTTTTCTCGTCGTTGTCAAACAATGCGGCCAGTTTGGGAAATCTCCCCATGAATGCCGCTCCTCCCTGTTGCTGCTTTCCCATGCCCGAGAGGATCTCCGCGAGACTGCTCATCTGGATGGGTTTGGTGACCAGTCCCGAAAAACCTTCTGACAGCACCTTCTCTGTCGTGTACTCATCGTTGGCGGTCATGAGCCAAACGGGAATATCCGCATCTTTTTTTCTTATCTCATGCAGGATATCGATCCCGGTGATCTGCATCATATGCATATCGGTGAATACAATATCGAAAGAGGATATCAGTCGCAGAAACCCTCTCACGTCTCGCGTATTACTGCACAGTTTCACCTTGTATCCCTTGAGAATCAGAAATTCCTTCACCATGTTCCCCAATGAGGCGTCATCTTCGAAAAGAAGGATCTTTTCATATCCTTTTCCGTTATGGTCAGAACCTTCTGTGTTGCCTGCCGATACGGGATTTTCCGTTTGTGTGACAGGCAGCTTGATCATTACACGCGTACCTTTTCCTTTTTCCGAAGTAAGTACTATTTCTCCCTTCAGCGACTCCACCAGCCCTTTGGTCACATACAGCCCGAAACCGTTGCCTTCTGTCTTCAACGGGTTTTTGATGCGGGAGAATGGTTTGAATATTTTCTCCAGGTCCTCACTGTCAATGCCTATCCCTGTATCAGTGACCGTGATGATGAGCTGCTGCGTGTACTCCAGCCGCACATACACGCTTCCCTGAAGGGTGTACTTGACTGCATTGGATATCACATTAATGAGTATCTGTTTCAGAAGGGTGTAATCCGTCTCCAAGAAAAACGGGGATGCCGCCAGGTTCTCCAACTCCAGACGCAGCTTCTTCTCCTCGGTGAAGGGCCGAAACATATTGATCACATCATGGATCAACTCCATCAGGTCGAACCGGCTGTAATGCAATACACCTTTGTTCCTCTCCAGGCGCGAGAACTCAAGCAGGTTGGCCAGCATACTCAGGATGTGCCTTCCTGAATTCCTTGCAGACCGGAGCTGTCTCTTTCTCTCTTCCGGAACCTCTTCCGTATCCCACATCTCCATATAGCCCATTATAGAGCTGAGTGGTGTCTTGATATCGTGTGATACGGATAACAGTAGTTTATGGCGACTCTCGATGAGCTCTTCGGTCAGCTGTTTTTCTTTTGCCAGATCGATGCGCGCTTTTTGCCCCTTGTTCAGGTCATCGATGATCAGAAAAATGATGACGAGAATCAACAGCAGGGATAGTGCTCCCACTGTAAGTGCAAAAGAAAAGATCCTTTGGGAGAGTGATTCACTGTTCTCCGTACCCAATCGTGTGGTTTCTATCGCCTCATTATAGAATTGGGTGATGAGCCGGGATATGCGGAGAGAAATACGCTGCTCTGCAAGGATGAGTTCACGCACCTGTCTCTCTATCCCCTCCATTTGGGTGGAATAGGTCTTGGATGCTTCCTGTGTGGTGTTCTTCAGATCGGCATACATCACCGTATCCACTCGTGAGGTGGACCTCGCTTCCTGTTCCATGTGCGAGATGGTTAACGTGGTGTCGGGAGCATATTTCGGATTAAACAGGTTTTTTAGACGGCTCCAGAAGTCTTTCGGCTGTTTGGCCACCAGTGTGGTATCTTTGCTCGTGGTCACCACCACCGTGTCGCGGATGATATCATCGTAGGTCTCTATTTTCCGGTCAAGTTCAATCAGGGGATTTTGCGACCGGAATTGAACGACGAGCTTTCTCACAATACCTTTTTTCTCCTGTAGCAATGAATCGATATCTTCCAGCAGGATATCCTTTTCCGTTTCCCCGGATACACTCCTGATATGCTGTATCTGCCGGGATATGTCCGCCGAGATGGAATCATATTGCTGCTGAAATTGTCTCCGGGGTGATACCAGATACAGATTGAGTATGTCCTGTGCCTGTTGTACCGATACGATCAGCTGATTGCTGTAGGATAAGACGTTGTTTGCACTGGCTATCTCCTGTTTTTGCCTGTCGATGTGCTGCTTGAAAATATAGGAATAGATGAATAGTCCTGTAAAATACAGGATGATCACAAGAAGTATCAATCCGATTTTGATCCTTATCCGATGTTCCGGCGTTCTTTTTGATCCCATATGATTCATTTTGACGTACCAAATATACGTGATTAATTTGAATTGGGTAAACCTCCTTTTTTTTGTTGACGGGGCCGGGAGGTGGGGAATATGGAAGAGTCGTTGTGGAAATATTCCACAACTTCCACATCCATTCCACAGCATACACCCCCGGATCAAACCATGCCAAATCAAGTTAAACAAAAGATAATTAGATGATTACAATTTATCCCTGTGGCACCTCACTTGTTTTAGTACGGTATTTGATATATATATGGTAGAAACGTAAAAAGGAATTTGGGATATAAATTCAATGTGTAATCATTTTTAAAATTTTATCATTATGAAGAAAGTTATTTTATCCGTTACGCTAGTAGCAAGTATGATCGCAATGACCAATGTGCAGGATGTGAATGCAATGAACGAACAGCCGGCCGCAACAATCATAACAGGGGACGATGGTTTTGTTGATGTGAAACTGGAGGATCTCAGCCCTGCTGTTCAGGACTCGGTTAATGCATTGACGCTGGAGTATGACGTGGAGGCGTTGAAATATAATGCAGAAAAACAACTGACCAAAGTGAAGCTGATCAAGAAAGACGATCAGTCGAAGAAGACAGTTTATTTTGATGCGGAAGGCAAGGAAGTGAAAAATCCGTCGATGAAAGCAGAAAAAGTAAAAGAAAAATTAGAAGAGCAAAAACCATCTGTTGAGGTCTCTTACGGGATGCAGGACGACGGTTATGTTGACATCAAATTCGAAGCATTGAACGAGAAAGTACAGGAAGCTGTTCGTGCCATCTCTGAAAAGTATGATTTGACGGCTCTGAAAAATAATGCTGAGAAGAAATTATTCAAGGTGGTAGGCACCAGTAAGGAAGACAAGACAGAAAAAACATTCTACCTGAATGAAAACGGGGAAGAAGTAAATCAGGATGCTGCCCCGGCAGAAAAAGAAGTAACTGAAGCTCCTGTGTTATTATAAAGAAAACAGACTACACTCTCGCACCTCTATATATATTTTCTTAGTTAACACATACTTCTTATAATAGCTAAGGAATTCAATCGCCCTCTTAATGTGATATGTAAGAGGGCGATGCTTTTTATTGTCCCGACCGTTTCTGTAAGAAAGGTTTTTTTATTCATTCCCTTTCCAGATATCCCATGCTGCCAGCGCCTGTCTGCGGAGCATCTCCTTCCCGTTTTTGGTTATGGCTCCCTTCGCTTTTCCTTTTTGCAGGAACAGTGTCTCCTCCGGATTATAAATCAAATCATACAACAAATGTCCGGAGGTAAGATGCTGATAAGGTATCGCCGGACACTCTTCCACCCTGGGGAAGGTGCCCACGGGTGATGTGTTCACAATCAGGGTATATTCCGATATGATTTGGGATGTCAATGCATCGTAGGTGAATCGCTGTCTGCCCGGGGAACGGGAAACATATTTCCACTCAATACCCAGATCGGCAAGAGCCTGGGCTACTGCTTTCGATGCCCCACCGGTACCCAGTATCAGGGCTTTCCGGTGGATGGTGGTATCCAGCAGCGGTGAAAGGGAGTCTTTGAATCCGATATAATCGGTGTTATAACCGGTCAGTTTGTAAAAATACATGTCGTCCGGCTTGCGCTCTATCTTAATCACGTTCACTGCCCCAATTTTCCGGGCTTCGGGCGAGACAGTGTCGAGAAAAGGAATGACTTTCTCTTTGTAGGGAATGGTTACATTTAATCCTTTCAGGTGATGGTTGAAGAGAATCACATGGCGTATCTCCAGGATATCTTCTATCTCAAAATTCAGGTACTCCGCATCTATCTGCTCCCTCCCAAATTTTTCTGTAAAAAACTGTGAGGAGAAGGAGTGTTTGAGCGGATAGCCAATGAGTCCGTAGGTGTCCATACCCCTATTTCTCGGAGATATATAATGTGTTGATACCCAGGGTATAGCGTCTCAGACGGATATTCCTGAAACCGTTCTTTTTCAGTATCAGCATCATCTCTCTTCCCTGCGGGAAGGCGGCGATGGATTCGGGCAGATACTTGTAGGCCCTTTGTTCCGTGGCGAACAGGCCCGATACAAACGGCATCACATACTTCGTGTAGGCAGCATACAACTCTTTCATGGGCGATTGACCGGGTGTGGACAACTCGAGAAAAAGGAACACGCCACCGGGCCTCAGAACGCGCAATACCTCCTGAAAGCTCCGATCGATATCCTCAAAATTACGCACCCCGAAGGAGATGATGGCGGCATCGAAACTGTTGTCGGGGAGAGTCATTGCGGCACAATCCTGGTATCCGAATGAGATGACATCCTCCAGCCCTTTTGCTTTCACTTTCTGCCGGCCTACCTCCATCATCCCTTCCGCGATATCGACAGCGGTGACCTTCTCCGGATGCAGTATCCGGTGAGCCATAATAGCGAAATCACCCGTTCCGGTGGCTATATCCAGGATATGCTGCGGACGGTATTTCCGCAGTTCCTTCAATGCATCACTGCGCCAGTAATCATCAATGCCCAGGGATAGTGCACCGTTCATCAGGTCATACCGGAGTGCAATCTCATTGAACATGTGGGTCACCTGTTCCTTTTTTCCCTGCTCTGCATTATACGGATGTACCTTCTCGACCTTGTAGCTCATCTGTTCAGGTATTCAGTGATGTTTCTCTCAATGCGTGCTTCCAGATCCCCGGCATCGGCCTTCACGAATTTTTCCCCCACAATTTTCTCGTAGAGCTCAATATAACGTTCCGATACACTCTGGCAGTAGGCATCGGTCATCTCGGGGACCTTTTGTCCGGCATGTCCCTGAAATCCGTTATCCATCAGCCACTTGCGCACGAATTCCTTCGAAAGCTGTTTTTGTTCCTCTCCTTTCTCAAAACGTTCCAGGTAGCCCTCGCTGTAAAAATAACGGGATGAATCGGGTGTATGAATCTCATCTATCAGATAGATCCGGCCGTCCTTCTTTCCGAACTCATATTTCGTATCCACGAGGATCAGTCCCTTCTCGGCAGCCATCTCAGTGCCCCGTTTGAAAAGCGCGTAGGTATATTGCTCCAGTTGTTCATATTCTTCCCTGCTCACCAGGCCCTGGACGATGATCTCCTCTTTCGAGATGTTCTCGTCGTGACCCTCATCGGCTTTGGTGGTCGGGGTGATCAGCGGTGTCTCGAACTGCTGGTTCTCCCTCAATCCTTCCGGCAGGGGCAATCCGCACAGTGAGCGGGCTCCTTTCACATATTCACGCCATGCGCTGCCGGTGATATAGCCGCGAATCACCATTTCCACCTTATAGGGCTCGCAACGTACGCCCACCGTTACCATCGGATCGGGTGATGCCTGCTTCCAGTTGGGGACGATGTCGGCAGTGGCATCCAGAAACCTGGAGGCGATCTGATTCAGCACCTGCCCCTTGTAGGGAATTCCTTTGGGCAGCACTACGTCGAATGCTGATATTCTGTCGGTAGCGATCATAACCAGCGTATCATCGCCGATGCTGTAGACATCGCGCACCTTACCATTGTACACTTTGGTCTGTCCGGGGAACTGATAATTTGTTCTTGTTAGTGGCTCCATATTCAATAAATTTATTCGTTTGCTGTCAGCGTAATATTCTGTGTCACTGCCTCACGATGACGATCAATTAACGAAAACAGTGCCGGTATTGTTTAATCGTCACTTCAATTGATTCCGGCAGAGATAAACCCTCTGCGTTTCATTCATTTACTTTTTTCTCCTGTTCCGGCTTATCCTGCCTGTCGTTGCTTTCCTTCTCATAGGCCTCCACAATCCGTTGGACCAGCTTATGGCGTACGATATCCTTCTTGTTGAATTCCACTGTGGCTATGCCTTTGATGTTGTGCAGCAACTTCATGGAATGGATTAATCCCGACTGTTGGGAGGGGGGTAAATCAATCTGTGTGATGTCACCGGTGATAATCATTTTCCCGTTGATACCCAAGCGGGTGAGGAACATTTTTATCTGTTGCCTGGTCGTGTTCTGTGCCTCGTCGAGGATGATGACTGCATCATTGAGGGTACGGCCCCTCATAAATGCCAGGGGAGCTATCTGTATGATTTTGCTTTCAATATATTCCTTCAGCTTCAGGGGAGGGATCATATCCTCCAGTGCATCGTAAAGCGGTTGCAGATAAGGATCAATCTTCTCTTTCATGTCGCCGGGCAGAAAACCCAGTTTCTCTCCTGCCTCCACAGCGGGGCGGCTGAGAATAATCTTTTTTACCTGCTTCGTTTTCAGGGCGCGCACGGCCAGCGCAATGGCTGTATAGGTCTTTCCCGAGCCCGCAGGGCCGATGGCGAAGACCATGTCATTGACATCGAAAGCCTCCGTCAGCTTCTTCTGGTTGGCGGTACGTGCCAGGATGGGCTTCCCGTTCATTCCGTGGATGATGAGATTGTCTGCATTGACAATTACGGGAGCTTTCCCTTTGACCATATCCAGGATGTCTTCCTCTTTTAACACATTCATTTCAATGCTGAACTTCTCCATCTCATGTATCTTTTCCTCAAAGGCAGCCAGCTCTTCTTCCTCCCCGATTACTTTGATCACGTTTCCCCGCGCCACGATGCGCAGTTTTGGAAACAATGTTCTCAGTAACTGGATGTTGCTGTTATTGATGCCGAAAAATACGACCGGATCAACACTCTCTAAAATGATTATGCGTTCAATCATCTTCCTTTTCCTAAAATTTTAGTGTGTATTGATGAGGCATATTCTCCTGACCCTCAATATAATTGATAAAAGCGTTGTTCACCAGCCTGTTGCCCCCCGGAGTGGGGTAGTTGCCGGAGAAATACCAGTCGCCCTTATTGTGGGGACAGGCCTTGTGCAGATCTTCAATGCTCTGGAATACGATCTGTACTTCAGCTTTGATCTCTTTGGATGTAAGCATCCGGGCTATCTTGACGGATATTTCCTCATCGGTGAAGGGAGCGTAAATATCTTTCACGTAATTGACAATCTCCTCTTTCCGCTGACGGCTCTGGGCAACCGATTTCTCGTATGTCTCATCAATGATATATTGCATCCCGCGCTCCTTCAGGAGTTCTATGGCTGCTTTGAAGGCGATGAATTCGCTCATCCTCGACATATCGATACCGTAACAATCGGGGTATCGAATCTGGGGGGAGGAGGAAACGATGACAATCTTTTTGGGCTCCAGCCTGTCCAGTATCTTGATGATACTCTGTTTGAGCGTGGTGCCGCGGACGATGCTGTCGTCAATAATAACCAGATTATCCACGCCCCTTCTCAGCGAACCGTATGTCACGTCATAGACATGTGCGGCCAGATCGTTTCTGGTAGTGCCCTGTGCAATGAACGTGCGCAGTTTGATGTCCTTGATGGCCACCTTCTCCGAACGGACCCGCCTGGAGAGAATCCTGTCGATCTCCTCTTTACTCAGTGATTTTCCTTTTTCCAGGATTGTCACCGCCTTCTGGTGGTTGAAATAGTCTTCCAGTCCCTGCTGCATGCCGTAATAGGCCACCTCGGCGGTGTTAGGGATAAAGGAGAAAACAGTGTTTTCGAAATCATTCTCTATGGCGTCAATGATCTTAGGTACCAGCAGTTCTCCCAGTTTCTTGCGTTCACGATAGATGTCGTGATCCGATCCGCGTGAGAAGTAAATACGTTCAAAGGAACAGGGTGTGATGTTTTCTTTTTTCTCCTGTATCTGATGCAGGCTGATGGTTCCGTTGCGTTTGACCACGAACGCCTCTCCGGGCTGCAGCTCATGTACCTCTTCCTTTTTCAGATTGAATGCCGTTTGAATCACCGGACGTTCGGAAGCGACCACCGCCACTTCGTCGTCGTAATAATAAAAGGCAGAACGAATGCCCCAGGGATCACGCAGGGCGAAAGCGTCACCACTACCTATCAGACCGCAAAGGGCATAGCCGCCGTCCCAGATTTTGGAAGCCCGCTTTAACAGGAAAGGGATATCCAGCTTATCCTCTATCTGATGGCTCAGTTCCTGTCCGTTGAGATTGCTTTTCACCAGATGGTCATACTGGTATTGTACCTCCCTGTCGAGATAATGGCCAATCGATTCGAGCATGACAAAGGTATCGGCATAGTCTCGCGGATGTTGCCCCTCCGCAATCAGCTGCTGGAACATCTCATCCACGTTGGTCATGTTGAAATTCCCCGCCAGGGCAAGGCTTCGCGATGCCCAGTTGTTTCTCCGCAACAGGGGATGGACATAGGTCAGTCCGCTTTTTCCCGTGGTGCTGTAGCGAAGGTGGCCGATGAACAACTCAGCCGCAAAAGGAACGGATTTCTTCACAAAATCCATATCGGTCATCTGCTCTTTTGAGAAGGGTTGAAACGAGGCATGCACCTTGGAGAATATCTCCGAGATAGCACTTGATCCCAGCGCTCTCTCCCTGAAGATATATTCATTGCCGGGGGAGGCTTCCAGTTTCACAGCGCCCAGTCCGGCCCCTTCCTGGCCGCGATTGTGCTGTTTTTCCAGGAGCAGATAGAGCTTATCCAGCCCATATTGCCACGATCCGTATTTTTTAAAGTAATAATCGAGAGGTTTGAGAAGGCGGATAACTGCGATACCGCATTCGTGTTTGATGATGTCAGTCATTGATGAACCTTTCTGTAATTAAGCTACAAATTTAGTTTTATTTACGGAGATTTGAAGGATATTCCCCCTACAATCTTACCCAAAAAATGTCAACGCTCCGATTTCAGCATCACCGCCCGGGCGATATGCGCCGTTGAGAGGATTTGAAAAGATTGTTCTATCTTTGTATCACTAAGAACAATCGAATATGAATTGGGAACGGTTATTATCAGCAAAAAGGTTCGGCATGGAGCATTTTGAAAATGCAAAGAAACATGAACGGACGGAATATCAGCGCGATTACGACAGGCTGATCTTCTCATCACCCTTTCGCCGGTTGCAGAACAAAACACAGGTATTCCCGCTGCCGGGGAGTGTTTTCGTGCATAACCGGCTCACCCACAGCCTTGAAGTGTCGAGTGTGGGACGTTCGCTGGGAGAGAATATTGCCCGTCAGTTGCGAAAGAAATATCCCACTTCGGCAGCTCATTTCGAAGAGATCGGTGCCATTGTCTCGGCTGCCTGTCTGGCCCATGATCTGGGCAATCCGCCCTTCGGCCATTCCGGAGAAAAAGCCATCTCCACCTTCTTCTCAGAGGGAGCCGGGTATTATTTGAAATCAGAGGTAGAGGAGGAGGGAGGACGGTGGTCCGATTTCACCTCTTTTGAAGGGAATGCCAATGCGATACGGCTGTTGATGCATCAGTTCAGGGGCAGAAGAGAGGGCGGTTTCGCGATGACCTATTCTACGCTGGCCTCTATCGTGAAATATCCCTATTCATCGGCTTTGAGCGGCGGGAAGAACAAGTTCGGGTTTTTCGCCTCAGAAGAGGCGGATTACCGTCGTATAGCCGGTGACCTGGGTATCATTGAACTGAAGGAAGAGCCGCTGGAGTTTGCCCGTCATCCGCTGGTTTTTCTGGTGGAAGCAGCTGACGATATCTGTTACCAGGTAATGGATATTGAGGATGCGCACAAGTTACATCTGATATCCACGGAGAAGGCGAAGGAATTGTTGCTTGGTTTCTTTGAGGGTGAGACACGGCAGAAACGGCTGGATACCTTGTCGTTCGTGCATGATGTGAATGAACAGATCGCCTATCTTCGTGCCGGTGTGATTGGTCTGCTGGTCGATGAATGTTCGGATATTTTTATTGCCAATGAGCAGACGATACTTTCCGGTGGGTTCACCGGTTCGCTGATCAGGCAGGTTTCCCGGGGAGCTGCGGAAGCTTACACCACCTGCTCCGGCTTTGCTTTTCAGCATATTTACCGATCCAAAGATGTGTTGGACATCGAACTGGCCGGTTACCGGATCATTGGTTTTCTCCTCGAAGTGTTCACCCATGCGATCCGTAATCCGGATCATGCCTACTCGAAGCTGCTTTTGGACAGGATCCCCGATCAATATGAAACAGATTCGCCCGGCTTGTACAGGAAAATACAATCCATTATTGATTATGTCTCGGGAATGACCGATGTGTACGCCCTCGACCTGTATCGCAAAATTACGGGTATGGGTCTGCCTGTTGTCTGATTTTGCTTACAATTTGATTGAAATAAATATTTTTTGATTTTTTATTGAAATTATTTGGTGGGTTTTAATTTCTTTTTTACATTTGTCTCGTGGTTTTTTCATAATAGTATTAGATTTAAGGTTAACATGTTTGGCAGAATGTCGAGAGACATTCTGCCAAGTTCTTTGTAAACACGCTCCATCGCGTAGAGAAAAATACCGATCCTACTGATTCAGTATCCTTTTATCTGGCTTTTCGGGCTAATTGTAGATCAAAGCGGAAAAATTATACTAAATATTTTAAATGTAGTCTAAACTTTTTTATTTTTGTATCACAGAACAGATGCGTATGCGAAAGACATCCTTTATTCTCTCCGTTATTTTTTCTTTGCTGTTTGTTCAATGTAATCCGGGTGATAGGGAACTGAATCAAAAACTATCCGAGATGGCAATGGAGCTCAATGAATCGGCCCCGGTCATGCTTGATCAGTTCACCCGCTTTGAGGAGGCATCGGTGACTGTCGACAATGTGTTCAGATACCATTACACCGTGTTGCATACGAATAATCCCGACTCGTTGCTGGAGAACAGATACCAGTCGCTTAGAGAGAATATCCTTACAATGTTGTCAACGAATACCGACTTGCGGATCTTCACGGATAACGAAGTGACGATGGAGTATATTTACAGCGATGAGGATCACAGAAATATCCGTACAATCAGAATCAATCCAGAAGATTACCACTAATTTTGAAATCTATGAACCGCTATTTTTACATCGACGCCGAAGGAAAACAAAATGGAACATTCTCTCCCGACGAACTCATCCATGAGAACGTGAAACGGGAAACACTGGTATGGACACAGGGTATGGATCAATGGATGCGCGCCAGTGAGGTGGCTGAGTTGAGCTATATTTTCTCCGAAACATTCATTGCACAGGGAGCAGCGCAGCCACAAACGCAGTATACTCACCCCGTTATGACAACAACGACACAACAGCCGATGCCAAAGACATGGCTGGTGGAATCTATTTTAGTCACCATCCTGCCTTTCATCCTATGCAGCAGCTTCCTGAGTCTGCTGGGTATCATTGGCATCGTCTATGCTGCACAGGTGGAGTCATTCTTTAATAGGGGAGACTATACGGCTTCAGCCGAGTCTTCACGGGCTGCCGGGAAATGGACCAAAATTGCCCTGTGGATTGCTATCGGATGGATTTTGCTGATCATCGTGACCATCATCCTCGTGTTGGTCTTTGTAGGTTCCGTTTCCGGAATCGGAGAATGGTTAAATACTTAATAGGAGATGAAGTAATATGGAAGATCAAATAGAAAGACCCCAACAGGATCAGCCTTTAATGCCACCTCCGGTACCGCCGTTGCAGGAACCAATCGCAGAGGATATTCCCCCGCTGAAACCCAACAACTGGCTCTGGCAGTCTATTGTGGCTACTGTACTCTGTTGTCTCCCGTTTGGGATTGCAGGAATCATCTTTGCCGTTAGAGTGGATTCGTTGTACTACAGCGGAAGATACGGGGAAAGCGAACAGGCGGCCCGGAAAGCGAAGATGTGGACGATCATCGCCTTTGCTGTGGGCATCGTTTACATCATTGTCTGGAGCGTGATGCTTTATCTGGGCACCATGCCCGAATATATTGAGAAGATCATCGAAGAGAATGCCAGCGGGTACAACTTTTGAGCCCACTGGTGCCGGTTGTGAATAAAACTGCCAAAATAGGGATTTCCGCTGTCACCGGCCTGTTGCTCGTTGCAGTGCTTTTTCTGGTCTTTCTTTTCGATCCGGAGAAACATCTCTTTTTCCCGCAATGTCCTTTTTTGCTTACAACGGGATGGGAATGTCCCGGTTGCGGCTCGCAAAGAGCCATTCACCATCTGCTGCATCTGCATGTTGGCACTGCATGGAGATATAATGCTTTCATGATACTGGCATTGCCCTATATTCTTTTGGGGTTCTTCCTGGAATATATGGGTGGCAATAAGCGCCACCCGCGGCTTGAGAAAATCTTCTTCGGAAGATGGTCGGCTGTTATACTGTTGGTAGTAATTATTGCTTATTGGATCTTGAGAAATCTGTTATAAATTTCAGTAAGCATGTTATTCTGTTTTCAGGTAGATGAATATAAGTTGTTATTTTTCTGCCGAATTAAATTTCACTAACCTGACCCAATCGATTTCTCCACTCACTTTACAGAATTCAATGGTGAATTCTTTCACAAACTTGTTGATTTTCTGAGCGTAAGATTCCATATAATCATTATTCTTTTCTTTCGCCTTAAATCCCAGAGGTTCTATTATTTCTGTATACAAATGAGAATTACCCGAAATGAATTTCCAAAATTTTTGTCCGCATAATTTTAGATAATCTCCTTTATCAGGGTTATTATCTTGCCCATAACAACATCCGTTCACTGCTACAATATTTAATTGCGAATTGCTGGTTCGCAATGTCCGTTTTGCAGTCGAAAAGTCAGAGATCATTTTCCTGATTTGAGAGCTATTTCCCCAATTTGGACCGGATTTAATATTGACAATATATCTTTTATCATCTTTATCGAATTCCAAATCAATGCCTGCAATTCCCGACTTCCTTCCGTTATACACTTTTTGATTTATAAAAATAGCCAAACCTTCCAGCCAGTCACCGAATATTCCTTCTTCACTTGATGAAATATGCGCATCAACAATACTTCGCACTATTTCATCAGCGGTCAACACATTTTTCGCTTTATATAAATAAGGGTTTTTCCTCTTTAAAACCATTGATAATCTTAGAGAGTCGAGACTTTGAATACGTTTTCTGTGAAAAACTTCAATGTTATTCTCCACATACTCTAATACTTCGGTAGGATTCAGTTTTTGCATATTTTTCTTCATCTTCAAAAAGGTACATTTCTATAGGTTCCAATTGACTTTTAACCATTTGGTAATATTCCGGGACTATGTCTATCCCAATTGAATTTCTTCTCATTCGATTCGCGACCTTAAGTGTAGTCCCGGATCCCATAAATGGGTCAAGTACAACATTTTCTTCTTTAGTGAAAAGTTTAATGAACCATTCAGGAAGTTCTTCAGGAAATGCAGCACTGTGATTTTTATTGTTACATTCAGTGGCTAAATGTAAGACATTAGTAGGATATGCCATATCACGGTCTAACCAATTAGAAATATTTTTACCGAATCCACTTCCCACCTTTGAATTATCTCTTATTTTATCAGTATCAGAAAGCTTTTTTAATCTACTTTTTGCCCAATCTCCCATGGGAACCATCACTTCTTCCTGATACATATTAAATTTTTTGCTTTTGTTGAATTGAAGTAACCTTTCCCAAGAATCACGAAACCTGTTAGGCCATTTTCCGGGATAAGAGTTTTTTTTGTGCCATATGAACTCTTCCGTCCATAACCATCCTTGTTTACGCATAGCTAAAATAAGTTCCATCACATACGTGCTTCGTTCTCCATCGATTACTTTTTCCTTGATGTTAAGAATAAAAGTGCCTGATGGTTTTAAAACTCTTAAAAGTTGAGATGAAATAGGTAAAAACCAGTCAACATATTTATCAGGATGAATGCCTCCATAAGTATTTTTTCGTTGATCAGCATATGGAGGCGATGTAACTATCAAGTCCACCGAATTGTCAGCAAGTAGCTTTAATTTATCTTTGCTATCTCCGAGGTATATATGTGTGATTATTTCCATTTGTACAAAAATAATAAATTTCTGAAAGCTAAGCTAACTTTTCCTTCAGAAACAGACCGGTATGCGATTCCGGACATACCGCAATCTCCTCCGGCGTACCTGCACACACCAGGTTGCCGCCTGCCTTACCCCCTTCCGGGCCGATATCGATGATATGATCGGCACACTTAATCACCTCCATATTGTGTTCAATGATGATGACGGTATGCCCACGCTCCAGTAAGGCATCAAACGCTTTAAGCAGTGTCTTGATATCATGAAAGTGCAATCCTGTGGTTGGTTCATCGAAGATGAAGATGGTGGGTTGCGATTTCTCCTCCCCCAGGTAATAGGCCAGTTTTACCCGTTGATTCTCACCTCCCGAAAGCGTGGAGGATGATTGTCCCATCTTGATGTATCCCAGTCCCACATCCTGCAGCGGCTGCAATTTTCTCACAATTTTCTTTTCTGTCGCCCCTTTCTGTTGACTGAAAAACTCGATGGCCTGGTTGACAGTCATCTCCAGCACATCGTATATGGTTTGTCCTCTGTATTCAATCTCCAGTACTTCGTCGGAGAAGCGTTTGCCGTGGCATGATTCACATTCCAGCTGGATATCCGCCATGAACTGCATCTCCACGGTGATAGTCCCGTCTCCCTTGCATTCTTCACAACGGCCTCCCTCCACATTGAACGAGAAGTATGCCGGTGAGAAATCCATCTGTTTGGCCAGCGGTTGTGCGGCGTAGAGTTTGCGGATCTCGTCGAACGCTTTCAGATAGGTCACAGGATTGGAGCGGGATGATTTACCAATGGGATTCTGATCCACATACTCCACCCCCTTCATCAGCCTGATATCACCGGCAATGCTGTTGAACTCCGCCCGTTCCAGCGCTGTACCCTTGTAGTGGTGTTGCAGCGCGTTGAAAAAAACATCGTTGACCAACGACGATTTACCCGATCCGCTCACACCGGTAACAACCGTCATCACGTGCAGCGGGAACTTCACGTCGATATTCTTCAGGTTGTTTTGCCGTGCCCCTTTCACCTCAATGTAATTGTTCCACCGGCGGCGTGTGTGGGGTACCTCTATTTGCTCTTCCCCGGTGAGATATTGAACCGTGTAGCTCTTACTGTTCTTCTCCAGCTCCGCCACCTTTCCCTGATACATCACCTCACCCCCCAGGCGTCCAGCCTTGGGGCCGATATCGATAATGTAATCGGCAGCGCGGATAATCTCCTCATCATGCTCCACCACCACAACTGTGTTGCCCAGCCTTTGCAGCTCCTGCAGTACCCGGATCAGCAGATGGGTGTCCCGTGAATGGAGTCCGATACTTGGTTCATCCAGTATGTAGAGCGACCCCACCAGGCTGCTTCCCAGTGAGGATACCAGGTTGATACGCTGGCTCTCCCCTCCCGACAAGGTGTTGGAGAGGCGGTTGAGCGTGAGATAGCCCAGCCCCACATCCAGCAGGAACTGCAGCCGGTTGCGGATTTCCGTGAGCAGCCGCTCCGCAATGACGGCATCGGTTTCATCCAGCTGAAGTTGATCAAAAAAAGGCTTCAGTTCCGTCACGGGCATCACCACCAGCTCTGAAACCGATTTGCCTCCCACCTTCACGTAGAGCGCCTCCGGTTTCAGCCTGGCTCCCCTGCACACGGGACAGTCTGTTTTACCGCGGTAGCGTGCTAGCATGACACGGTACTGAATCTTATAGAGATTCTTCTCTAGCATCCCGAAAAAATCGTTGATTCCGTATATATCCAGATCGTGACGTCCCTGCCAGAGGATATCCTTCTCTTCATCGCTCAGGTCGTAGTAAGCCCGGTGGATAGGAAAATCGGCTTTGAAGGCGTTGTGTACAAACTCCCTTCTCCATTCGCTCATCTTCTCTCCTTTCCAGCACTGCACGCACTCCTCCTGCACCGACAGGCTTTTGTCGGGGATCACCAGATTCTCGTCGATACCCATGATCTTACCGAAGCCTTCACACCGGGGACAGGCTCCGGCGGGACTGTTGAAGTTAAACATCATCTCCGACGGCTCTTCAAACATGATGCCGTCCGCCTCAAAACGGTTGGAAAAGGCGAAGCTCTCCATACCGTTTTCCCCCCAGAACCGGACGATACATTCGCCGTTTCCTTCCAGAAAGGCTGTCTCCACCGAATCGGACAACCGGCTGACGGTAGCCTTGTCAGAGGAGCAGGAGAGACGGTCTATCACCAGCAGCACCTCATCATCGGCAGGAAGCTTCTTTTGTTCCAGCAGCTCGTCGATCCGGTAGAACTGCTCCCCCACATCCACACGGGTAAAACCCTCTTTCATCAATATCGTCAGTTGCTCCCGCAGATCACGGTTGTTCCTCAGCTGGATGGAGGAGAGCACTGCCAGACGGGTACCTTCACGGTACTCCTGCATTTTTTCCACCACATCGTGCACGTAGTGCCTTTTCACCTCATTACCGGTCACCGGCGACAGTGTTTTCCCGATCCGGGCATAGAGAAGACGCAGATACTCGTAGATCTCCGTGGAAGTACCCACCGTGGAACGGGGATTGCGTGAGGTGGTTTTTTGTTCGATGGCGATGGCGGGCGGAATACCCCTGATGAAGTCACATTCCGGTTTGTGCATGCGCCCCAGAAATTGACGGGCATAGGCTGACAGGCTTTCCACATAACGCCGCTGCCCTTCGGCATAGAGCGTGTCGAAAGCCAGGGATGACTTACCCGATCCGGAGAGGCCTGTGATCACCGTGAAGGTATTACGGGGGATGATGACGTCGATATTCTTGAGATTATTGACGCGTGCTCCCTTTATCTCGATCTGTTTTTGATTATTCATATCGCTCAAATATAACTCGCAAAGATAATCACTTTGGAGGCTTCAAAAAAGAAAGCATGTGCCAAATAAATCAAAATATTTTTTTAATTTTGTGGATGACAGTGAAAATCATCTACACGTTTTACTGTCACCATATCCATAAAGTTATTCCAATGGCAGAATTTCTTACCGAATTACAGCATGCGTTTGCTCTACCGTTCACCAATCCGGTATTGATTTTTTCCATCCTTTTACTGATTGTATTACTGGCTCCGATACTCCTGAAACGCTTCAACGTGCCCAGTATCATAGGGTTGATAGTGGCGGGAGTCATTATTGGTCCGCACGGGTTGAATTGGATTGACAACACACAAGGGGGTGTGGAGATGTTCTCTACCATCGGGTTGCTCTACATCATGTTTATTGTAGGGCTGGAGCTTGATTTGGGTGAATTTGTGAAGCACAGAAACAAGAGTCTGACCTTTGGATTTTTCACCTTCATCATTCCGCTGCTGATAGGTTATCCGGTATGTCATTATCTGTTGGGCTACGATGCGAACGCCAGTTTTCTCACGGCAAGCATGTTCTCTACGCATACACTGGTTGCTTATCCCATAGTCAGTCGCTTGGGTGTTGCAAGAAATCAGGCGGTGGCAATCACGGTCGGCGGGACTATTCTCACCGATACAGGGGTGCTGATCATACTGGCGCTGGTACTTTCAAGCAATGATGGCGGGCTCAATCTGGGTTTTCTTCTGAATCTTGTGATATCACTGATTGTTTTCTCAGTGATCCTATTTCTTCTCACTCCGCACGTTGCCAGGTGGTTCTTTCAAAAAGCCGAATCTGAAAAATATTCCAACTTCATTTTTGTATTGTTTGTCGTTTTCTCTGCGGGATTTTTGGTTGAGCTGGGAGGTATTGAGCCCATTATTGGTGCGTTTGCTGCGGGGTTGGCCCTGAACAGGCTTATTCCGCATTCCTCGGCATTGATGAACCGAATTGAGTTTTTTGGAAATGCCTTGTTCATCCCCATCTTTTTGATATCGGTCGGCATGCTGGTGGATATCTCAGTCGTGCTCGATGGCCCGCGCACCCTCATTGTGGCCGTGACGCTCACCCTTGTGGCGTTAACAGGAAAATGGCTTGCAGCACTGGCTACCCAAAAAACATTCCGCTATTCGGCTACCCAGAGAACACTTATTTTTGGGCTGAGCAGTTCGCACGCTGCAGCCACACTGGCTATTATTCTTGTTGGATACAGAGCCGGTATTCTGGATGAATATATTCTGAACGGAACCATCATCCTTATCCTGCTGACCTGCATTGTGGCTTCTGTCTTAACGCAGCGGTCGGCACGTAAGATTGCCATCAGTGAGGAAAATGCACCGTTGTCGCCTTCCTCAATGGGGCATTTTGCAGAAGAGAAGATTCTGGTGCCCATCGCCAATCCGACCAATATCGGTAATCATGTTCATCTTGCCTTGTTGCTGAAGGACAAGAAATCGGTTAACCCTGTTTCACTGCTGGGAGTCGTGCCCAACAACGAGGAAGCTGAAAAGAATATCGTCAATTTCCGGAAGAAACTGCAGGAATTTGTGTCCACTGCAAAGGCGGCCGAAGTGAATGTGGACATTATCACGACCATTGATCATAATCCTGCGGACGGTATTGTAAGAATAGCCCGTGAAACAATGTCCGATTTGGTAATTCTCGGCTGGCCGGGTAAAGCCGGTTTATGGGATAAACTGCTGGGGGAGAAAATCGAAATGATCATCAAGTATATGGATAAAAACCTGTGGGTGTGTCATGTGGAACAGAGCCTGATCAGCCACAAGCGGATCGTGGTCATCTCACCTCCCCTGGCCGAAAAAGAGGAAGGCTTTGAAATGTGGGTAAGCAAAGTTACCAAGCTCTCTTCGGAGCTCTCTATCCCGGTGCTACATCTGGGTCATCCCGATACGCAGAAGATCATCTCGGGTCAGAAAAAAACGGGTACCTTCATTTTACAACCCTTTTATGATTGGGATAATCCCTTGTCCTGTGGTGATCAGATCAGAAAAGATGATTTAATCATCCTCATCTCTGCCCACAGCGGGTATATTTCTCATATCCCGGTATTGGAAAGTATGCCTGGTCGGTTAGAAAATCGTTTTCCACATTTCAGTCGCATTGTGATTTATCCGAAACAACAACTGGCCGATCAGTTGCTCGGGAGCGATAATTATATTTTCATTCCCTGAAAAAATTTTCATTCATTACAACCTATGAAAAGAGGTATCCGGTTATTTTTTTTCTTTTTTGCAGTTCTTTTTTTTGCCGCTTGCGGCTCCTCCAAAACCACGCTTACGCGGCAGCCCGATGCCACACCCAAACGGGAATTTCGCGGTGCGTGGATACAGACCGTCGGTCAATCCCGTTACCGGCAGATGAACAGTGCCGCCATGAAACATTATCTTTCCGACATGGTGCGCAAACTGGATGAGGCCGGCATCAATGCTGTCATCTTCCAGATACGCCCTGAAGCTGATGCTTTTTACAAATCGGAACTGGAGCCATGGAGCCGTTTCCTTACCGGGGAACAGGGCAAAGCACCCGATGATCCCTCCTTCGATCCGCTCTCTTTCATTATCGAAGAGTGCCACCGGAGGGGAATGGAGTTACATGCCTGGCTCAATCCCTACCGGGTGAAAACGAATATGAACAATCCCCTTGCGGAGCATCACATCTACTGGAGAAACCCCGAAAGGTTTGTACAGTACGGGAATCAACTTTTTTTTGATCCGGGACTGCCCGAAAACAGGGGTTTTATTTGCGAGGTAGTGCAGGATATTGTTTCCCGGTACGATGTAGATGCGATCCACATGGATGATTATTTCTACCCGTACCCCATTGCAGGTACCCCTTTCCCCGATGATAAAAGCTTCCAAATGTACGCTCCTTCGCAGGGTTTCTCTCTCTCGCAGCGGGGCGACTGGCGCCGCAACAACGTGAACCTGCTGATTCAACAGATTAAATATACCATCGCGGGCACAAAGCCGTGGGTGCGTTTCGGTATCAGTCCCTTTGGTATCTATCGCAACAAGCGGAACGATCCCGATGGAAGTGATACAAACGGACTGCAGAACTATGATGACCTCTATGCCGATATCAAACTGTGGGTGGAGAAAGGATGGATCGATTATAACCTGCCGCAGCTTTATTGGGAAACAGGACACAGTGCCGCCGATTATACGACGTTGTTGCACTGGTGGAATGCACACAATTATCAGCGGCATCTTTACATTGGTCAGGATCTGAAACGCAGTATCGATAAAAATGAGCTGCATGCCAAAATCCGCCTTTCGCGCGAAATGGCTTTTGTACACGGCAACTGCTACTGGTACGGTTATCAGATTCTGGATAATTTTGAAGGGGTGGCCGATGTGCTGAAAACTGATATTCACCGTTCCAGAGCATTGGTTCCGCCCTATACGCACATGCACCACGGCCGTCCCGGCACCGTGAAGAAGCTCACCGAAGTATTTACCGAAGATATGCATTTCCTTACCTGGGAGCATGCGGGAGAACTCACGAATCCCGAAGCGGCACAGAAGTATGTGGTCTATCGTTTTGGTCACAAAGAAAAAGTAGATATCAACCGGGCAGAGCATATACTGCAAGTGACGCCCGATAATTTTTTCGTGCTGCCGTACGAGGGTGGTGATATAAAATATATCTACGTGGTGACCGCCTTGGATGCATTTGGCAATGAATCAAAAGAGAAGAAGATAAAGATAAGACTGTGACGTTAAAAAACACTATCTTTGTACTCCTATTTAATTGAAAATAATGATCGAAAATGAACGTTTTCGTAAGCTGAATGAGCAGAGTGCAAGCTCGCCCGAACTATGGCATAGTGAGAAAACGACTAACTATAGTGAACAATTCCCCATGATTGCCAAAACTATGGCGGAACTGGAAGATGTGCTGGCCGAAGAGCTGATCGCGCTGGGTGCCGACAATGTGGAGATGGGCACCCGCATGGTCTCCTTCACCGGCGACAAGGCGCTGGTCTACAAGGCCAACATCCACTGCCGCACAGCACTGCGCATCCTGAAGCCGGTCCACGCCTTCAAGGCGGAGAGCGCCGATGAGGTATATGAGGCACTGAAACAGGTGAACTGGGAGGATTATCTCTCTCTGGATACCACCTTCTCGATTGATGCCGTGGTCTATTCCCATATCTTCACCCACTCGAAGTTTGTCGCCTATAAAGTGAAGGATGCCATCGCCGACTGGTTCATGGAGCGGTACGGGAAACGTCCCTCGGTGAGCCTCACCAACCCGGACATGGTGTTCAACATCCATATTTCACACAACAAATGCACACTGTCACTCGACAGCTCGGGTGAATCGTTGCACAAACGCGGATACCGGGTGGCACAGACCGAAGCGCCGATCAGTGAGGTGCTTGCCGCGGGTATGATCCTGAAATCGGGATGGCGCGGCGAAAGTACGTTTATCGATCCCATGTGCGGTTCAGGCACCTTACTCATTGAAGCGGCGATGATCGCCCTGGGCATCCCGCCGGGTATTCACCGTCAGCACTTTGCCTTTGAAAAGTGGAAGGATTTCGACCAGGAGCTCTTCAGCCAGATCTATAACGATGACTCGGGAGCAAAGGAGTTCAAACACCGCATCATCGGTTCCGATATCTCGCCCCAGGCAATCGCAATTGCCGAGAAGAATATCAAAAATGCCGGTTTAAAAAAGTACATCGATTTGCAGATAATGCCTTTTCAGCAATATACCGAGGCGCCGGCAGCAGAAGGGGTGCTGATTACCAACCCACCGTATGGGGAACGTCTTAAAGTGGACGAGCTGGAGGGGCTTTATGCGATGATCGGTGAGCGGCTGAAGCATGTTTTTGCCGGGTTTAATGCCTATATCCTGAGTTACCGGAAAGAGTCGTTCGATGCCATCGGGTTGAAACATACCCGGCGTTTTTTTCTGTATAACGGGGAACTGGAATGTGAGATGCGTGAGTATGAGATTTTTTCGGGCAAACGCAGGGAGCATCCGAAAGGCAATGATGATCGTGACCGGCCCAGGCGTTATGATGACCTGGCTGAAAGAAACTCAAAAGAAGGTTATCGTCGTTCAAAGCGTGCCGAAAGGGAAGATGAGGAACAGGCACACAGTAATTTTGACCGACAGAGCGGGGAAGAGAGGCCGGAAAGAAAAGGGGAAAAGTCTTTCAGGCCGGGCAGACGTCCGGTTGACAAAGGGCGCGAACCGGGAAAACGGTACGATGACGTAAATCGTAAAACAGACGGAAGCACTTTCAATAAAGCACGATATCCGCATAAGCGCGACACCGAAAGAGGCAGCGGAACGGACGAATCGCGGGCCGGCGAAGAGCGCAAGCCTGGTGGGCGTTCGTTTGATGCCCGAAACAAGGATCGCAATCGTTCCTATCGGGAGGATCATAAACCGCATGAACGCTCGTTTGATTCTGAGAATAAGGATCGTAGCCGTTCTTTTGAGAAAGATCACAAACCTCACAACTTCAATAAAAGGGCGACCGGCAAGATGGGAAATGATGCAACGTCGGGAGACCGGGATAGGATACCGGGTGACCAGGAGAGGAAAGAACCCCGGTTACGTCGGCCCCGAAAGGGGGAATGAGTGATCATCACTTCATTTGTTGAGGTAATCATCAAACCGAATCTGGCAATGAAACTGTTTTCATTGCCAGATTTTTTGTGGCTGTACGGTCGGTCTTGCCGCTTCCGGTGAGGGGAATGGCATCTACGGTCAGGATATGCAGCGGTTGCTGATAACGGGGGAGAAGCTTTTTTACCGCCTCCCTAACGGCATCAGGATCAGCCGCCGGTTCTATCAGCAGTATAATTGCCTCCCCCAGCTTAGCATTGGGCAGGGAAGTGATCGCGAAGTTACCCGTCATATGCGGACGTAAAATCCGTTCCACCTCTTCTGTCTGTACCTTGATGCCTCCCGTATTGATCACATTGTCTTTTCTCCCGATAATACGAAATGTGCCATCTTCCCTGACTTCGGCAATATCGTTGGTGACTACCGGCGCATCGGCCACCCGTGGCGCATCGATGATCAGTGTCTGTTCGTCCGACTGGCTGAGCGTCACCCCCGGCAGAGGGGTGTAAAATCGGTCTGCCCCGGTGCCGCTGATGCTGCGCAATGCAATATGCGACACCGTCTCGGTCATCCCGTAGGTGGCATAGATGGCGTTGGGGAAATTTTTCAGCGCCTCTGCCAGCTGTTCGTCTATTGCTCCGCCTCCAATGATGAGCTTTCTGATTTGCGATAGCCGTTGCCTTTCTTCTGCAGTTTGCAGCGCGTTGTATACCTGCAGCGGTACCATCGCCGCAAAATCATACAGCTCAGCCCCCCCGGCGAGCGGATGGCCCGAAGGTTCTACGGGGTAGAGATCCAGCCCGGCACAGATGGCACGTACCACCATCATCGTCCCCGCAATATAATCGAGCGGCAGGCAGAGCAACGCCTTATCGCCTTTATTCAGCTGAAAGAAATCACAGGTCATCCGTGCACTTTGCAGCATCTGTTCTTTCCGTACGGTGATCTCTTTCGGCACACCGGTCGATCCCGATGTACGCAGGCGCATTGTGCGGGACGGGGAGAACCAATCCTTCAGAAAAAGACAGAGCTGATGATGAAAAGGAGATTGACCGGTGAAATGGATAGTTCGGTCTGCTCTGATCTCATCACCGCTGTAGGTGATTCCTGAAATGCGTATTTCATTCATATCGGTCATTTTTTATCTTCGGAAAGGTGCCCTTTGGTCATGTCAGGGAAAGCACCCACCTGTTATGTCAGGGAAAGCACCCACCTGTCATGTCAGGGAAGACACCCTCGGGATGGAACCACAACCGTTCTCCCTTGATCTCCAGCGGGAGGGGGATATTGTTGGTGTAGAGGGTGCCGGTTCCCAGTCCCTGCGGTAACGGGTTGCCGAGGGTAGCGCACCACTGGGCGATGCTGTTCAGCCCGATGTTCGACTCCAGGGCGGAGGTGATCCACCAGCCGATATCCATCTCACCGGCCAGTGTGATCCATTCGCTGCAGCCGCTGATGCCGCCGTGCAGGGAAGGTTTCAGGATGAGATAGTGTGGCCGGATAATCTCCAGCAGTCTTCGCTTTTCGGCAGGATCGCCAATCCCGATCAGCTCCTCATCCAGCGCCACGGGCAGGGGAGATGAGGCACACAGCCGTGCCATCTCCTGCCATTGTCCTGCCCGGATGGGTTGTTCGATGGAGTGAAGATCGAGTGTGGCCAGCCTGTGCAGCTTCTCTCCCGCTTCCCCGGGTGTGAATGCGCCGTTGGCATCCACACGCAGCTCCACCTCCTCTGCGGAGTAGTGGCTGCGGATAAAGCGTAACAGTGCCAGTTCCTTTTCAAAATCAATCGCTCCGATCTTCAGCTTGACACAATGAAACCCCCTTGCCAGAGCCGACTCAATTTGATGCAGCATAGAAGGATAATCACCCATCCAGATCAGCCCGTTGATGGTGATCCCCTCCTCGCCGCGACTGAAGGGGCTCTTCCAGAGCTGCCAGGAGCGTTGCCGGTAGTGTTGCAGGGCGTTCTCCAGACCAAAGAGGATGGAGGGGTGGCGGCGCAGGGGCTCACTATCCAACTGCTGCCGCTCCTCCATGATCCGGCAGAAGCTGCTGAGCGTCTCTGCATAGTGGGCGTCGTAGTCGCAGCTCAGGTCGGGCAGCGGGGCACACTCGCCGATGCCGGTGTGCATGGGATCCTCACTGTCGCGGAGCACAACATACCAGACATTGTGCACATGGTAGACACCTCTCGAGGTGCCTGCAGGCTGTTTGAACCGTAGTGTGTGGGGGATGATCTCTGTCCTGAACACGGCAAAAAAGGTTTAGGGCAGTTTGGGGAATTGCCTGAAGTTCGGTTTGCGTTTCTCCAGGAAAGCCTGCTTGCCTTCCTGCGCCTCGTCGGTCAGGTAGTAGAGCATGGTGGCGTTACCCGCCAGCTCCTGGATGCCCGCCTGTCCGTCCAGCTCGGCATTGAGCCCCGCCTTGATCATGCGCAGCGCCAGGGGACTGTGCTGCATCATCGTCTCTGCCCATTCCACCACCTCATCCTCAAGGCGGTCGAAGGGCACCACCCTGTTCACCAGCCCCATCTCGAGCGCCTCCTGTGCGTTGTACTGGCGGCAGAGGAACCAGATCTCGCGCGCTTTCTTCTGTCCCACGATGCGGGCCAGGTAGGAGGAGCCGAAGCCGGCGTCGAAGCTGCCCACGCGGGGTCCTGTCTGTCCGAAGATGGCGTTCTCGGAAGCGATGGTCAGGTCGCACACCACGTGCAGCACATGGCCCCCGCCGATGGCGTAGCCGTTCACCATGGCGATCACCGGCTTGGGGATGGAACGGATCTGCTTCTGGACATCCAGCACGCTGAGGCGGGGCACGCCGTCCTTGCCGATATAGCCGCCCTTGCCCTTGACGTTCTGATCGCCACCCGAGCAGAACGCCTTGTCGCCTGCGCCGGTGAGCACCACCACGCTCACCTCCTCCATCTCGCGGCAGAGGCGCAGTGCATCGCTCATCTCACCCGTGGTGGTGGGGGTAAAGGCGTTGCGGTAACGGGGACGGTTGATGGTGATGCGGGCGATGCCGTTGTAAAAATCAAACAGGATATCTTCATATTCCTTGATGGGGGTCCATTCTCTCTGTATCATTGTTTTTTTGTTTTTTGCTGTTGATAATAGGATGCTATCTGTTCCCTGTTCTCCTCCATGGAGGTGAACACCTCCAGTAAAACAGGCTGATCGCTCTCATGGTTCATGAAAAGAGGCAATTGTTGCTGCAGTTCTGCTGCATTCCGGGCGGCAAGATAACGCAGGCCCTGTTGCTCAGCCCAGGCCTTTGCCCCGGTGGTATGTGCCGCCGCAATGTAGTCGTTCAGCACCTCCGAACTGTTCAACCCGGGCAGCGTGTGGAAGATCTCTCCGCCGCCGTTGTTGTTCAGCAGGATACGAAGGTTGGAAGTAAGGTGTCTGTTCCACAGCCCGTTCATGTCGTAGAAGAAGCTCAGGTCGCCGGTCAGCAGGACGGTCAGCCGTTGCGTTGCTGCCGCATATCCCACGGCTGTGGAGAGCGATCCCTCGATGCCGTTGGTGCCCCGGTTGCAGAAACGGTGTACCGATGAGGGCAAGTCGAACAGTTGTGCCAGGTAGACACTGTGGCTGTTGGCCAGCTGCAGCGTGGCATTGGCCGGCATGCTGCGCATCAGTGCCCCCACGGCATAGAGGTCGGAGAATGCTGCATCCGGTACAGTGACCGCAGCACAGGCTCTGTTCCAGGCAGCAGCAAACGCTGTGGACGGCTTATTGGATGCCGTTGTTGTGCTATAGAACGTAGTAGTTGTGTCCTCGGACAGCACCATCTTCGTGTCGTACGGTATCTCCGCGAGATAACGCAGGAATGTTTCGTTGTCGCTTCGCACGATGTCGGTCACCTGTTGAAAGGTGTCAGTGACCACTCCCGAGGGAGAGATATGCCATTGTTCACGGACCGCAGCTGAGCGGATAAACTGCTTCAACCATTTGGAGACGACATGTCCGCCCAAGGTGATCACCAGGTCGGGTGTCAGCTCCTGCAACTCCTCCGCTGTCGCCGAGCGCAGCAGCACATCAAAACGGGAGGTCTCCCCCGGCGGAATATTGGAGAGATGATCTGCCAGCACCACCACACCCTGTTCCTTGCGGAGCCTCTCCAGGAGGGCTGACAGCCCGTTCTCCGGCGGCAGTTGACCGACGATGATCATCCTTTTCGTAAAACGCCCGAAACGTGTATGATACTGTCCTTCCTCACTGATCCGGTAGTCCTGTTTCGGTCGGCGGATGACCCGCACAGGTGGCAGTGTGGGGGTGGTGAAACCAAAGAGCGGCTCGGAAAGGGGGATATTGATGTGCGCCGGGCCGAAGATGCCATCGTTGTCCAGGCTCAGGATGGCCTCGTTGATCAGCCGGTTGCAGTGCCATTCCTCCTCCGCATCCTTCACCTCGGGGAGTTGCACCGACCGGCGTACCAGTGGGCCGAACATCTTCTCCTGGGGGATGGTCTGTCCGTCCATCTGTCCTGTCCAGGCGGGAGGACGGTCGGCGGTGATCACCAGCAGCGGCAGTTGCTGATAAAAGGCCTCCGCCACGGCCGGAGCCAGGTTCAGTGCTGCTGTGCCCGAGGTGCAGCATACAGCCACCGGCCTCCGGAGAGCCTCTGACACCCCTAAGGCGAAAAAGCCCGCACTCCGTTCATCCACAATGCTGTAGCAGGTGAAGTGGCTGTCTGTCACCAGGGAGTGGATCAGCGGTGCGTTCCGTGATCCGGGAGACAGGACGACGTGCATGATGTCATGTGCCCTGAGCAATGCCACCAATTGTAAAACACTCTTTTTATCTGAATACATTGATCCCTCTTATTTGATGATACTTGCCATGGTCCTGAGCTTCTGCTCCGTCTCCTTCCACTCATCCCTGCAGGAGGAAGAAGCCAGTAAGCCGCTGCCGGCAAACAATGTAAGCGAACTTTTTCCAATATACATGCAGCGGAGGTTGACATACAGATGTGTCTCTGCCTGGGGATCCAGCATACCCAGGAATCCGGTATAATAACGCCGGTCGTACCCTTCCTGTTCAGCGATAAACTGAAAGGCCTCCTCCTTTGGAAGTCCCGATACTGCAGGGGTAGGATGAAGCGCCTTTAGCAGTGAGCCAATTTTCGATCTGTCGGGCAGGGAAAAGCTGAAATCGGTCCGCAGATGGGCCAGGTTGCCTGCTTTGATGGTATAGGGGCCGTTTATTTCCGGTGCGATGTGAAAGGAAGTCAGTTGTTTCAGGATGTAAGAGGTTACCAGATGCTGCTCGCACAGGTTTTTATCGTCCCACGAGACATTTCCCGAATTGGGATACTTTGTTCCTGCCAGGGCCACTGTTTGCCATCCGCTCCCGGAACCTGCCAGGAGTATCTCCGGCGTGCTGCCCAGCCAGGTGCCGCTTTGAGGGGTATGGAACAGGTATACGAACGAGCGGGTATACTTCTCTGCCGCCCTGAAAAAGGAGCGTCCCGGAGAAAAGGCTTCTTCCCGCTCCATCATCTTCCTTCTTGAGAGAACCAGTTTCTTGATCTCTCCGTTCAGAAGCGGTGTGTGAAACCGCTGAAAAAGAAGGTTGTATTCGGCTTTATCGTCCTTTTGAAGCTTTTCCGCGGCAACTTTCCCCTGTGGCTTTTTCCCGGGAGTGATTTCCACCCCCGATAGATCAGTACAGTCGGGTCGGATCACGATGAGCGGCGACCCGTTGGTGATCCGGAAAGGAGCGAACACAAATCCGCTCAGCCCGTTTAATGCGTCGATGTCGCTGAAAAGAGAAGCTGTTCCGGATGTTTGCATCACAAACCGGGGTGCAGTCTCTTCCGGCAGCCTGAAGATGGCAAAGCATGCATCCTGTTCAATCAATGCATCCAGTATCTGATATCTGTCACCGTAGGTCATTGCTTCTTCCGTATGCTGTTAACTACGCGCACGGAGGAGATCATCCTCCCGTCAGCAGCGGTGATATCGACGTTCCACACATGGATAGAGCGTCCCTGCTGCAGAATTGTTCCCACGGCATGTACCGTTTCACCCTCCCTGGCAGAGGAGATATGGTTGCCGCTCACCTGGATGCCGGCTGGCACTTCACCCTCAGCGCAGAGCATCAGAGATCCCTGTCCTGCCACCGTTTCGGCCAGCGCAAGGGTGGCACCGCCGTGGAGGATGCCAAAGGGTTGGCAGACTTTTTTCTCCACCGGCATGACTGCCTCGCAGCGACCGCGTGAGAGGTGGGTGAAGCTGAGCCCCAGCGTCTCCATCAGGGTGCCGCGGTTACCGGCGTTGACCCGCTCCAGGGTGATCTCTTCCGGAGAGGTATTTTGCATCATTTCGTTCATACTTCTGTTGTTTATTCCTACAAAAATAGTCAATCCATTGGCATGAACCTCATAAGATTCTTTAAAAAAGAGGAACGTCGTTACCCGGTATCAGTTTTCAGGTATCGTCTGTGGTGAAATGCCATTCTCGTTGAATGCTTCGATGGCAAAATGGTACTCCACTCCTTTGTTGAGCGCCCGTAGCTCATAGGCCGTTTGGTCGTAGATCATCACCGAGTTGTTCAGCTTGTCGGGCTCGATGCCCCAGTAGAGCACGTACCCCATCGCATCCGCCACCGGCTCCCAGCTGATATCGGCATTGCGTGTATCGGTCTGCCGTTCAACCCTCAACGAAGCGGGTGCAGCCAGCTTCTCCCCGTTGCCGTTGCCGAAGACGCGAAACTCGCCGATGGCCAGGTAGCGGTTGGGGAAGTACTTGTTGGTGAAGCGGATGTAACGCCCCTCCACCGGCTCTTCCAACTCAATATAGGCGTGGGGACGGTCCTTGTTGTTCTCTGAAAAGTCGATGGTGGTCTGCCAAGTGGAGCCATCGACCGAGGTTTCGATCACAAACTGCTGCCGCAGGGTGTCGGGCTTACCAAAGATGTTGGCGTTGAAGTCCTGGTAGTTCAGTTGAAAGGCGCGGAGGGTCATGCTGCGCCCCAGATCCATCTCGAACCAGAGGGTGTCGCTGTTGCTTTCGGCCACCCAGAGGGTGCGGATGTTCTCATCGTTGATCTTTTCGATGCCATAGTCGGCAGCCTCCTGCTCCGGCATATATCCCTTTTCATGCTCGTCCGCCACGTTGCGCTTCACACCGGTCAGCACCGAGTTGCTCTTCACCGGCTTGTTTTTCGACAGCAACATCCATCCGGTGAAGCGATGCTTGTGATCCTCCACCTCCACATCGGGGAGGTAATGGGGATAGTCTCCATAGGCGGTGTTGACATACATCTGTCCGTTTTCCTCAAAACCTGCCGGATACATGCCGATCCGGCGCTCAAACTTGTAGTTGACCGAGATGGCCATGGTGGAGAAGTGCCAGTGGTTGCCGTGGTTGTCCATCACCGCGCTGCCGTGTCCCGAGCCGTTGAGGAAGCCGCCCGGTTTGTAGGAAACCGGGTTATAGGGTGCATAGGTGAAAGGGCCCAGGGGGTTGTCGGAAGTGTAGACACCGTCGGCATAGACGTTCCATTGCGTGCCGGGTGCCCCGTACATCAGGTAGTAGGTGTCGTTATGCTTCACCATCCAGGGTCCTTCAATGAAGGGAGCCACGTCGGAGCGGTGATCCTGCCCGAAGCGCTCCCATCCGTGGTTGTCGGGGTCGAGACGGAAGAGGTCGACCTGCTCCCCCTTGGGGATGTAGTAGTTCTCCGGGTCGATCTCGACCCCCCTGATGGGCCAGCGGTTGGAGGACTCCTCGTAGAGGTAGACCCGTCCGTCGGTGTCGACAAAGATATTGGGGTCCTGTATCCCGCCGGGAGGGTTCAGTACGGCATAGTTGGTCTTCCAGTCACCCAGCTCGGGGTTGTCTGTCTCGATGATGGGCCCTCTGCCCGACGGATCGCCGTAAGCCAGGATCTTGTCACCCCGTACCGCGGCGGCGGGGGCGTTAGATCCGCTGAAGTACCAGCTTTGGGGGCGGATAAATTTCCAGTTGCCCATATCCTCAGATACCCAGTAACCATGGGAGCGGGTGACGAACATGTAATATTTTCCCCTGAAGTTGACCACCGCCGGGTCGGCCCCGGAGCGGTAGGAGACATCTCTCTCCGCGCGGTAGTGCGACATATAGGTATAGTCGATGTCGATCGGGTTGCAGTAGGTGGTCTGGCTTCTGCCAGCCGCTACCGTGGAGTCGCTCTTCTGCCGGTTGGGCGTGCAGGAGAGATGCAGGAGCGCTGACAGCAGGATCAGCGGGGGAAGGATTTGTTTCATCATTGCACTTATTTTTTTCCGGGTTGTAGATGATCTTCGGGCAGCTCATACTGTGCCTGCAGTCTTTTCAGCTCTTGCTTCAGCTGGCGGGTGATCTGCTCAGTTCCCCTCTTGCCGTAGAGGTTGCGGATCTCATGGGGGTCGTTCTGCAGGTCGTAAAGCTCCCAAATCTGCTCCCCGTAGAAGTGTATCAGCTTGTAGCGTTCCGTCTTCACGCCGTAGTGGGCCCGCACGCTGTGGAAGCCGGGGTACTCATAGTAGTGGTAGTAGAGCGATTTCCTCCATCCCTCCGGTGTCCTGCCTGTTTCGGACAACTCCCTGAAAGACTCTCCCTGCATATCGTCCGGTATGGCGATGCCGCAGAAATCGAGCAGGGTGGGGGCGAAGTCGATGTTCTGGGTCATCCCCTCCACCTCTGTGCCGGGCTTTATATGGCCTTTATACTGCATCAGCAGGGGCATCCCGAACGACTCTTCATACATGAACCGTTTGTCGAACCAGCCATGCTCGCCCAGGTAGAACCCCTGGTCGCTGCTGTAGATGATGAGGGTGTTATCATCCAACCCTGTCTCCTCCAGGTAATCGAGCAGCTGTCCCACGCTCTCGTCCACCGCCCGGATGGTGGCCAGGTAGTCCTGCAGGTAGCGCTGATACTTCCATTCGGCGATCTCTTTCTCCGTCATCGGGGTGGTGTGGAACGCGTTGTTGCGCTCCCGGTAGGCAGCGAAGAATCGTTTTTGTTCCCCGGCTGTCATGGTGCCCAGGAAGGCATGTGGCCAGGGGTCGTAGAGCAGCGTGTCGCTGTCGACACCGGTCACCATCTTCAGGTCATGTCCCTCATACATGTCGCGGTAGATGTTCATCTCCTGGTGTGCCGCCGCAAAGCGACCCTCGTAGTCATCGAAATAGGTCGCCGGCAGCGGGAAGGTGACATCCTCATAGAGGCGGTAGTGTCGTTCCGCCGGCACCCAGTTGCGGTGGGGCGCCTTGTGGTTCATCATCAGGAAGAAGGGCTGATCCTCCTCCCTTGTCTGTAGCCACTGCTTGGTGAAGGTGGTGATCAGGTCGGTGACGTAGCCGGTGTACTGCACGGTATCCCTCTCGGTGATGAAGTCGGGGTTATAGTAATCCCCCTGGTCGTCCAGGATCATCCAGTGGTCGAAGCCGGTGGGCTTTGAGATCAGGTGCCACTTGCCGATCAGCGCTGTTTCGTAGCCATGCGTCTGCAGGATCTTGGGAAGGGTCTGCTGTGAGCCGTCGAACGCCCTGTTCCAGTTCGCCAAAAAACCGTTCTTGTGGCTGTGCTTGCCGGTGAGGATGCTGGCGCGGCTGGGACCGGAGATGGAGTTGGCGCAATAGTTATTCCAGAACTGAGCTCCGTTGTCGGCGATCCGGTCGATATTCGGTGTGGGAGCCAGTTTTGAGATAGGATGCCCATAAGCGCTGATGGCCTGGGTGGCATGGTCATCACTCAGGATGAAGATGATGTTGGGGCGCTTCTCTGTCTGCTGAGCCATTACCGACAATGCCGACAATGCCATCGCCCCTATCGTGAGGTTTCTCATCATCATTGTTGTGTTGTGTTATTTTATGCTTTACTCTACCCTGAAAGTAGCTACATTCTCGTTGTCATCGGAGCTCTGGGCTACCCATAACGTAAAGCTCCCCGACTCCGTCTTTTTCTTCCTGTCGATGCCGTAGAAGGCCAGCTCTTCGGAGCGCAGTTCAAAAGAGACCTGCCTGCTCTCCCCCGCTTTCAGGGGTATCTTCTGAAATCCTTTCAGCTCCTTCACCGGCCGTGTGACGCTTCCCACCAGATCGCGGATATAGAGCTGTACCACCATCTCGCCATCCATTGTGCCGCTGTTCTGCACATTGGCCGTGATGATGATTTTATCATCGGCCGCTTTCATGGATGATTTGTCTAACCTCAGATCACTGATAGTGTATGTGGTGTAGCTCAGTCCGTATCCAAACGGATAGAGGGGAGTAATAGAAGTGTCGAGGTAGCTCGATTTGTAATCGATCGATTCATTTGTAAGGTCTACCGGTCGACCGGTATTTTTTTGGTTGTAATAGATGGGGACTTGTCCCACATTTCTCGGGAATGACATCACCAGCCTCGCCGAGGGATTGTAATCGCCGGCGATCACGTCGGCTATACCGTGTCCGCCCTGTGTGCCGGGGAACCATGCCTGCAGGATGGCATCCATCTGTTCATCTTCCCAGGAGAGATCGAGCGGACGACCGCTCAGGTTGATCAGTACGACAGGTTTTCCGGTCTCTTTCAAAGCTTTTAGCAACGCCCGCTGTGCCTCCGGCAGGCGGATGTTGGTACGTACGGCCGCTTCGCCCGACCAGTTGAAATCTTCACCCATCGCGGCGATAACCACGTCGGCTCTGCGGGCGGCGGATACAGCCCCGGCAATTTTCTCAGGAGAAGTTTCCGTAATTGCAGATCCTTCCGCGTAGATTAGTTTCACCGTGCTGTCTTTATACTTTTCCGTGAGACCCTTAAGGATAGGCACACTCTTGTTCCTGTCACCCAGTCCTGCCCATTCTCCGTTGAGGTTGATGGAGTCGTTCATCAGGGGACCCACCAGGGCGAGGGTGACGGCTTTCTCTTTGGTGATGGGCAGGAGCTGGTTATCGTTTTTCAGCAGCACCACCGATGCGGCGACCGCTTTGCGCGCCGTTTCCATGAATTCGGGCGTCATCGTGTTCTGCCTGGCCCGCTCCTCATCGAGATAACGGTATGGATCATCAAAAAGGCCCAACAAAAATTTCATTTCCAGGATACGACGGGCTGCGGTATCTATCGTTTTTTCAGATACCTTTCCTTCCTCAACCAGTTGGGTGAGGTATTTGATAAAGGTGGCGCCGGTCATATCCATATCAATGCCGGCGTTGACTGCCAGCTCAGCGGCATGCTTCTCATCTTCGGCCACCCCGTGCGCGATCAGTTCATTGATACCAGTGTAATCACTCACGACAAACCCTTTAAAACCCCATTCATCACGCAGGATGTCCGTCAGCAGCCACCGGTTTGCGGTCGCCGGCACGCCGTTGATCTCGTTGAAGGAGGCCATGAAGGTACCCACCCCCGCCTTTGCTGCCGCCTCATAAGGTGGGAGGTAGACGTTCCGCAGGGTGTGCTCGGAGAGCTCGGCGGTGTTATAGTCCCTGCCCGCCTCGGCAGCACCATAGGCTGCCAGGTGCTTGCCCGTGGCCAGCAGGGTGTGCAGCTCACCCAGTGCCTTGCCGCCGGCTCCTCCCTGGAAGCCGATGACGCGTGCCTCGGCGACCCTGCTGCCTAGGTAGGGATCCTCGCCGGCACCCTCCATCACGCGGCCCCAGCGTGCATCGCGACCGATGTCCACCATCGGTGCGAAGGTCCAGTTGATGCCGTCGGAAGCAGCCTCAAGCGCTGCGATCTCCGCCGTTCGCTGCATCAATGCCATATCCCAGGAGCAGGCTTCCGCCAGGGGGATGGGGAAGATGGTCTTGTAGCCGTGGATCACATCCTGCCCAAAGAGGATGGGGATCCCCAAACGGGTGGAGTCGACGGCTATCTGCTGCATGCGGCGGATCCCCTCCACCGAGGTGGCATTGAAGATGCTTCCGATCAGTCCCTTTTCCAGGTAGGGTTGGAAATCATCCGACATTACCGGCCCGGTGATGGACCAGTTGGCGGAGAACTGGGTCATCTGCCCGATCTTCTCCTCCAGTGTCATCAGTTTCAGTACAGAATCGACCCGTTTTTCAATGTTTCTGTCTCCGCTGTAACTCTGCCACGTACCGGCTCCTGAAGTGTTGGATGAGGGTGATCCGCATGACACAAGCAGAACCACCGCCAGCATGCATGTTATGGAGATATTCGTTTTCTTCATTATGTATCCTTTCTTTTATGCTTAAATCTTATGTCTTGAATCTTGAATCTTGAATCTTGGTTCTTGGATCTTGGATCTTGGATCTTGGTTCTTGGATCTTTACTCTTCATAAGTAAATCCCAGTTTTCGTAATCCCTCCTGAATCTCAGGGGCACTCATAAACAGCTTCCAGAGCAATCCGCTCCGGTAGTTTTCGATCATCGGGGCGATGGTAAGCTGGTCGATGGCCAGATAACGCTTTGGATACCAGTCGTCCTGCATGCTGAAGGCATCATAAAATCCATATTTTCCCCAGATGCTGTCTCCCAGCTCGAAGTAGAAATGTTTCAGTGCTTTCATCGATTCCTCGGGCGTGTAGGGGAAGCTGGAGAGAGCTGCCGTGGGTGTGATCACTCCCAGGTCATTCTTCACCGGCATATGTGCCGAATAGCCATTCACCGAGTAGCTGGCCGTTAATCCCCAGCAGTCTTCTCCATACCCTTCAAACCCTTGCGGGTTCTCCACGCAGTACGTATAGTTGATCAGCGCCTGGTTCCGGTTGAGTTGCCAGTAATCGGCATACTGGTCTTTCAGTCCTCTCGGGTTCAGTCCTATATAAGAATAGTGCGCCCAGAAAAGCGGCCCTCCATATTCTTCCGCGCCGTTGTGTTTCAAAATCAGCGGATATCCGTATGCTTTCTGATCACTTCTAATTGCCCCTCCCCGTGCCCAGCCGTTATGATAGGCTGAAGCCGGTATCGGATGGGTGGGAGAGGAGGCAGCCAGGATGTAAGTGATGAGGCACTCGTTGTATCCCTCCAGCGGGAAGTTCATCTCCCAGCCGTACTCCGGGCTCCAGTGCCAGTACAGTACATCCTGTCCGTTGAGGTGCCAGTCCCATTCCATCTCGCGCCAGAGGGTGTCGATCTTTTGCGCCAGCTCTTTCTCCCTTTCATTACCGTTTTTGAAATATTCCCGCACAATAAGCAACCCCTGCATCAGAAAGGCGCTTTCAACCAGGTCACCCCCGTTGTCTTTTTCACCGAACGGTTTGACTTTGCCCGTGGGGCCGTTGAGCCAGTGGGGCCATACACCGTGGAACCGGTCGGCCGCAGCCAGGTAATCGGCAATTTTGTGCAACCGGTCAACACCCTCTTCACGCGGGATAAATCCCCGTTCGATCCCGGCGATCAGTCCCGCCAGTCCGAAGCCGCTGCCGCCGGTGGTCACCACCTGTGCGTCATTCTGGGGATAAACTCTGTCCATATGGATGCGTTCCGGTGCCAGTCCCGAGGTGGGCTCTGCCCCCTCCCACATGTAATTGAGATGGCTTCTCTGTATGTAATCGAAGAGCTCGTCGTCCGATGCAAAAGAGACCGGTCGTCCTTCATCCGCAACCACTGTTTTTTTGTCATTTTGGCTGTTGCAGGTGAGGAGTAGAAATCCACTGATAACCAGCAGGGAAAAGGGTAATTGTTTGCGAATCTTCATCGTACCACTCGTTATTTGTTTTTATCTTTTTTTTGTCTGAACAGCCAGGGCAAAAAATCGTCACGGTTAAATGCCGGATTCCAGCTGTTATGATTCACCCCCGGGAACTCGATATACTCCACATTTACTCCCGATTCTTTCAGTTTCAGGTATGCTTCACGAGAAAAGCGTACAGGCACCACTGAATCAGCATCACCATGATAGATGCGGAAGACAGTTTCAGTCCTGAAATTATTTAATCGATCCCTGTGGATACCTCCACAGATAGGAATGGCTGCGGCAAAGAGGTCGGGATAGCGGCAAATCAGGTCGAACGTGCCCATTCCACCCATTGAGAGACCCACCACATATATTCTCTCTCTGTCTACCGGATAGTTTCTTATGGTCTTTTCAAGCAACTCCATGGTCAATGCCAGGGGTCTTGATATCTCTGCGTTGAGCGGAAAAGGATCTCCTTCATTGAAGCTATCCGGTCGTTTGGGGCTGGGCCAATAGAACTCTGGCGGACATTGCGGAAAGAGTACAAATGCAGGATATCTTTCCCGGTTGACCGGGTTGCTGAACATTCGCCCTCCATGGGTCAGCTGCGATTTGTTGTCTGTCCCTCTCTCCCCCGCACCGTGCAGGAAGAGCACCAATGGGTATTTTTTACCTTCTTCAATCTGCAAGGGTGAAAGCTGGCGATAATGGAGTGAATCTCCCTCTTTCGAAATCAAACTATTTGCTTCATACTCTTCATGCTGTGCATTGATAGTGATGGCTATTGTGCTATAGAGCAGAATTAGCCAAATTGGTTTTTTAGATGCTCGTTTCATACGATAATATTTTATTCTTTTACATTAAGGTCGTATGGAACTCGCTGTTATCATGTACTTGTGTGAAAAACATGTTCATGCTCGTTTCATATTTGGTCAGTTTTCAATCTTATCAACATCTTTAAAGGTCAATCTATCCCTATGGGATCAGTTGTGACAGCCGGATTTTCAAAGCTAAAGCCCAGTGTGGTAAGTCCGCTCTTGATCTCACTGTCGTTCATCAACAGGTTCCATAGCAGTCCGCTCCTGTGATTCTCAATCATCAGGATGATCGGTCCCTGGTTGATGGCAATGTGTTGGTTGGTGAACCACCGCTCGGAGAGGTTGAACGCATCGGCAAAGCCATACTCCGTCCAGATCCTGTCCCCCAGCTTGTAATAGAAGAAACGGAGTGCCCTCATCGACTCTTCCGGCGTGTAGGGCATCGAGGAGAGGGCCGCCGTAGGGGCAATCACGCCGCGGTCGTTGGACGGTGAGTGTGCGCTGTAACCACGGTTGCCATCGCTGGCGGTGAGACCCCAGCAATCTTCCCCGTAACCGTAGTAGCCATTGGGGTTCGTCACACAGTGGCGGTAGTTGATGAGCGTATGGTTCCGGTTCTGCTCCCAGTAGTCGGCATAGCTGTCCTGCAGTCCCTCCGGTCGGATGCCAAGGAAGGAGTAGTGGGCGAAGAAGAGCGGTCCTCCCAGCTGTGGGCCCAGCGGCAGGCGGTAACCGTAGTAGGTGGCGTTGTTCATCATGTTGCCGCCGCGCGCCCATCCCCTGTCATATACCTCTTTGCTGATCGGGTGGGTAGGTGATGCGGCTGCCAACAGGTAAACGATCATGCTCTCGTTCCATCCTTTAATCGGCATGTTCATCTGCCACCCGTAGGTGGGACTCCAGTGCCAGTAGAGCACCTCTTCACCCTCTCTTTGGAACCAGTTCCACTCCACCGTTTCCCACAGACGGGTGATAGCGTTCCTCAGGCTGCTCTCTGCAGCGGTTGGGCGGTTGAAGTACTGCCTGGCGGTGAGCAGTCCCTGCATCAGCAGGGCGGTTTCCACCAGATCGGCACCGTTGTCGTAGGTGCTGAAAGGGATGGTTTCGCCTGTCTCACCGTGAATCCAGTGGGCAAACGCCCCGTGGTAGCGGGTGGTTTTCTCTTCCAGGAAGGTGACGATCTTTTGCACCTGTTGCTGTGCCTCTTCCCTGGTGATGAATGCCCGCTCTGCAGCAACGATCATCGCCATCACGCCGAAGCCGGTACCTCCTGTGGCCACGGTATTGCCGGAGCTGGTTCGTTCGCGTGCCATGCCACTGATCGGGTGAGCAAAATTCCAGAAATAACGGAAGGTTTGCTGTTGTACCAGTGTAAGCAGTTCTTCGTCGGAAATACGGGGAAATTTATCCGCCGGATCAATCCCTGTGGATATCGCATATACTTTTCCCGTAACAATCCGGCTGCCGGAGAGTGCCCGCAGGCCGTTGTGTATTTCCAGGATGTAGTCGCTGAAAGCCAGTAGTTTGGAGTCCGGTTCGATGCGGAGTGTAGATTGCTCGGGGGAGAAGTGCAGCGTTACCATTTCACCGCCCTTGTGTTGTAGGGTGATATTGGCTGCCAGCGTGGCGGGATCGACCGGCTCTGAAAAACGGAGGGTGATGACAGGTGCCGGGTTCACATGATGATAGGAGGGAGCGTCCGCCACCTCTCCGATCCGGATTGTTTCCAGATGAAAGAATATGGTCTCCGGTTGCTCATCGGTGTTACCACAGCCCCAAAGGATGGTAGCACATAGGATTCCTGTCCAGATTGCGGTTGCTTTGCTCATTTCCTGTTCATTGGAAGCCGCCGGTACTCCGGGTTGGCGAACCGGCGGTTTCTCTGATTTCACTAGTCAGCTGACTGCTGTCAGTTATTGTGCCGCAAGTCGTTCAATTTCCGAGGCGGGCAGTGCCTTGTTGTAGATGCGCAACTCATCGATCAGACTCTGGTCGGAGAGGTGGCCCCACTCGTTGAAGCGGGGTGCTCCCGAGCCGATCGACATGATATCGCATTTATGCCAGCTGATGCCGGTAAAGCTGGCAGCCGCCACCTCTTCGCCTCCCATGTAGAAGGAAGCTTTATCGGGTGACAGCACCAAGGCGATATGTACCCATCCTGCCTCTGCTGGATTGAGATCAGCCTTTGTTGTACCATCGAGCCATATGTCGGCGGTACCATTGCCGATATTGGCTTTCACCCGTTGTTTGCCGCTTGCGTTCTCACGGAAGATGCGGATGCCGGCAGTGCGGTTGTTCTGTGCGTTGGCCGGATTGCCCTCATGCGGAGGGCCGATCACCAGGATGCCCGCCCGGTCGGGAGTGGCGTTCACCTTGTACCAAAAGGTGAAAGTCATCGAACTGCTGAGAGGTGCAGCCAGGTTGGCCACGTCGAAGGTGAGGTAGCTGTTGGCCGCGCCGGCATAGGCTTTTCCGCTCTTACCGTCGGCGAAGGAGGGTGTGCCCACCACAGCGGCCTCCATCAGGCTGTAGTAATCCTCAAGGTCCTCGTCGAAAGAGAGGTAGAACATCTGTCCATCCTCACCGATGGGCGGCGGGGTGGGCTGTTCGGGGTAGTCGAACGGGGGATTCTGTCCCAGGTCCTGAAAGCAGGCGGTGAGGATGACCCCGGTCATCATCAGGATAAGGAGATATACTGTTTTCTTCATAGCGATCATTGTTTAATAGTTGGGATTTTGTATCAGTACGCCGTTGGATTTGTCAATCTCATTCTGGGGCAAGGGGAGTAACGCATGTCTCTCCTGATAGCCTGTCTTGCCAGCGGCATGCAACACTTCGCGGGCAATGCCCCAGCGCACCAGGTCATAGAAACGGTCAAACTCCATACCCAGCTCTACCCTGCGCTCATGGCGGATCGCTTCACGCATCTCCGCCTGGTCGGCAGTGGTCACCTTGGGGAGAATGGATGCATTGCTCCCACGTGCGCGGGCTCTCACCATTTCAAGGTACTCTCCCGCCTCAGCAGTGCGTCCCAGCTCGTTGGCGGCCTCGGCTGCCATCAATATCACATCTGCATAGCGAATGATGCGGATGTTGAACCAATAGCCTCCTTTGGTGTAGGTAACCCGCAGGCTGGGGTTGGTGTAGGCCTTCTTGTTGTAGTATTTATTGATGACAGAGGCGTTGGCGATCGGCTTCTCACCATAGGGCTGGTTCGCCGGGATGGAGGCAGGGTCTTCGCCGGTCTTGATGAAGTAGAGGAGTGTTTCATCCTTGCGGGGGTCACCCTCTTCAAAGGCCTCAGCCATATGCTCCGTGGGGGTGTTCCATCCCCAGCCCAAGTTCCAGTCACCGGCGCCCCTGACACCCTGTACCTGTGCAAACTGGCTGCCAATATCGTTTGAGGCGGGTTGTGAGGGGGTGGCGGTACATTGCAACTCGAATATCGATTCACTGCTGTTCTCTCCTGTTTCGCGGAAGATCTGGTTGTAGGGGGTGTTAAGGTCATAGAGCCCCGATTGGATCACCTCTACCGCTGCGGTGTACATATTGTTCCAATCGTTGCGCATCATCCAGGTGCGTGCATGAAGTGACCGTGCAGCACCCCAGGTGAGGCGGCCGGTGTAAACGGGAGGCCAGCTCTGAGGCAGATGTGCCTCCGCCGCATCGAGGTCTTCATCGATCAGCGCATAGATTTCTGCAGCGGGTGACTTTGCAATGTTGGCCTCTTCGGCATTATCGATCCGGAAATCGATCTTGGGGATGTCGCCGAACGCACGTACCAGGTTGAAAAATGAGAATGCCCGGAAGAAGTGAGCCTCGGAGCGGTTGATGAGGTCACCTTCTGAGAGTGTCCCATTGTCGGCTTCAGTTTGAGCGATGTCGTCGAGGATCTTGTTTGCCAGGATGATGATCTCGTAGTTGGCGGTCCAGTAAGAACCAATCAGACCGTTGGTGGCAATATATTCAAAATCGTCGAACATCCGGCCGTGTGCAGCCCCGTCGGCAGCAGTACTCCCTTTCTCCGCATCTTCGGAGCGGAAAGAGTGGATGGCCAGGGCTGTATTGCCCGAGGAGACATTGAACCCACGTATTTTGGCATAGAGGGTGAAGACATCGGACTGGAAGGATCCACCGGTGCCCTCATCGCCCTGCACCCATTCACCCTGCGGCCTCTGGTCAAGCAGGTCGGAGCAGCCGCCGAGCGTCAGTGAGAGCATTGCAGCAAAGATAGTCCAGAAATATATTTTGTTCAGTTTCATAATGCTTTTAATTTAATTTAAAAAGTTAAGTTTAGACCAAAGGTGTAAATCATCGGCATGGGGTAGGTGCCGCCGTCGATACCGAAAGCAAGAGCTGAGCCGCCGATCTCGGGGGTATAGCCGGTATTGCGGGTCCAAGTCTTCAGGTTCTGCACATTGGCGAATAGGCGGAGCGACTTGAGATATACCTTTTGCAGGAAATCAGCATCAAAGGTGTACCCCAGTTGTACGTTACGAATCCGGAAGAAGCTGCCATCCTCGATGAAGTAGTTGGAGTTGATCAAGTTGATGGAGCGGGAGGGGTTGAGGATTGGCTCCCAGTTGGAGGTCCCTTCGCCGTTCCAGCGATCCATACGGTTGGTCAGGTAGTTGAGTTGCGCATAGGTGGGGTCATCCCAGGTGCGGTAGATCTCGTTGCCATAGACACCCATCATATCCACTCCGAGGTCGAAGTTGCGGTAGTTGAGGTTGAGGTTGAGACCATAGGTGAAGTCGGGTGTCGGGTTACCGATCATGGTACGGTCCTCCTGGGTGATGGCACCGTCGCCGTTCACATCGGCAAATTTGAGGTCACCCGGGGCCACGCTTCCTACCCTGTTTGGGTAGTAGGTCTTCACATCCTCTCTGTTCTGGTAGACGCCGACCACCTTATATCCAAAGAAGTGCCCCACAGGGTATCCTTCCAGTGAGCGGGAGATACCGCCCGAGGCGAAGATGGCATCCTCAGGACCGCGCCCAAGTGAGAGCACCTTGTTGTCGATGGTGGTGAGGTTACCTGCAATGGAGTAGGAGAGGCCGTTACTGCCGATCTGATCTTTCCATGAGGCTGAGAGCTCAAGACCCCTGTTGCGAATTTCACCCAGATTCTCAAGCGAATTTTTGGCGCCTGAGAAGCCAGCGAGCATCACGATGATGTCGTGGGTGGTCTTGTTGTAGTAGACCGGTTCAATCCGCAGCCGATTGTTGAGTAAGTTCACCTCGAAGCCTGCCTCCCAAGCGTAGGTCTTCTCCCAGTTGAGGTCCTGCGGCAGGTACTGTATCGAGTAGCCGGTAATGATATTGTCACCAAAGACGGCACTGCCGGAGCTCTCGAGTCGCGGATAGGTGGGATAGTTGTAGCCACCGGTGTTCTGGCTACCAAGTACACCCCATGATCCCTTGAACTTCAGGTAGTTGACAAGTGATTGGTCTTTCATAAAATCCTCTTCCGAGGCAACCCATCCAGCACCAAAAGAGTAGAAGTTGTCCCAAGTGTTGCCTACCGAGCGGAAGACCGAAGCGCCGTCGCGCCGGTAAGAGGCGTTGAAGAGATAGCGGTTCTGGTAGTTGTAGAGTGCCCGCAGCAAGTAGGACATGGTGAACCGTTTGTACTGACTGCTGCTGTTGGACATTGATTTGTTCGAAAGGGAGGATATCCACCACTTATCAGTGTCGTTGCTCGGCACGGAGAAGATGATGTCTTCGATGTTCTGGCTGCGCGATGCGCCCAGCGAGGAGTACTCGGTGAAGTTAGTGGTGACACCGGCGGTGGCAGTCAGGTTGTGATTGCCAAAGGAGTTGTCGTAGGTGAGGATGTAGTCGCTCTGTGCCACGGTGCGAGTCGATTTCGACTGTGATATAGACTCGCTGGTGGTCAGGTTTTCCTCGCCCTGAATATCAGGATTGTAGACGGTGATGATCGGGCTGAGCCCACGGCTTTCGTTCACCGAATAGTCGAGCGAGAAGGTTGACTTGAAGCTGAAGTGTTTCAGGAAATCGATCTCACCATAGATATTACCTGCAGCACGGTTGTTCTGTGCGATGGTATGATTGGCTCTCGTCTCCACATCGATCATCGGGTTCCACACCTGCGCCCGCTGGAAGTCAGGCAGAGTGTGTAGCAGCTCCCCGCTGGCATCGTATACCGGAGCGATGGGGGCTGCCTTGATGGCTGCGCTCACTCCCTTGGCATCGGCAGGGTTGGTTCTGGAGGCATTCACCTGATAGCCGAAGCGAAGCGCCTCGCTCACGTTGTACTCGCTGCTCAGGTTAAGTGTCACGCGTGAGTATTCCTCATATTTGATATTTCCCTCCTCTGAGGTGTAGCCGATACCCAGATAGAAGCGATTCTTCTCTCCCGAACCGGTAATGCTGATGTTGTTGTTTGTCAGGAATCCCTGCTGAAAGATCACATCCTGCCAGTCAGTGTCTGCCTGCCAGTCGGTGTAGTCGAAACTGCCTAGTCCTTGGTTGATTCGCTGCTCATCATACAACTCCCGGAATTGTGCCGCATTGGCCATAGGCATCTTGTGTGTCACCTCTTTAAACCCGATGGAGCTGTTGAAGTTCACTTCGGTCTGCCCTGTTTTTGCCCGCTTCGTGTTCACGATGATGACACCATTAGCGCCGCGAACCCCAAAAATGGCCAACGAAGAGGGGTCTTTTAAGATTTCCATCGATTCAATATCCGCGGGATTCAGATAGTTGATGTTGTCGGAAAACAATCCGTCCACCACATAGAGGGGAGAGTAGCCATTAATGGAGTTTGTACCGCGGATGCGCACCTCAGGATCCTGGCCGGCACGACCGCTGTTGACGATCTGTACTCCGGCAACTTTCCCCTGTATAGATGACAAGATGTTGGTAGTCGGGCGGTTGGCGATTTCATCGGCGCTTACACTTACGATAGAGCCTGTCAGGTCCCTCTTCCTGGCACTACCGTATCCGATAACCACGACTTCTTCCAGGGCTTGTACATCCTCATTCATGACTGCATTGATCACCGTCCGGCCGTTTACCGGTTCTTCAACGGTCGTCATGCCGATGTAGCTGAAGACAAGGGTTGCATTTGCCGGTACGTTGTTCAATGTGTAATTCCCATCGATATCGGTCACGGTACCGAGAGAGGTGCCTTTCACCAACACGGTAACCCCGATTGCAGGGTCGCCCGTGGCTCCTTCTGTTACTGTTCCGGTAACATTTATTTGTTGTTGGGCAAACAACATGACGGAAAACAGCAGGAGATTCAAAACTGTTGCAATTTTCAATTTCATGGATTCATTATTTTTTGTTTAAAATAAAATAGTATTTACCACAAAAGAATGCATTGCTTTGCATGATAAAAAATAAATTGCCTCTTTAAAAGTACTTTATGTTGTAAAGCATATTTTCAAAGGATACTTTTTTACTACGTCAGCATGTATAAAAAGATTAAATAACAGGATATTAGATTTAAGGTTATTAATAAGTGTACAGTAGCTATTTATTGGAATTTTATCATGAAATCGACCAGATTCTCTGTTTCTGAAAGGTTGAGTTTTTTCCGTAAACGATAGCGTGCGGCTTCCACTCCCCGGATGGAGATATTCATCATTCCGGCTATTTCCTTGGAAGAATAATTTAAGCGAAGCAGCGTACAGAGTTTAAGATCAGTGGGGGTGAGCGCGGGGTATCTCTCTATGAGCTTGCGGAAGAAGTTTTCATGGATCAGGTCGAAGTTTTCCTGAAAAACAGTCCATGCATCTTCTTCCGACAAATTACTGCCAATCATCGTCAACAACGCATTGCCCTCGGTACGGTTAATTTTACCAGCCAGCATATGGGTCTGAATATGAGCCCGCAAATTATTCAGAAATTCGGTATGATTAATGATCATCATGGTGGCGCTGGCCAGTTCTTTGCTTTTGTGTGTGAGATCGGCCTCCAGTTTCTCATTGCGCAGCGTGGCAATCTGTTTTTCCTGTTTATCGAGTTGTGCGAGCCGTCTGTTTTCCTGTTCCGTGAAAAGTTTGTTTTTCCTTTGCACAATCTTTTGCACATGGTTTTGAATGAAAAGTACGGCAATCAGTAAGATGATCAGCGCGTAGGACAGATATGCCCACCATGTTTTGTACCACGGGTTTTTAATCCGGAACGAGAAACTCACCGAAGATAGTACCAACCCCGAATTATCCAATACGCGTGCTTTCAGGATATAATCATTGGCCGGCAAATTGTTGTAGAAGATGGAGAGGTTTTCGTTGGTATTCACCCATCTGCTGTCGTAACCGTCTAAATAACATTCCACCCTGAATGTTTTTCGGGAATATTCGGGGTACATAAACTGAAAGCCGATGTCGTTATGCTGATAAGCAATGATGGCATTTTTTCGGGGATCAAGATAGAAGGTGCGGTCATTCTTTCGGTCGTAATATTCCACCGCTGAGAGGTACAATATTTTTTTCCCCGCTGGCATCCTTTCCGCAAATGTATACTTCCCGATCCCGCCATTCAGACAAAAATAGGTAGTGTTTTCGCCGGTTACGTACACGTTGGCTCGTCCCTCATTTGGAGGATTATTGAGGATACTGTAGGGGATGCGGTCTTTTAAGGTATAGGTGTTTCCGTCAGAAGCCACAAGGGCATACTCTGAGTTACGGATGAACCATAGTAAATTATCGTTCACGGGAACAATCCGATAGGTATCTGCAAATTCGGATAAATCCCTGTTTAACAAATCATGCGGAACGATCTTCTGATGGATGTCGTCATAGGTGAAAAAACGGGTTCCATCGGTAAACACGATGCGTCCTTTCAGTTTCATGACCTTCACAGAAACGGAGGTTTGGGCACTATCGAGCGACTGATAATTTTCCATCTCTGTCACCTTGCGCAGCTCACTGTCGAGCCGCAAACGGTAAACCCCCTTGTACATGTGTCCCGCCCAAATGTTCCCTGCATGGTCTATCTCGAGGTTTTTGATGAGGTCGGAGAATCCTTCTACCCGGTGACTGAAAATCCAGTCACCCGACGGAGCCTGTGTATACACATATAATGAAGTGTAGGATGATTCCAGGAGAATATTTTTGCCATTGATGGTGGCCTGCTTGATATCCATCCCTCCCGTGCGGGCCTGTAAAACAGGTATTGCCTGCCCGTCGTCAAGGAGCGAAGTGCCCAGGTTGTGGCCCACGAAAACCTGCTTCCCGAAACTTTTGATGAACCACGACTGAATATCGAACCCGGGCAATCGAAAGAAATTTTCATCCTGTTCCGAATAACGGTAAATTCCCAGGTTGGTGGCCAGATAAAGGTCGTTTTGATGATAGAGGATGTCTTCCACCAGCCCAATTTGTATATCGGCAGGCTCAAAAAGCGTAAAGGGGGAACGGGTACGGATATGGGAGATACCATTGTCGAGGGCTGCCCATATATTGTCCTCTCTGTCGTTGTATAGCGCCAAAACCGTATTATTGTTTAAACCGTTGGAGCGGTTGATGTGCCATCGTTTGTTTCCTTCCTTATCAATAGCAAACAGTCCGCTGTTAAGGGTTCCGAAGACATATTGTGCTTTGCCCGAAAGAATGGCCCTGTTGATGATCGCTTCCTGTAATTCCGATGCCGCGGATATATTCCAGGGTATCAGTGTCGGCGCGTTCTCTGAAAAACGGAAGAGTCCGCTCTTTGACGTGACCAGCAGATAATCATCATCGAAAGGTAATACTGCCACCACATTGTCGTCATTCAACTGATCCCGTGTAAATACGCGGTGAAACCTTTCTCCGTCGAAATGGTAAAAATCGTCGTTGATCAATTGCGCAAACATTTTTTCGCCGACAGGAAAGAAATATAAAACCGCAGGAGACGGCTCCAGCGTAATGACCTCCTTGCCGTCATAGGCGAAAACAGCAGAAAACGACTGGAAATATATTTTGCCATTGAAAGGGTGAATCGTCCACACTTCATCGTTATGGAACGGATAATCTTTTGCCAGATTCTTGATCGAGTGGTAAATAAGCTGATTTGTCTCGTCGGGTTCGAAATAGCCGAATTCCTCGAACGATCCCACGTAAATGCGTTCAGCGGCGTCGCCGGTATCGATGAAAATGGATTTGACGGACAGATTGTTGGGGAGAGCGTGAAGTGTCCAGTTCACGCCGTCGAAACTCAACAATCCGTTATTGTTTCCGACATACACCACTCCGTTGCTCCCTTGTGCCACAGACCAGTTTTGATTCCCGGCCTTGTAGATGCCGGTCGTGTAATTGTAAACAGGTGGAATAAAGGGTATTTCCTCTACTGCCCCCACGAGAGGAGAAACAAGGAATTGCGCGGCCAGGAGTGCCGTGCAAAAATATATTGTACAGGCCGGAGGTATCATTATGCAGGTCAATGCAGTAAGGCCGGATGAGTTTACTTCTTCTCCAGCAGTTTATCTATTTCTTTCTCACTCAATACTTTTACATTCGTAAAAAGAAATCTTGTTTCAAGGAAATTGCCGTATTGGTTGCACTCGGTGACGGCAGCATTTAAGTTCGATTTGATATCTTTATCGAAGGGAAAGAGCATCAGGATCGTGAAATAATTCTCTTTGATGTCGATTTTTTCAATCACCACCTCTGCTTTTTGCAGCTGGAAAATAAACTCACGCTCCACAATCTCTCTCTGTAAATCGGTGAGTACCTGTCGATCTCTGGTTGTGAACAGGGCAAAAAACCGCAGTTTCCTGTCGTGTCCTCCCAGCCCGGATGAAATATATACCTGTTGCTGACCCGACAAGTCTGAACTCAGGATGATGCGGCTGCTCACCAGCGCCATGGCCGACCAGTTGAACAACTCGGGTTCCTGCGGACTACTGTGATAGGTCTCAATAGAGCGGTAGGCTCCCACATCGGGTATGGAAGCCAGCAACGTTAAACTGCGTTTTTTACGTTCGATGGTCTCATCCGGTGAAAACAAAACAGATACCTCTTCATCCCGGACAAAAGGGCTGTTTTCCCTTCTCAGTCTGTCGAAATACCTGAAATACGCCATCTGTTCCTCAATAGGCACCAGTTCCTCAAGGATATGAAACGAGTCAATCCCTTGTTCATTCAGTGTTTGCCGCAATTTAGCCAGGAGGTCATCTTGTCCGCTCATAAACGCAAAGATATGCTTTTTTTTCATCACTACGAATGACAACCCTTCAAAATTTGGTGGGCTTCAGAGGATAATTTCCTTAAATTTCATCAATTTGACGCTAAATTGCTCAGAATTGTATAAATTCGCACAATCAAACTGAATGGCTCTCCCTGATGAAAATTAAAATAGTGAATACGTCCAGGCATTCATTGCCTGACTATGCCACGGCCTATGCTGCCGGCATGGATCTGCGTGCAAACCTGGAGCAATCTGTTGTACTGAAACCGCTGGAACGATATCTGGTACCCACCGGCATCTTTATTCAGCTGCCTGTGGGTTACGAGGCACAGATCCGCCCCCGCAGCGGTCTGGCAGTTAAGCATGGTATCAGCATCGTCAATTCACCCGGAACCATCGATGCTGATTACCGCGGCGAGATCCGTGTGATCCTTGTCAATCTGTCGAACGAGGTCTTCACCATTAACGATGGGGAGCGCATCTGCCAGATGGTGATTGCGCAACATGCCCATGTGGAGTGGGAGCCGGTTGATGCACTCGATGAAACACAACGGGGAGCCGGTGGATTTGGGCATACCGGAAAAAAATAATAACTGTCACAACGAATGTACGATATAACTGCAATCCGTATACGCTTCTTTCATCTTGTTTTGTTTTTTCTGGTGTCTGCCATGTTGCCGGTGAAAGCCCTGGCACAGCAACAGACTGACAGGCCTGCGCTCAGTGAAGAGACACAGCGCAGATTCGATTACTATTTCTACGAGGCTCTCAATGCAAAAGCGCTGGGAAAATATGATGAAGCCATCGACCTGTTTCAACACTGTCACACCCTGGACTCCGCCAATGCCAACGTACTGGTGGAACTGGGAACCTTTTACAATGTCCTGCAGGATAAGAACAGGGCGTTAGATTTCTTTCAGAAAGCTGTCTCCTACGATAAAACCAATTATTATTACAATATGATGCTTGCCGGACTGAGTAAAGAGCTCGGCCTGAAACAGCAGGTGGTTGATATTTACGAAGCGATGCTGAAGCAGTACCCCGGCAAACCTGATCTCCATTTTGAACTGGCTAACGCCTATGCCGATAACGGAGAACTGCAAGAGGCTGTCGACGCACTCAACAAGCTGGAAAAAAGTACGGGGATAGCTGAAATGATCACCCTGAATAAATTTCGACTCTACTCACTGATGAACCAGAAGGAGAAAGCGTTTAAAGAGATCCGGCAGATTATTGACAAGAATCCTGCCGATCCGAGATATCTTATTCTCATGGGTGATCTCCTCACGGAGGATGAACAGTACAAGAAGGCCCTGCAGTACTATCAGGAAGCGAAGCGCCTCGATCCCGCTTATCCGGCACTCATTCTCTCCATGGTAAACTATTATGAGAAGACAAATGATAAACCCGCTGCACAGGCCGAGTTGCAGAGAGCAATCACCAGCACATCGCTCGATGTAGAGACTAAAATACAGCTTCTCACCCGTTACCTCGATATCTTACAGCAGAGCCAGCAGGACCTGAAGGGTGCAAACAGCCTCTTTGAAACGCTGTTCGAGCAACACCCCAGCAACACGCAGCTGAATATGATCTATGGCAATGTCCTGCTGTTACAGGGTGACAAAAAAGGAGCCATGAAGCAGTTTGAGATCTACACCAAAGACAATCCGGCTGATCCTGCCGGATATGAACAGATGATCCGCATAGCCCTGCCCGATGAGGACCTGCAGAAAATAAAGGAGATTACAGCCGAAGCGTTGAAACATTTACCCCGGGAACCGCAGTTCTATTTTTATTCCGGAGCGGCCGATTATCAGCTGGAGAACTATCGGGAGGCCCTGAAAACGTTTGAAGAAGGACTCAGGAATGCGGAATTCACCAACCCGATGGTAGAATCTGATTTCCATGCCCAGATAGGTGATATGAATTACTTCCTGGGTAACAAGGAGGTGGCATTTGACAGTTATGAAAAAGCGTTAAAGTTGAACCCACAGAACCTTCCGGTATTAAACAATTACAGCTATTATTTGTCTCTGGAAAGAAAAGATCTCGATAAAGCGGAGAAGATGAGTGGCATCACCATTAAGGCCGAACCCATGAATCCAACCTATCTGGATACCTACGGGTGGGTTTTGTTTGAACAGGGGTCGTATGTCATGGCCAAGATTTATATCGGTAAAGCCATTGAATACAGTAAGGATGCACCTTCGGCCGATGTACACGAACATTACGGAGATGTGTTGTACAAGACAGGAGAAAGGGAAGAGGCGCTGGTGCATTGGAAAAAGGCGAAGGAACTGGGCAGTGACTCGGCTACACTGGACCAAAAAATCAAATCGGGGAAGCTATAAAGGATGCTCTTCACTGCGTGAAGATGGGTTGAGGTCTCTCACCCGGTTTGAAACAATGGGTACAGCAAACCGATGGAAATAAAAAATTTGAAATGAAGAATGAATATGCATATTTACCGTTGTAAACAGATAATATTGCTCCTTTTGGGTACAGGACTAGCCCTGACGGCGTGTAAACCAAGACAGCAAATGGTACACGTTGCCCCGGCAGTGGAGGATAAGGCCAACAATGAGCTTTTTGGTGACATTATCACCTGCGGTTTTCCCTATCAAACCTTTGCCGCAAAGCTGAACATGAACCTCACCACCGGCACACGGTCATTGAGCTCCAAGGCGAATATCCGTATCGTGAAAGACAATGCGCTTCAGATTTCCGTGCAGCCGCTGTTCGGTGTGGAGATGTTCCGCTTTTATATCAATCCCGATACGGCACTGTTTCTCGACAGGATGAACAAGCGATATGTCATTGAATCCATCGAATCGCTCAAGGATATCTATCCAGTGGGGTTTGATTTCTATACCATGCAGTCTGTTTTCACAAACGCCCTGTTCGTCGCGGGCAAGAAGAATCCGGAGGTTTCCGACTACCGTAAATTCAACTACTCCCGTACATCTGACCAGAACTATTATATCACGTCAAAGGATGCCGCATCGGGCATCGATTATTCCTTCACCGTGAACGGAGACGACCGCATCACGTTCACCCATCTGATGCAGCCGCAAAAGAAACACTCCCTGCAATGGGGATATCACAACTTCGCCCTTTCCGATGATCTTGTTTTCCCGCACAAGATGAATGTAACCCTTTCTTCATCATCAAGAAAGATAGATGCCGAGTTGCTTTTCTCCGATATCGTCACAGACGAGCCTATCGGTTTATCGATGAACATACCCTCGGGGTACACAAGGACCACGTTGGGTGAAATACTGAAAATATTTTCCGCCAGTAAATGAAACGTATTCTGTTCATAGCGCTCTTTTTGTCTTCTGCCTTTCTCCTGTCAGCTCAAACACCTCAAATCGAGCATTTACAAAGACAACAGCAAGCCTTGCAGGAGGAGATAAGAAGTACGAATAAGCTTTATCTGGATGTGAAAAAACAGACGACCACCATCCTGGATCGTATCAATCTGATCAATAAACAGATAGCCGCCCGCAAGGAGCTGATCACTGTACAGCACCGGGAGATCGAATCATTGCGCAAAGAAGAAACACGGCTTGAGAATGAAATAGCCCGGTTGAACAGGGAACTGAAACAGAAGCAGGGCAATTATGCCAACGCCATCAAAGGGATGCTGAACCCTCAATTCAGTGAGCAGAAATTGTTGTATATCCTGTCGGGTAAGTCTCCAGGAGAATCACTGAGGAGGATGCAGTATCTGAGAGAATATTCCCGTTTGCAGAAGTCGCAGGCCGAGGAGATCAGAAAACAGAATGCCGAGATCACGGCCCGGAAAGAGGCGCTGGGAAAGGCAAAAGCCGACAGGGAGAAAGCACTGGCAGCGCTGCAGAACGAACAGAAGAAGCTGCAGCAGGAAGAGCAGGCACGTCAGTCGGAAGTAGCCGATGCACGGGGGCAACAGCAGCAATTACAGCAAACACTGCAGGATAAACAGCGCCGTATGAATCAGCTGAATGCACAGATTGAGAAACTGATCGCCGAGGAGGTGGCGCGTCAGGAAAGGATGGCAGAAGCCAACAGACGCGCAGCGGAAGCCGAACGACTGAGAAAGGCGGAGGCGGAGGCTGAGGCGGCAGCGGCGAAAGCCCGGCGGGAAAAGGAAAGCAGCAAGAAGACAGAAGAAGTGGCCGCAGCGCCCGCACGGAAAGCAGAAACAGCACCCCGGACGGAAGCGGGGCCCAGAATTGAGAGTGGGAGCACCACCACTACTGAGACATTCAATCTGTCGAAGAATTTCGCGGCCAACAAGGGGAAGCTGCCCATGCCTGTGACAGGTACAGCCTCCATCGTAGGCAATTTCGGCACCAAGAAACACAGTGAGTGGAACGTCACAACCAACAGCAATGGCATCGATATTCAGGCACAGAAAGGTGCCGGCATTCGTACTGTATTCGATGGAGAGGTATCTAAGGTATTCTCCTTCCCCGGGTCAAATACCTGTGTGATAGTGCGTCACGGAGAGTATTACACCTTCTATGCCAATATCTATGATCTGTTTGTGAAACAGGGCGATAAGGTGAAGACCGGGCAGACACTGGGCCGTATCTTCACCGATCCGGATACCGGTGTTTCTTCCATGCATTTTCAGTTGTGGCAGAAAACAAACAAGCTGAACCCGGCGCCGTGGCTTAGCAGATAAACGGAATACTTATTAAATCTTTACTGATGTCATTGAAAATACGTCTGATTGTCATGAACTTCCTCCAGTTTGCAGTCTGGGGGGCTTACCTCACATCCATGTCGCGCTACCTGGGGCCTGTGGGGCTGGGGTCTCATATCGGTATCTTCTACTCCGTGCAGGGTATTGTATCCATTTTCATGCCTGCTGTCATGGGGATCATCGCTGACCGGTGGGTGCCTGCGCAGAAGCTGCTGGGAGCATGCCATCTGCTGGCAGCCACGTTTATGCTGGCCGCCGGATTATATGGCCTTCAGGCGGGAACAGCCATTTCCTTCCCGATCCTCTTCACCCTCTATACACTGAGTGTTGCCTTTTACATGCCTACGCTGGCACTCTCCAATTCCGTAGCCTACAGCATTCTCGAAAGAGGGGGCATGGATACAGTCAGGACGTTTCCCTCCATTCGGGTCTTCGGAACGGTAGGATTCATCTTCACCATGTGGTTGGTGGATATCGTCGGCTACCAGACGACCTCCCTGCAGTTTGTCGTTAGCGCCGTGATTGGTCTGCTGCTGGGGGTGTATGCTTTCACACTCCCCAATTGTCCGATCAGTACCGATACGGGAGACAAGACCCTCTTTCAGGCTCTCGGCCTGGATGCGTTTAAGCTCTTTAAACAACGCAAGATGGCTCTCTTCTTCATCTTCTCCATGTTGCTGGGTGTTTCACTGCAGATCACCAATGGCTTTGCCAACCCCTTCATCGCCAGCTTCGAAGCCGATCCGCTGTTTGCAGGGACGTTTGGCGTACAGCACTCCAATATCCTTATTTCGCTCTCACAGATATCGGAAGCCCTCTGCATCCTGCTTATCCCCTTCTTTTTGAAACGATACGGCATCAAGAACGTGATGCTGATAGCCATGTTCGCCTGGGTGATGCGCTTCGGCTTCTTTGGCCTGGGGAATCCGGGAAGCGGCATCTGGATGCTGGTCTTCTCCATGGTGGTGTATGGTGTGGCGTTCGATTTCTTCAATGTGTCGGGCTCCCTGTTTGTCGATAAAGAGACGCCTCATACCATCCGGGCAAGTGCGCAGGGCATGTTTATGCTGATGACAAACGGCGTTGGCGCAACCATCGGCACACTGGGAGCACAATGGGTTGTGAATCAATTCACCTCCTGGAAGGATGTAGTGGTGGATGGTCAGACGAAGTCGCTCATGACGGGCGACTGGCAGTCCGTCTGGTTTATTTTCGCGGGATACGCGCTGCTGGTAACCATCCTCTTTGCCATCCTGTTTCGGTACAAACATGTACGGACACATTGAATGGATGATTCGGCCCGGCGACTGAAATGAAGCCCTGGTAAATACCTAAAAACTTAAAAACAAACAAAAGATAACTACTCAGGTACCCTTTTCCTGACCAATGATGAAGAATGTCGCAGGGTTGTCGACATCCTGTTGTAACTTTTTTTGAATTTTTCCTCATGCCGCTATCCATGTATCGAAGTTGTTATATATCAGCTTATTGATGGATA
>CAKMJT010000043.1 GCA_927407015.1 uncultured Proteiniphilum sp. | reverse complement strand
TGAAGAATATCATTTCAGATACAATAGACGCAATAACATGGAGACTATCTTTGATACCTTAATAAGAAGGATGGTTAAATATGAGCCAAAGCGTTTAAATACTGATAAATAATTGGGCGGCTTAACCGCCTATACCTATTTTAAAATTATGACACCCTCTGTTACAGACAAAAACACCAAAGCCCAAATTTTGGAGGCCTATGAAAAACTATTGAAAAAGGTGGAAGAAAAATCCAACGACAACCCGCGCGAAGTACAGCAACGCAAAGAAAATGCACAAACCGTGAGCCGGGCATCCGAAACGTCGGGCGAAGGTATTCTGGCGCAAATAAAAAAAATAAAGGCAGAATTTATCGGTTCGCTCGAAACGATTGAAGCGGAATTGGTGGCGGAACGCAAAAAGCTGGAAACAGTACAAAATGCCATTCAAATTGAAGAAAAACGACTCTCCGATTTGTACGGACTTTCATCCAACGCCGATGCTTTCTCGGCCTTGTTGCTGGCACAGAAAGAACAAAAAGAACAGTTTGATCAGGAAATGGCGGCGCGCAAAGAACAGCTTTCGCAACAAATATCCGAAACGCGCGCTCAATGGGAAAAAGAAAAAGCGGCTCACGACGAAAACCTGAAAGCTGAAAAAGAAACCAACGCCAAGTTGCGCAAGCGCGAGGAAGAAGAATACGCTTACGCCACGCAACAAAAACGCAAACAGGAGCAGGATGAGTACAATTTGAAGAAAATTCGTCAGGAAGCCGAGTTGAAAGAGCAGCGTTCCACTTTCGAGAAAGAGTTTGCCGCACGTGAAAAAAATCTTTTGGAAAGTGAAAACGAATTGAAAACGCTACGTACCAGATCCGAAGAATTTCCGGTAAAACTGGCCGAAGCGGTACAAAATGCCCAAGCCGAAACCGAAAAACGCCTGCAAACCATTTACAACTATGAAAAAGAGTTGCGGGAGAAGGAAACACAAGGCATCCTCAACCTCAGGGAACATCAGATAAAGAGCCTCGAAGCTAAAATCAAAGAGATGGACACGCAGTTGAAAGAAGCAGGAGCCAAAGCCGATAATTCAGAGAAAACAGTAAAAGACATCGCTCTCAAAGCCATCGAGAACGCGAGCAAAACGCAGGTTATTGAACGCGAACGGTCGAAGGAGTGAGGGTGATGGGTGCGAGGTGACGGATGTCATATTATTTCTTCCATTATTCCGGGTATAACAGATAAGGTTTCCGTTGCTGTTTAAACTGCACCACATCGCTTAACCATTTCTCTTTGATCTCTCCTGCCGATTTTCCGGCGATGATATCCTGCCGTATATAGTCCACGCCGACCAGCTTTTCGAAGAAAGTGGTAAAGAATTTGTCGCCCATATCCAGGTTTCGGTAAGCGTCGATCACATAGGTGAGATCGAAACCATTGGCAATGATCTGCTCATCCGGCAACCCGAGAAGATCCACCCCATAGCACTTCTGGTTGAGCAGCGGCGGGTTTTTGGCCCCTGGCACACTTCGCGGGGTGAACGAGAAGGAGGATCCCCTGAATTGGGGATGGCCATACACTTCAAAGGGGTAGGGTGTACCCCTGCCCAGGCTCATCACTGTCCCTTCAAACAGGCAGGTGGAGGGATAGAGGTAGATGGCGTGCATATTAGGCAGGTTGGGTGACGGGGCAATGGGCAGCTCGTAAAGGGTCGGGTGGGTGTAGTTTTCACAGGGGATCACGGTGAGATCACAGTTCCTTCCCTCCGGCAGCCATTTCTCTCCGTTGATCATCAGTGCCAGCTCCCCCAGCGTCATGCCGTGCACCACGGGGATGGGCAGCCAGCCTACGCCCGATTTGTGCTTCATGTCGAGGATTGGCCCGTCTACATACATCCCGTTGGGGTTGGGACGATCCAGCACGATCATCTTTTTACCGTATTCCGCACAGGCATCCATCAATCTTGCCATACTGGCGTAATAGGTGTAAAAGCGTAGCCCTACATCCTGCAAGTCGAACAGCAGCATATCAAATTGCTTCATTTTGTCGGCCGACGGTTTATCGCTTCCGCTGCCGTAGAGAGACCAGATGGGGATTCCCGTTTTTTCATCCACCGAGCTGGACACATGCTCTCCGGCATCGGCGGTGCCGCGAAAACCATGCTCGGGAGAGAAGATACCCACTATGTTGCATTGGTTCCTCTTCAACAGATCCACCAGGTGTTCATCCCCGGCCATCCCGGTCTGGTTGGTCATTACCGCCACCCGTTTTTCTTTCAAGAGAGGAAAATAAGCCTCCGTCAGTTCGGCGCCTACGACCGGTCGGGTTGCTATATCTCCAAGCGTTGTATCGATTGTGAGATGATTCCGTTCTGTCCCAATCATCACTGAAGTACCTTCTTGCGCACATGTGCGGGCTTGTACGAGTATAAAAGCACAAAAGAGCAGAGTCGGCAGGAAAAAATATTTTCTCATATGATTATATGTAAAGTTTCACCCCAAACGCAAAGACAAATATACCTATGCGTTTGGAAATAAACAAGAGCAATTTAATAAATTGGCAAATAGCAAACAAATTGGGAATTTCTGAACCAACGGTTTGTAAAGGGAAAAATAGAGAAAATTTTGAAGACAAAAATTAAAGACCACATACGATCCATTATGCCTTGAATGACTTTGAGAAAACACTCATTTCATCAATAAGACAATCTACATGGCTGCCTTTAGATGAAGTATTGGAAATGGTTCTGCTAACTAACCCCAGTTTTACAAATATTTTTAAAAAACCAGATAAATTTAAAAATAAAGTTTTATTTTTGAAAATTAATAACGCAGGTTATCATAAACAACCTTATGAAACTTTAAACTGATGTTCTGTGAAAGTTATTGTAACAATTCTTCGGGTGGCCATAGGCTGGCACTTTTTATACGAAGGCGCTATCAAGTTATTTGCTGAGAACTGGTCAGCAGAGTCATTCCTGAACAATACCTTCGGATTCCTTTCAGGATTTTACCATTGGTTGGCAGCTTCTCCCGGAGGAATGGCGATGGTTGATTTCTTGAATATCTGGGGATTAATCATGATCGGATTAGCCCTGTTTATTGGCCTTTTCAGCAGATGGGCGGCCATTAGCGGCGCGTTGTTGCTTCTGTTGTATTATTTTGCCTATCCTCCTTTCGGGATTGCCTTATTGGGCGGTGATGGCACCACATATGTAATCAACCAACTGTTCATTGAAACAGCGATACTTGTTTTTCTTTTTTTCTATAAAGAAAGAGGATACGGGATTGATAATTTGGCCGGTATTTTTAAGAAGAAAAAGATCGTTTCCGGCGAACCGGAAGGGGTAAAGTTCGCAGAAGCCGGAACCGGCGTAAAATCCCGTCGCGAAGCGCTAAGGGAACTGGCTACATTACCTGCTTTGGGACTGCTTGGATGGGGGGCCTATCGTAGCAATAAACTGTATGAAATTGATGCTTCATCCGGAGCCACCGTGCAAATCAACCGGGTAGCATTGACCGAGCTGAAAGGAGAACTCCCTAAGGGCAAGCTGGGTAATCACGAAATGAGCCGGTTGATCATGGGCGGCAACCTGATCGGAGGCTGGGCGCATGCACGCGACCTGCTTTATGCCGGTTCTCTCTTTAAGGCATACAATACAGAAAAGAAGATATTCGAAACGCTGATGCTGTGTGAACAAGCCGGGATCAATACCATCAACATAGGATTCCCTACCATGTCTACCATGGTGAAATACAAAAAGTTGACAGGCAGCAAGATCAAAGTAATTGTCCAGGTTGCGGTGCAGGAAAAGAGCAATGATATTTTCGAAAACGTTAAGACCGCCATCGACAGCGGGATGGATGTTATCCAGATGCAGGGAAACCAGTGTGATTGGTTTGTCCGCGACAACAAGCTGGATCTTATCGATAAATTACTGGATAAGATAAGAAGTGAAGGATTTATTGCCGGATTAGGTGCACATACCATCGATTCGTTTCTTATTTGCGAGGAAAACGGGATCATTCCCGATTATTACATGAAAACTATGCATCACGACAATTACTGGTCGGCACACCCTCGTGAAAACAGGAAAGCTTTTGAGGTGGACGGTTTGCTGAGTAACGATCACAATATGTTCCACGACAATTGTTTCTGCCCGTTCCCTGACCAGACGGTAGCGTTCGTTAACCGGGTAAAGGTGCCGGTCATGGGCTTCAAGGTGCTTGCAGCAGGGGCTATTCATCCCAAAGACGGATTTAATTGGGCATTTGAAAACGGTGCCGATTTTATCTGTGTAGGAATGTTCGATTTTCAGGTAGGGGATGATGTCAATATTTGTATCGATACACTGAATAACCTGAAAAACAGGAAACGGGAATGGTATGGATAACCAGATAATTATCAGTAAATCGTTAGTCCGTTTTTGTTTTTGAATATTTCTGTCGTTCGTGGAGCTGATCGAACTCCTTTTCGAGGAGGAGCAGCTCTTTTTTGATCTCAGTGAGCCTGGCGACAGCTTCTGCCCTCTTCGTCTCATCATCTTTTTTCGATTTCAGGGTATGGCGTGCACCATCGAGCGTCATCCCCTTCTCCTTCACCAGATGATAGACGATCTCTATCTGTTGTATATCTTCCCGGGTATACTGGCGTGTACCCCCGGATGTTTTTCGGGGTTTGATATTCTCGAATTCCTTCTCCCAGAAACGTAGCAGGGAGACATTGACTGCGAAATGATCTGCTACCTCCTGGATAGAGTAGAGGAGTTTTTTCTCAGAGAACTGGATCGGTTTTTTTCGTTTGCCCATGATTGCTTGTCAATAAAAGTGTGATTGGATGGCATAGTAGAGTAATCAATACCAAAAATAATACTATTCCCGGGGAATGAAAAATTAATTTTGATGATCCTCTTTTTTAGCGACATAGATGATGGACCCCGATTGTTTCAGGTCAAACAGCGAGAGCAGGAAACCGGCCTTACCAATCGCTAAGGCACGCAGATATTTCGTTCCTGTTTTGCTGCCCCTGTATTTCTCGCTCAACAGGGATACATAGAAGGCATCCAGCGGCATCCTATACTTCCGGATCACCTGCATGTGATGTTTGAAAAGCAGTTTTTCGAGGGTATCGGGGGTGAAATGCCAGAGATGGCGGGGTGTATCGTAAGCCGCCCATGTCTCTTTGTAGTATTTAGCATCGAATGACCGGTGGTTGGGTAGTGCGATCACGACCGTCCCGTCGGGGGTGAGAATCTCTCCGATCTTTGCGATGCTTTCATGCAGTCTCTCCAGATGTTCCAGCACATGCCAGAGCGTGACCACCGCGAAAGATGATCGCTCCATCCGGAAAAAACCGCTTTCATCCTTTACATCCAGGCCAAAGAGGGTGACGGCTTTTTCCCGGGCCCTGCTGTTCTTCTCTATACCAGACACCCTGAAGCCATGCTCCTTTGCCGCATGCAGAAAATAGCCCGTGCCGCAGCCTATGTCGAGCAAACGTACCTGTTTATCCTTTACGCAGGATGCAACCAGACTGACTTTTCTTTTCAGCATCATCTTTCTGAAGAGATGATACAATCGGTTCGTTAATCCTTCGGAAGAGTCACTGTGGGAGATGTAATCGGGAGAGTCGTAATATTTTCCGATCTCCTCTTCCGACGGGAAGCTGCCGGTAAAGCGAAATCCGCAAGCCCTGCAGTCACAGATCGGGAACACCTCCCTGCTGGAGAAGTGATCCACGGAATCAAACACTTTTTCAATTTCCTTGCTGCCACAAATCGGACAACATACTATTTGTATTGTGGACATACAGAGTGATTTTTCTGATGGATGATGACTGAAAGCGACAGACAAATTTACGAAGAATTCTTATATTACCGGGCAGACAACCGGCACAATTCGTCCATCATACAACATAATGACTGATTGAACAGGAATAAAACAGCTCCGGATAAAAGAAAATCAACGGCTGTTCAAGTCGGAAGAAAATAAATGCTTCCAACTGATCCTGTTCCATAAAAGACAAGAAAATAGTATCTTTGCACTTCAAAAACAGGATCAATGCAGCCGTTCCTGTTTTTGAAGTGCATGAATCCAGGCATTGAGGCTTACAACGTCCAATTGCCGATCTCCTGAACATCACGTTCCCGGTAGGTCGAACGGATAGAATGAATTATTAAACGCAACAGAACTATGATCACTTCCAAAGAAATTCGCCAATCGTTCAAGGACTTCTTCCAGTCGAAACAGCACCAGATAGTGGCATCCGCACCCATGGTCATCAAGGACGACCCCACGCTGATGTTTACCAATGCCGGGATGAATCAGTTCAAGGATATCATCCTGGGCAACGCGCCCGTTAAGTATGCCCGTGTGGCCGATTCTCAGAAATGTCTGCGCGTGAGCGGTAAGCACAACGATCTGGAGGAAGTGGGTCACGACACCTACCACCATACCATGTTCGAGATGCTGGGTAACTGGTCGTTTGGCGATTATTTCAAGAAAGAGGCGATAACGTGGGCGTGGGAGTATCTCACTGAAGTGCTGCAACTTGATAAGGTGCGTCTCTATGTAACCGTCTTTGAAGGATCGGCAGAGGAGCATCTGGAGCGTGACGATGAGGCCGCCGCCTACTGGGAGGAATACCTTCCCAAAGAACGGATCATCAACGGCAACAAAAAGGACAACTTCTGGGAGATGGGTGACACCGGTCCCTGTGGTCCCTGTTCCGAGATCCACATTGATATACGTCCCGACAGTGAAAGAGCCGTGGTGGACGGACTGACACTTGTCAATCAAAGCCATCCCCAAGTGATCGAGATATGGAACCTGGTGTTCATGCAATATAACCGGAAGGCTGACGGATCACTGGAGCCGCTGCCTGCCAGGGTGATAGACACCGGCATGGGTTTTGAACGATTGTGTATGGCGGTACAGGGTAAGTTGTCGAATTACGATACCGACGTGTTCCAGCCCCTCATCCGCAGGATTGGAGAAGTGAGTCATGCCACCTACGGTGAGGACGACAGGAAAGATGTGGCAATGCGTGTCATCGCCGATCATGTGCGTACCATCGCTTTCTCCATTACCGACGGCCAGCTTCCGTCGAATGCCAAGGCGGGATATGTGATCCGCCGTATCCTGCGTCGTGCGATTCGCTACGGCTATACCTTCCTGGGGATGCACGAGTCTTTCATGTACCGGCTGATCCCCACGCTCATCGAAGTGATGGGGGAGGCTTATCCCGAGCTGGCGGCACAACAGACGCTGATCGGGAAAGTGATGAAGGAGGAAGAGGAGTCGTTCCTGAGAACGCTGGAGACAGGTATCAAGATGCTCGAGAAGAACCTTCCCTTGCAGGAGGGTGGCGTGCTGAGCGGAGAGGTGGCTTTTCAGATGTATGACACCTATGGTTTCCCGCTCGATCTGACGGAGCTGATATTGCGGGAACACGGGATGACGGCAGATGTTGCCGGTTTCAATGCCGAGATGCAGAAGCAGAAAGAGCGTGCACGCAACGCTGCGGCCACGGAGGCGGGCGACTGGACGCGGGTGCACGAGGGTGAGCCCGAATTCGTGGGGTATGATGAAACGGAAAGCACTGCCCGCATCCTTCGTTATCGCGAGGTGAAGCAAAAGAACAGGAGATACTATCAAATCGTGCTTTCCCGGTCTCCCTTCTATGCCGAGATGGGCGGCCAGGTAGGCGACAGCGGCTGGCTTGTTGCTGATCAGGGAGGTGAGATGATTGAGATTTTTGATACGAAAAGGGAAAATAATCTGGCCGTGCACCTGACACTGACACTCCCGTCAGACACGATGGCAACATTCACGGCCCGCATCGATACGGATAAACGGAACGCTACCGAATGCAACCACACCGCCACGCACCTGGTTCACGAGGCACTTCGCTCCATCCTGGGCAGCCACGTGGAACAGAAAGGATCCTATGTCTCTCCGGAAGTACTGCGTTTCGACTTCTCCCACTTCGGGAAGATGACCCCCGGGGAGATACGCGCAGTAGAGAGGCAGGTAACGGACAGGATCAGAAGCAATTTCTCGATCGAAGAGCATCGGCATGTCCCCGTTGAAGAGGCAAAGGCCCAGGGGGCGATGGCACTGTTCGGTGAGAAATACGGTGACGACGTGCGCACTGTTCGTTTCGGCACCTCCATCGAGCTCTGCGGGGGAACCCATATCTCCTCCACCGGCCGCATAGGCACCTTCCGCATCGTGAGCGAAAGTGCCATCGCCGCCGGGGTGAGGCGTATTGAAGCCGTCACCGCCAGGGTATGCGAGGATTATCTGTATGAGAAGGAGGATGCGCTCCTAGAGATCAGGAACCTGCTCAATAATGTCCCCGATATCATGCAGGGTGTACATCGCCTGTTGATGGAGAACGATGAGATGAAGAAGCAGATCCAGGATTTCGTGAAAGAGAAAACCGAACAGCTGAAACAGCGTATCATTGACAGAAAAGAGGTGCTGAACGGCGTGACGCTGTTTAAGGTGGTATTACCTGTTGGCATGCCCGAAGTAGCGAAAGATATCGCTTTCCAGTTAAAAAATGAATTCCCTGAGAAGATGTTGTTTGTTGCCGGTGTGTCATCCGGCGGCAAGCCCAGCCTCACGGTCATGTTAAGCGACGATCTGGTCGCCAGGGGATTGCATGCCGGAAATATGGTGCGCGAAGCGGCCAGGCTGATACAGGGCGGCGGCGGCGGGCAGCCTTACTTTGCCACTGCTGGCGGTAAGAATGCCGATGGGTTGCAGGCAGCGGTAGATGCTATCGTGAAGAAACTGAGCGAGTAGGGGAGTCCGCATCCCCCGGTTAACCGAGGGCTGACGCTTTAAAGTGGTTGAAGAACTCCCTGTCGAGCTTCTCCCTGAAATCGGGATTCTTTTCCAGTTCGCCAATATGTGGTTTGGCTGTTTCTCTCAGTGGATGTGATACCTCAACGATATAATCCAGCTCCTTCACATGAATTCTGTTCTCGGGACCCATGGTACGGGGCATCTGGTCATTCATCTCCGCAATGATGATCTTTGCGTTCCGGCAGGCTGCCTTGATATAATCGATGGAGACGCCGAAACTGCAATAGCCGTATTCATTGGGAGGGGTGATATGGATGACCGCCACATCCACGGGAAACGATTTGATATCGAACATGGCAGGCAGCTGATGAAAATAGCAGGGGTAAAAATCGGCTCTACCGCTGTTGATGGCTTCGCGGGATGCTGCGTCAATAAAGGCTAGAGGTGAATGAGTGCCAGCACCTGCTTCCATTTGTCAGGGAACTGCTTCGCGAACCGGCTGACCTTCACGTCTCTGAGGCCTTCTCTAAGCCATTTGCGCCAGTAGACCGCGAAGTAAAAGGTGGCCGGCATGGCGGTGAAATAGGTGAGTGCCATCCACCACTCCTGTGTGATGAATCCCACAGCCAGTGACTGTATCAGGTCGAATACCGGTACAAAGAGAAGCCCGGAGACATATCTGGCAGAGGCGACAAACTGTTTGTCCTTGAATAATCCCTGTAGTTTTCTGCTGATCAGCAGCGGGAAAAGGCCGTTCAGGAAGCCGATGAATGCCACTGGTGCCGTGAGGGTCAGACCGGTGAACCGGGCAAGCAGGTTCGCACCGGTTGAAGGCCTCCAGATACGGTCCTTGGTGGTGAGTCCGTGTTCCTTCAGTAGCACGCAAGCATCACGGAACGCCGCAATCTTCGTATCGAACCGTGCGCGGTCATTATCGAACAGGTCATCCAGCTTCTTCACGATCCACAGGGATGCCTGCAGAAAAGCATCCTTTCTCCCGGAGAACTTCTCGCGGGCAATTCTGTCTCCGTTCCAGTCGATGGCGTATAGGTATTCATCATAAATAGGGTCATTCTGAATATTTACCACCATAGATTTGAGGCGCTGCTCTAAGTCCAGCCTCAACTGATTGATGGCCTGACCTGCGTTCTCGTTGTACAGATCCCTGTATGCAGATACCTCGATGGGAGTGCCAAAGGTAATGTAGGCATCCGAAAGGAAGCCGCAGATATCCCGGTAGTAGATCGATACGGGGACTATCTGGCTGTTGAGTTGGAAACCGAGTGATGCCTCCGTCGGCAAAACGATGCGGGGGACCGCTTTTTGTATGGGCAGCAGTGACTGTTTCGGGTTGTGCCGTGCTTCAGGAAAGATTGCGATAGGGTTGTTCTTTTTCAGTATACGGGCTGCATTGTTAAAGATCTCACTGTTCCTGTCCAGGTTATCCTTGCCGTCGCGAATCCGGAAGATAGGCATAATACGCATTCCCCGCAGTATCCAGGCAATAAACTTTTGTTTGAAGATATCGGCACGGGCCAGGAAGACCACCTGCTTCAGGTGGTAGGTGGAATAGACTACCAGAAGCGCATCAATCAACGCATTACGGTGATTAGGCGTGAAGATGACCGGTTTTTCCTTCGATACATTTTCATCCCTTCCCACGAACACCAGCTTTCTGAAGTTCAATCTCAGGGCGATACTCACGAAAAATTTGGCCACTGTATAGCGAAAATCGTAACGATAGATCATAACTTTTTTTTTTAGTTGTTCGTACAGGTTATAGGCAAGACCGCTGCATGCCATGGCGGTGAGACGACTATGATGGATGCGTCGTAACCATTGCAAGGCTTCTTTTTCTCCAGTAGAAAGCAAGCAGGAGGCCGGCAACAATATGCCAGATGCCCCACCATGCCGCGATGAAAGCCATCCCGCCCATGTTCAGCTCCGGAGGGAAGATCCTCGGGTTGAATATCAGCGCCAGTCCCAGTCCCGAATTTTGGATCCCTGTTTCTATGGAGATGGTCCGGCAGTTGATCTCCTCCACATGGTTTATTTTCGGTAACAAATAACCTCCTAAAAAGGCCAATCCGTTGTGAAGCAAGACAATAAAGAAGATGAGGTGGATATACCTGAGGAAGATGCCGAAATTACCTGCCAGTGCGGCGACGATGAACCCTACAAAGAAGATGATGGAAGCCGCCTGGACGGTGGCATCCACTTTCTTCGCGAATTTGGGAAACCGCATACCTACGGACATGCCTACGATCACCGGTATCCCGAGAATCAGGAATACGGTGCGGAACATCTCCACAGGGTCGATGGTGATGGGCACCAGCAGGGGAGAATGTTTTGCATAGAGGCCTCCCCAGAATGCAAAATTGAAGGGGGTCATCAACAGGCTCAGGACGGTTGTGAACCCTGTGAGGCTTACCGACAGGGTGATATTCGATTTAGAGATGGAGGAGATCAGATTCGACACATTCCCCCCCGGGCAGGATGCCACTAAGATCATTCCCAATGCCACAGCGTTGCTGGGCCTGATGATCCATACCAGCAGATAGGTCAATGCTGGAAGCAGAAAATATTGTGAAACAACACCCAGCAAAACCGGTTTTGGGCGGAGGATGACGGCACTGAAATGCTGAGGCTTGATGCTCAGTGCGACGCCAAACATGATGAATGCAATGGCGATATTCATCATGTTGACACTTTCCTGGTTGAAGTTCAGCTGAATGGTGTCCAGTTGTTCCAAATTCCCGAGAAGGGAGAGTAACGGGGCAAGTTGCATAAGCTGCTTTTTGATTTTACAGCTGCAAAGATACGATTAAAATAAAGCATAGAAAAGAAACACGGCTATTTATGTCTTCCTGAATGATATAACAATCCGGAATGACAGAGAGAGGATGAGTCCGATAGAAAATTTCACTGCATCTGTATTATTTTTTTACCTTTGCAGTATTCAATCAAACATTGTTTTTATGAGTGCACCACTTGCCGAACGACTCCGTCCACAGACCCTCGATGAATTTATCGGCCAAAGACATTTAGTCGGTAAGGGAGCCGTATTGCGCCGGATGATCGACTCGGGCAGGATTCCCTCCATCATTTTCTGGGGTCCGCCCGGTGTGGGTAAGACCACGCTGGCCAATATTATTGCCAACACGCTGAAAGCTCCCTTTTACAAGCTGAGCGCGATCAATTCGGGGGTAAAGGATGTGCGGGAGGTGATTGACAAGGCGAAGAACACCCGTTTTTTCGACAACGCAGCTCCTATACTCTTTATCGATGAGATTCACCGGTTCAGCAAGTCACAGCAGGACTCGCTGCTGAATGCCGTGGAGACCGGCACGGTAACACTCATCGGAGCGACCACCGAGAACCCCTCGTTTGAAGTGATCCGGCCATTGCTCTCCCGCTGTCAGGTATATGTGCTGAAATCGCTGGAGAAGAAGGATCTGGAGGTACTCCTGCAGCGTGCGCTCACGGAGGATCATATCCTGAAGGAGAAAAAAATTGAGATCAGGGAGACCGACGCCCTGTTTCGCTTTTCCGGCGGTGACGCCCGTAAGCTGCTCAATATCATCGATCTGACAGTTGCCTCCGACAGTGAGGAAGCGATTGTCATCACCGACAGGATGGTCACGGAGCGGTTGCAGGAGAATCCGGCGGCTTACGACAAGGGGGGAGAGATGCATTACGACATCATCTCGGCCTTTATCAAATCGATCCGGGGCAGTGATCCCGACGCAGCTGTCTATTGGCTGGCAAGGATGGTGGCCGGAGGGGAGGATCCCAAGTTCATTGCCCGCAGGCTGGTGATCTCGGCAGCCGAAGATATCGGGCTGGCCAACCCCAACGCGTTGCTGCTGGCCAATGCCTGTTTCGATACGCTGCAGAAGATCGGATGGCCCGAAGGGCGTATCGTCCTGGCAGAGGCCACGATTTATCTGGCCACATCCCCCAAGAGCAACTCTGCCTATCTGGCCATCGACAATGCCATCGCAAAGGCGGAACAGACAGGCAACCTGCCCGTGCCGCTGCATCTGCGTAATGCACCTACCTCGCTGATGAAGGAGCTTGATTATGGGAAGGAATACAAGTACTCCCACGACTATGAGAACCACTTCGTGAACCAGGCATATCTTCCCGGGGAATTAAAAAACAGTCGGTTCTGGGATCCACAGCCCAACCCTGCAGAAGCGAAAATGGCTGAGTGGATGAAGAAATTATGGGGAGAAAAATAGATCAATACCAGTCCATTCCGCGGTCATAAGGAGAATTACGTTGTTCGTATTTCAGATCCTGGAGCAGTGAGGAGTTTGCGCGGATGGTGAAGTTGTACGATTTGTAGGGCCCGATAGGAATGAAGCTGGCCGACATGCTCCAGCAGTGCAGGTTTCTGTTGAGTGAGCAGTTGATGTTGGTGAATTTCTTCATTTCGAAATTATAATCGGTATTGAAGGTGAAATTCCAGTTTTTGGTAGGCTGTACAGAGCCGCTCAACCCAAAATTATGGGTCAGCCTGCCTTTATACTCCATCCGTGCTTTGTCGAATTCGCCATAGCCATACCGTAACGAGTAATTGAACGATAAGTTCCAGTTCACTACATTTTTCAGATATCCGTCACTGTCGAACTCTCCCGTATCGTCCTCAGTCTTGTCGAATGAGCTTCCCCTTTCGGCAGTATCATACGGGTTTTCCCCCATGGTACCGTCGTCGGGCAACTCTCCCTGCTGATCACTCCCTTCCTTTTCTTCTCCCTCCGTTTCACGGCCGAACAGTTTATTAAACGTATCCTGATTGAGGGAATAAGAGAAAGAGGTGCCCGTATTCATCAGCTTTCCTATTCCTCTCCCGTTCAGCACACGGAGCTTGTCCACCTGACGGGGGTTGCCGTTCTGATCCAGTTCGTAGATATAAGGGTCCCAGGTAGCATTGAGGCTGAGGGTGTACGATTTGGAGAACTTCAGCCGGATGTTCGAATTGATCATGCTCCACTTCATGGAGTCGGCCATCATATTGTAATTGAAGCTGATGCCCAGGTCGTCAATCAGGCTGATTTTCCGGACACCTGTTGAATCTTTGTCGGACTTGATCTTCATCTCCAGGTTGTTCTTGAAATCGAAACCGATGCTTCCGCTTTGTCCCCTCGGAGCCGTTCCGAACATCATGGAGGAGTAAGGGGAGTAGGTGTATTCCACATCCTCGCCATACTCGTTCTTGTAGGTGTAGGTCTCGTAGAAGTTGTATTTGGGGTCGCCGAAATCGGGACGGTAGTTCAGGCTGATGCTGGGAGAAAAGACGTGGCGGATACCCTGGATCTTATCTCCGAAGATTTTCCAGGGAGTGTACATCCCGTACAGTTTGGTTTGCGCACTGAGTGAGGTGCTGTAATCATAGACCCGTTGAAAACCGTGAATGGTATCCACTGCGACATTTCTTTTGGCGATGGGGTCCCAGGCTTGTTTATGGGCACCCGAGTACCATCGTTCGGTGTAGTTAAACGAAGGAGATAGCTGTATGTAATCGAAAAGGGTGAATGTGGCGCTCACGGGAATGCTGTGACGCATCCCGTTGGTCCAGTCGCGTACCAGGTTCGATTGCAGGAACCTGTTCTCTTTCGTGGTGATGGAGTTGCGGAACTCACCGGAATAGCTCATCGATATTTTCTCAAACCATCGTTCCGCACCGACCATGTTTTTTCTCCGGAAAGGATAGATGCGGTTCATGGTGATGGAGACATTGGGTAATGTGGCGGCGATGGTGGAGTCGCGTGACACCTGGTTGATGTTCATGGTCGCCGACAGGCTCCAGGGTGAATCAGGAAAGCGCTGTGTGAGGTTTACACTGGAGCTCTTGGTGTTGTTGGAGGCTTCACGCGAATAGAGGCGGCTGAGGTCACGGTGGTTGTTCCTGCTGGTGGAGAAATTGACGCTGGCCGACAGGGTGCGGTACATATTGGCTTTCGGGTCCTGTGAGTGTGTCCAGTTGATGCGCAGGTCCTTCGCCACGGAGTAGGCCTCGGGCACCACCTCCTTAAGCTCCTTTTCACCGGTGACCGTATTCAGGTAGTAGACGTTGAAGTTACCGGAATATTTGTACCTTTTACGGTAGTTGGAACGTGCCCCTGCACCCCATGATCCCTTTGTGTAGATCTCCCCGGTGACAGCCAGGTCGATATAGTCGCTCAGTGCAAAATAATAGCCCCCGTTCTGGAGGTAGAAGCCTCGTGTCATCTCGTCGCCGTAAGTAGGCATGATAATCCCCGAAGAGTAGGATTTTGTGAAAGGGAAGAAAGCAAAAGGCAACACGACCGGAAAAAGGGGCACATCGGCCACCACGAGCCATGCCGGGCCGGTGACCACATCTTTCTCTGGACGTACTTTGGCCTTGGAAAGGTTAAGGTAAAAGTGAGGATGATCGTGATTGTCGCACGTGGTATATTTGGCGTTGCGCATGTAAAAAGAGTTGTCGGCATTCATCTTCGCCTCGTTGGCCACGATGTGCCCTTCGCCCTGCTGTGTGATGACGTTGTTGATGAACGCTTTGCGGGTCTCAAAATTGTAGCGCACCTTCTTCATCTCATACTCCGTGCCTGCTTCTGAAAATACCGGATAACCAAATTCCTTGCCCAGTGAATCGAGTCCGTAGGTAGAAGAGATGACGCTGCTGTCCATATCCATGGTGATAAATTCCCCTTTGATGCCCATTTCGCCATACTTGATATCCGCATCGCCGTAAAGGTATCCCATGTTGTCGCTGGTGAAGACCATCGAGTCCTGGGCGGTATAAAAAACAGCAGCCTCCAGCATCTGTTTACCCTTTGTCAGTGTTGAGTCCTGCACCACAGGTACACCTGTCGTGTCAGCGGCCATCACCGGCCTGATCGTGTCAGACGGGGTCAGAACGCTGGAGGGAACGACGATCTGCCGGGTTGTATCGGGTAACGGGATTTTTGCAGTGTCCGGAGGCAGTATCCTTTTGGTTGTATCGGGAATAACGGACAGAATAGCAGTATGGTAAGGGTTTGTATATCCGGATGAGGCGGCAGGTAAAGAGGCGTTTTGACTAAACCGGTTCGTCGCAGCAGCTGCCTTTAAGACAGAAAAGCATTGAAAGAAGATTGTCAAAACGAAGATGAGAGAAATATAATGTAACAGTGGCCTCATGCGGAAACAGCAGCTAGCGTATGGTTTTCACATGCAAAACTACTCATTAATCAATTAATTCGCAGCAAAAATAATAAAAAGAAACTTAAGACAGGTCGATTAGGGCTTTTTTCAACAGGTTGAAGTCATTGGGAAGGGGATAGGACTCTTTTTCGCGTTGCATAAATGCGGCCAGTCTATCCGGCAGGGAGATGGTTGAACCGATACATGCCTCTACCGTTTCCCTGAATTTTGCCGGGTGTGCCGTGGCAAGGAAGATGCCGGTCTCCCCGGGTTGCAGTCCCTCTTTTAAAGCAAGATAGGCACAGGCGCCATGCGGATCGAGCAGATAGTCCGATGTCAGCCAGACGTTTTGAATGGCCGTTCTGATTTCCTCATCGTTGTATCTTTTGGATGAAATATCTCTCGATACAGCCTGATGATCATGATTATACAGGTCGAGGATGCGTACGAAGTTACTGGGTGCCCCCACATCCATCGCATTGGCGATGGTTTGTACCGATGGCCTTGGGGAATATTTCCCCGTGTGGAGGTACTCCCAAAACACATCGTTGCGGTTATTGGCCGCGATGAAACGGTGCACCGGCAGGCCCATGTGTTTGGCGAAGAGTCCCGCGGTGAGGTTGCCCAGGTTGCCGCTGGGAACGGAGAAAACCACCTTCTCCGCCGACAGCTGCTGCATCAGCTGCGCATAGGCATGGAAATAATAGAACGACTGGGGGAGGAACCGTGCCACATTGATGGAGTTAGCAGAAGTGAGGTTCAGTTGCCGGTTCAACTCCTCATCCATGAATGACGCCTTCACCAGTGCCTGACAATCATCGAACGTGCCCTCTATCTCCAGGGCCACGATGTTTTGTCCCAGCGTGGTGAACTGTGCCTCCTGGATGTGACTCACCTTTCCTGCCGGGTACAGCACGAACACCTGAATGCCCTCCACACCGAGAAAACCGTTGGCGACGGCACTGCCCGTATCTCCCGAGGTGGCCACCAGTACCTTCACATCCTCCTGTTGTTGTTCCTTCACAAAGTAAGAGAGCATGCGTGCCATAAACCGGGCGCCCACATCCTTGAACGCGAAGGTGGGGCCATGGAACAACTCCAGCACATAGATGCCCTCTTCAATTTTCTTCAGGGGGATGTCGAAATTCAAGGTGTCGGTGACGATGGCATCCAGTTGCTCTTTGGGAATGTCCCCGCCAAAGAAAGCTTCTGCTACTGTTTTGGCGATATCTGTCAACCCGAGATCTGCGATCATTCCAAAAAAGTCAGGAGAGAGTTGCTGGATCGTTTCGGGCATATAAAGTCCCTTGTCGGGAGCAAGTCCCTTTACCACTGCTTCCTGGAATGAGGCAAGGGGAGCAGTTTTATTGGTGCTGTAATAGTTCATTTTTGTTTGGCGATCAGCTGTCAGCTTTTATGGGTGAATATTTTGTAGGTGCAGCGATTATTTTCCGAATAATGTTTTCATCAACTGGTCGCCATGAAGTAGACCGTAACTACCTTCTCTGGCCGCCACCTCATCGTATACCTGCACGCTGTCGGCCTGCATATCGCGGTGCCAGATCAGGAAAGGGATGGCATCCCTCGTGTGGGTACGTATGGCGCAGGGTGTGGGGTGATCGGGCAGAATGGCGATGGTGACCGGTTCATCCCATTTCAGCGTCTCCTCATAAATGGTTTTGACGATGCGTGCATCGAGGTACTCAATCGTTTTCACCTTGAGTGGTACGTCTCCCTCGTGTCCCGCTTCATCACTGGCCTCGATATGGAGGTAGACGAAATCCTTCTCCTTCAGTGCCTCCAGTGCTGCCTGTGCTTTCCCCTCGTAATTGGTGTCGTAAAGCCCTGTGGCACCCTCCACCATGATCACTTCCAGACCGGCATATACACCAATGCCCCGGATCAGGTCTACCGCAGAGATCACAGCGCCGCTTCTGATCGGGTACAATTCCGTAAGTGGCTTCATCTGAGGTCGAAAGCCGGGTGACCATGGCCAGATGCTGTTAGCCGGATCTTTCCCTGCTTCCATCCGTCTTTTGTTGACAGGGTGATCGTGCAGCAGCTCCTGCGAGGCGAGTATTAAGTTATTCAATGCATCAGCCGTAGGCCGTGCCTCTTCATTTTTGGGTTGAATAAGATGTGGTCGGAATGGTTTTTCGGGGATATCATGGGGTGGTGTGCAGTAGATCTGTTTATTGCCTCCCCGCATCTTCAGCAGGTGGCGGTAAGAAACGCCGGCGTGAAAGCTAAACAGATCGCTCCCCAACTCTTCGTTCAGGAACCCGATCAGTTCTGCCGCTTCCGGAGTAGAGATATGTCCTGCCGAATGGTTTTTAAGCAGATCGCCTTCAAGGCACACCAGGTTGCAGCGCATAGCCATCTCCCCCGGCAGAATATCAACACCCATGCTGGCGGCTTCGAGTACACCTCTGCCCTCATAAACGGAGGGTACATCATAGCCCAGTACCGAAAGATTGGCAATCTCACTTCCCGGGGAGAAACCATCGGGAACGGTGTTGAGTAGACCGTTTCTTCCCTGTTTGGCAAGCATATCCATATAGGGTGTATTTGCCGCCTGCAGCGGTGTTTTGTTTCCCAGTGAGGCGATGGGTTCATCTGCCATGCCGTCGCCCAGTATGATAATGTTTTTTTGAGTCATTTTATCTGATATTTGCAATTGATATGATGTCCGAAAAGACTCCTGCGGCGGTAACAGCTGCACCGGCACCGTAGCCCTTGATGACCATCGGAAACTCGTTATAACGTTCGGTGGTGATCATGATGATGTTGTTGCTCCCTTCCAGGTCGTAAAAAGGGTGTCCTTTCTCCACCTCGCGCAAGCCTACCTCGCAAGTCCCGTTGTCGTAGGAAGCTACAAACCGCAGCTTCTTCTCCGCTTTCGCCAGCACTTTCCTGCGCAGTTCAAACGACGTATCCAGTTCGGAAATGGTTTGCCAGAATTCATCAAGAGTACCTTCAAAATATTTTTGGGGAACGAAAAGGTTTTTACGTACATCCGACTGGTTGATACGGGCGCCGGCTTCGCGGGAAAGGATCACCAGCTTGCGGATCACATCGAGCCCGCTCAGGTCGATGCGCGGATCAGGCTCCGCAAACTGTGCATCCACCGCCATCCTGATTGCTTTGCTGAAAGGCACCTCCTCACTCAGTGTATTGAAAATGAAGTTCAGTGTTCCCGAGAGGACTGCCTCGAGCTTGACAATCTTGTCTCCCGAATTAGTCAACGAATTCATGGTGTTGATGATCGGGAGTCCGGCACCTACATTGGTTTCGAACAGGAACTTCACCCCGCTTTTCCGGGCTGTTTCCTTCAGCAGGTGATAATTGTCGTAATCGGACGAAGCGGCAATCTTGTTGGCCGTGACCACGGATATGTTGTGCGCCATCAGTTCGCCGTAGAGTGAGGCGATGTGAGGGCTTGCCGTGCAATCGACAAAGACAGAATTGAAGATATTCATTTTTAGTATCTCATCCCTGATACGCTCGGGAGAGCTCTTCACGCCATTTGTCATCAGGTTGTCGAAGTATCCTTCCAGGGGAATACCTTCTCGTGTGAAGAGCGCCTTACGCCCGTTGGCTATTCCCACAATGTTTATCCTGAGTTTATTTTGTTCCTTGAGTGTGCCCTGTTGCTGCCGTATCTGTTCCAGCAGCTTTCCCCCGACTGTCCCGGTGCCGATGACAAACAGGTTCAGCTCCTGGTAGGGCGACAGGAAGAAAGAGTCGTGGATCACATTAAGTGATTTTTTCAGATCAGACCTGGCAATCACACACGAGATATTGGTTTCGCCGGCTCCCTGTGCCAGGGCAATCACGCTGATTCCATTTCTTCCCAGGGCGCCGAAAAACTTGCCCGCGATGCCCGGCACATGCTTCATGTTCTGTCCCACAATCGCGATGGTCGCCAGGTCATATTCTACCATGATCTCGTTGATGCTTCCCATGGCGATCTCGTGGGCAAACGCACGATTGAGTACTTTCTGCGACTGTGCTGCATCCTGTGAACGTACGCCGATGGAAGTGCTGTTCTCCGATGATGCCTGGGAGACGAAAAATATGCTGATGCCATTGTCTGCCAGCGCCGAGAAGATACGTTTGTTCACACCGATCACGCCCACCATACCGAGTCCCTGTATCGTAATCAGGGCAGTGTCGTTGATGGATGAGATGCCTTTGATGATCTTACCGTTGCGTGTGGGTTTGATATCCCGTATCAGGGTACCTTGTGCATCAGGGTGGAAGGTGTTCTTCACATAAATGGGGATGTTTTTATGAAAGACCGGAAAAATGGTGGGAGGATAGATCACTTTCGCCCCGAAATTGGACAGCTCCATCGCTTCGGTGAACGACAGCTCATCGATGACATAGGCCGAATTGATGATTTTGGGGTCGGCAGTCATAAATCCGTCCACATCCGTCCATATTTCCAGTACCGTGGCGTTGAGTGCCGCCGCGATAATGGCTGCCGTGTAATCCGACCCTCCGCGTCCCAGGTTCGTGATGTCGTTATTCTCACAACTCGATGAAATAAATCCCGGCACGACGGCTACATGGGGTGGCGGCATCTCTGAAAAGGTTTTTCGTATCAGTTCATTGGAGCGTGCCAGATCAGGGATATGGTTGCTGAATTGTTTGTTGGTCTTGATAAATTCCGTGGCGTCATATAATTGCGCTCCTCCGATGATCTTGCTGATAATGAGAGAGGAGAGCCGTTCTCCGTAACTCACGATCTTGTCGGATGTTTTTTGGGAGAGATCGCCGATCAGATATACACCGCGAACAATATTCCGCAGGTCATCGAACAGCTGTTGGGTTTTTTGCACCACCTCCTGTTTATCGGCAGGTGAGGTCACCATCTTTTCGATGATCTCTTCGTGGCGGGCAATGATTTCGTCCAGTAGCGGTTTATATCCCGAATTGCTGTTCAGCGCAAAGTCAGCAGCCAGCAGCAGGCGGTCTGTCACACCGCTCAGTGCCGACACGACCACGATCACCGGTGACGGTTCGTTCTCTACGATCTTCTTCACTAGTAGCAAGCTGTCGGGACTACCCACGGAAGTTCCTCCGAATTTCATCACTTTCATCGTGTATGCATCTATTTGTACCGTTCAGAAACGGTGTTGAATGAGAAAAAATGTGAATTGTAAATTGCAAACCGGTCGATTTGCCAGTGGCAAGCAGCGTTGCCGTGCGGATATGAAAATTTACATAACCCCCCAAGGGGTCATGGTTATTGTAGTAGTGAAGTATGTTGAATACAGTCTCTGCATTGCAAACATGTTAATTTGATGCAAAGATAATGGAATTATTGATAATAATGAAAATAATGCGCACTGATTATGCATAAACATGCTGAATAATTTTACCGTCAAATATCAATTTCGTTCCACGGCAACACCTGCGCCACGCTTCTGTTTTGGCGGACGCTCCCTGCGTACACCAGTGTTTTTGTTAGTTTTACCTCTTTTTCGAGGGCCGAGTAATAATTTAGTCCCTTAAATAAATCGGGCATAATGGTTTGTGTGGATTTTATTTCCACAATTTCGGTCCCTTGTGGTTTTTGAAGCAACAAATCCACTTCGTTACCTTCCGAATCGCGCCAAAACCACAAATCTGTTTGCTTTTCATTTTTGTGGTGTTTCCTTTTTACATATTCTGAAATGATAAAGTTTTCAAATAAAGCTCCCTTTACCTGATTATTTATTTGCGACACATCATTTATTCGAAGCAAGTAACACAATAAGCCCGTATCACAGAAATACAGTTTGGGCGATTTCGTAATGCGTTTGCTGAAGTTTTTGTAATAAGGTTGCAACAAAAAAACTACATAACTGTTTTCTAATGCCGATAACCACGCTTTTACCGTGGGAGAGGATATGCCGCACTCATTTGCCAGGTTGCTCATATTCAGTATTTGTCCGGCTCTGGTTGCACACAATGCTATGAATTTTCGAAACAGACTCATATCATGTATTGCAATTAACTCACTCACATCCCGTTGGATATAAGTTTCGATATAATTCGGATAAAAATCCAACGGTTGAATATCTCTATCATAAATTGCAGGGTAAAATCCTTTAATTAAATGGGTTGTATATTCTTCTTGAAGTAATCCGGCACTTTTCAATTCCTGAAAATCGAAAGGAAATAACCTAAAAATGGCTACTCTACCTGCCAAACTTTGCGTGATGTTTTGCATCAGGTGAAAGTTTTGCGAACCCGAAAAAATAAATTGTCCCATTATATGGCTTTCATCTACAATGGGTTGAATATATGAAAACAACGAAGGAACACGTTGTATTTCGTCAAAAATAACGTATTGATTATACTGATTTATGAAACTGCGGGGATCAGTTTCGGCAAAATTTCGCGTGTCAGGATCTTCAAGATTTACATAAGTGTAATTCGAAAACGCTGTTCTTAGAAATGTTGTTTTACCCGATTGCCTCGGTCCGGTAAGTGCAATAATGGGGTACTTATTAATTAAATTTTTTATAGCACTTAATATTTTTCGTTGTACTATCATAAGCTTCCATTAATGAATAATTTATAGGGCAAAGATAAGTTTTTTTAAAAACGCAGGCAAGATATTTTAATTTTGCAGGAAAGATATTTTAAATTTACAGGATTAAAACCACCTTGCACGCTATCCTTAAGTAACCCCTTGTTTTTCAACACTCATTTTTTCAGGCGGTGCTTTTGGGGGCAATACGGAATTTGCAGTCTTCAGCCGGAAGGCAGGAAGCAAGCATGCGGCCAAAAAAAATTGCTGAAGTGGTTTTGCTGAAGTGATTCTTATTTTGCGGCCTGATGGTCGAGGAATTGCTTCAGAGACTTGTCGTTCAATGCATCGCTGTCGCCATACTGTTTCCGCAGTTCTTCCAGTCTTTTGTGAAGCTTCTCCCGTACCTCAGTATAAGCCGGATCATTATAGATATTTTTCAACTCATGCGGGTCAGTCTTCAGATCATACATTTCCCATTCATCGATGTCGTAATAGAAATGGATCAGTTTGTAGCGATTGGTAGCGATGCCATAATGCCGTTTCACCATATGCACAGCCGGATATTCGTAGTACGTATAGTAGACCGCATCGCGCCATGTATCGGTTTTTCCTGCAACCAGTTTACGAAACGATTCACCCTGCATCTCCTCCGGCGCTGAAATACCCGCATAATCGAGCAGGGTAGGGGCAAAGTCGATATTCTGCACCAGTTTATCGATCACGGTACCTGCCTTTATCTCTTTGGGATATCGGATTAACAGGGGGGTTCTGAAGGACTCTTCATACATGTACCGTTTGTCGAACCAGCCATGTTCACCGAGGTAAAAGCCCTGATCGGATGTGTAGATAACGATGGTATTTTCCGCGAGTCCGGATTCTTCCAGGTAGTCAAGCAGTTCGCCCACGCCGTCATCTACCGATTTGATGGTACGCAGGTAATCTTTGAGGTAGCGGTTAAATTTCCATTTCGCTAACTCTTCTCCCTCCGGCATATTTGCAAGTAATGTCTGATTTTCGCTTTCATAGGCGGCCATCCAGTTGGCCCTTTGTTCTTCGTTCATGCGTTTTAAGTCGGGAACAAAATTGGTACTGTCACCGTTCGGATCAACAATCAGTTTGAGGTCGTGTCCCCACATCATATCGCGGTTTATCTCCATCTCCTGTTCTTTTGCTGCCCTTCCTCTGTCAGCGTAATCATCAAAAAAGGTTTCGGGTAAATCGAAAGTTTTGTCGTCGTACAGATTTACATATTCAGGTGCCGGCAGCCAATTGCGGTGGGGCGCTTTTTGGTGATAGAGCACACAGAACGGTTTATCCGGGTCGCGTTTGTTTTTCAGCCAGTCGAGTGTCTCTTCCGTAATTATTTCGGTACAATAACCCTCTTTTCTTACTCTTTTCCCGTCAATCAGAAAATCGGGGTTGTAATATTGCCCTTGTCCCGGCAGCACCATAGAATAGTCAAAACCTTGGGGGATGCCGTCGAGGTGGATCTTGCCGATCATGGCCGTTTGGTATCCGTTGGCCTGCATCAGTTTCGGGAAATTGGGCTGATCCCAGTTGAACGGCTGTATATTATCCACTTTTCCATTCACGAAACTATGTTTTCCGGTCAGCAGCACAGCCCTGCTGGGGCGCTTAATGAATTGGTGACGGTAGAACGTGTAAACATAGCTCCCTCTGTAGCCAGCCGGTCGATGTTGGGTGTTTCGTTTAGCCCGTATCCATAGGCGCTGATTGCCTGATAGGCGTGATCATCACTCATGATGAAGATGATGTTTGGCCGCTGGGGCTCTTTCTCCTGGTTCTGGCAGGCGCCAAGTAATGCCAGGGAACCGAGACCGGCCCATTTCGCCGGGATAACCAAATTATATCGTTTCATAGCGTCTAAATTAAAAGTTCAATTACATTAGTCGTCTTGAGTCGCCTTCGCTCCTCGATTTCCAATTGAGTCGCCTTCGCTCCTCTATTTTCAGGCGACAGCGGCCGAATGAGCTGCACCCCAAACCCCCAGTATCATCTTTGATTTCTTTTTTTTATATATCATCAATAAATACCTGTTTCATGGGACGGCCGACCCAAACCTGTGGGGGGTCTTATATGAAAAATACCTGCAATAGTGGGTGCTACATCAAACTACATCATGCTCTCCTGAAACTCGTCCACTTGTTGAATATCTTTACCAGTAATGAGGCATATCCGCTTTCTCTATGCTGTAGCTGCCCCAGCCGTCTAATCTGATCAGAAAGACATGTTCGGCGATCCTTCCCGTTTTTTCTTTTTCCTGCGTGCCTGATCCGCATCCTGTCATCGAAAAAATACAGGGCAACAGAAGAACGCCAATTGTCAGATTCGTTTTTTGCATGCGATTAATTTTTTACAGACAAAAATAACCATTTTACCTGTGGTATGAATGGTTTCCGGTACGTTTTTATTTCAAAAGGTTTTTGAATAACCAGTTGTTTTTCTGCTCCTGCTGTTCGGGGAAAGTCCAGTGTTGGGTTTCCTGGAAAAGATGTAACTCTTTAGGTCCGGGAATGACATTATAGGCGGCATGCATCGATGTGGGCGGGCATACATTGTCGTTATATCCCCAGCTATACCACCCGGGCACTTTGACGAAGCGGGCAAAATTCACCACATCGTAATATTTTGAGGTTTCCACTTTTTCCGGTTTATTGGTGAAATTGTCTTTGAACATGTGGGGCCATCCCCCGGCACGGCCGTGCAGATAACCGGTTAAGTCGGAAAGAGCCGGGTAGAAGGCAGCCAGATAATCGATACGGTTGTCCAGTGCTGCGGTGATAATGGAAAGCGCTCCACCCTGGCTTCCGCCTGTTACCGCGATATACCGGCCATTAAAACATTCGAGTGATTCGATAAAGTCTACAGCCTTTACGCAGCCGAGGTAAACGCGTTTGTAATAATAATTGTCCTTATCGTCCAGATTGGCGGTCTGGTAGCCATTGAGCGCACCGGAACCCAGATTGTCGTACACCTTTTGTTCAAGGTTAACCGGAATACCGTGAATGCCGATCTGGAAAGTGATGATCCCGTTTTCAGCACTCCATATATCGCCATAGTAGGGGCGGATACCTGCACCCGGGACATGCAGGATAGCCGGATATTTCCCTTCGGCTTTGGGTTTACATAAGATGCCGTAAATCTTACCTTTGATATTGTCGATGCTCACATGATACACATCCACTTTGTCGGTGCATCGTTCGGGCATCAGAGTTAATACAGGTTTCATGGGTATTTTGGCTAATTCCGTTTTAGCTCCAGCCCAAAACTGTTCGAAGTCGGATGGCAGTGTAGTGGTCGGCTTAATCTGTTCCGGAGAAAATCCGGCAGTCGCGTAAGAGGAGTAGGTTTTTCCATCTACCTCTACCGATGCGTGGCAACGCAAAAAACCGGCTTCACTAAACTGTTTGGTTTTTATTGTAGCTATTCCTTTCTTAAGTATAACGGTTTTCTCTTCCCATGCATCCATCAATTCTGGGCCAATACTGTATTTCACGTCAATGCCTTCCAACGGAACATTGTTTTTCAGCACCGTGATCTGAAATTGGGCCTGCTCACCTTTTCCGTAAGTCCAATCGGCTTTATCCGGGGTCACGATCACCTGTACCAATTGCCTTGCAGGCTGAGAAAATGCCTGTAAACAAGTAAATAAAATAAAGAAACAGGGTAAAAATAGACGATTTTTCATATGATAATATTTTATTCTTTTACATTAAGGTCGTATGGAACTCGCTTTTAGTCATCAACATGGGTGTAAACGGTTTAAATGCTCGTTTCATATGATTACCTGAAATCCGCAATAATATTTTCTTAAAAAGGAGCAAAGCATTATCAAATAAACAGTTGCAACGCTTTGCCGTTTAAAAAATTTTCACTAATTTTGGTGATTGCCACAACAAAATAAAGTGAATTTTCAGATGGCAAACGTATAAAAAATTTGGGATTATCGGCTGCCTTCCTGCTGCGAAGTGATTTGTGGGCCACTGCTGAAAAGTGTGAGGTAATCTGTGAACTGTCTCCTGATCGTTATCTTAACGGCAGTTGTACCGAGAGATGCCGGTCGCTTCTGACATAGGTTGAGGTGACATCATAGGTGAGCGATGTTGTCCCGGCGGGTGCAGAGATTAACTGTACCGATCGCGGGTAAAGGACCACGCGTCTTGTGCCGTTCCCTTCTTTCAGCACAAGCTCAAAATAGAGATCACTGTTGTTTCTGATCTCATAGTAGTTCATCGTGTTTCCATTGACTTTTACCTCAGTATAGTGTGAGGGCGACAGTTCCACGCATGCCCAGAAGAGTGCACGCAGATGTTCCTCTTTCCCTGCCAGGAATTTGCTTGCCCAGGCAACGGTTCTGCCTGCATCGAGCGCTTCACGGATCCCTTCAGGAGTACGTTCACTTGCCATCACCAGCGTCATGGAACGATGCACGTAATCCTTGCTTCTGTCGTAGTCATGTGCCACCAGATTGTGGATGTCGGATGACCCCATCACTGTCAGCCCTTTGTCGATACACCAGTCGAGGGCTTTCAGATGGATAGCGAAGCCGTTGATCACCTCAATGCCATGAAGTGCCTTGTTCCGGTAGAGATCATCCACCAGGTCGATCCACTCGTACGACCCCTCAATGCCGGGTTGCCATCCCGGGTGGTTCCAGAAGATAAAGGCCTTCTGTTCGACAGCTTTCATTACAGCTGCCCGATCCTTTTCGCTGGATCTCTCTTCAATAAAACCTGAAGCATCGTCGATAAAGATGGCGTTAAAATGTCCGGGCGGGGTGCTGCGAGTGATCTCACTTCCCTTTACCAGGATGAGGTTGTTTTTCGCGGCATCATCCTTCAGCAACTCATATCCACGGTTGTGAGCCACCTTCACATCTTCCCTGTGGGGAGTGTATTCAATGTGGTCGGTGATGGCCAGTGCATCGAGGCCCTCTTCCCATGCCTCCTGATTGCGAACATTGGGCCATACATGACCGTCAGAAAAAACGGTATGCGTATGGAAGTCGCATTTCAGTACTTTGTATCCCCTCACGTCAGGGATAATAATGTTTTCTCGGTACACAGGGCGTTGGTTTTCATCGAGATAGAGCATCCCGTTACCATTGTTACTCTGTGAATAGGCAAAGGTGGAGGCAAAAATGAGTCCGAACAGCAAAAGTTTTCTCATAGCAATTATTATTTGGGTGCCCTCATCTGGCACACGCAACACAAACGTACAAAAAAATGGCATTCATTACTGCTTTTTGTATAAAATATTTAACCAACATAGCGCATAATCGCTGCTCATGAAGTTAAAGAAATAAAAAAATATAGTTTTTAGACTATGTTCTTTTTTATCTATTCAGGCGCACTTTTTGAAAAGTATCATTCACTCTGCTCATTTCTATTTTCTGCAACGATTCAAAAACAGATAATCAAATTAACGGCAATTAAGATTACATATTGCCGATATATAGAAATGATAGACACAACGCAACTAAACATCGATTGGATCAGCAAGGTCTCAAAATCGAACAGGAGTGTGGATAAGATCCTGGTCGAAAAGGTCATCCGGGCATTGCTGTTATTGGAAGGTCTGGTGCAAACTGAAGTACCCATTGTTTCTCCCTTTATTCCCGTGAAAGGATATCCTATTACGGTCAGCGTGCCTTGTATGGAAGATCTGTTGGGAGATAAACTAACGGCTTTTGCTTCAAATACTACAGGCATCCCTTACTACAAAGGCGAAGATAACATGAGCATGGAAATCATCAAGCAGTTATATGATATTGGGGATTTTGCGGGACTTGAAAGCCTTTATTTCTCCATCGAGGATGAAATTGATTTCGACGGTGAGGATTTGGATGAGCATATCGGGATAATGCTCTCCCTGTTTCAGGCAACAAGAATATCGATGCTGAGAATGTATCTTTTATCGCAGGGTGAGACCGGAAATGGATAAAGGTGTTGCAAGGTTGAGTAGATAAAAAATTGCGTATTTTGCGTTGCGCATTTTGCGCAATCTAAAAAAATGTGCAACATGAGACTGCATGATAGCATTCGTTACTTTGAGGGAGATTTCTTTTTGTAAATCACGAAAAATATAAGTACCGCTACAGTGGTTAAAAATCCCGTACCATAAGATATCGGCTTGGAGAGAGCAAACCCTTCCGGAGCCAGCATGATGTAGGTTGTCACAACAGAAGTCATAAACAGCGCCGGCAGTAATGTTATCCAATACGGCTTCTTCTTTTGCAGTAAGTATACCGTAATTGTCCACAGTACCACCGTAGCCAATGTCTGGTTGGACCATGCGAAATATCTCCATATCACATCAAAGTTTATTTTTGTAAGCATGAACCCTATTGCGAAGAGTGGAATCGTAATTATAAGCCTGTTTTTTATCGGTTTTTGATTGAATCTTAGCAGGTCGCCAATGGTAAGCCGGGCACTCCTGAAGGCCGTGTCGCCGGAAGTAATCGGAGCCGCCACAACCCCCAGTATGGCCAGTATGGCTCCAAATTTCCCCAGCAGGGAGTTAGAGATTTCATTGACCACCCAGGCTGCATTACCGTTTTGCGCTACCATCATCTCACCCAGTTCCCGGATACCACCGAAAAAGCTCATGCTGATTGCCGCCCAGATAAGCGCCACGACTCCCTCAATAACCATCGCCCCGTAAAATACTTTTCGTCCCTCTTTCTCATTTTTTATACAGCGGGCCATCAGAGGTGATTGTGTGGCATGAAAACCGGATATGGCCCCGCAGGCTATGGTGATAAACAACATGGGGAAGATGGGGAATTTTGCCTTGTCATAATGAAAGTTCTGCCAATTTTCAGCCGTCAGTTCCGGGAGACTATACCCTTTCACAATGAGTGCAACAATCAGGCTGATTGCCATAAAGACCAGGGCAAACCCAAAAATTGGATAGATCTTTCCGATGATTTTATCAATGGGCAGCAGGGTTGCCAAAATATAATAGATAAAGATCACCCAGACCCAAAATCTAAAATCCAAAGTGGCTGGTGTCAAATTTGCGAGAATACCGGCAGGGCCTGAAATAAAAACTACCCCCACAAGCACCAGAAGCACTATGGTGAAGATTCTCATTAACTGCTTTGTTATATTCCCCAGGTAGATGCCGATGATCTCGGTAATACTCAGTCCATTGTGTCTCACAGACAGCATGCCCGAGAAATAGTCGTGCACGGCTCCCGCAAACACGGTTCCCAGGACGATCCAGATGAATGCGACCGGTCCCCAGAGAGCACCGGCAATTGCACCGAAGATAGGACCCAAACCGGCAATATTCAGGAATTGGATAAGTAGAACTCGCCACCAGGGCATTGGAACAAAGTCAACCCCGTCACTCATGGATACAGCCGGGGTAGGCCTGTTCGGGTCAACCTCCATCATCCGTTCCAGGTATTTGGAATAAAAGATATAACCGGCTATCAGGATGGCCAGGGAGATCAGAAAAGTAATCATTTTCTTCTATTTTACGCGTAGTTGTCTATTGGAAGTTTACATGAAAGTGGTTTCTATTCAATTTCAAGTATCTGCTTTTTGCTCAATAATTTGTCTTTTAACAGTACGTAATCAATATCCTGAACCGATTCTCTCCGGTCGATTGCCATGCAGGCAGCCGTGGCTGCGGATTGCCCCAGAATCATAAATACCGGTTCCATTCGGATAGAACCATATGCGATGTGGCTGGATGAGACACAAACAGGAACCAGCAGATTGGTGCATTCCTCCTTTTTCGGTATAATTGAACCATAGGAAATCTTATAGGGTTTTTCCGGATGAACACCAACATCCCCTTCATTTTGTACATAGCCTTCCTCTGTCACATACCGCTGTACGTTGTGAGAATCCATGGTATAGGATCCCATCCCGACCGGATCAGTAACATTTACATGTCCGAGGACTTCATTTTCAGTGGTGACGTAGGTGCCCAGCATCCTTCTCGCTTCACGAATATACAATTGATGCGGCCAGTTACCATTATCCTCAAACTCATCTTTAGCCAGACCCCACTTGCTCATCTCGTTTCTGACATTTTCGGGAACCCGTTCGTCAGTCGATACAAAATACAACAAGCCTTTTTGATAATTCTCATGGTCTTCAATGATTTCCTTTCTCCTCTCGTATGATGCCTCAGGATAATCATAGTTCATTCCGATAAAATCACTACTGAATGGCCCGTGGTTGTTGGTATCCGTTTTACGGTTCGGAATCATGTCATACTTACTGAACCACTCATCCCAACCCGATTCAAACACACGTGCCAGCAGTTCGTAATTCATCGGATCGTAGTTCTCCGGTTTTTCAAACGGTACCCGATTGTCCGGGTGGTTACTCATGCATAACCTGAAACAGTAGGCCTGAATTTTATCATCACCCGTACAATTGGGTTGTATAGGCACACTGGATACATAAGGCAAAAGCCCGCTGTTGGGATCGTTCGGAATCATATAAGGGCTGATATCGGATTTAAAATAGTGTCCGTGGTGATATACACCGGCCTGCACACCGTTCCACTGCTCATTATATACCGGGCAGGCTTCCCTTCCAACTGTATAACTGATACCTGCACTTGCCATCAGGTCTCCCTCATAGGTGGCGTCGATAAACATTTTCCCCTCGAATGTTTTGCCGGAGAGTGTAGTCATGGACACAATTTTACCCTCTTTCGTAACGACACCCGACTCCCGGTTCAACCACTCATCCCTGTATACCGGAATATCGTACTCGCTGATGAAGTTTTCAAAAACTTTCTCAGCCACGTGCGGTTCAAAAATCCACATGGTACGGTTTTCTCCATCCATAGCCGGGGTTCCCTGGCCTTTATTTCCATACTCTTCGTGTTTTTCCCATTTCCAGGAGTTCGAGTCATTATAGTGAAGCCACACCCTGTGGTAAAACTCCCGGGACAATCCTCCAATAGTAGCTTTGTTGCCTGTATCGGTAAAACCGAGCCCACCCGAAGATAGTCCGCCCAAATGTGTATCCGGCGAGACAATAATTGCCTTTTTACCGGATTGCATTACCTCCACAGCTGCAGTGACGGCAGCGGAAGTCCCTCCGTAAGGCAGCGGAAGTCCCTCCGTAAATAATGACATCCGCCTTGTAAATGGCTGATTTTCCGCACGATTGTAATAAGGTTAGCAATGCTATCCCTATTAGATATCCATATTTTTTCATGACGATAAATTAATTATGTTACCTTATGTCAATCTCCAACACCTGTTTGTCCATTAACAGTCTTTCTTTCAGTATCGAGTAATTAATATCCTGTACCGCCTTCCGTTGATCTATTGCCTGGCAGGCAGCAGTTGCAGCGGATTGGCCCAGCACCATAAATACCGGTTCCATACGTATCGATCCGAAAGCAATATGGGTAGCACTAACGCATACCGGTACAAGCAGATTTTCGCATTCATCTTTTTTAGGAACGATTGATCGATAGCTTATCGGATAAGTGTTACATATCAGGACATCGTTTACATTTCTAAGTTACTTAGACGTATCAGAACATCGTTTACAAAACCTATAGGTTTTGCGCTTTCTAAGGAAAGCAAAATATCAAGAGTTCATTGACATATTGCATATTAAGACAAGG
>CAKMJT010000042.1 GCA_927407015.1 uncultured Proteiniphilum sp. | reverse complement strand
TTGATTTATTCGGCCGGATTGAGAGGCCAGGAGGTGATTAACCTGAAGATCTCCGATATCGACTTTGAGCGCAAAACCATCCACATCCGCCAGAGCAAGTACAAGAAAGATCGCGTTGTTCCATTGGCTGGCAGCATGGCTATTGGTTTAAAAAAGTACCTCAAAGCCGAAAACCCTCATATCTGGTTGTTCAACGGAAAAGAACCTGACGGTCGATACAGCGTGCGCGGGCTCTCCTGGGTGATGCGTGAGAACCTCTCACTTCATCCGCATATCCATTGTCTCGTCCCGGCTGCCGGATACTCCCTGGATGGCCGATGGAAAAACTATCAATTAATATACCCATCGGGTCGCCATCACTAACCAGCGTATCGTGAATATCACGGATGAAAAAGTGACCTTCATTGCCAGGGATTACCGACAAGGAGCGGCTAAAAAGTACATCACTCTCGGTGGTGTTGAGTTCCTGCTCAGATTTGCCCGGCACATCCTCCCACGCAGATTTGTAAAGATCCGACGTTACGGTATCTACAACCACACGGTGAAACGGAATCTGGGAATCAAGTTCAGGGTAGAAGATGAATCCGAAAGCGACAACAAATCAAAATCCCAGAAACAACAGGGTAGAATATGTCATCTTGTTAAGAATAAGCGATCACAGAACCTTCTTTTAAGCCTGATTCATCCGAAAAACCTATACCGGAAAGCACAAAAACCTGCAAAATGTAAAAGATCGCTTGTTTATTTTTCCTTCAGAAATAAAAACCTTCGTTAAGTACATAGCACAGAATAACGGTGGGTGTAGTTCAACACCGACTCATCGCTGGGTCGTGCCGACCGCTCAGAGTCCTATTTATTGTAGCCAGTTATTTTTTCAAATATTCCATTCTTGATTTTGTCATCTTAAAACTCTGTTTCAATATTACATCAAAATCAATAATTGTATCTGTCGTATTATTTTTGAACCCCTAAAGCCCAATGTCATATAGTTAAGCATTATAGCTCTTATTTTTTTAAAAATTATCAGGTTTACTTATTGGTTTTAAATGGTTTTATCGAACTTATGAACTGTATGGCCTGAGGAATGGTTTGATATTTATCAATCACCCCTATTGCCGTGCATCCTACCCCGGTAGTTTGGTAATCGAAATTGAATGTTACACCATCCGATTTGATCAGTTGATAGGTGTATTTTGCCTTTGACAAATTTTCGGTGCTGTAATTATAGCAATTGAAATTGAATGGTTTAGCTGCCGAAAACTCAATTCCGATTCCTTGAGCATTTGTCAGTCGCACATAGCGGTTGTCGGTGCGCAAGCCACAATCCTGAGGCAGCAAATATGGTACAAACATCGCGTCAACTGTCGACTGATAATTCCCAATCCGATAGCCGGTTTTGCGGTCTGGATAATTCTCCTGCGGCCCACGTCCAAACCATTCAACATTTTGCATTTGGTCATCGAAAACCCATTTTGTTCCGATGCGTGGCAACGACATGGGCATTTTTCCATTCGGATTAATCGTGTGTTGTAAACTAATTTCACCGTTGGGCGAAATTGTATAAATCATTTCATTTTCGAAGCCTGCACTACCCGCATTTCCAAAAAGAGCAATTTCACGAATACTGACAATTACATTTTCAGCCTTCTTTTCAACCCGAAATGATTCAAGTATTGACTTCATTTTATCCAGACCGATGGAATACCATGAAGTAGCAACCATCCTTCCGTAGCCCTCGGTTCTAGGAAATACATTAACAGCAGGATAGGTCCAGTCGTCCTGTTCGTTCGCCAGAGGGGCACGCCAAACATTGAGTTGCCCTCCTTGTTTCAGCAATTCTGTACCCATGTATTTCATGGAATACAATTGTCCATCGGCTTTATTAAAGGTATAATCAAAATTTACTCCTGATACAATCAAATGTTGCTCATTATCTGTCACTTTTAATGGATTGGTCTGATGCTGTACCAATTTTTCATCGGCAGGAACAATCCATGGCATTTCCAATTGATCCCAACACAGTTCAAAACCCTTCGGTGCCCATTGTGTAGCTTCTTTCGAATGAAAACTAACTGTTGCCAAATAGGTTGCACCGGCTTTTAGCTGAGGCTTTAAGATAGGAAGAACGTAGATTTTTTTTGCTTCCGGTTCTACATCCACCTCCAATTTTCCGGAAGCAATCGAGATTCCATTTTCTTCCAAATTCCAACGTGCTTCAAAGGCATTCGTATTGGTAAAAAAGTTTCGGTTCTGCACTTCAATTTCCATTTTTCCGGCATTGCTCCACTTTACAGAAATGGGTTGAACCGACTTTTTCATTTGCCACATTTCAGGCTCCGGAACCCGATCGGGCCAAATACATCCATAGGTACGCGCGCCAATTCCATAGCTGAAAAACTCGCCTTCGTTTTGCTCCTGTTCAAAATCGAGCCACAAAGCTGCGCGATTTTTCAAGTCCGGTTTTGCTGCAAATAAATCATTGATATCAATCGCTTTGGGGAAAATACCTACCTGGTCGATAATGGCATCGCACAAATAACCGGAAGTATGCTGACCATGTGTCTCGGTATTCTTGCCCACATTGAGAGGAAAAGGGAAATTGGTAATTTTCCCGGTGACCGGTTTTTCAGCCACCTTTTTGTTGTCGATAAATAGTGATATCGATTTCCCGTCATAAATACCTGCCACATGATGCCAGCTTTGTGTCCAATCTTTGGGTAATTCAGCACTGACAACTGTTTTTCTCGAAGTGTAGATATAGAAATCGAGCGAGTTGGCACCACTTTGCTGCAAGCCAAATTGATAGTTTCCTTTGGTGAGCAGTGTTCCACCCGTTTTCATTAAATCGCGTGGAAAAATCCAAAGCGAAACCGTTAGCTCATCACCCGAGATTTCAATATTTCTATCCTGATAAACTTCCACCCATTGATCGTGACCATTCAGATCAATACCTTTTCCATCGTGTCCGGCAACTAGTTTGGCGCGTCCCATGATGTGAGTTGCTACATTGTTTTGTGAAGAATCTTTCAATTTGCGAACTGGCTCGCGCAAGCCTGGACTCACGAAATCCCAGATTGCTCCGCCCATGATGCGTGGATACTGGTAAATCACATCCCAATATTCGTCCAACCCGCCACCGGCATTTCCGGCAACGGAAAGGTATTCGTCCATAAACGATGGTCGCGGATCAACACTTTCGGGAACCATCCCCACCTGGTTTTTGAGGTCAAAAGGTGATGGGTAACGAGGCCCGATAATCTCTTCGCAAGGGTGTGAAAAAGCATTTCCGCCATACATCCAATAACGGGTAGTATCGTATTTCCGTCCTTCATCAATCACGGCACAAATATTTTTCCCTTCACCACTTTCATTTCCAGCGCTCCAAAATAGAATACTGGCATGATTCCGGTCGCGCAACACCATTTTGCGAACTCGCTCGCGGTACATGGGCTCCCATTCAGCTTTATCACTTAAATATTCAGTTGCATGAGCTTCATCTCCTGCTTCATCAATAATATACAATCCATATTCGTCGGCCAACTCCAGATACCTTGAAACTGGCGGATAATGTGAAGTTCGCACACAATTGATATTGAATTGCTTCAGTATTTCAAAATCCTTCCGAATGGTAGCTTCGTCCATCGTATGCCCCAAATCGGGATGTTGCATGTGCGAGTTTATACCGTTCAGTTTAATGGCTTTTCCGCTCAGATAGAAAACCTGATGGCGAATTTCGGTCTCTTTAAAACCAATGCGACCGGCAATTACCTCTTCGGTTTTTCCCTCGCCATTGATTAATTCCAGCGTTAACCGGTAAAGATTGGGCGTTTCTGCGGTCCATTTTTTGGGATTTTTTACCAATGAAGAAACATTTATGATTTGCTTATTATCAGCACTAATTTGAATTGCATCAGAAGTAAAATTCTGAACCAATACATTCTGTGCATTAAACAGCGAAGTGCGAACTTTGTAGTTCTGTTTGTCGGTTTTCGATTGGTTATTTACCGTAATCTGCAAATTCAGTTTTGCGTTCTCATAGTTTTCGTCCAGGTCGGTAGTGGCATACCAGTCGAAGATATGTACATCCGATTTTGCATACAGCCAAACATCGTCGAAAATACCAGCCAGGCGCCAATAGTCCTGACTTTCGAGATACACACCATCTGAATATTTAATTACGTTGACGGCAATGGTATTTTTTCCTGGTTTCAGGAAACTGGTAACATCATATTCAGCAGGCTCCTGTGCACCTTCGTTGTAGCCAACTTCCTGTCCGTTGATCCAGACAAACGATGCCGAAGCGGTTTTCTCCATGCGCAAAAAAATGCGTTTGCTTTTCCAGTTCGCCGGCAAAGTAAACGATTTGCGATACGAGCCAGTCGGGTTGTATTCGCGGGGAACAAATGGCGGATTGGCGCGAAACGGTTGTGCAACATTTCGGAAAAAAGGATCGCCAAAACCCTGCATTTCCCAGTTGGAGGGAACAGTAATTTCAGACCATTTCTGATCATTAAAATTTGATGTAAAAAAGTCCTTAGGTGTACCTTCCGGAGTATTGGCAAAATGGAATTTCCACCTTCCATTCAACGAAAGCACATTTTCTGACTTGGTTTTCTGAAGATTTAATGCTTCACCAACCGATTTCAGAGGAATACAAACCGTGTGACCTTCAGTCTGGTTGATTTCAAATACCGATGTATTTTCAATGAAAGGATAAACGTTCGCAAATTTCGATTGCTGTGCTGAGACTGTAAAACTTACCAGAATAATAAATAAACCAACTATTTTTTTCATGCTCGATTATTTTTTATTTTGATTGATACTATATTTTTTCTCGAAGATAGACTATAAGACATTGCCCTAAAGCCCAATTTCACCAATAAGTCTGTCCTTTAGCTTTTTCGTAAATTTCAATTGTGAATCGGAGAACATAAATCCCTTCTTTTTGAGCTTTTCTTTCAGAAATTTATTTACAGCTTCTATAAGTAATTCTTTGGGTTTCATGTCAATATTTAATCTTTATGTGCTCAGTCTGTATAATTGGCTACAACGGACGGCAATATGACCAGTGGCGGAATGCGGGCGACATCATTGTCAACCGTTACAAAACTTTGAGCGGGGCAGACGCTTTCAAGCTACCACGGCGCCCGACATTGGTTATATTGCGTGTTGGCAATAGTTTGAATTATAAAGTTAATAATTATCAATGATAAGTGTTTTTAATTACCATATAGTCTAAAAAAATGTTCTGTATCCTTTATGTCTTCTATTCCTAAAATCCAACAAACTTCTGCAAGGTCTGAGAAGTCTAATCCTCCGGCCGCAATTGCTTCATTATTGTAGCGTCCATCTTTTCCATTATATTCTTTTGATATATCAATGGCAAGCTGCCATATAGCAGTTAATTTAGTATTCGAGATTTTATTCTTCAATTGTTTATGAGTAAAATCAGGAGAACGAAATCCTGGCGTCCCGTTTCCAACTCCGTTACCATCAGGTATCTTATAGTAATCAGCATATTTCTTGACGAATTTCAGGCTTTCAGGAGAAGTAACATCTTCATTCCAATCACTATGTTGAACTACATGAATTCGCTGGGAAATGGTTATATCAGGTAAATCAGATTGAATGGCTTTTATTAGTCTGGCGGTAAAATCAGATTGGCCTGCTTCCGCAATCCAAATATCACCTTGGTTTGCGAGGGTGGTTTTAATAATCATTTTAACTTTTTCAACAGCGGTTTCTGTATTTTCATGCGCATCAGTCCAGTTATCTCCAAAAGCGAGATGAAATAAAGGATTAGGTAAAACATATAGTCCTTCCTGAATACCATAAGTGCCAGCGACTGCGTGATAATTTATTCTTGAAAAATTGGGGTTTGATAGTAAAGTAACCAAGGCTGCTGCTGTTTGAATGTCATCTACATCGGTTTTACAATCAAATTGAACTAATAATAAATCTTTTTCAATATTGAAGCGTCCTGCTTCTAAAAAATGATTATTTAATGCATTATTTTTGAATGCCATAGCAATAGTCAATATTGCTAATAATATTAATGTCTTAGTTTTCATATCTATTGCATTTTAATTATTATTCATTTAAAAAGTCTTTATGTTATTTTAAAATTCGATTTGAAAGTATTTTTCATTTTGCTATCTTAAATTGTTGCCAACGTTCCGCAAATATGATTAGTTGCGTAATGCGGGGCGGTTTCCTGTCGAAAAGCACCAAGGTTTTTGCGGGTGCTAATGCTGATTATCTGCACCGAAACCGCAATTAATTATATTTTGCTGTTAGCGGCTGGCAATTTTAATCAATAATTTAATAAATCCGGATGATATGCAATTTCAATAAGATTATCATCAGGATCAGAAATATAACTACTATAGCCACCCCAAAAAACCAATTGCGGTTCTTTTATAATTCTGACTCCTTGTTGTCTTAGACTATTAATTAAATCGTCTACTTCACTTTTACTTTTAGCAGCATAAGAAAATGCAAATCCTCTGAAACCCGTTCCTTCTGGGTCAACAGTTGCATCTTTTGCTAGATCAGTTCTTGAATATAATGCTAAATGCATACCATTTATCTCAAAGAGAATATATGCATCATTACTCTTTTCAGACCGTTTCCAGCCTAATTTATTTTCATAGAAATCTATGGAGTTTTGTAAATTATTTACGCCAAGTCCAATTGTTGTTAATCGTTGTTCCATTTTTATGTCATTTTTGTTTTGTCCAAATACAATTGTTGTTACTGAAATTAATCCAAATAATAAACTAAAGGTTTTCATGGGTCTTGATTTTTGTGAATTTATTTATAGTTAATGCTTATAATCCTTGTACATCAAGATTTTTATGAACTGATTTACTTAAGGATGATAATACCAGTTGATAGGATTGGTCTATCATCCCTTTCAAGACTTCATCTGGCACTTCCCCATCTAAATCAAATGAAATCCAATGATTCTTATTCATATAATAGCCGGGTCTGATACTTATATATTGATTTCTCAAAGAGGAACTTAAGGATGGTTCGCATTTTAATGTGATTATATTTCTTCCTTCATTGTCAACACATATCGCAGCGAACATTTTATTCATTATCTGAAATCTATGCCATTGTCATTCAACCTTAAAATCACGGGTTGTTCCGTTCTTAGTTATGAGATAATCTTCTATCCATTTATATTTCATAAAGAATAGGTTTAGAATTATATTTACTCCAGTGGTGTCTCATTTGCTTGCCGCTAACGTGTTATTTACGCAATTCAATCCAACATTCGTAAATGCCACATTTAGAACAATCGTAAATAAATTTTCATTTTTTCCCTGAATAAATTGTTTAAATGTATGTGTATCAGTATCTCATGATATTGTTTCTGATAAATCAAAAAATGAGTATAAGTATGTTTTAATGCAACCATGGCATTTTCTACGGTATGAAAAAAAGGGATGTCTGCATTGTGTCAAATAAAAAAACAGCGTATTTTGTCGTTTAGAATTACAGACTGCAAGTTTAGTTAATTTTTTGATATCTCTCTCATTTTTAACCGTTATTTTGGAATAATCGTGCTAAATAAAGTTAAATGAAGTCCGGAAATAATAAATTGAACTGAATAGCTTAAAACAACCAGGGGTATATATAGCGGAACCATGCAGTATGAAATGAAAGCATCTATTGATGGGCGTAAATAAAAGGGAAAAAAAGAATAACGTAAATGGACAGATCAACCGACTTTATCCAAAGGAGACAAAAAGAAAATAATAACGGGGATAAGTTGTTTTATTGCTCTTTGATGGATGGTTATCGTGATAAAATTATGTAACTTCGCACGATAAAGATAAAAAAAGACAAACCAGATGAAGATCCTTACATCGGAGCAGATCAGGAGAATTGATGCCGAAACGATTAAAAGGGAGGGGATCCCGTCACTTGAGCTGATGAAGCGGGCGGCAACCGCCTTCTGTAACCGGTTCACGGAGAGATTCCCGGACAGGGGCATCTCTGTGCTTATCTTCTCGGGTGTGGGGAACAACGGCGGCGACGGGCTGGTGATCGCCCGCCTGCTGCATAAGTCGGGCTACAGCGTAAAGGTCTGCGTGGTGGAGTACAGCGATCAATACACGGAGGATTGCGCCCACAACCTGCGGCGGGTGAAGGCGGAAAACATCGCCTACACCAAAATAAAAGCGGAGAAGGATATACCGGATATGAACGTGTATGATGTGGTGATCGACGGGATCTTCGGGACAGGACTCTCAAGGGAGGTGAGCGGCATCGCCGCACAGGTGATCGGGAGAATCAATGAGTGCAGAAAACCGGTGATCAGCATCGATGTGCCGAGCGGCCTGTTCCTGGAGCGTAAGACCGCTTTCGCGGTACAGGCTACCGAGACAATCACGTTCCAGATCCCGAAGCTGGCGCTATACCTGCCGGAGAACAAGGAGTATACCGGCGACGTCCGGATCGTGGACATCGGCCTGAACAGCAGGGCGATCGCAGAGGCACAAAGCGACATGTACCTCACGGAGACAGGGGAGATCGCTGCCCTTCTGAAGCCACTGGAGAAATTTGCCCATAAAGGGACCGAAGGGCATGCCCTGCTCATCGGCGGGAGCCTGGGTAAGACGGGGTCGGTATGCCTGGCATCGCGGGCGGCACTGAGAACGGGTTGCGGATTGGTCACGGCCTACCTGCCGAAATGCGGCATGCCGGTCATCCAGTCCTCCCTCCCGGAAGCCATGGCGATAGAGGATGAGCACCCGGAGCATATCAGCGATATCCGATACAGCCTGCAGCCGGATGCGATCGGCATCGGCATCGGGATGGGTCAGCACCCGGAGACACAGGATGCGCTGCACCGGTTTCTCCGGGAGAACCGCACCCCACTGGTGATCGATGCGGACGGACTGAACATCCTGGCACAGCACAGGGAGTGGGTCTCCCTGCTGCCGCCCAAAACCATCCTGACACCCCATCCGAAGGAGCTTTCAAGACTGATAGGGGAGTGGAGCGACGATTATGACAAGATTCAGAAAACAAGACTCTTTGCAAAGGAGAACGACCTTGTTGTGGTGATTAAGGGGGCTTATTCGCTGATCATCGATGTGGAGCGTGTCTACCTGAACAGCACCGGCACCCCCGCACTGGCTACCGCCGGCAGCGGCGACGTGCTGACAGGGATGATCACCTCACTACTGGCTCAGGGCTACACGCCCCTGAACGCTGCAAGGGTGGGGGTCTGCCTGCACGGGCTGACGGCCGATCTGACGAAGGAGAGCATTCATCCCCGAAGCTTTATTGCGAGTGACATCATTGAGCACATTGGCAATGCCTACAGGAAGCTGGAAAAAAATGAGTGAATGATTTGTGATTGATGAAATAATTGCGTAATTTTGCACCTCATTTTGCCAATAGGCCCGACAAGAAGACGCAGTTAGCGGCTCGCCTCAGGCACGTAACGTCAAGTTATTTAATTATGTACGTCATAGTAGACATTCAGGGCCAGCAGTTTAAAGTACAGCAGGACCAAAAATTATTTGTCCACAGAATCAATGCCGATCAGGGCGCAGAGGTGGAATTTGAGAAAGTGATGCTTGTCGACAATGAAGGCGCGATAACCGTTGGTTCGCCCGTCATTGAAGGAGCAAAAGTGGTAGTGGAGATTCTTTCACACGTCAAGGGCGACAAGGTGCTCGTCTTCAAGAAGAAAAGAAGAAAAGGTTACAGGAAACTGAACGGTCACCGTCAACAGTTTTCTCAGGTGAGAGTAAAAGAAATTATTGCTTAATCAGTTAAAATCAGAAGAAAATGGCACATAAAAAAGGGGTTGGTAGTTCGAAGAACGGCCGCGAATCGGAAAGTAAACGATTGGGCGTTAAGATATTCGGTGGTGAAGTGACCAAAGCAGGTAACATCCTCGTGCGGCAACGCGGCACAGTACACCATCCCGGAGAAAATGTAGGTATCGGTAAAGACCATACACTCTTCGCACTGGTCGATGGCGTAGTGGTATTCCGTAAGAAAAGGGACAACCGCTCTTTCGTATCGGTACAGCCGCAGGTACAGGCCGAAGCGTAAGACGCCGGTGGCCCGGACACGGTTAAAGGAAACTTGGACCATAAAATAATTTTTTAGTGGATAAGAACAACCTGCTTGTGTATAAGTAGGTTGTTTTTTTTTATGATGTACCTAACCCCAACCCAGCAGGCGTTTATCCTGGCACATGAGCATGATGATGTGCGGGATCTGGCACTCCGTTACACGGGGGAGGATAGGCCGTTTCTGCTGGCGCAGATAGCGGGGCGACAGACGGCGCAACAGAAGATACCTTCGTGGTACCGGACCGGGGGGATAATCTACCCGATGCACCTCTCCCTCGAGCAGGCATCGTCCGGGATGACGGCGCAGTACAAAGCATCGCTGGTGCCCGCAGGAAAAGCACGTTTGGCGGATCTCACCGGCGGGATGGGCGTCGATTTCTCCTTTCTCGCACCCCTTTTCAGCCATGCGGTCTACCTGGAACAGGATGAGGAGCTCTGCCAGCTGACCGCGCATAACTTCGGCCTGCTGGGGCTGACACATGCCACGGTGCTACACGGGAAAAGCGAGGATTATGGTTCGCGGATGGAGAAGGCTGACCTGATCTACCTGGATCCGGCACGCAGGGATGAGGGGGGACGGAAGGTTTTTCGGATTGAGGATTGTACGCCCGACGTCACGCGACTGAAAGAACGGCTGCTGGAGAAGGCGGAGCGGGTGATGATCAAGTACTCTCCGATGCTGGATATCTCGCTGGCCGTGAAAACACTGGGCGACGTGCGCGAAGTGCATGTCGTCTCCGTGGAGAACGAATGCCGTGAGCTGCTCTTTATCCTCTCGGAGGAGGAGGGTGAATGTCTCTACCACGCGGTGAACCTGCACAGGACGGGTGAGAGGGAGCTCCTGACTTTTACACCGGCAGAGGAAGCGCAGGAGGCGGTGCTGACAGCACAACCGGGCAGGTACCTCTACGAGCCCAACGCCTCGGTACTCAAAGCAGGGGCATTCAACGCGGTGGCGAACCGCTTTCAGGTGAAGAAGCTGCACCGACACAGTCATCTCTACACTTCAGATCTGCTCATGGCCGATTTTCCCGGCCGTATTTTTGAGATAGATCAGCTCTTCGCACCCAACCGGAACAATATCCGTCTCTTTCTGCAGGAAACGAAAAAAGCGAACATTACTGTTCGCAATTTTCCGATGTCTGTCGCCGAAATACGCAGGAAAACGGGCCTCCGGGAGGGTGGCGACTGCTATCTCTTCGCCACCACCCTGGCCGACGGGCAGAAGGTGTGGATTGTGACCCAAAAGATTCCGGTCACGCACTAAACGATTCTGATCGTGTGGGATCTGTTCTGTTCGTTTTCACCTTCAGCTTTGCCTTCTCTTTCTTTTCGACAAATGCACTCAGTATCAGTGAAAGTGCTCCATCACCCGTAATATTGTGCGTAGTGCCGAAACTGTCCATCAACGCAAAGATAGTAATCATCAAGGCGATGCCGGCTTCATTTATTCCCATGATCGCCTGAATCAATCCTGTTGAGGCATAGAGCGTGCCTCCGGTGTCCATCTGAAACAATATCTGCCAGGAGAAGTTGAAAAGTAGCATTGGATAAAATTTTTCTCATCTTTATGTGTGATTGTCAGTATCCGGGATTTTGATCTATACCCAAAGTGTTGCCAGACAGCCCCTTTGGAATGGGGAAACGATAGAACTTACCCTTCACGTTTTCTGTTTTTGAGTGAAGATGCTTGTTCACCTTGGCAAAAAACGGATAGTTCGTCTTCACACTACCTGCCTGACTGCCGTCTTTCTCCGGTCCGAATTGTGCTATTTGCGCTTCCACGGAACGATACACAGGTTTGTAATATTCAAACTTGGGCGTTTCTGTCAATACCGTGCCAATTAATTTTCTCCAGCGTACAAGGTTGAGCCAGTGCTTTTGTTCAAAAAAGAGTTCCAGAGTCCATTCATCCTCCAATGTTTCCTGCGTCAACAGGGAGATAGGGACAACGCCCGCCCGGTTACGCAACTCATTGATCACCTCCGTCGCTTCCACCGCTTTTCCTAGATGAAGCAAAGCCTCTGCTTTGATCAACAGTACCTCTGCATATCGGATTTCGATGCGGTTGATGTTGTTTGGCTGGCCTGATTCGGTACCGGGTGCCACAGTGTGAAATGAGGGATTGCGGTGGATATACTTCCCAAAACGGGGAGAAGTAGCAGGGTATTCAAAATTGTACGATTTATAGTCTGTGGCGCTTTTTGGACTGCCGACAAGTGGTTCATCCTGATTGGACAGTTGAGTGAGGAGTGAATATCGTTTCCTCTTGTCGTTATCGGACCAGCGATTGAGCAATGTTACATCGGCAGGCCCGATGTGTGTATCCTGATACAAATCGAACCGAAAGGTAAAGGGGCAGTGTGTCTGATGATTGCCTTGCGCATCACCCAGGTTGTCTCCGTCATGATGGATGGTGAAGATGTGTTCCTTTGAACGGTTCTCCGCGCTGACACCGAAGATATCCTCAAAATTGGCTTCCAGTCCATAGTTCCCACTGGAGATCACTCTGTCGGCATGCTCCACCGCTTTGAGTAACTTATCCCTGTCCCAGGAGACCTGAGCCGGATCGGTCCGACTATCGGCTATGGCTGCTACCTCATTCTGTGAAAGAGGCTTGCTGGCCCACGAGAGATAAGTACGGGCCAGAATAGCATTGGCCGCGCCCTTGCTGGGATTGGAGCGTATCGCATCGTATCTTGGTAAATCCTGTTCCGCCTCGGTGAGATCTTTCACAATCTGTGTATATACCTGATCGATGGATCGACGTGTAGTCAGCTCCGATTGGGAAGATTGGGTGCTCAGAATAATGGGTACCTCACCCCATAGCTGTGTCAGGTAAAGGTAATCGAGCCCACGTACAAATTTTGCCCTTGCGCTGGCCAAATCGATAGTGGCCTGCGTGAGCGTGCCGCCTGCATAGCTGGAGTCGGCCTTTGCCACAGTACGGTTGGCTTCGCCGATACTTACATACAGATAATTGAATATCTTTGTCGGATACCAATTGTTCACATCTGTCTGGAAAAGGCTGACCAGCGGGCCTGCCTGATCATCGGCTCCTTCAAAGCTGATGGTATTCTCGGTGGCCGATTCTAAAAGAAATGAATAAGAAGAACTCAGTCGCTGCAATGGAGGATAAACGGCGTTGGCAGTCGCCAGTGCCTCCTGATCCGTTTTCCAGACAGATTCTTCAGTGATCACACTCGGTTCGGGAACATTCGATTCGCAGGAATACACAGCCAGTAAAAGGATTGTTATGACTGTAAAGAATTGAAATTTAAAAGACTTCTTCATTTTGATAAAAATTAAAGGGTGAATAAAAAATAAAAATTATGGTTGCATTAAAAGGAAATGTTCGCTCCCAATGAAAAGGTACGTGGCATGGGATATGTCCCCAGATCAGTACCATCTGCAATTTCAGGATCATATCCCTTATATCCTGTAAGGGTAAATAGATTCTGGACAGTGGTAAAAAGTCTGATTTGTAACGGGTAACCGCAAGAGATAAACGGTATCCGGTCGATTGTGTAACCCAGCGTGACGGTTTTAAGACGCAGATAAGATGCATCTTCAATATAACGACTGTCAAGCTCGGAAGAGATCGGCACATCGGTGATGCGGGGTATGGTGCCGGATGGATTTGTTGCTGTCCAGCTGTCGAGCAATACAGCAGATGCGTTATATGCATCGCCGGGACTTTCCAGGTAGCGACGCAACTGATTGTAGACCTTGTTGCCCTCTGATCCCTGTAATAGCATAAAAATGTCGAATCCCCGGTAGTTGATCGTCGAAGACAATCCGTATGTATAGCGGGGTTGCGTGCTTCCCAAGACAACCCGGTCATTCTGATCGATGTGAAGGTCGCCGTTGGTATCCCTGAACCTGGGATCTCCCGGTTGAGGGTGGGTATAGGCAGGCGTCGTGGGTAAGGTGGTAACGTCGTCATCCGATTGTACCACACCATCGAATATCAATCCGTAAAATGATCCCAATGATTCACCCACCCGCAGGATCTGTACACCTTGTTCAATGTCGCCGTTGTTATTCAGGCGGGTGATCCGGTTCTGGTTTGAGGCGATATTGCCTGCAAGGGACCAGTTGAGATGGGGGGTATCCACCACGATCATGTTGACGGAAAATTCAACACCTTTGTTCGTAACATTGCCGATATTGACCAGTTGTTCATTCTCCTCTCCCAGACTGGGGGGAATGCGTAACAACAGATCGTCGGTCTTCTTGTAATAGACATCGGCGGCTGCAGTGATCCTATTGTTCAAAAATCCTGCATCAGCACCCAGATTATATTGTGTGGTAGTTTCCCATTTCAGGTTTTCATCTCCGCGGTTGCCAATGCTATATACAATCTCACCCCCGTAACGGGTTGCTTCCAGCATCTGGAGGTATTCGTAATCACCAATCTCCTGGTTCCCCACATTTCCCGCACTCACCCTCAATTTGAGATTACTCAGTTTTGGCCTCTCTTTCAGGAATGGTTCCTCGTTGATATTCCACGACAGGCCGACTGATGGGAAAATACCCCATTTGTGATTTCTGGCAAAACGGGTGGAGTAGTCGCTCCGGAAATTGGCTGTCAGATGATACCTGTCCAGCAATGAATAATTTACCCTTCCGAGAATGGAGTAGAGCGCACTGTGTGTCGCACCGCTGAGAATGGGCGTTTCACCATATGGCGTGCCATCCTGCAGATTATCTACTCCCAGCGCCTCATTGGTAAAGCCGGCGCTCATGGTGGTCACAAAATTCATTTTCGTCTGTTGATGCGTGTAACCGGCCAAAGCATCAAATGAATGAATGCGGTTTATCTGTTTTGCATAGGTTAATGTAAATTCTGACAACAAGATTTCAGTCCGCTTATTCCCGATTCCGCCAATGCCGGAGGGCTCCAGTCCGATGGCTGTGTATGAGGGTGAGAAGTAGTTTTGCGTTGTTTGATTGATGTTGCCGCCAAGGTTGACTTTTGCCGTCAACCCTTCGATGGGTGTATATTGGGCAAAGAAATTACCGAAAAATATTGTATGGATTGTTTGTGATGTACTGTTCTTCAGATCCGACACCGGGTTGGCTGTCTTACTTCCCTCACGGAGGTACGCATATTCGAAAGGATTGTTGTAGTTGTAACTGCCGTCGGCATTGTATATGGGAACAATGGGGGGAATATACAATGCATAAGTCAACGAGTTGGCAATACCTTTTGAAAATGGAGAACTGTTGTAGTTCACCCCTTCAAATGTGGTGAGGCTGTTTTGTATGCTTTTATTGCCCGTCAGATTGATGCCGATCGATAAACCGGGGTGTAGTTCGCGGTCATAATTTATTCTGCCCACAAATCGGTCGAAACCGGAATGAAGGATGATACCCTCCTGTGTTAAATAGTTTCCCGAAAGATAATAGTTCGATTTTTCATCTCCTCCGCTGAAGGTGATGGCGTGATTTTGTGTGATTCCTTTTTGCAGCACAGCATCCTGCCAGTCATAACCTCTGCCTGCCTGTGCAATTTGCTCATCACTGTAACCTGGTTTGTTCAGAAAATAATCCTTTTGCATCCGGGTCCATTGTGTGGCATTCATCAGATCGAGTGTTTTTGCCGATTGACTCCATCCTGTGGAGTAGCGGTAGTTGACCGGATTGCTGCCTTCCTTTCCTCTTTTCGTGGTGATGAGAATGACTCCGTTGGAGCCGCGGGAACCGTAGATTGCGGTGGCCGAGACATCTTTCAATACCTCAATCGACTCGATATCGGAAGGGTTGAGCAGATTCAGCGGATTAAACGCTCCTTCTATACCGCCGAAACCCACTTTTGTGGATGAGTTATCACTGAAAAATAGAACTCCGTCGATGACGTATAACGGATCGTTGCTCGCATTGATGGAGTTCCCTCCCCGTATTCGTATATTGGATGGCGAGCCGGGCTGTCCCGAGTTTTGTGTCACGTTTACTCCGGCTATCGCACCTCCCAGTAGGGCATCGACAGATGAGGAGGTATTGTATACCAAATGATTCCTTGATACGGAGGCAACCGATCCGGTGAGTTCTTTTCTCCTTTGCGAGCCGTAACCAATCACAATCAGTTCGTCCAGCAGACTCACATCTTCCTCCAATGGAAAGCGAATGGAATCACCGGTGTGAGCGATCTCTATTTCACGGGTTTTGTATCCGATGGCGCTTACGCTGATTGTGATGGGCAATGCATGCAGAGGACGAATGGTAAAATAACCGTTGATATCCGTACTGGCACCATTGCCTGTCCCTTTTTCAAGGATTGTGGCGCCAATAACAGGCTCATCACTCTTCCGGTCGAATATGTTACCAGTCACAGTTGTTTGAGAATGCACGCCATTGAATGCCGTGAATAAAACGGCAAGAATATATATTGCACGTAATGAGAATGAAAATCTTTTCATTTTTAAAAAATTTGATAGAATTGTCATACAGATATACTTCTCCCCTGATAATGAATCAGTAAGGATTGCATATTGTTAATTAAGAAACAGGATGGTTATCCCAATGACTAATAATCAATTGACAGAATGGTCACATTCTGATCAGTTACATTATTGCAAGGACAAAAAAATGGGGTAGTGGTATGCTGCAAGGTTAACAACACATTCGCATTCGTTGTGCTGAAAGTAAGGAAAGGTTCAAAGAAACAGAGGATACAGAGGACACAGGGTACGCTTTATCGTACCATAAGAATGCAAAGCGTATTTTCTCGAATTTTAACTGTCGTAACATTTGCAGCTTCTTTAATTGTATAATCTTGTGCAAAGTAAGGTAAAAATAACAATTGCATAAATAGCACATTTGTGCTATTTATGCAATATCAAAGTTGAGAGATTATTCTATCTCCACGTATGTTGCAGAAGATGAATAAGTTGTGAGATGTGCCTGTTACTTATGTCGTTCTTTCAATACCGCTTCAATATCCTCCAGCTTCAGATTTTTGGTCTTCAGCAGGATAAGATAGTGGTAAAGCAGGTCGGCCGCCTCGTTCCTGAAGAGATCGATATTGTCGTCCTTCGCCTCGATCACCAGCTCCACGGCCTCTTCACCCACCTTCTGGGCTACCTTGTTGACACCGCGGCTGAAGAGACGGGAGGTGTAGGACCCTTCGGGGTTCTCGGTGATACGTTGTTCGATGACCTTCTCCAGCTCGTAGAGGAACCCTCTGGCGGTCTCCTCCCCGAAGCAGGAAGTGCTGCCGGTGTGGCAGGTGGGTCCTTGCGGATACACCTTGATCAGCAACGTGTCGTTGTCGCAGTCGACCTGTATATCCTCTACCGTGAGAAAGTTGCCCGATGTCTCTCCCTTGGTCCATAGCCGCTGCTTGCTGCGGCTGAAGAAGGTTACTCTGCCCTCTGCCCTGGTCTTCTCCAGCGCCTCTTCGTTCATATAGCCCAGCATCAGTACCTGCAGTGTGCTGGCGTGCTGAATGACGACCGGAACCAGTCCTTCGTTTTTTTGAAAATCGATGTTCACTTGTCTTATTTTTGATGGTTAATGTATCTGTATCTGTCACCCATGATCAACGCACGGGTATGTGCTGCTCCTGTAAATATTGTTTCAACGTGGGTATGGGTATCTCCCCGAAGTGGAAGATGCTGGCTGCCAGCGCCGCACTCGCCCTGGTCCCGGTGAACACCCGTGCGAAATGCTCCATGGTGCCCGCACCACCTGAGGCGATGACAGGGATGTGGACTGCCTCGCTCACGCCGCGGGTGATGTCGATGGCGAAGCCGCTCTTGGTACCGTCGTTGTTCATCGAGGTGAGCAGGATCTCCCCGGCGCCGCGTTCCTCGCCCTCGCGTGCCCAGTCGAGCGTCCGCAGCGGGGTAGGGGTCCTCCCCCCATGCACGTAGACGATCCACTGACCGTTGACCCACTTGGTGTCGATGGCCAGCACCACGCACTGGTTGCCGAACTGTCCGGCAATTTCGGTAATCAGTTCCGGATGTTCTACTGCGGATGTGTTTAGGCTTACCTTGTCGGCACCCGCCCTGATGATGGCCTGCGCATCTGCCAGCGTGCTGATGCCGCCACCCACGGTAAAGGGTATGTTGATCTCTTCCGCCACGCGCCGTACCAGCGCGGTAAGCGTCTTGCGGTTCTCCACCGTGGCGGTGATGTCGAGGAAGACCAGCTCGTCGGCACCCTCCAGCACGTAGCGTTTGGCCAGCTCCACCGCATCGCCCGCATCACGCAGTCCGACGAAGTTGATCCCTTTCACGGTGCGGCCATCCTTGATGTCGAGGCAGGAAATGATTCTTTTTTTCAGCATAATTTTTTTTTAAGCTGTCAGTATTCAGCGTTCAGCTTTTAACTTATAACTTACAGCCTACAACATTTATTTCTCATTCTAAGTTCTGAGTTCTCATTTCTGAGTTCTCATTAAAAAACTCCCCAATTCATTCAGTCCGATCTTACCCTCGTAAATAGCTTTGCCGATGATGGCGCCCTCGCAGCCCAGCGCCTGCAGGGCCAGCAGATCGTCGACGGAGGTGATGCCCCCGCTGGCGATAAGCTGTATGTTCGTCCGGGCGATGATCTCACGGTAGAGGTCGGTGGAGGGACCCTCCAGCATGCCGTCCTTCGCGATATCGGTGCAGATCACATAGCGGACACCCTCTTTCTCGTAGGCGGAAATAAAATCGACCACATCCTCCTCCGACTGTTGCTGCCAGCCGTCGGTCGCTATCTTCCTGTGATGGCTGTCCGCACCGAGGATGATCCTGTCCGCACCGTAGGTCGTGAGCCACCGCTGAAAGAGCGCGGGCTGCTGCTGGGCGATGCTGCCGCCGGTGATCTGGGCGGCACCGCTCTCGAAGGCGATCCGTACATCCTCGTCCGACTTGATGCCGCCGCCGAAATCGATCTTCAGCGATGTCTTCGTGGCGATCTCGTGCAGCACGAGGTGGTTGACGATATGTTTCGACCTGGCACCGTCGAGGTCCACCAGATGCAGGTACTGTATGCCGTGCGCTTCGAACTTCCTGGCGGCATCCAGCGGGTTGTCGCGATAGGTCTTCCGGGTGCTGTAGTCGCCTTTCGTCAGCCGTACGCACTTGCCTTCGATGATATCTATGGCGGGGATGATTCTCATAGGAACTGAATGTATTTGATTGACAGAGATCGGATCAGCGGGATGCGGACGGAAGGGTCTGCAGCCGGCTCATCACAGACTCAGGAAATTTTGTAAAATATGCTCGCCCACGCTGCCCGACTTCTCAGGGTGAAACTGCGTGGCATAGAAATTGTCTCTCTGCATGGCCGCGCTGAACGGCACGATATAGTCGCATTGCGCGATGGTCTGCGGACAGATCTCGGCGTAATAGCTGTGTACGAAATAGACCGTATCCTCTTTGCCGAAACCGCTGAAAAGGGGGCCCTTCAGATCCGACAGATTGTTCCATCCCATATGGGGGACGATCTCCCCCGGGGGGAACTTCCTCACCCGCGCATCGAAGATGCCGAAGCACGCCGTATCGCCCTCTTCGGAGTGGCTGCACATCAGCTGCAAGCCCAGGCAGATGCCCAGCACAGGCTGATGCAACGACTGAATTACATCGTCTAATTCCCTTTCTTTCAGGTAGACCATTGCCGACTTAGCTTCCCCGACTCCGGGAAAGATCACTTTTTCGGCTCGCAGAATTTCATCGATATCGTCGGTCACCAGGCAGGGATAACCCAGCCGGCGTACCGCATTTTCCACCGAAGTAATATTCCCCGCGTTGTATTTTATAATTGCGATCATCTTTAAATAACTCCTTTCGTGCTTGGGATGCCTTCTGTCTCGCCCCGCTTCACCGCCATTTTCACGGCGCGGGCAAAGGCTTTGAAGATGGCCTCTATCTTATGGTGTTCATTGTCGCCCTCTGCCTTGATGTTGAGGTTGCACTTCGCACTGTCGCTGAACGACTTGAAGAAGTGCATAAATAGTTCGGTGGGTACATCACCCACGTACTCCCGCTGAAAAGCGGCGTTCCACACCAGCCAGGGGCGCCCGCCGAAGTCGATGGCGGCCTGTGCCAGGCAGTCGTCCATGGGCAGCATAAAGCCGTAGCGGGAGATACCCTTCTTCATGCCAAGCGCCTGCAGGAAGGCCTCTCCCAGCGCGATGCCGGTATCTTCGATGGTGTGATGCTCGTCGATGTGCAGGTCGCCCTTCACCTGCACCGTGAGGCGGATGTTGCCGTGGCGGGCTATCTGCTCCAGCATATGGTCGAAGAAGCCCAGCCCGGTGGAGATGCTGCTGCGGCCGCTCTCGTCGAGGTTGACCTCCACCAGGATATCGGTCTCTGAGGTGTTGCGGTGTACCTTACCCGTGCGCGGCGTAGCCTGCAGGAAACGGTAGATATCGCCCCAGGAGGGGGTGCAAAGCGTGGCATCGGGATGTGAACTGTTGCTTAATAATATGGATTTACAATTCATATTTTGAGCCAGTTGCACATCGGTAATCCTGTCGCCAATCACATAGGATCCGGCCATGTAGTAACCACCTTTCAGGTAATGCGTCAGCATCGCTGTACCCGGTTTACGGGTGGGCAGCTGCTCGTGCGGGAAGGAGCGGTCGATCAAAACTTCGCTGAAGTGCACCCCCTCGTTTTCAAACGCTTTGAGGATTTTATGATGTGCCGGCCAGAATGATTCTTCCGGGAAGGAGGCGGTGCCGAGGCCGTCCTGGTTGGTGACCATCACCAGTTCATATTCCAGCTCGGCGGCAATGCGCGCGAGGTACTGGAAGACGCCGGGGTAGAACTCCAGCTTCTCCAGGCTGTCGATCTGCTCATCCTCCGGTTCCCGGACCAGCGTCCCGTCGCGGTCAATGAAAAGTACTTTCTTCATGTGTGGTTACTTATTGAGAGGTTGCTGTTTCTTAACTCTTCCAGCAGCGTCCTGTTCTCCTCGGGTGTGCCCACCGTGATGCGCAGGCAGTTGCGGACCATGTTGCTGCGGTTCCTCACGATCACTTTCCGGTTTACCAGGTGGTTGTACAGCTTGTCGGCATCGTCCACCTCCACCAGCAGGAAATTGGCATCAGAAGGATAGACGCGGCGTACCATCGGCAGCTGTGCCAGCTCCTTTTCGAGCAGTGCCCGTTCCTGTAGGATCAGGTTCACCCGGTAGGCATGCTTCGCGGGTTTGGAGAGCGCCTTCAGCGCCTCCTCCTGATTGAATGCGCTCACATTGTAGGGAGGCTTGGTCTTGTCCATCAATGCGATGATGCCGGCACTGGCGTAGGCGATGCCCACGCGGGCGCTGGCCAGCGCCCAGGCTTTGCTGAATGTCTGCATCAAGATGAGGTTGGGATAGCGGGGGAGCAGCTCCGTGAAGCTCTTGTCGTCGCAGAAGTCGATATAAGCTTCATCGACCACCACGATGCCCCTGAACTCCTCCAGCAGCCGCTCCACGTTCTTCAACCGGTTTCCGGAAGGGTTGTTGGGTGAGCAGACGAAGAGACACCGGGCATCATGCGAGAGTATTTCATCGATGTTCAGTTCAAAATCATCGGTCAGCGGCACACGGATCACCGCCACGTTGTGGATGTTGGCCGAGACCTCATACATCCCGTAGGTGGGGGGACAGAGGATCACGCGGTCGTGTGCCGGCTCGCAGAAGATGCGGTAGACCAGGTCGATCACCTCGTCGCTGCCGTTGCCAATGAAGATGTTCTCCACAGGGATGTGCCGTAGCTCCGACAGGGCCTTCTTCAGCAGGCGCTGGTGCGGGTCGGGGTAGCGGTTCTTCCTGCCGAACGGGTTCTCGTTGGCATCGAGGAAGATGCCTTCATCACCGGTGAACTCGTCGCGGGCGCTGGAGTAGGGCTTCAGTGCCCATATATTGGGACGTACCAGCGATTGTAAATCAAAATGTTTCATCTCTTTCTTCTTTTTTTTCTTCTTCTGTGCTGTTTTCCGGAGTGATCTCCGTGGCTGCCTGCAGCTGCCTGGCGGTGACGGCTCCCAGGCGCAGCGTCACGGCATTCTTGTGGGCGTGGAGCTGCTCCGCCTCCGCCATGGTCTCAATGGCATTGCCGATGCTGACGATGCCCTCCTCGCTGAGCTGCTGGAAGGTGATCTTCTTCACGAAGCTGTCGAGGGAGACACCGCTGTAGGCCCTGGCATACCCGCCGGTGGGCAGCGTATGGTTGGTGCCGCTGGCATAGTCGCCGGCGCTCTCGCAGCTGTAGTTACCGAGGAAGACCGAGCCGGCGCTCACCACGTCGCGGCTCAGCAGCACCGGGTTTTCCACTGCCAGAATCAGGTGTTCCGGAGCATATTGATTGCTGAAAACAATACAATCGTCCAGATCCCGGAAGAGAATAGCCTTGCTGTTTTTGAGCGCCTGCACAGCAATCTCCTGGCGGGGCAGGGTGGGGAGCTGCAGGTCGATTTCCCTGTTCACCGCCTTGATCACCTGCTTGCTGTCAGAGAGCAGGATCACCTGGCTGTCCGGACCGTGCTCGGCCTGCGACAGCAGGTCGGCAGCGACGAACGCGGGGTTGCAGGTCTGATCGGCAATCACGAGCACCTCGCTGGGACCGGCCGGCATATCGATGGGCACACCGTAGAACTGTGCGGAGCGTTTCGCCGCCATCACGTACTGGTTGCCGGGGCCGAAGATCTTATCCACTTTGGGGATGCTCTCCGTACCGAAGGTCATGGCGCCGATAGCCTGAATACCTCCGGCAGCGAAGACCTTCGTGATCCCTGCCAGCCAGGCCGTGTAGAGGATGGCGGGATGGATCTCCCCCTTTTCGTCGGGAGGGGTGCAGAGCACGATCTCGCTGCAGCCGGCGATCTTCGCCGGCACGGCAAGCATCAGCACCGTTGAGAAGAGGGGGGCCGTGCCACCGGGGATGTAGATGCCTACCCGCCCGATGGGGCGCGACTCACGCCAGCAGACCACACCCGGAGCTGTCTCCACCTTGCGTACCTCTTCCTGCTGCGAGCGATGGAAGGTCTCTATGTTCTTTTGTGCCAGCGCAATGGCCTGCTTCAGCCGTTCCGGCACCCTGTCGGCGGCTTTCGCGATAGTCTCCGCATCGACGGCCAGCGTCTGCTGACCGGCATAATCAAATGTGCGGCTGTAGGAGAGCACCGCCTTGTCGCCCTTACGGTGGATGTTGTAGAACATCTTCTCTACCGTGTCCATCAGCTTGCGCTGTTTAATCAGCGGCCTTTCGGCCAGCTTTTGCCATTTGCTCTGGGAAGGGTTGGATATTGTTTTCATTATTTTACTTTATCAGGTTTCAATGATTGGAGATTGTTTTTCGAAGAAAAACAATTCATCAATTTATCATTCTTATATTTAGAGTATCATTTTCTCGATGGGTACCACGAGGATGCCTTCGGCACCGTGCCGTTTGAGTTCGTCGATGATCTCCCAGAAGTCGTCGTCGCTGATCACCGAGTGCACGCTGCTCCATCCCTCATCAGCCAGCGGCAGGATGCTGGGGGAGCGCATGCCCGGCAACAGCCTGACGATATCGGGAATCACCTCGTTGGGGGCGTTCAGCAATACATATTTTTTGCCCTGCCCGTTTTTATGGGCTTTGATTCGAAACAACAACTGATCAAGGAGTGCTGTTTTCGCAGGAGATAGTTTTTTATTGCAGATGAGCACCGCCTCGCTCCGGATGATTGACTCCACCTCTTTGAGTCCGTTCATGAGCAGGGTACTGCCGGTGCTGACGATATCGAAGATTGCATCCGCCAGGCCGATGCCGGTGGCTATCTCGACGCTGCCGCCCAGCTCCTCAATCGTCACGTCAATCCCCTTCACCTGGAAGAACTTGTTCAGAATCTTCGGGTAGCTCGTGGCGATACGTTTACCGTTGAAATAATCGAGTCCGGTATAGTCCTCGTCCTTCGGGATGGCGAGCGAGAGGCGGCAGTTGCCGAAGCCCAGTTTCTCGATCACATCCACCTCCTTGTCTTTTTCCCACACCTCGTTCTCGCCCAGGATGCCGATATCGGCTACCCCCTGTTCCACATACTGGGGAATGTCATCGTCACGAAGGAAGAGGATCTCCATGGGGAAGTTACGCGCCTCGGTTTTCAGCTTCCTGTTGCCGTTGGACACCTTGATGCCGCATTCTGTCAGCAGATCGATCGATTTCTCGCTTAGCCGGCCGCTCTTTTGGATAGCGATTTTGATTTTTTCCATTGTTCTGTTCTTTTTGTCGAATAAAATCGGTCTGAGCTTAACAAAAAACCCGCCTGATGTTATTCAGACGGGTGTATAAATATAGACTCAACCATTCGCACATATCTATCTCAACTCGCCTGATTGCAAGTATGAAAATGATGATGAGGAAATCTGTTTGCTTTCATTTTTATCGTTTAGTTGCTGCAAAGATAATGGAATTATTTTAAATGTCGCGTAAAAAGGCTAATTTTTGTAAGGGTTGATGAAAATATGTAAGGTTATTCGCAGGCGTTTAGCATGATTCCGCTTACTGTTTCCCCGGTTATGCGGTTGTATGGTTGATGATCATGACTGAGTCTGTGAAATATGTGCACCCGGCAAGTCCGTTCGTTCTTATCGGGTTGTTTCGTCCTAAAAATTCTCAAAAACCAGATAAAAACAGTGCACACTTTCAGTCAGTGGCAATTTTTTTGTGTAAGTTTGCATCCGATGAAAGAAAAGCTGTTTATAACCCTTCTGGCGACGGTATTATGCATTGCGGCTGCATACCCTCAGGCGCGCATTATCCTGCCCGATTCATCGCAGATCACCACCAACCCCGACTCGCTGGATCTGCTTCCCCGGAGACCCCTGTCACGCGACACGCTGGATCCCTCCCGGGAGTCATCATCGCATCTCGATCATCTGCTCAACGATCACAGTGCGGAGGCAGACTCGTTGCAGCGCCTGACACGGATGACCCTCTGGAAGCTGGATGCCCGCACTGCCAGCCGCCTGCCTGCCATCTCGGACACATTGCTGCACAACTACCAGCAGACGACACTGCCCGACGGACAGTCCGTGGCGATGGGTTTCCTGGCACCACTGGGATCACCGGCGTTCTCCAAGATATTTTTCGACCGGGAGGAGACGGAAACCTTTATTTTCAACAATGCTTATACCCATTATCTGAAAGACCCGGAGAAACTGTTGTTCGTCAACACGCGTATACCCTATTCCCGGCTCAACTATCATCGTGCCGGGGCCAAACAGACCAGGGAGGAGCGGTTCGAGGCCAGACTCACCTCCAATTTTGGGAAAAGTCTGAATGTGGGACTGGATGTGGATCTGATCAATGCACGCGGCTTCTATAACTCGCAGGCCGTGAAGCACAACAACTTCTCCCTCTTCGGCAATTACCTGTCCGACAGGCTCGAGGGACATGCTTTTCTGAACCTGGGCTCTCTGACCAATTTCGAGAACGGTGGTGTCACCGACGAACAGTTTATCACCGACCCGGATTCAGTACAGCAAAGCTTCACCTCGAAAGATATCCCCGTGAAATTTACCGACACCTGGAACGCGGTGCGGAACAACCGTTTTTTCCTGTCGGGCCGCTATAACCTGGGATACAGGGAGCTCCCGACCGATTCGCTGCACAAAGGGATGGGACGTTTTGTGCCCGTCGCGAGCATCGGCGTCTCCTCGCAATATACACAGCAACACCGCCGCTTCTTGTCCTACGACACAGCCCTGGTGAATGTTGACGGGGTGCAGATGCAAAAGATTGACCAGTTCTATGCCAATAGGTATTACAACGGGGCGGTGGACGACAGCATCCGCTATACCTCGTTCAGGAACAGTTTTTCCCTAAGCCTGAGAGAAGGATTCAAGGAGTGGGTGAAATTTGGGCTGACCGCTTTCCTGGAGTACGACCTTCGCAACTATTCCATGAGAGACAGCGTGGGGCCCGGCTATATGCATCATCGTGAGAGTGCCGTCACCATAGGCGGTCTGCTGAACAAGCAGCAGGGTGATAACCTGCTGTTTAACCTGCGGGCCGATCTGGGTGTCCTCGGCGTGAACCTGGGCGAGTTCAGGGCGATGGGCGATGTGGAGACGGGCTTCGATATCGCGGGCAAGCGTACCACATTATCGGCGGAAGCCTACATCAAGAACCTGCGGCCGAAGTACCTGCAGGAGCATTATTACTCCAAGTATTTCCGGTGGGATCATGATCTGGGCGATATCCGCAGGGTGTACGTGGGCGGCAGGGTACTTATCCCCTTCACCAACACCACGCTGAGTGTCGGCGTGGAGAACCTGCAGAACTTCATCTATTACGATCAGGAGAGAAACATCGCGCAGGAGGGCGGCAGCGTACAGGTGCTGACGGCCCGCGTGGATCAGAACATACATCTCGGCGTGTTCAACTGGGACAACCAGGTGGTGTATCAGACCTCGAGCAATCAGCAGGTAATACCGCTGCCCACCATCAGCCTCTACTCGAACATGTATCTGAAGACGAAGATAGTGAATGAGCTTACCCTACAGCTGGGTGTAGACGCCCATTACCATACAAGGTATTTTGTTCCCGGTTATGAGCCCGCCTTGCTGCAGTTCTACAACCAGAGAGAAAGGGAGATCGGCAACTATCCCATCGCCACGGTCTATGCCAACATGCACCTGAAGCAGACCCGTTTCTTCGTGATGTTCTATAATGTGGCACCCATGGTGCTGAAACCGAGCGAGTATTTTTCACTCCCGGGTTATCCGGTGAACCCTTTTGTCTTGAAGCTGGGTGTCTCCGTCAACCTTCACAACTAGACCCTTTCACCCGTGAAATCTCGGAAACGGTTATATCTCTACCTCCTTTTGCTGATCGTGGCTGCCGGCACAATGTACCTGATCCGCAGCCAGGCCCGCCGGAATGCGGACAGTAAACCTGAACCCCGTGATTACAACGAGATCAGGGCGTCGGGTGTGCTCAATGTGGTCACCGACTACAACACTATCGGATATTATGTCTCGGGCGATTCCACACAGGGTTTTCAGATGGAGATGATGCAGGCGCTGGAAGAAGAGTGGGGGGTGAGGGTGAATCTTTTTCTTGAAAACAGCCTCGAGGAGAACCTGGAGGGATTAACGGCGCAGCGTTACGATCTGGTCGCCAGGAACATCCCGGTGAACATGCCGCTGAAAGATACCTTCGCCTTCACCCAACCCCTCACCCTCAACAAGGAGGTGCTGGTGCAGCGGAAAGCGGCGTATAACGATGGTGCGGAGCCGATCCGTCAGCATCTGGACCTGGCCGGGAAAACCATCCATGTGCCGGGAGACTCGCCCGCTATCCTCCGTTTGAACAACCTCTCGCACGAGATAGGCGATACCCTGTACGTGGAAGAAGATCCTACGTACGAAACGGAACAGCTGGTGATGATGGTGGCGACGGGTGATATCGATTTTACGGTATGTGACGAGAAGGTGGCCGTGCGTCTGGCTGAAACGCTGCCGGAGATCGATATCGAAACAGATATCAGCTTCACACAGCTGGAGTCGTGGGCAGTACGCCGTGACTCCCCCCAACTGCTTGACAGCCTCAACAGCTGGCTCGGCCGGTTTAAGGAGACACCGGAGTTCAAACGCATCATTGAGAAGTATTATTATTAAGCCGGACCGGCTTTCTACTACCTGCTGGTACCCCGACTGTCTATCTTCACCGGTGAAACGCTGCATCGTGTTGTGATTCCTGGTCCACGATTTCATCCTTTCTGAGGGATGCAACGCGGAAGCCCGCACAGCCTATAATCCCCGATCGGCTTCACTGTATATTTTAAGGAAAAAACAAGCCTGTTTCAGATAATTGGTCTATTTTCGTGTAGTATGCAATGAACCCCGGAAGCCTTTCAGCTTACGGGGTTCCTGTCAGAGCGAATCAACCTTTACGGTTGAAAAGACACGCCTGGTTAGTTTGTCCGCGGAGTGTTCCTGTTCATACTGCGTCCTCCCGACTTGCTTCTTTCCTGCATTTTCTTCATCTGCTCGTCGCGTAACGTTTTCCACTGTTCCATTTTTTCCTTTCCGATAATACTTTCCAGTTCGGCATCGTTTTCTGCGACTGCTTTGTTACGCATTTCCATCATCTCGGCACGGCGTGCGTCGCGATCCTGCGTCATCTCTGCTCTTTTTCCCTGCTGTTTGGCCATCTGTTCTTTGCGCTTTGCATCCTGTTGCTCAAACAGCGCTTCCACTTTAGCTTTTTGCTCGTCAGACAGATTGAGTTGCTTGGCCATATTCTCGGCCCTGTTCTTCGCTGTCCATCTCATCTCAGTAGGCATACGCCTGCTGTCCTGTTTTTTTTCCTTTGTACTGTCTTGAGCAGAAAGAGTGAAACTCAGACTGAAAATGGCGACCAGTGCCATCAATGCTACTTTTTTCATGTTGTAATAATTTAAAAGAGTGAATAAAAATATTTCCTGTGTATAAGACGCAGAAAGGTAGGAAAATGTTTAACAGGTGCGCAACTCTTTAACACTCTTTTTGGTCATTTAATACCCATATATTCAGTGATATATAGATATTTTCTGCCTGTTTATCCGGATAATCACCCGCTTCATCGATAAAAATGCCTCCCTGGTCTATCCCCTTATGATTTCATCTTTTTAACCTTGACCGATCCCTTTAACCTGCAATCCCGTCCGGTGTGTTACGCTTAACTTCTGCCCGGCGGCGTTGTAGACGTAGTTCACGGTATTGCCGTTGGTGAACTGCAATCCGTCGGGCAAATTTAATGAATTGTATTGAATGTCAACGATTTTTTTGTTGTAATCTTTCTTCAGGTTGCCGTTCTTGTCGTAGATGTACTCGGTGGTTACATTGGCGCCGTCGGTGAACTGGAAGGCGCCGTAGTAAGTGACTGCGGCCGTGGCCGCAATGGTGACTATGCTGGAGGTCTGCGAAGCCAGTGTCTTTGTCAGCATCCGTCCAATCTCATCATAGGTGTATTGTGAAAGGGTAACCGCTGCTGCGCTGTTCAGCTTGTGGGTTACCGATAACAGTCGCTTTGATGTATTTATAAAAAAGATTTTTCGGAATAGACTCAAGATTGGATTCAGAATATGCACTTCTAATGAAAATGAGAATAATTATTGATATACAAAATTAGAATCTATTCCTATTATTAAAAATGATCCATCATAATCTGAGTGTGAAATGTAATATTCATTTTTGAAGAAAAAATATAAGATATTGTATTTTTCATTTTGTTCAATTTCTATATTTGTCCTAAAAAAGTCATCATAAGTAAAATAATAATCTTTTATTTTATCAATATTTTCATTCCTTAATGAATCTATAATAGATTTTTCTTTCTTGAACATTACTTTATTAACTCTTTCGATGTCTATATCTTCTTTTTTTAGTACAATTTCATTGTCATAAAGAGAACACAAGAAAAACTTAAAATCTGAAAACTTATCAATATATTGAGATTTATATATTTCAAAGAGAGAAAAATTATCAGTTATCATAACAGAGTCAAGACCCACATCCGCAAAGAAAATATATTCACAGTTTATAATTAATGTGTCAGAATCAAATTCCTCACCTGTATAATAATGAATGAATCTATCATGACTGCACTTTGGCATATTATTTTGTTGCTTACAGTTGCTAAAAGCCGAAACTATCATTAAAGAAACTATCAACAGGATATTTATATTTATTCTCATTTTATCTTTTATTTGGTGGATTTATTAATAATTCAGGATCAATTATCTTTCCTCCATAAGTTTTTCTTACAGAGATTTTTTCTATCTTTCTGGCTCTATTTTCATTATTAACAGCTCTTATTTCCGATGGATCCTTGGCTGTATTCTCTTCTAAATTGTCTGTGTCATTATTGATATCACGATCATATTGATGATTCATTTCATGAGCAACAGTTGATAAATCAGATGATTCTATATTCTCAATCTGTTCAAATCTTTTTTTACTTTTCTCCGAAAAATCCCAGAATGTTCGAGTCTTATTCCCTTCTTTTCGTACTTTACTCCCCGTTTTTCCTTCTTGCATAAGATGAACTTTCTCTGACTTTTCCAAATGATGTAATTGGTTTATTAGAACTTGATCACCCGAATCTAATATCTTCCTATATTGGTTTAAAAGTGTTTTTGCAGTTTTGTCATAGTTCCCGGATGATGCAGAATATATCCGTCCATCATTATAAAAGAAATTTCCTTTTGAATAAGTTAGTCGAATAACTGTACCATCTTTTACTCTTATTAAATATACAAGTTTCTTTCCATCTGGATCAATGATATTAATCGGGTTATTGGCCACATAGATATAAGGGGAAATCGAGTAATACTTCTCCGCCATCGGATCAATTGTTAGCCATTTGCTCAAAGCCGCATCGTAATGCCGGGCTCCGTAATCGTATAGGTCGAGGCCGTGCATGCGGTCGAGCTCCTTCCCGTTGTACTTATATGGCTGGATGGTGTTACCATCCGAAAAGGTGATGTCACCTGGCAAATTTAATGCATTATAGTTTATGGAGGTGATATTCTTGTTTAAATCTTTCACCTTTCATTCGGATGGTGGATGTTGACCTTACCATCATTCATCCTTAAAATAAAACCAATGCGGATCAATTTTTCGATAATCGAGAAAGTTCACACTTTCAGAAAAATTATTTCTGGGATCTACTGATCGAATTATTGAAATATCATCCTTTCTTAATAAAAATAGCCTTTCTTTTTGTTTATAATAGATAGCATCAATTCCCAAGGATTTAAAATTTAGAAATAATTCCAAACTTATTGATGTTTTTTCCGAATGTTTGTAAGGAAAATCTGTTTTTAATAAAAAAAATACTGTATCATGAACAGGAAAAATTTGTTTGAATATAATAGAGTCATCATCTACAACTAAATAACGAGCTGCTATATTGTTATTCAACATGTGGTCAAATAAATAAACATTCCTCTTTCCTTCTCTTAGATAAATATTCCAATTTTTAAATTCAGAAAAAGACTTATCTTTATTCAATGAATATATTTTCTTTATTTCAGAAGGATAATCAATTGTATTACAATTTTGAATAATAAATAACAAAAATATAAATACCACTGTTCTCATAGCTTGGTGTGTATTATTTATTTGACTTACTCCATTTATATCCTAATCCAATGGAATATTGGTCGTCCTTTGAATCTAATCTTTTATAATGTGGGTCTCTTAAACTATTAATATGAGCTCCAAGTTTTGCAGTTAACTTGGAGAACCCTAATTTACCAGCTCCAGCTCCCCATAAAAAGTTGCCGAAATTATAATTATTGTGTGCTACTGCCCCAGACGCTGTCTGAGTAATATACAACTTGTCTGCACTTATAGGTTGTTCTACTCCATCAATTAATGGTTTAGCTGTAACGACATAATCCATTTTACCTTCGCCTTCTAAATTAGATGCATCACTCTCTCTAGTTATAAACTCAACTTTATTCTCTAGGTTCTCTTGTTTATTTACCTCAGATTCCTCTAGCACTTTAGAAATTGCTTCGTTTGTAACTATCTTTACCCCTGTAATCTCACCTTTATCAATTGATTTGGGATCATTTTTAGGATCAGCAAATTTAAAAGTAAGTGGCTTTTGAGTATCATTCCCCATGATTAGTCCAGTGTGTTCTCCTGGTTTTCGTATTCTACGGGTATAATCACCATTTTGATTGAAAATATATTCATTAAGGAACATTCCATTCGGGTCAATCAAATTTACAGGATTATTGGCAGTATAGACATAAGGATTAATGCTATAATATTCTTCCGCCAGCTGATCAATTGTTAACCATTTACCCAAAGCCGCATCGTAATGCCGGGCGCCGTAATCGTATAGGTCGAGGCCG
>CAKMJT010000041.1 GCA_927407015.1 uncultured Proteiniphilum sp. | reverse complement strand
AAGTTTGCAATATTTAAAAGAACTCTTTGTTTTTATGTAAACGATCTTCTGACACAGATTGACAATTAAAGTGTCAACGATCTTGTGATACAAATTTGTCAACGATGTCTTGATATTTGTCAGGTAGGTGTTGAGTTTTCTGTATATATTACTTCCATGACTGTTTGTCCTACTGCCTTCAACGTATTGCGGTCAATATTGCGCATATCGTCACGGAGGGTGTGCCAGTGGGGAGCAAATCCCGTGGGCGTGTCAGACTTCAGATTGATGATATTGGCACTGGGAGCTCGTTGTTGCTTGATTACCGGCAGATGATCATCGGTGATATATCCGCCGCTTTGGGGCAGGAAATAATTGCCATATCCCAGCTTGGCTGCTCTGCTCCATATCTTTTCCACCACGTGGGGTGCATATTGCATGGAATACCCCTCCTTGCGAAAAGTGGCATTGCTACCGCCCACCATATCCAGCAGGATACCATAAGATGCTTTGTAATGCTCCACATGGGGATACTCCGACCAGTAACGGGAGCCGACACACCACCAGTCACCTTCCACCTGGCGGGTGTCAGATGAGGGCTGCCCCCAATCCTCCAGATCGAAAAAGATGATGTCCACCCCCATGGTCACCGGTTGCTGCTGCAGCTGACGGGCTATCTCGAGCAGTACCCCCACCCCGCTGGCACCATCGTCGGCGCCGGCAATCGGCTGACGCTGTCTCTCTTCACCGGTCTCCTGATCTGCAAAAGGGCGTGAATCCCAGTGTGCATAGAGTAGTATTCTTTTTTTGTTATCCGGATTGTAACGGCCAATAATGTTGCGTATCGGCAGGTTCTTCCCATCGTAATGAGTGACGTCAGCATGCTGTTCCACCATCTGAGCGCCGAATTCAGCCAGCTTTGCCGTCAGATAATCGCCACACTCGCTGTGTGCCGTACTGACCGGCACTCTCGGTCCGAATGCCACCTGTCTCTCCACGAACCGGTAAGCGCTGTCGGCATTGAAATCGGGAGATATCTGCCTGTAAGGTTCAGACACGGCAATCGGCCTGGTCGATTGACAGGAGTTGCACGACAGGGTACACAGGAGTCCGGCAATCAAACCCACACAAAGTGGAAAGATGAATAGCTGTTTCATTGCAATATTTTTTTAAAGCGTTCAACGCTTCGAGTTCCGTGTTCCTTTCTCAACGATCAGCCGGGCACCCATTGCTAAAAGCTGTTAGCTGACCGCTGACTGCTTACATCACTTATTCTTCTGAAAGGAGTAATCAGAAATACCCATACTGTGATAAGTCTCTTTGAGTGCTTCCTCATCATCCGAGATCACCAGCAGCTTATCACCCTCAAACAGTTCAGTCTTTCCTGTCGGCACGAAATAGTGTTCTCCGCGTTTAACCATGACGGCCAGTGTCCTGTCCGGGAGAGGCATCTGCATCAGGTTATTACCATACTGCAAAGCCTCTTCCGATATCAGTATCTCCGTCATGGCCGATTTGATCTCTTCGGAAAACTCCACGTCGAAATCTTCAAAGGCCTTGTATTTCTGTGGTTTCTCCGACAACTTCAGCCACTTGGCCACCAAAGGAAGAGACGTTCCCTGAAGAAGCAGGGATACGATCGTGATCACGAAGACGATGTTAAAGATCCACCGTGCATGGGGTATTCCTGCTGCCAGGGGGATGATGGCAAATATAATGGGCACAGCTCCCCTTAATCCCACCCAGGAGACATACAGTTTGTCTTTGAAGCCTGTTTCCCGAAAGGGGATGAGCGACAGAAAAACAGTCACCGGACGTGCAATAAAAATCAGGAACAGGGCGATAATGATGGCGGGGACCAATACACCGAACAATTCCCCCGGATTGACCAGCAATCCCAGGGTAAGGAACAGCAGAATCTGACTCATCCAGGCAAAACCATCCATAAACTTCATGGAGGTACGCTTATGTACGAACTTGGCGTTTCCGATGACCAGCCCGGCTATATAGACAGCCAGGTAACCATTACCTTTGACAAAATAGGTTGATGCAAAGATAAATACGCCCAGGATCAGCAACAAGATCGGATAAAGCGAGGCGTTGTCCATCCGGATACGGTTGATAATGATCACGGACAGCTTTCCCAGGAAATACCCGAGCAGGGCACCAACAGAAAGCTGTACAACGATGTTGAGGATGACGATGAAGATATTGGGATCGTTCCCCGATTGAATAATCCCCATGAACATGATGGTGAGCATGTAAGCCATCGGGTCGTTGCTACCACTCTCCAACTCAAGTAAAGGCCTCAGGTTGTTTTTGAGAATCAGCCCCTTCGATCGCAATATACCAAATACGGAGGCTGAATCGGTAGAAGAGACAGTCGACGCGAGTAACATTGCCGTTAGCATCCCGATACCCAGTGCAGGAAACATCAGTCCAGACAGCCACCAGGTGAAAATACCGGTAATGATTGCCGTCAGCAACACGCCTAACGTGGACAGGATCACCCCGGGAGTGATGATCGGTTTAATTTCCGAAAACTTCGTATCCAGCCCGCCGGAGAATAGGATAATACATAAACAGATGGTACCGATGATTTGTGCTGTCTGCACATTTTCAAAATCCAGGCCGAAACCATCTGATCCGAAGACCATCCCAACGATAAGGAACAGTAACAGGACAGGCACTCCAAAACGGTGACCCGCTTTTCCCAGCAACATGCTTATAAAGAATAAAACAGATCCTATAAGCAATAATAGTTCTGTACTGATCGTCATGATGTTGCCGTTTCGTTTTGATGGAATGTAATGAGATTGTCTCCCACTGTTAGTTCAGCTTTCTCTCCCATGAGAAGAGGGAAGTTTTGTTTCACGTGCCCCACCGGGAAACCGAAACAGACCGGAAATGTGTATTCTTTCACCGTATGCAATATGGACTGTTGTAACGGAGCATACATCTGATCATCTTCCTGATAATCGTTGAATTGCCCTACGATAAGACCGCTTATTTTTTCAAATACCCCGGCCAGTTTCAGCTGGTACATCATACGGTCGACCCGGTAGGGTACCTCGCCGGTGTCTTCTATAAAGAGAATACCCCTATCGGGTATCTTCGCATAGACTGATCCCAGCATCCCACAGAAAACCGACAGATTACCGCCGAACAGCCTGCCGGCAGCGAGACCTTCTCTGTTGAGTGATTGTTTCTCCTCAACGGGGATATGATAATTCACCGGAAGGCCTGTCAATATATTGCGGGTGTACCTTACCGCCTGATCATCGGGTCCCTCATCCGAAAGATGTTTTGCCATGGGACCATGCACGGAGGCGATGCCGTTGGCCTGCAAAGCAGCATGGAGCGCGGTAATATCACTATAGCCCACCACCCATTTCGGATGTTCCCTGATACCGGTGAAATCGAGATCACTGAGCAGATGAACGATACCATAGCCGCCCCGGGAGCAGAGAATCATCTTCACCTCCGGATCGTCGAACGCTTTCTGCAAATCGGAGAGTCGCTGTTCCACACTTCCACTGAAACGTCCTGTCGCACAGAAAGCATTCTCGCCAATCATTGGCTGCAGCCCCCAACTTCTCAGCACGGCTGCGGCATCCTGCACGATGGACACGTCAATCTTACCCGCCGGGGAAAGAATGACTGCTTTATCGTTCATTTTCAGGCCGCCAGGTCGCTTCATCTCTACTGGGTCACATTTCTATTACGCGTCGATGTTGGCATAGGTCGCATTCTCCTCGATGAACTCACGTCGTGGTGCCACCTCTTCACCCATCAGCATGGTGAATATGATGTCGGCATCGGCGGCATTTTCGATGGTCACCTGTTTCAAAAGACGGTTCTCCGGATTCATCGTCGTGATCCAGAGCTGCTCGGCGTTCATCTCACCCAGACCTTTGTAGCGTTGTGTGTGTACAGCGTTCTCGTTACCGTCGCCATATTTGTCGATAAACTCTTTCCGTTGCCGGTCATTATAGCAATATTCCTCCGCCTTACCCTTCTTGCAGAGATAGAGCGGCGGCGTGGCAATGTAGACAAAACCGTTTTCGATCAGCGGGCGCATATACCGGAAAAAGAAGGTAAGGATCAGTGTATCGATATGGCTTCCATCCACGTCGGCATCGGTCATCAGGATGATCTTGTGGTACCGCAGCTTCGCAATATTGAGTTCCTTGGAGTCCTCCTCCGTACCGATAGTCACTCCGAGAGCGGTGTAGATATTCTTGATCTCATCACTCTCCAGCACCTTGTGTGGCATCGCCTTCTCCACGTTAAGGATCTTACCGCGCAGGGGAAGGATCGCCTGGAACATACGGTTACGTCCCTGCTTGGCGGTACCTCCGGCGGAATCACCCTCCACCAGGAAGATCTCGCTCAGGCTCGGGTCCTTGCTGGAGCAGTCGGCCAGCTTACCCGGCAGGCCTGCACCCGACAGGGGGGATTTACGCTGCACCATCTCGCGCGCTTTGCGGGCCGCCTGACGGGCTGTAGCGGCCAGTATTACTTTGTCGACAATCATCCTGGCATCTCTCGGATGTTCCTCGAGGTAGTACTTCAATGCCTCCCCGGTAGCCTGATCCACGGCACCGATCACATCACTGTTACCCAGCTTGGTCTTGGTCTGGCCTTCAAACTGAGGTTCCTGCACTTTTACCGATAGTACGGCTGTAAGCCCTTCACGGAAATCATCACCGCTGATCTCCACCTTCACCTTCTCGAGCATTTTGGAATCTTCGGCATATTTCTTCAACGTCCGTGACAACCCTCTGCGGAAACCGGTGAGATGCGTCCCTCCCTCAATGGTGTTGATATTATTTACATAGGAGAAGATATTTTCGTTGTAGGTATCATTATAGGTCATCGCAATCTCGATGGGAATCCCATTCTTTTCCGTAACAATGTGGATGGGCACCTGGATAAGGGTAACCTTGTTCTTGTCGATGTAGCGTACAAACTCTTCCAACCCGGTGTCTGAGTAGAAACGTTCTGTTTTAAACGTCCCGTCCTCTCTGGAGGACCGTTTATCGGTGAGTGTGAGCGTGAGGCCGGCATTCAGAAACGCGAGCTCCCGCAGCCGGGTAGCCAGGATATCATACCGGTATTCCAGGATGGTGAAGATCGTATCATCCGGTTTAAAGGTAATCACTGTGCCGTTCTCCTTTGTTTCGCCCGTGATTTTCACATCTGCGTAGGGCTTACCCTGTGAGTATTCCTGCGTGTAAATCTTCCCGTCCTTGTAGACCTCGGCTTTCAAATAAATGGAAAGTGCATTCACACAGGAAACACCCACACCATGAAGCCCTCCGGAAACCTTATAAGACCCTTTATCGAACTTGCCGCCGGCATGTAGCACGGTGAGCACCACCTCAAGGGCCGATTTTTTCTCTTTCGCATGGTAATCAACGGGTATCCCCCGTCCGTTATCTTTTACCGTCACAGAATTATCTTCGTTGATGATGACATCGATTTCGGTACAATATCCGGCAAGCGCCTCGTCGATGGAGTTATCCACCACCTCATACACGAGATGGTGGAGCCCTTTCTCGCTGATATCGCCTATGTACATCGCCGGACGTTTGCGTACTGCTTCAAGTCCTTCGAGCACCTGGATGTTCTCCGCGGAGTACGCTCCGCTTGCCGATTTTTTTTCTTCTTCTGACATTTCTTCTGTTTTTTTAATCTCTCTGTGAAATAGCGTCTTACAACGGTTCTTAAGGATGTTATAAAATCGAACAAATATACGAAAAATTCACCTCTTTACCAACCCTTTTTGCTTTTTTTAGGAACGGCATGCGCGGGTAGAAAGCCGGAAAGGCGAACTCAGCGTCCGCCTTATACCACAAACACATCAAGATAACCGGTTTAGTAATTGTAATCGATCACCGCCCTGGCTGTCCTTACTTTCGCGATGAAGGCACCCACCTTCAGGTGTGCAGGGTGTACCGCATAGGTTTTCAGGTCGTCCGGCGTCTCAAAATCGCTGACGAGCAGGATATCGTAGTTATCGGATGAGGTCTCCGCGAGCTGCACAATGACCTCTGTCTTACGAATAACCGGGATCACCTGCTGTAACGATTCCAGCATCTCTTTGACAATAAGGGCATTTTCCGCTTTAGGATTTCCTTCGGCCTCCTCGGCCAGCTTAAACATAACCAAATGTTTTACCATATTTTCTCTGTTGATGATCATTTACCGGCTCACATCTTCCGGAGTGTTCCATTCCGAAAGATATGGCTGTTACAATATCTGTCATTTTAATCGTACAAACGTATAACAAAAAAGCCGAACAAATCTGCCCGGCTTTCCGTGTAGGTTGATTGCTCGGAAATCAGCTCAAGCTATTCACGTGGGAAGCCAATTTCGATTTCAGGTTGTTGGCCTTGTTCTGGTGAATAACATTCTTCTTCGCCAGCTTATCCAACATGGAACAAACCTCGGGATACATCTTCTGAGCTTCCTCCTTGGATGTGATGGAACGCAATTTACGAACCGAATTTCTCGTTGTGCGTGATGAATACCTGTTGGTCAAACGACGCACTTTGGTTTGTCTGATTCTTTTTTCTGATGATTTGTGATTTGCCATTTGATTGACGCCTGTTAGTAAAACTTTAATTTGATGTAGCCCATAGGGGAGTCGAACCCCTCTTTCAAGAATGAAAATCTTGCGTCCTAACCGATAGACGAATGGGCCCTGTTCGGCCGTTTACCCTATTTAAATATGCCGATATCTAAATTGCGGGTGCAAATATAGAACCTTTTTCCATAAACGCAAAACATTTATGCTGTTTTTCTCCATTTTATTTCACCCTCCACCCGTTAACGGGTCAATATCAGGAAAAAAGATTTTTTACGCTGTCAGAATTGTTTCTTTCAAAAATTTTGTCTATTTTTGCAGCCCGTAAATAGAAGAAGATAACAACAGAAAATAGTATAATCAAATGAAAAGAACATTCCAACCCTCTAACAGAAAGAGAAAGAACAAACACGGATTCCGTACCAGAATGTCTTCCAAAAACGGAAGGAAAGTGCTTGCATCTCGTCGGGCAAAAGGCAGGGCAAGATTAACCGTATCCGACGAATATTAAATCAAGATATTTCCGGGAGAAACAGGAACAGGGGCAAATCCTGTTCCTGTTTCTTATTTCTGCCCTCTTGTTCCTATTTTACGTTAGACCCTCTCTTTTTCCACACCTTTCCCTGTCGCAATGTTTTTTTTTGTATTTTTGTACGCGGAAGAGCTTATCCACTTATTCGGGCGAATGTTATGGCCAAAAAACAAACTGAGAAATCAATATTTAAAAACAGCATTTCAAAAAATCTGCTGATCATTGTTGTAAGCGGTCTGCTTCTTATACTGCTTTCATTGCTGTTTCTGAACGTATACACCAGACACGGTCAAAACGTGATCGTGCCGGCACTGGGAGGGCTGCAGGTGAAAGAGGCGAACACCATTTTAAAATCCAAGGGATTGCACGCCCTGGTGGTGGACTCCATTTATCACCGCGATGCTGTCCCCGGTGCCATCATTGACCAGACGCCCAAAGAGGGCAACAAGGTAAAGGAAGGACGCTCTATCTACATTACCATCTATTCAAAAAGTCCACAGCAGATAGCCGTACCCAACCTGGTAGACTATTCTACCCGTCAGGCAGCAGCACTGCTAACCTCGATGGGATTCAAGCAGCTGAATATCGAAGAGATTCCCTCGGAATATTCCGGTCTGGTGGTGGCGGTGAAATATCGGGGTAAAACGCTGACACCAGAGGAAAAGATTCCCGCCGGTTCACCACTGACACTTGTGGTGACCAGTGGTGTCCTTGCCGATTCGCTGAGGGTGGACAACGAGTATATTGTGCCTCCGGGTCAGGTGGGAAACGAGAACCTCACCCAACCGGGGGAAGAGCAACAGATTGACAAATCATTTTTCTAACAGGTTGCTTTGTGACAGATCCATTGACAGACGAGAGCGATTTTTTACCGGACGAGGAGGACGAGTTCATGGGTGATTCCCCGGACCAGGGACAAAAGTATGAACATTATCGGTTCGTAGCAGACAAGGGACAAAATCTGTTGCGAATCGATAAATTTTTGACCGTACGCATTGAGGGTATCTCCCGTAACCGTATCCAGCAGGCTGCTGATGCGAACTGTATCCTGGTGAACAACCTGCCGGTGAAATCAAACTACAAGGTTAAACCGCTCGATGTGATCTCCATCGTGATGGACAGACCCAGGCGTGAGCTGGAGGTCCTCCCCGAGGACATTCCGCTGAACATTGTCTACGAGGACGATGAGCTGATGGTCATCAACAAGCCTGCCGGTATGGTGGTACACCCAGGGCACGGCAACTACACGGGGACACTGGTCAACGCGGTAGCCTATCATCTGAAGCAAGACAACATCCAGGATCTCGATGATCCCCGGCTGGGGCTGGTACACAGAATAGACAAAGACACATCCGGATTGCTGCTGGTGGCTAAAACAGTCGAAGCCAAGACCCATCTCTCCGCCCAGTTCTTCAGGAAAGAGACAAAACGATTGTATGTGGCACTGGTATGGGGAAATGTGAAAGACGACCATGGCACCATTGAGGGTAATATCGGACGTGACCCGAAAGACAGGCTGCTCATGCGTTTCTTCCCCGAAGGCGATTATGGCAAGACAGCGGTTACGCACTACCGTGTATTGGAGCGCTTCGGCTATGTCACCCTGGTGGAGTGCCGTCTGGAAACAGGACGCACGCATCAGATACGGGTGCACATGAAGCAGCTGGGGCATCCGCTGTTCAACGATGAACGGTATGGCGGCCATGAAGTCCTCCGGGGTACCCATTTTGCTAAATACAAACAATTTGTCTATAATTGTTTCGAGATTTGTCCGCGTCAGTGCCTGCACGCCCGTACACTGGGTTTCGTGCATCCGAAAACAGGGGAAGAGATCTATCTGGAGAGCGAAATACCGGAAGACATGCAACTGGTGATTGACCGGTGGCGTGCCTACACCGCATCAAGAGAAATATAAACAGAAGATTCAATCAACAGAGATATGAAAAAAAATATTGCCATCATCTGGGGAGGTTACTCCTCGGAGAAAGTTGTCTCAGAGAAGAGTGCCGCAGGCATCTGCACCTTTATCGACAAGGAGAGATACAACATTTACATGGTGATGATCGATCGTGATTCATGGGTTGTGGATCACCATGGCACCCTCCTCCCGGTCGATAAGAATGATTTCAGCTTCAAGGTGCATGGTGAACGCATCACCTTCGATTTTGCCTATGTCACCATCCACGGTACACCCGGCGAAGACGGCACACTGCAGGGTTACCTCGATATGATCGGCATCCCCTACTCCAATAGCGGGGTGCTGGCATCAGCACTCACTTTCAACAAATTCACCTGCAATCATTTTCTCAAAAGTTTCGGCATCGCGGTTGCCGACGCGGTGATCCTGAGAAAAAACGAGCCGTTCCAATCCGGTGAGATTATCACCCTACTGGGATTGCCGCTCTTTGTGAAGCCGAATGTCGGGGGATCAAGCTTTGCCACGACGAAAGTGAAGGAGCCGTCACAGCTGGAGGGTGCCATACAGGAAGCCTTCCGTGAGGGCTCTGAGGTGATTGTCGAGTGTTTTATTCCGGGGACAGAGGTCACCTGCGGTTGTTTCGAGACGGAGAAAGGGTTCACGGTGTTACCTCTTACAGAGGTGGTTACCTCGAATGAGTTTTTCGACTACAATGCCAAATACAACGGAGAGGTGGAAGAGATCACCCCGGCACGTATCCCCGACGATCTCACCCGGGCAATCCAGCACACAACGGAAAAAATATACCGTCTCACAGGAGCCAAAGGTATCATACGTGCCGATTATATCCTGACGGACAACAAACCCATACTCCTGGAGGTGAACACTACCCCGGGAATGACCACCACCAGCTTTATTCCGCAGCAGGTGGCGGCAGCCGGATTATCCCTGACCGATGTCCTGACCGACATCATTGAAACAGCGTACAATAAGCGAACATCAGAGAGGTCCCTTTAATCTCATAAAAAACAGAAGATGGAAACAGCAACCACCCTTTTCGATGACATCCGCCCGCTTTACGACAACGAAGTACCGGAAACGATCGCTCATCTCCTCGCCAACGACTACTTCAGGCGTGCTGTTGAGCCGTTTATCAAACCTCTGCCCTGGGAGCAATTTTCGGCAGTTCTACAGGCATGCAAAACGAAACAGGATTTTCAGGGCAACATTATCTATCCGGTAATGAAGCGGCTCACAGAAAAGACCACTACCGCAATGAGCGGTGAAGGCTGGGATAAGATAGATGAGACGAGCAGTCACCTGTTCATCTCCAACCATCGCGATATTTTGCTGGATGCAGCCTTCTTCAATGTCTTGCTGTTCGACAAGGCTAAGCCGACCACGGAGATAGCCATCGGCGACAATCTGCTCATCTATCCATGGATCGAAGAACTGGTGCGTCTCAATAAAAGCTTTATCGTCAAACGGGGTGTGTCGGTTCGTCAGATGCTGGAGGTATCCAGGCATCTCTCCGACTATATCCACGATACAGTGAGAAACAGGAACCAGTCGGTATGGATCGCTCAGAGAGAAGGCAGAGCAAAAGATTCAAACGACAAGACACAGGCAAGCCTCCTGAAAATGCTCACGCTGCACGACAGTGCCCATCCTTTGGAAACACTGATGCACCTGAACATTATTCCGCTCTCCATCTCCTATGAATATGATCCTTGTGACTATCTGAAAGCCAAAGAGTTTCAGCTCAAGAGGGATGACCCTGACCACAGGAAAACCAATGCCGATGACATAGAAAACATGATCACCGGCATCATGGGCTTTAAGGGAAGAGTGCGATTCCGGTTTGGCCACTGCATCAATAGCATGATCAGCCATATTGCAACCGATACCGGAAGAAATGAGCTGCTGGACAAGGTAGCTGCCATCATCGATCAGGAGATCTATCGGAACTACACCTTTTTCCCGGTCAACTACGTGGCGTACGACATGATGATTGGTGGCAACCGGTTTGAAGCGGAATATACCGCTGAAGAGCAGCAGCGATTCGACGACTACCTGAGTACACAAATCGCCAAAATCGATCTTCCCGTCACTGACGATGCCTTCCTGCGCAGAAAAATAACGGAGATGTACGGCAACACACTCAAAAATTATTTAGAGACCCCCTAAAACAGGTTGGAAAATGAGAAGAGAGATCATCGTTTTAGGGCTTTCTTTCCTTTTCTTCCTCACTGCCGGATGCGAAAAGGAACCAAAACGCATGGACGATTATCTGGTCGATTTTGCCACACTGATGAAAGAAGGGTCCTCTTATCGTTTCCGGCTGGATAACGACAGGGTGCTCATCCCGAAAGAAGTGACAGACTATGCGGGGAACAACGGGCAACGCGTCATTCTCAACTATGTTCCCCTGAAGGGGGACACCATCCGCATCAGGTCCATCTCCGACATATTCACCGATGGCATCCAAACCGACGGTTTTCCGGAACGCTACAGCAACGATCCGGTAAAAATAGTGAGCGTATGGGTGGGAGGCGGTTATCTGAACATGATCCTGGAAATGGAATACCACAGCGTTGCACACCGCGTAGCACTTTTCTCCGACCCCTCATCCCCCTCTGTCGACCTGTGGTTCAGCCACTCCAGGGAAAACGATCCCCGCGGATACCCGCAGAAGCTGTACGCGTCGTTTTCGCTGCATAACCTGCGCACCCCTGCGAACAGCACTGTCATCCCTTTCCGTCTGTTCATCCACACCTACACGGGCCTGCGTGAGTTCCGTCTGGAGCTGCCATAAAAAAAGCCGCGAACCCATCCACAGCCTTTTCATTTTCTTTATTTCTCCCACCTCACTGTCCGGTTGTACCGGAACGGTTCATTCATTTACAAGATGATTATTGCCCGTCACGGTTCATTCAATGCTCGTTAATGGTGGAATAGGATCTTCGTCGATGGTGAAATCGATCGGCAACAGACATTTCACGTTCACCTTTTCTCCGCTGTTCTCACCCGGAATCCATCGGGGCATCAGCCCGAGCACACGGACGGCTTCATCGTTGAGCGAGGGATTCAACCCCTCCACCACTTCTATGTTGGTGACAGCACCATCGGCGGTGACTATAAAGGAACAGAGGATCCGTCCTTCAATCCCTTCCTGGCGTGCCTCACGCGGATAACGGATGTTGTGGGAAATAAAATCAGCTAAGCCGGTTTCTCCCGTACTATATTGCGGCAGTTTATCCACAATCGTATAAATATCGTTGTTCTCAATGATGGCCGGATCGGTTTTAGCATAGGCTCTGGCCGTTGCTGAGGCAGAGGTAGCGGTATTTTTGGCCAGACGGGCATTCTTATTCAGCTTGAAATACATGGGTACGTAACTTTCGGAACGCACAATCTCGCCTTTGTATCTGGCAGGACGCCAGGGCGGCATCTGCTGAAGGATGCGCAATGCTTCCAGGTTCAACAGCGAATCGGCGCGGTGGATGATATTGAAGTTGGAGAGTGTGCCATCCTTTTCCACCACAAAAGTATAGACAACCAGCCCCTGTGCATCGCGCGCAGCGGCATCGGCCGGATACTTCAGTGTATTGGAAATAAACCGGTGCATCTCCCCGCTCCCACCCGTATACATGGGAATCACATCGGGATCTTCAAAGATCTTATCGCTGGAGGAGATGGGCGGATTCTGCGCCATGAGGAATGATTGTGTGGTTACGAAATGGATCCCCAAAAAACATATTGTTAAAACAATGAATAATTTACGTAAATACATATAATGCTGTTGGTCTGATTATTTTTCACTGATCTGAGATACAAAGATACAAAAAACAACCCATTCACCGCAAATGAAAACCGAAGTTATTACAATGAGAACATCACATCATCCGGTCGAAATCATCCCTTCATCGGAAATTCAAACGATTTAACGGGTTGTCACAGAATAAAGATGTTTAATATCGAATGATTTCGCTTGAAAAAGCGTACCTTTGCGCCCCTAAAAGATTGTTTCATGCAGAATATACGTAATATCGCCATTATCGCTCACGTAGATCATGGCAAAACTACCCTGGTGGATAAAATGCTGATGGCCGGACATCTGTTCAGGGATAACCAACAAACAGAAGATTTGATCCTCGACAGCAATGACCTGGAACGTGAGCGTGGTATCACCATTCTTTCGAAAAACGTCTCCATCCGTTATAAAGATACAAAGATAAACATCATAGATACACCCGGACATGCCGATTTCGGTGGTGAGGTAGAACGTGTGCTCAATATGGCAGACGGTTGTCTGCTTGTAGTGGATGCGTTCGAGGGGCCTATGCCGCAGACGCGCTTCGTATTGCAAAAAGCGCTGGAGATAGGACTTAAACCCGTTCTGGTCATTAATAAGGTAGATAAACCCAACTGTCGTCCCGAGGAGGTGCAGGAGAATGTGTTCGACCTGATGTTCAGCCTCAACGCTACGGAAGAGCAACTTGACTTTCCTACTATTTACGGTTCTGCCAAACAGGGATGGATGTCGGACGACTGGAAGAAACCTTCCGACAACATCATCCCCCTGCTCGATGCGATCATCCGTTATATCCCGGCCCCGAAAATGCGGGAAGGAACCCCTCAAATGCTGATCACCTCCCTCGACTACTCCAACTATGTGGGACGTATTGCCGTGGGACGTGTACATCGCGGAACTATTCGCCTGAATAAGGATTATGCCCTTTGCAAACGCGACGGGAGCATCAAAAAGATACGTATCAAGGAGTTGAATGTGTTTGAAGGATTGGGAAGGGCTAAAACAGAAGAAGTGTCATCGGGCGATATCTGTGCACTGGTAGGTATCGAAGGATTCGAAATCGGCGACAGCATCACCGACCTGGAGAATCCGCAACCACTGGACCCTATTGCCATCGACGAGCCCACCATGTCGATGTTGTTCACCATCAATACCTCACCCTTCTACGGTAAGGATGGCAAATATGTCACTTCGCGACATCTCTACGAGCGGCTGATGCTCGAACTGGACAAGAACCTGGCATTGCGTGTGGAAGAGAGCGGCAGCTCGGATTCGTGGATCGTTTATGGCCGCGGCGTGTTGCATCTCTCGGTACTGATAGAGACCATGCGCCGTGAGGGGTATGAGCTCCAGGTAGGTCAGCCGCAGGTAATCATCAAACAGATCGGAGGCGAGAACTATGAGCCGGTAGAACAACTCACCGTGAACCTGCCGGAAGAATCGGCCAGTAAAATCATCGATGTCATCACCCGTCGTAAGGGGGAGCTGCTCACCATGGAAAGCAAGGGCGACCGCATGCACATGGAGTTTATCATCCCCTCAAGGGGCATCATCGGACTGAACAATATCGTCCTCACACTCTCTGCCGGAGAAGCGATCATGGCACACCGCTTTCTGGAATACCAACCCTGGAAAGGGACTATTGAAAAAAGACAGAATGGCTCCATCATTGCCGGTGAGTCGGGTAATGCCTTTGCCTATGCACTCGACAAGCTACAGGACCGGGGACGCTTTTTTATTCATCCGCAGACGGATATCTATCAGGGACAAGTCGTGGGAGAGCACACCAAGGAGGGTGATCTGGTGGTCAACGTGACCAAATCGAAAAAAATGTCCAATGTGCGGGCTTCAGGAACCGATGACAAGGCACAGTTGACACCACCCGTCATCTTCAGTCTGGAAGAAGCGCTGGAGTACATAAAGGAGGATGAATATGTGGAAGTGACGCCCCGGCATATGCGTATCAGAAAGATACAACTGGACGAAAACGAACGCAAGCGTGCCGCGAAGAAGGCGTAAATAAACAGAGCAGGGAAAGCAGCCATGCTGTGCATAGGGGATCACTCCTGCAATAGCTTACGGTGAATCCTTCACGCGTTATTTAATCAGATTGATGAACTCTTCACGGGTTTTCTGTTCGCGAAAAACACCGGTGAAATCGGAAGTGGTGGTAACGGAATGTTGCTTCTCCACACCCCGCATCTGCATGCACATGTGCTGCGCTTCGATCACAACCATGACTCCCATGGGATTTAATGTCTTCTGAATACACTCCTTGATCTGGGTAGTGAGGCGTTCCTGCACCTGCAGGCGGCGTGCAAACACATCCACTACACGGGTTATCTTGCTTAACCCGGTGATATATCCATCCGGAATATAGGCGACGTGTGCCTTCCCGAAAAAGGGCAGCATATGATGTTCGCACAACGAAAAGAGATCGATATCCTTCACGATCACCATCTGCCTGTAGTTCTCCCTGAACAGGGCAGAACGAAGGATCTCCTCAGGATCCTGCCAGTATCCCCTGGTTAAGTACTGCATCGCTTTGGCAACACGATCGGGTGTCTTGATCAGTCCCTCGCGGCTCACATCCTCACCCAGCAGCGAGAGCACATCTCTCATATGATCTGCCATCAGGGACTTATTCTGCTCTAACTCTTTTGGAGACATTGGTTTTCTGTAGTGATTTCGTCGTTAATCCTCGTCAACGGTGGTCTGACTGATGGGTATCTTCACTTCATCCACCACAATATACATCTCCCTGCCAAAGGAGGGGAATGATCTTCTGATCTCCTTTAACACCTCTTCGGCATCTGCCCTCTCCGCGAAATTGCCTACGCGCAAACGCCAGAACGGTGATTCAAACAATACCACTGTTTCATGTTCGGGAAAAGAGCTGTTGATCAGACCCTGTTTCCGGTAGGCCTCGTTTTTGGAGGTACGCTGATTATTGCCGGAGAAAGCCTGTATTTTGTATCCCCTCATCTTGTGATACTGTACCGAACCATCCGCATTGGTATACACGGTACGCGGGGGAGACATGGAGCGTCCCAGTACATTCCTTATTCTTTCATCCTCGTAGACGGTAACACGCCCTTTACCCGGGTCAGAACGGTTCAGCTCAGTGAGAATTTCTTTCTTTTGTGACGACAGCTGTGTCTGGGCTGTGGCAGCGACCAATGACAACAGCATGACGGTTATGAAGGCTGTGAAAAGTTTCATACGATGTAAACTATTAATTTTCAAAGATATCACAATGAAGGCACCATCATCCTGTGCTGGTGTAAAACATACTGATGCCCGTTTCAAACGATTCTTTCTCTGCAAAGATAAAGAAATGCCACAGATTCCGGGAGAATCTGTGGCCAAATTCTGTTAATCGGTCAAAAAGCCTCGATAATCGGCATAAACTTATCGACTCCCAGTGAGGCCCCTCCGATAAGGCCGCCATCTACGTCACTGTTCGAGAAGAGTTCTTTCGCGTTCGACGCATTGCAACTGCCGCCATAGAGAATAGACGTATCATTGGCAATCTCATTGCCATACTTTTCCGCAATCGTCTGACGAATGAAAGCATGCATCTCCTGCGCCTGGGCAGCCGTGGCTGTCTTACCCGTACCAATAGCCCATACAGGCTCATAGGCCAGTACAAGCTTGCTGAAATCCTCCGTGGAGAGCTCGAAGAGCGATGTTTCAATTTGTGATTTCACCACTTCGAAATGCTTTTCCGATTCCCGCTCCTCAAGCACCTCTCCGATACAGAAAATGGGGGTGAGGTTGCTGGCAAGAGCCTGGATCACTTTCTCCTTCAGCATCGCGGGTGTCTCGTGATAATAGGCTCTGCGCTCGCTGTGTCCCAGGATCACATATTTCGCACCGGTGGAAGCAATCATCCCGGCAGATACCTCTCCGGTGTATGCACCCGATACTTTATCGGCACAGTTCTGCGCTGACACCCCTATTTTGGTTGTGTCAATGCTGTTTGACACACTGGCCAGATGAATGAACGGTGTTCCGATAACCACATCGCAATGTACCGTTATACCTTTCAAAGCCTCGTTCAATGCTGTTGCCAGCGCCAGTCCTTCCTGCAGGTTCATGTTCATTTTCCAGTTACCTGCTACAATGTTCTTTCTCATATACAATATAATAAATTAATAATTGGTTCTTTGTATCATTGTTCTTTTCAAACAGCAGCGTTTCCGCTGTTTCGCCATTTCTTCCGGTCGACCCACCGAAGCAAAATCAAAGGCACAACAAAGAGAGATGTGATGATCAGCAGACGCAGCGCGCCGGCTCTTTCCGGCTCTCCTGTTTTCACCATCCCCGTCTCCTCCACAGGTGTGTGTGGCGCCTCCATCGAAGGTACCCTGCTATCGTCCCATTTATTGATGACGACACCCTCTTTCAGCAGCATGAGTCCGGGATTCGACCGGATCATTGTTTTCAGCACTCTTTCATCCGCATGGCAAAACCGGAAACCTGTCTGATGATGCTGTTCCCACACGCCTATCACAGCGGTATCCGATGCCGTGATAAGGTAAAAGGGATAACCGTTGTCTGCGGCATAACGGCTCACTTTTTTGAAGCGTTCCAGATACCGCACACTCATCTCTTCCAGCGAATAGGCAATCATCAGAAATGAATAGGAAGGGTCGGAAACAATTAGTTCGGTGATGTCCCCGCCGGCCTTCCACATGCTGTCTGTTTCATCAAGATAGAGTGTCTCCACCGCAAAATCTTCAATACCGGGTTTTTCTCCTGCACTCACCAGACTTGTTTTCATATCCACAAAGGTCCAGGTAGAGTCGTTCCAGGGATAGTTCTCTTCCGTAAACTCCTTCTCAACGCCCTCTTTACTGTAGATGAAGACGGTTTCGTAGACATCCGCCTTCTCCGGGTCCACGAACATCTGCTGAGGAATGCTGGCACCGGTCCTGAAAGGACGAAAATCGAGCACCGGTAACCGGTAGACATTATGCAGGGCAAACAGTACACCGAAAAGCAGGATGAAAAGAGCGGCAAAAGGCGCTGCCTTCATTGAATAGAGGGGAGTTATCTGTTCCCTTTTCAGGATAAGCAGGACAGCACCTGCCAGCAGAAGGATATTTTTATAAAAAGTCTGCCAGTTACTGATGACAAATGCATCGCCAAAGCACCCGCAATCCTTCACCGGGTTGGCAATGGCAACCCACAATGTCAGGGGTGTGAAAAAAATCATGAACAAGCCTATCAGCCGGGTAGTCCATTTACGGCAGATTCCCAGCAAGAGTAGAACGCCCAATGAGAACTCTGCGGTCACCATGATGACGGCAACCGGCAATGCCAGGGGGAAAAAATCAGCCAGATTCATTTCCACAAGGTAATCCTGTATCTTGTAGGTAAAGCCGAGGGGGTCCACAGCCTTCACAAATCCGGAGAAGACAAATACGGCTCCCACAATCATGCGGGATAATTTCACCAGGTACATTACTGTTTTATCTCTCCTGTTCATGCTTTATCCTCGCCAAAGTGAAGCTTGATTAAGCCGAAAATGGCGTAATTGATCATATCTTTATAGTTGGCGTCAACTCCCTCAGAGATAAGGGTACGACCCTGGTTCCCTTCAATCTCCTTTGTGCGGTAAATCTTCATCAGGATGAGGTCGGTGTATGAACTCAGGCGCATACTTCTCCAGGCTTCATCGTAATCGTGATTCTTTGCGGCCATCAGCTCTTTGGATTCGGCTACATAACCGTCATACAATGCCAACGCCTCATCCACGGTGAGATCAATGCTGTCGGCATATCCCCGTTGCAGCTGTATAAGCCCGATAATGCCATAATTCACAATGCCGATAAATTCGGGGAAAATACCCTCTTTCACCCTGTTCTCCTTTTTAATCTCCAGTGAACGAATGCGGTTTGCTTTGATAAAGATTTGATCGGTGACCGACTCGGGACGAAGAATACGCCATGCGGCCCCGTAATCATGCAATTTTTTGGAGAATATCTCACGACAGAGAGCGATTACTTCATCAAATTGTTTGTTGGTAACATTCATTGTGAATTGATGTGATCTGTTTGAAACAACCGAACAAAGATAAGCAAAAAAAGGTACAAGTTTGAATGCTTGTACCTTTTTCTGAGAATGGGATCGATTTGATCTTATGATATACGGATCGATTTTCCTACACGCAGCACTGTTTTCGGTGTGATATTGTTCACCGAACACAGCTTGCTCACAGAGGTTCCGTAACGTCTGGAAATGGCTCCCAGCGTATCACCTTTTTTCACCCTGTGGTATTTCACGTCGCCTGAAACATATTTGTTTGTGCTTCCCGTCGCTTCCTTATAGACGGACGTGCCTCTGGAGACAGTCACCTTACTGCTTTTGGTTGTTTTATTGTAACTCGAATTGGTCACCAGGTATTCATCGCGATGAGTTACTTTATTTTGAAAATCAATGATAAAATTAGGGTTGATCGGTTTGCCCAGGAAACGGGTTTCGAAGTGAAGATGAGACCCGAAAGAACGTCCCGTATTTCCGGCAAGGCCAATGGGTTGTCCTGAAAGGACAAAATCATTCTCATCCACAAGAAATTTCGATAAATGGCCGTAAACAGTCTCCAGGCCATTCACGTGGCGAATCACAACATAATAGCCGTAACCTCTTCTCTCGTATTGCTTTACCCTTATTTTTCCGTCAAATGCAGCGTAGATTGTATCACCCGTTTGCGCTTTCAGGTCGATGCCGTAATGATAGCGGCGACTCCCTCTTCTCCCGAAATTCGAAGTCATATATCCGCCGGTAGGCATGGTGAAGTTCTCCAGGTCAACAATAAAAGTATCGGGAGCATTCTTCAGGCTGCCGTATATATTTACATGCTGGTTCAACCACATGCCACCATATATATCGTCGGCAGGAATTTCACTGGGATCAAACGTTTCTCTTCTTTCCTCTGCCTCTTCAATCTTTGACAAATCCATTTTAAGCTTTAACCCGTCGGCAAATAATCCCGACGGATCACTTAAACTGGAACTATGTAATTGTTTGTGGATTATTTCCGGCCTGGATTTCACGGAAGCTTCCGGAGTTGACTGAGAGAATGAGTTCAATGTAACGAACATCAATGTGGCGGGCAATAAAATGCTTGCTTTTGCGAAGAAATGATTTCTATTCATTGGTCCTGAATTCTTTTGATCAATTTTTTAACTTTAAATACGGTCTTTACAGTTCATCATTGGCATAAAGATATGGATTGAGATACGGGGTATAATTAAAGATTTCCCCTTCCGTGAAAAAACGCTTTATCTCTGCTTCTGCTGTTTCGGGTGAATCGGATGCATGTACAATGTTTTCCTGTACGCTCATACTGTAATCACCTCTGATAGTGCCTGGCTGGGCTTCTCTTCCATTTGTTACGCCTGATAATTTTCGTACTACGTTCACCACATCCAGACCTTTTAATGCCAGCACTACAACAGGACTTGCCTGCATAGAATTTTTAATCCGGCTGTAAAAAGGCTTCTCTGTTAAATGTGCATAATGTGCTTCAAGTGTTTCATCGGTTAACTGCATCATCTTGATCCCTGCTATCTGGATTCCTTTTTTTTCGAAACGGGAAATAATCTCTCCCAGAATCCCGCGTTGAACTGCCGATGGTTTGAGAATTACTAGTGTAACCTGCATGAATGAACGAACTATTACGAAAACGACCTTTTAATTATTGAATTTTTTCCTTATTGGTGTTCAAAGTAAACTTTTTATTGTTTCTTCTCCAAATTATCATCACTATTTTTTTTGGGTCAGTAAGATGAAAAAAGCCAAAAATGGCACTTATATTATTGATTTTCTGCTTATTAATCAAAAATATGTTATAAAACATATCGATCTGATTTTAAGCACAATATACATTTATTAATTTTTCCTTAACATCTCTTTTTGTCTGGGAAAATAAGGCTCCCCGGGTATTTTTTTCCGGGCTGCCAACAGGCTGATGAAGGCCTCCCTTCTGCTCCGGAATTGAAGAAATACCTCAGTTCCTGTCCGGCCGGCACCTCTCCGGGCAAGAGCGGGAGCGGATAGAAATTGATGTTTTTTAATATCTTCCCCGCAAAATGCCATTCAAAAGATCATTCAAATAGAGAGAATTCTGTATCTTTGCCCAGATTTCGCATGAATCCAGTAGGATTCAGACACATATCATGAGTCTAAAATCAATAGAAAGGATGATTAAATACAAACTAATCAACAACATTGCCGGTTGGAGCGTGTTTGCCGTCGCGGCCATTGTTTACCTGCTCACCATTGAACCGACAGCGAGTTTCTGGGATTGCGGGGAGTTCATTACCTCGGCCTATAAACTGGAAGTAGGCCATCCCCCCGGTGCACCGATTTTCATGCTGGTAGCCAATTTGTTCACACAGTTTGCGCAGGACCCTTCACAGGTGGCCAAAATGGTCAACAGCATGTCGGCACTGATGAGTGCCTTTACGATCCTGTTTCTTTTCTGGACCATCACCCATTTAACCCGTAAGCTCATTATCAGCCGCAACGAACCTTCGTTATCGGCGGGACAGACCATCGCCGTGATGGGAAGCGGGCTGGCAGGAGCCCTCGTCTATGCTTTCTCCGATACGTTCTGGTTTTCTGCCACCGAAGGGGAAGTATATGCCTTTTCATCCATGCTTACAGCGCTGGTTTTCTGGCTTATTCTCAAATGGGAAGACAATGCCGACAAACCGCATTCCGATAAATGGCTCGTATTTATTGCGTATATCATGGGCTTGTCGATCGGTGTCCACCTGCTCAACCTGTTGTGTATCCCGGCCATCGTGCTGGTCTATTATTACAGGAAAAATGAAAATCCCACCTGGAAGGGTGCCTCCATGTCTCTTCTGGTCTCCTTCGCCCTTATATTTATATTAATGTGGGGTGTCATCCCCGGATTCACCAAGGTGGGCGGCTGGTTTGAGCTTTTCTTCGTGAATACGCTGGGGATGCCATATAATTCAGGCTTGTTTGTATACCTTATAATATTGGTGGCGAGTATTGCCTGGGCACTGTTCGAAACCTTGTTGGAAAAGGGTAAAGAGTCCAGGGCAAGGACCGCCTTTTTCATCAGCATAGGCCTGGCAGGAATCCTTTTCATCGGCAGTAAAGCCTGGTTATGGGTATTGCTGATTGGCGCAGGTGCCTATTTTGCATTTAAATACAAGAAGATGAACAACCAGTTCATCAACCTGGCTGTATCGAGCCTGATGGTCATCCTGGTCGGCTTCTCAGCCTACGCGCTGATACCCATCCGATCGGCGGCCAACACCCCACTCGACCTGAACTCACCCGAAGATATTTTCTCGCTGGGCAGCTACCTCAACCGCGAGCAATACGGACAGACACCGCTGATACACGGTACCACCTACGCTTCCAAGTTAGCCCGGAATGCCGATGGTTCTGCGATCACCGAAAACGACCGCACATCCTACAAGCAGGTCGTGAAAACATCCCCCGATCAGAAAGACCGCTACGAAAAGGTTACCTCCTCTTCCTATAAATACACGAACACGATGCTGTTCCCCAGGATGCATTCCAATCCCAACAATCCGTCGTTTGGCAATCATATCATCGGTTATGAGCGCTGGGGCGGTGTCACGGATCAAAACAAGAAACCATCCTTTTGGCAGAACCTGACGTTTCTTTTCGATTACCAGATCAACTACATGTACTGGCGCTATTTCATGTGGAACTTCTCCGGCCGGCAGAACGATATCCAGGGGGATGGAGGCATCACCTCCGGCAACTGGATCACCGGCATCTCACCGATCGATGAGCATCTGCTTCGCCTCGGCCCACAGGACAACATCGCACCCGATATTGTTAATAACAAGGGAAGGAACAAATATTACATGCTTCCCCTGCTGCTGGGCATCATCGGTATCCTCTACCAGTGGCGCCTGAAAGAAAAGGGGAAACAGAGCTTTGCCATCGTCTTCCTGCTCTTCTTCATGACGGGACTGGCTATCATTCTCTACCTCAACCAGACACCCTTTGAACCGCGGGAACGCGATTATGCCTACTCCGGTTCATTCTATGCTTTCTCCATCTGGGTGGGGATGGGTGTGGCAGGCATCAGCCTCTTCCTGAGGAAATATCTCAAAAACACCGGAACGGCAGCCACCCTTGCCACGGTGGCCAGCCTCATTGTCCCCATACAAATGACTTCCCAAAACTGGGACGACCACGACCGTTCGGGAAGAACGCTGGCACGCGATACGGGCATGAACTATCTGTGTGGTGTAGGCGAAAACGGCATCCTTTTCACCAACGGAGATAATGATACCTACCCCCTGTGGTACGTTCAGGAAACGGAGGGTTACCGCACCGACGTGCGGGTGACCAACCTCAGCTTTCTGCAGACGGAATGGTATGTGGATCAACTGTTGCGTCCGGCCTATACATCGGAGCCGCTGCCCATCCAGTGGTCCCGTCCGGCTTATTACGGCGAAGCGGGAAGTGCTGCCTTCGTCATCACGAAACAGGAAATAGAGAGTGTGTTGCGTCAGAACAACATTCCCCAGGTTTCTTTCGGGTCTTATTACGACATCAACGCATTCAAGGATACACTCTCCCTGAAACAGACGATGGAGAACCTGAGAACAGGACAAAACAGCAAGCCTGCCAACCCGTTCAACACCGGCAACACCCTGGTCATTCCGGGGAAGGTGCTGTCACTCGATGTAGACACCTCCGGCGTGGACTGGCAGGGCCTTTACGCGAAACCCGACAGCAGGATGTACATCAGCCTGGGTGATAAGTCGGCTCTCTACCGGCAGGAACTGATGATTCTGGAGATGATCAGCAACATCAATGATGACAACTGGCAACGGCCAATTCATTTCGCCACCACCATCACTCCCAACCTCTACCTTAATTTGCAAAACAGTCATTTTTCGCTCAACGGCCTCTCCTATCAGGTCGTCCCGGGCACACCACTCGGCAACGGGGTGAACACGGAAGCGGCCTACGACAACATGATGAACAAGTTCAAATGGGGAGGACTGGAAGAAAATCCCGACATCTATCTCGACGAAACAAGCAGAAGAATGATCTCCACCTTCCGGTTGTATTTCACCCATCTTGTCAATGCACTGCTGGAAGAAGGGAAGAACGACAAGGCACTGGCAGCTCTCGACAAAGCCAACAGGGTGATGCCCTCCTCTGCCGTACCCTACGGTACCGACGGCCTCCTGTTCGCGCGGGCCTATTACCGCCTGGGGGAAACAGAGAAGGCCGAAGCGATTATATCGGAGATCAGCCACAGGATCAACGCCAACCTCGACTGGTTTGTGCGTCTGAGGCCAATCCAGATATCGAACACCCTCTCCGATGTGATATACAACAACCTCAACCCCATGCTGCTCATCACGAGCATCTATCAGCAATATGACAAAGAGAAATACGGTGTGCTGACCGATGACCTGCTGCAACGTGCGCAGTTCTTCTACACGCAAGGCCTGACATACGCCGGTGATATCATTCTGAAAGAAATCACCGACGGCTCGGTACGCGGGTACTATACCACACCCACCGGCGATTCACTGACGAGAACATCGGAGGAGGAGACCATGCAGAAAGCCCTCCACATGATGCAGCAATTCAGTCCCCGTCTGCTGGAACAGTACAAAACAACACCTCAGTAAAAAACAGGAGTCACCTGCGGCCGTGTACATTTACACGGCCGTATGACTCTGTCAATGCGCAAACAGACAACTATTCCCATGTTGATTGAACAGCCTCCTATTCTCTACAGGCTTCTTTTCCCCAGATCACGCTGGCGTATCAGAGTACCCGGCATAAAGACGGTTTATCTCACCTTTGACGATGGGCCGATACCCGAAATAACACCCTGGGTGCTGGACCTGCTCGATACATATCAGATAAAAGCTACCTTCTTCTGCGTGGGAGATAACGTGCGTAAATATCCCGAAGTTTACCGCCAGCTGCTGGAAAGAGGACACCAGACAGGCAATCACACTTTTCATCATGTGCAAGGCTGGAAAAATAAAACATCCTTCCTGCTGGAGAACGCACAGAAAGCAGGTGAGTTGATAGAATCAGCACTCTTCCGTCCGCCACACGGCCATATGCGCATACCGCAGAACAAGGCACTGCATAAGGCCGGTTACAACGTGGTGATGTGGGATGTGGTCACCCGCGATTACAGCCGCTTTAAGACACCCGAACAGGTATTGCAGAATGTAAAGAAATATACACGCGACGGATCCATCATCGTGTTCCATGACTCACTGAAGGCGGAAAAGAACATGAAGTACGCCCTGCCCCGCGCCATCGAATGGCTGCAAAGCGAAGGTTACACCTTTGCGCTGATTCCCCAATAGGTTGATTCCTCAAGGTTCGGAATGTGATACCATCGATGACGTAGAGATTGAGACAGATCAGACTCACCACTGCAGGCAGTTCTTTAACATAACATAACTCAAAATAGGGAACTTTAGAGAGACAGAATCCTGTTAAAGTTAAATATGGTTAATATATCAATGTCTTATAGTATTATGTATTGCATAGTACACTGTTTTGACATACCTTTGTACCAATCAATTAAAAACGCGTAAATTCTGTAACGAATCCTACCAGGCAACAGTCTTATTGGAATCAATAAACATAGATACACATGATCCACATACGGCAACTTCACAAATCGTATCACACAGAAGCACTGTCACTCCATGTTCTGAAAGGAATCAATCTGGATATTGAAGCGGGAGAATACGTTTCGGTAACAGGGGCATCCGGTTCCGGGAAATCCACACTGCTCAATATTCTGGGTATACTCGATTCCTACGACGAGGGTGATTACCATCTCAACGGATCGTTGATAAAAAATCTCAGCGAGAGGGAGGCAGCGGTCTATCGCAACGAAATGATCGGCTTTGTCTTTCAGTCGTTCAACCTAATCAACTTTAAAAATGCACTGGAGAATGTGGCGCTGCCGCTCTATTACAAGAAAGTGAGCCGCAAGAAACGCAACATTATCGCCATGGAGCATCTCGATAAAATGGGACTGAAAGATTGGGCCAAACATCTGCCCAATGAACTCTCAGGAGGACAAAAACAACGTGTTGCCATTGCCCGCGCCATGATCTCCAATCCGAAAGTGATCCTTGCCGATGAACCTACCGGTGCACTCGACAGCACGACCACGCTGGAAGTGATGGATGTGCTGACCAACCTGAACAGGGAAGGGATCACCACCATTATCGTCACGCACGAACAATCGGTCTCCGACGCAACAAACCGCATCATTCATCTCAAAGACGGGATGATAGAATATGAAACACGCAAGAACAACGGTGTGCATGACACGATCCCATCTGTAAACTTCTAAAGGTATGAGAGACCAGTTTCAGGAAATATTCGATACACTGAAAAAAAACAAGCTGCGTACCACGCTCACAGGATTATCTGTCTCATGGGGGATCTTCATTCTTATCGTGCTGCTGGGTGCCGGCAACGGTCTGAAGAATGGGGTGATGCAGAATTTCAGTTCCAGGGCTGTGAACAGCATCAACCTGTGGTCGGGCACCACCTCCCTGCCGCACAACGGCCTG
>CAKMJT010000040.1 GCA_927407015.1 uncultured Proteiniphilum sp. | reverse complement strand
TAATTACAACCACATTCCTTGCATTTGTAGCGCTGTTTCCCTTTGATAATTCCTGACTTAACGCTTTTATCACATAAACATTTTGGACAATTCATAACTTTTTTCTGCAAAGATACAAATATATATTTAATTAGCAAACCCTATTTTTCAACTGTTTCTTTTTCTCATAGGCACATCTTTTTTAAGTTTTACTTTTTATAAATGTAGATAGATTTGTTCTCCCGATGATAACGCGTGTCGGAAATGAGCGTTAACGCAGTCAACACGTTGTCAAGGTTATCCGAGAGGATGATCTTCCCGCTGCAGGTCATACCCTGCAAGGATACATGGTCGTCAAGGTTGAACGATAGGTTGTAAAAACGCTCAATCTGTTTCAGAACCTCCGGGATGGGTGTCTCATGGTAGGTGAGGTACCCATCTTTCCAACTCACATAACTACTAACATCCACCCTGCTTCTTTCCAGTGATCCATTTTCGTTGAGTACTGCCTTTTCGTTGGGCGTTAGCTTCACCTCATTACCTTTGTCCGATATTATTCCTACACTTCCCTCCACAAGTACAATCCAGGGGGAGGCATCCTCATATGCGGAGAGGTTGAAACCTGTTCCATATACTTTCACATCAAGATGATCTGTTTTTGCCAGAAAAGGTCTCACTGGATCATGGGCTACTTGGGCATACATTTCTCCACGGAGCGTCACCTCACGAGTTTTTTTTTCGAAGTGAGATGGAAATATGAGTGTAGAACCCGCGTTTAACCATATCTGGGTACCGTCGGGAAGCAACACCTTTGAGCGTTTTCCATGAGGCACAACCAATCGGTTGATGCTGTTTCGATCGGTGGTGATCTCATCTGCATCGCTGCTCTTTTCTTTATTTACCTGAATAAGTTGATCGTTTCTGATGGTGACATCGATGTTTTCCTCGAAAGTGTTTTTCTGATTACCGGTATAAAGTTGGATCTCTTTCGATTCCAACTCACTGCCTACATAATAATCCATCGGTGTTTCGGAAAAACGTTCAGACTTAATGATCAGATCCTGCAGTAACATAAAAAGCAACAGGAGGGCAGCCACTGATCCAGCCGCCGTGATAAAGATTCTCCGAATCTTTCGTTTCCGATGATAGTGACGGAGCGACTCCTCAAGCCGTGACACTGCTCTTTCTCTTGCTGCTTCATCCAGGTGGTAGGTGGATAGTTTAAACTTTCTGAATAGCTCTTCCGCTTTCGACAGATCTCCTCTCTCCTCGGGGTGAGCTTCTAAAAACTGCCTCCAATAGTTATTCAGCTCATCGGTGGGGCATAGCATCCACGCAATAAACTTTTCATCTGTCAAGTACCGCACAGGAGTCCTTTCAGCTCTATCATTGCTCATATTATGATTGATCAAGAGAATCGGTTTGTATTAATAACTGTTTATAAGATAAACGATGATACAGGGGAGAATATCATCATTTTTTTTGAAAAGTTTTGCTTAAATCATTCTTTTGTTTCAACGCAGAAATAAAAGAATTGTCCAAACGGTTAAGGATGAGTCTTTTAGGCGTGTAACGGTACGGCTGAGCAGGTTCCGGCTCGATTCTACCGATATCTGCATGATGGCTGCGATCTCTTCATAGCTGTATTCGTGGATATACCGCAGGTAAATGATCTCGCGCTGCCGGTGAGTGAGACCGCTGAGTACTTTTTCAATCTTCTTGCGAATCTCCTCTTTTTCCTCTTCCATGATCATCTCCTCCTCAACCGTTACCTCCAGATGAAAGGGAAGCTCACCAATTGTCTCCTGATCCTCAACCTCCAGGATTGCAAACTCTCTTTGTGAGCGGCGGATATCCATCAGCCTGTTTCTGAGAGATCTGAAGAGATAGAAACGCAGGTTTCCCAGATCATCGATTGAAGTTTGACGAGTGCAGAGTTTGTAGAACAGATCATGGATGACGTCCATGGCGGTCTGTTCATCGAACCCCAAGTGGAGTGCATAGGCATAGAGAGCATCCAGATGCTCTTTGTAAATAGAGGAGATATTTGGGAGTTGAACTAATGGCATAGAGTCACATAAACACTGTTGAAAAAGATGCAAGGTAGTTTAAATTAAAATAAAAAGTGCTCATTTTTGGAAAAATAAAATATTTCGATCTGGCATATTTTTCATACATTTGCAGGAAAGCAGTTCACCGTTTACCATTTTTGCTGTAGCTTATGACCCCTTTTTTACATCAGGTAGCCTCACTTTTTTGGGAGAAGAGTGGCGATCAATTGTACAGGAAAACTTTTGTGCTTCCCAACCGCCGTGCCGGAGTCTTTCTGCAAAAATACCTGGCGGAGATTGCCGGTAAACCGCTCTTCTCTCCCACGATGCTCACCATCCAGGAGCTTTTTGTGTTACTTTCTTCCTATCAGCTTGCCGACAGGATTGAGATGCTGGTGATGCTTTATAGCCATTATGGGAAAATAAGTGGTTCCGATGAGTCGTTCGACGATTTCTTATTCTGGGGTGATATGCTACTGAATGACTTTGATGATGTGGACAAGTATCTGGTCGATGCGAAACAGTTATTTCGAAATGTGCATGATTTCAGATCGTTGGATGATGACCTTACACACCTGACGGAAGACCAGATAAATGTCATCCGTCGCTTCTGGACCAATTTTATGCCGGTGGGTGAGAATGAGACCAAGAAAAAATTTCAGGAGACATGGCAGATATTGTATGAACTCTATTCCTCTTTCCGTGCCGGGTTGCATGAGAAGGGCCTCGCCTATGAAGGGATGATGTTCCGGGAGGTGGCGGAGCGTGCACTGGTTGGGGAATTAGGTGTTCCGGGAAAACAAACGAATTCGTACAGGCCAGCAGGACAGGACAACCTGGATAATTGGCAGTTCCAAAGCTATATATTTGTGGGATTGAATGCGCTCACTCCCGCCGAAAGGCTGTTGCTGGAACATCTGAAAAATCTGGATATGGCCGATTTTTATTGGGATTATGACTCTCCGTTTGTGCACGATACCCAAAACCGGGCATCGTTATGGGTGCAGGATAATCTTACCCGTTTCCCCTCCAAATTCAGGTTGAATGACTCCGGAGAGAAGGCCGGGAAATCGACCATCGAAGTAATCGGTGTTCCGTCGGGGGCAGGACAAGCCAAGCATGTAACGCATCTCCTTTCCGATTTGATTGCATCAAAGGCAATCCCTGATCCCAATGAGGCCATTCATACGGCCATTGTGCTGCCCGATGAGCAGCTGTTGTTACCTGTACTTTATTCTATTCCCCACGAGATCGGAAAGATCAACGTGACCATGGGGTATGGGCTCTCACATTCCTCTGTTGCAAGTTTGGTAGAGCATATTGCGCTCTTGCAGCAGAATTTACGCACCTGGAACGGGGAGACGGCATTTTATCACCGTTACGTAAAAGCGCTGCTCAATCATCCGCTGGTGAGCAGGGCAGCAAGCACGGAAGTGGAATCACTGAAAGAGTACATACTCACGTACAACCGTATCGTGGTGCCACAGTCTGAGATACCTGACCATCCCCTGCTGACGATGATGTTTTCCCCCGTGACCCGGTGGCAGGAGATCGGCGATTACCTGCATCGTATCTTCTCTTATCTTTATCATGCGCTCACTGCGGAAAAGAACAGTGAAACACTCCCTGCAGAAAAGAACTACGAAAAATTTATCGAAGAAAAAAATGATGAAAAGCTGTCAGGAGGAAAAGAGGAGAGAACACATGCGGAAGAAAAGGATGTGAAAAAGCGCGTTGGTGAAAAAGAGGAGGAAAATCTCCCATCGGGAAACAGCCGTTCCTTGGATCTGGAGCGGGAGTTTCTTGTACAGTATTATAAGACAGTAACCCGGCTGCAGGACCGCCTGCGTGCGGCTGAAAAAATGACGGTGGAAACCTGGTTCAGGCTCCTGAAGAAACTGGCGCACAGCATCAGCGTGGCTTTCAGCGGTGAACCCTTGTCCGGTTTACAAGTAATGGGAGTCCTGGAAACGCGTGCCATCGATTTTGAGAATCTGATCATCCTTTCGATGAACGAAGGTGTTTTCCCGCTGAAAAATCCTTCCAGCTCATTCATCCCCTACACCCTGAGAAAGGGTTTTGGGTTGCCCACCCATGAGCATCAGGACAGCACCTATGCCTATCATTTTTACCGGATGATCAGTCGTGCTAAACGGGTATATATGCTGTACGATACGCGCACCGAAGAGATGCAGACCGGCGAGGTGAGTCGTTATTTTTATCAGCTGAAGTATCTGTATCCTGATGCTTTCAAGATTGCTGAGCGTGTGGTGACCTACGAGGTGTCAGCTCCGGAGTCGGCACCTGTATCGGTAACAAAAACGGCCGGAGTAATGCAAAAACTGGATGATTTTCGGAGCGGGAATCAGAAGTCTTTGTCCGCTTCGCTCATCAACAATTACATCGATTGTCCCCTGAAATTCTATTTCACGGCGGTGGAAGGTCTCTCGGAAGAGACAGAAGTACAGGAGTCGGTTGAATCGGATGTGTTCGGTTCCATTTTTCACCGGTTGATGGAAATCATCTATAACCGGTACAATAACAAGACCGTGACGCCGGACATCCTTTCCGGAATTGCGAAAGATGATGCCTCCCTTACCGGGATTATAGAAAAAGCTTTCGCCCGGTATTATTTCAGGGATGAGGGAAATCCGCGCCCTTTGCAGGGGCAGCATTACCTGATCGGAGAGATTTTGCGGAGTTATGTGAAGCAGACGCTGGAGATGGATAAGCAGTTTACTCCTTTTCAGTATATCGGCTCTGAGTATCGGTTCAATACCTACTACCCGGTAAACGACACACTGACCGTAAATTTTAAAGGCAGTATCGACCGCATCGACAGGGTGGGAGAGGCACATCGCATTATCGACTATAAAACAGGCACTGGAAGTACAGATTTTAAGGATATTCCGCAATTGTTTGATGCTTCTAAAAACAATCGCCCCTACCAGATATTACAAGTGTTTGTTTACGGGTTATTTTATCTCCTGGAAAATCCCGGTGCCAGACTTGCGCCTGCCGTTTATTATCTTCGTACTGTTTTCAAAGATTTTGATCCTGCTGTGCGATATGATAAACATCCCATCGACGATATCTCTGTATATATGCCGGAATTCAAGGAGTATTTTGATGCACTCCTGGAAGAGATTTTTGATGCCGGGGTACCCTTTTCCCAAACTACCAACCTGAAAAACTGCGAATGGTGCGCTTTTAAGAGTTTGTGTAACAGGTAAATGCGCCGTGTGGGATAATACTATTTACCCACCGGATCCAATATCCGCTCCATCACCGGGATTACCGGATCCTGTAAGATCTAAAAGCGTCTTTTTACCGTATTTAAAATGAGAACAACCGCAGTCAGGAGCATGATGAACAGCGCGATATACGCAATGGTGTCCGTCACTTTGATACTTTGCGGTTCAAAACGGAACTCAATGGTGTGCTTTCCTGCGGGAACAGGCAGTGCGCGCAGGGTATAATTGGCACGAATCATTTCTGCCGGTTGTCCGTCGATGCTAATCTGCCACCCTTTGGGATAATAGACTTCAGAGAAAACGGCGAGTTCCTCTTTTTTTGCATCTACAGCATATTTCACAAAGTCGGAATCATAATCCGTCAGATATATGGTGGAAGCCGAATCGGCCGGGGTGGGTTGGAATCCCGAGAAGACAGCCTCAAATTTTTTATCGGCTACTGCTACTTTGTACAGATCGATGGTTCCCAGTGCATCAATCTCCTCATCCGCACTTTCTACAAACCGGAGATCATCCACAAACCAGGCGTTGCCCATGGCGTAAGGGTTTTCAACGGGAATCGTGCTGCCTCCCTGGGCCGGCATAATGATCCATTTGGCATTGAGCATGTTCAGCACCTTAAACCGGTCGGCATCTACCGAGTCCATTGAACCTTGTGTACGGATGATATCCTCCTGCAGCGCCGTCATCTCACCGGTGAGATGCAGATCGATCAGATCCTGGTAGCGGCGCAGTTTTGCCGCATGATACCCTCCGATGACCTTATGCCAGTAGGGTGTTATCCCGTCGTTAAAAGTGCTGGTGGCCATATTCAGCACCCGGTAGTATTTCGTGGTGTCCTGCAGAATTACCTCATCGGCTGGTGATTTTGTAAACATTTGCTGTGGGTTGTTTTCCGGCACAAAGTCGGCATCGTTCAGATAACGCTTATTCACATCCCACATATCCGCAAGGCAGAGCAACAGGACTCCGGCAATCATCCATTCTGCCTTTATCTTTTTCTGTAAAAAGAGCCAGACCAACGTGGTGCTGATGGCAATAATGAAGAAACTGCGCCATGCATCAGTAGTAAACAGTGCCACACGCATATCAGTCAGGTTGGTCATCACTACCTGAACGTGTTCCGGAGGCAGTGATTGCAGTGCCATCATCTCGGAAGAAGAGATAAACGAGTGAAAAAAGAGCCTGGGTACCATTGCAAAGAGCAGGGCAATACCTGCTGTCAGTCCCAGACTTATATAGAGGGGTCTCCGGTTGTTTTTAAGCAGATCCGGTTTCTCAATGATCTCTTTCACGGCCAGTGCTCCCAACAGAGGTATACAGAACTCTGCAATCACCAGAATGGATGATACCGCCCGGAATTTGTTATACATCGGCACGTAGTCGATAAAAAAATCGGTCAGTGGCATCAGGTTTTTTCCCCACGAGAGCAGGATCGAAAAAATGGTTCCTGCCAGCAGCGCCCATTTGATGGGCCCCTTCACAATGAAAAGGCCAAGAATGAATAACATCAGTACAAAAGCACCTACATACACCGGCCCCGAGGTCCCGGGTTGTTCACCCCAATATTGGCCGATTTGTTGGTAAAGTTGGCTGTATTCGGGTCGCGCTTTGCTCATCGCACGCTCATTTTCGGAGATTGGGACAGAGGCTCCTCCTTTGGTGTTGGGTACCAGCAGTGTCCATGTTTCGCCGATGCCGTAACTCCATGCAGTGATGTAATCGCGCTCCAGCCCGTCATCGGTTTTGTTCTCTTCTCCATGATGGGTCAGCTCCGATTTGCCGCGCATGGTTTCTTTGGAATATTCATAGGTGTGGTACAGGTTACTGGCATTTGCTGCTACCCCGATGATCCCGGCAAAAAGCAATACGGCAGTCGATCTCAGAAAATCGGGCAGTTGTTTTTCCCGGATCGCTTCCACCAAAAAGGCAATCACGATGAACAACATCACAAACAGAAAATAATAGGTCATCTGTAAGTGGTTGGCCGATATCTGAAATGCCACGAAGATCATGAAAAGCAGTCCCCCAAGCAGATATTTTTTCCGGTATATATAAACCAGGCCGGCGAGAGTAGGCGGTATGTAGGCCAGGGTGATAAATTTCCAGAGATGCCCTGCCGCAATCAGGATGAAGAAATAGGATGAAAAAGCCCATACAATGGCACCCAATGCACTGATTAGTGGTGATGCCCGGAGGGAACGCATCAGGATGTAGAAGCCCAGTAGCATGATAAAGAGCAGATAAACGTAATTCGGCAGGAAAAGGGAATAGGCCTTTTTCGCCATATCCTGTGGCTGGGAGGAGTCGTAGGTGGGGCTCATCTGATACGACGGCATGCCGCTGAACATGGAGATGTTCCAGCGGGTGCGTTTACCATCGTGACGCTCCATATAATCACGTTGTTCCTGTCCTTGTCCGATGGCTGCCAGCGAGTCGTGCTGCGCAATCACACGGCCATCCATGACTGCCGGAGCAAAGTAGATGAATGAGATGAGGATAAACGCCGCAATCGCGATCAGATCGGGAAGGTTTTTTTTGAATTCGCCAGTTTTGTTCATTGGTTTTGTCGTCTGCTGTTAAAACCACAAATTTACATTTTATTCTGGGGAAATACTATTCTGTTGAGGTTTCTTTATTTCACTGATGTTCCGACAAAGAAAGAACCAGGGAATCAAAATCGATTCCCGATGGTGATTCCTATGCAGGGACAGGTGCCGTCGTTCACAAAATCATACTGCCTGGCATCACCTCTTTGGTGGGCGCTACCAGTACAAGCGTGCCATCGGCATTCTCAGCCGAAAGGATCATGCCCTCCGAGAGGATTCCCCTCATTTTTCTGGGTTCCAGATTCGCGATAAAACAGACCTGCCTGCCGGTCAATTCCGCGGGATTGGGATAGTATGCCGCAATTCCCGAGAGGATGGTTCGCTGCTGCAGGCCGTCGTCGAGCAGGAAACGGAGTAACTTGTCGGATTTGGGCACCCGCTCGCATTCCAGCACGGTGCCTACGCGGATATCCAGTTTCTCAAAAGTGTCGAACAGGATATTATCTTTCACCGGTTTTGCCCGGTAAATGGTTGCTTCATTTGCTTTCTTCGTTTCGAGCAGCTTTTGAATCTGTTGCTCAATCACCTCATCCTCTATCTTTTCGAACAACAGTTCGGCTTTACCCAGTAAATGCCCCTCAGGAAGCAGATCAAAGGCCCCCAGCAGATCCCACTGCAGCGCCTCTATATGCAGGAATGTACGCAGCTTCACCGTGGAGAAGGGCAGGAAGGGTTCAAAAACGATGGAGAGGTTGGCCGTGATCTGCAGTGCAATATTGAGGATGGTCGCCGTGCGTTCCATATCAGTTTTGGCCGTTTTCCACGGTTCCGTGTCGGCCAGATACTTGTTGCCGATGCGGGCCAGGTTCATTGCTTCTTTCTGTGCTTCCCGGAAATGGTAGGTCTCCAGTTGCTGTTCCACGGCCTGCTTAACCTGTCTTGCCTCTGCGATGGTATCGCGGTCGTATTGGGTCAGTTCGCCCATGGCAGGTACTTTGTTGTTGAAATACATTTGGGTGAGCACCAGCGCCCGGTTCACAAAGTTACCCAGCACGGCCACCAGCTCATTGTTGTTGCGTGCCTGGAAATCCTTCCAGGTGAAATCATTGTCCTTGGTCTCCGGCGCATTGGCGGTGAGCACATAGCGCAGCACATCCTGTTTACCGGGAAACTCCTCCAGATACTCGTGCAGCCATACCGCCCAGTTGCGGGAGGTGGATATTTTGTCTCCCTCCAGATTCAGAAACTCATTGGCCGGTACATTCTCCGGCAGGATATATGATCCTTCCGCCTTCAGCATTGCAGGGAAAACAATACAGTGGAAGACAATATTGTCTTTCCCGATGAAATGCACCAGTTTGGTATCTTCATCCTTCCACCATTTCTCCCAATCATCGGGCAGCAGCTCCTTGGTGTTGGAGATGTAGCCAATGGGTGCATCAAACCAGACATACAGCACCTTGCCTTCAGCACCCTCCACGGGGACAGGTACGCCCCAGTCGAGATCACGACTCACCGCCCGCGGCTGCAGTCCCAGGTCGAGCCACGACTTACACTGCCCGTACACATTGGTCTTCCATTCTTTATGATTCTCCAGGATCCACTGACGCAGCCATGCTTCGTGTTTGTCGAGTGGAAGATACCAGTGCCTGGTCGTCCGCATCACCGGAACGCTTCCGCTAAGGGTGGATTTGGGATTGATCAGGTCGTTCGGGCTGAGAGAGGTGCCGCACTGCTCGCACTGGTCGCCATAAGCTCTTTTGTTCCCGCAGTGTGGGCAGCCGCCGGTGATGTATCGGTCGGCAAGGAACTGTCCTGCCTCCTCATCGTAATATTGCTCACTCTCCTGTTCGGTGAGCTCCCCCTTATCATACAATGTACGGAAAATGCCGGAGGCTGTTTTCCTGTGAATATCCGACGTGGTACGCGAATAGATATCGAAGGTGATGCCAAACTCACTGAACGATTGCTTGATCACTCCATGGTATCTGTCCACGATATCCTGAGGCGTGACGCCTTCTTTACGGGCTTTGATAGTGATGGGGACACCGTGTTCGTCGGAGCCGCCGACAAAGAGGACTTCTTCGCCTTTCAGCCTCAGATAGCGGGCGTAAATATCGGCAGGTACATACACACCTGCCAGGTGTCCGATATGTACCGGCCCGTTGGCGTAGGGCAGGGCCGATGTGATCAGGGTGCGTTTGAATTGTTTTGACATAAATCTTTCAGAAATAGGATGCAAAGGTAACAAAAAACGCTCTTTCTAATGTGCGATTCAATGAAATATCGACAAACGATAAACAACCGCTCTTTTTTACGTGTTATAGTATGATAATAATAAAAGGAAACGGTATGAACTTCAACTTACAGGGAAAGACAGCTATCATCTGCGGTAGCAGCAAGGGATTGGGTAAGGCATGTGCCATCGCACTGGCGCTTGAGGGTGTGAATATTGTTTTATGTGCCAGAAATATTGCAGCACTGAGACAAACACAACAGGAGATAGAATCACTGGGTGTACGAACGCTGGCTCTTGCTGTGGATATGGCCAATAGTGATGATAACGTCCGTATAGTGCGTGAAACCATCGCCCGTTTCGGGCGAATCGATATCCTGGTGAACAACTCGGGCGGTCCCAGGCCCGGCACATTCCGCGATATCACGGAAGAAGATCTGGATGAGGCCTATGCATCGGTATTGAAATACAATATCAGGATGATCCGCCTCTGTCTGCCTTATATGGAGAAGAACGGATGGGGCAGGATTGTAAATATCACCTCCATTACGGTGAAAGAGCCCGCTCCCAATATGGTGCTCTCCAATATCTTCAGGGCCGCGGTGGTGAGTTACGCCAAGACCATCAGCAAAGAACTCATCTCACAAGGGATTACCATCAACAACGTATGTCCTGGCTATTTTAAAACAGATCGGGTGACACAACTGATGCAGGTGAGGGCAGAAGAAGAAGGGATGACGATGGCGGAATATGAACAAAAAGCAATTACCGCTTTCCCGCACAAACGTTATATGGATCCGCAGGAGCTGGGTGACCTGGTCTGCTACCTGTGTTCTGATCAGGCCCGCTCCGTGAATGGCACTACAATCCAGATCGACGGAGGGACGCTGAACGGATTGTTATGATGGAATCTCCTTCCTGAATTCTGTCCAGTAGTCCCGGATGGTTGTTTTCACTTCCCGGTGCAGTACCAGCAGCCCTATAAGATTGGGAATAGCCATAAAAGCCACTGTGAGCAGCGACAGATTCCAGATGATGGTGGTATCGGTGAATGAGGCCAGGAAAAAGCCAATGACGAAAATAATCCTGTAACCCGTCACATATCTTGCTCCGATAAGATAGGTCACGGCCCTGTCACCGTAATAGGACCAGGCAATGGCCGTGGAAAAAGCAAACAGTAATAAGCCAATGGCGACAATATACTTCCCGAAATTACCCAGAAAACTACGGGTATAGGCCACTGTTGTGAGGGGTGCGCTATGGATCAGCGAGTAACCCGAGAATGTCAAATCGTTGGCGCTATTTGTCACCTTTCCCCCTGCAACGGTGATCTTGCCGTTATAGAGCTCTCCTCCTTTTCTGACCATTATGTTCTCGGCCAGAGAACGTGCGTGAAGAATGGATTGATTTCCCTCAATCTGCCCATTCATCACAGTTAATTCACCGGTAAATAGCGGCACACCGGCGGCATAACTGAGGTGATCCTTCAGTTTCTTTACATCGTCAGCCACATTATCATCATAGCTGTCTGCCAGCACTTCGATGTCTGTTTTTTGAAACTGATTGGGCAGTTTCTCGTTCCATACCCCTGACGATAAAAGAACCAATCCCGTGAGGAAACAGATGACGATGGTGTCGATAAATGGTTCCAGAATGGCGACCATCCCTTCAGAAACAGGTTCATGCGCCTTCGCCGCCGCATGGGCAATAGGTGCCGATCCCTGTCCTGCCTCGTTGGAGAAGAGCCCGCGGTTCACTCCATTTGTAAAGGCAAAAGATAAGCCGGCACCCAGGAACCCACCGAGTGCCGCTGTGCCCGTAAAAACATCCCGGAATATGGAAACGAGGGATGGGATGATGTGTTGATAATTGAATAAAATGACAGCGAAAGCTCCCAGAAAATAGATGATAGCCATAAAGGGTACCAATCGGGCGGTAACCATGGCTATTCGTTTGATACCGCCAATGATGATCAGCGCCAGAAAAACAGATAGCACCCCTCCGGTGATGATGTGGCTCACGCCGAAGGTGGCGAAAATAGAGTTGGAGATACTGTTAATTTGCGGCAGGCTGCCCGAACCGAAGGAAGATAGAATAGTGGCAATGGCAAAGAATCCCCCCAGCCAATAACCTGTTTTTATCTGTCTGCCGCCTTTCAGTGGTATATTGAGTCGTTTCTTCATGTAATACATGGGGCCACCGGCAACCATCCCTTTTTCATCGAAATCACGGTATTTGTGCGAGAGTGTTACCTCCACGAACTTGGTACACATACCCAGAAAAGCGGTTATCAGCATCCAGAAAAGTGCGGCAGGACCACCCAGATGAACAGCCAGCGCCACACCGGCAATATTGCCGGTGCCGACTGTCCCCGACAGCGCTGTGGTCAATGCCTGAAAATGGGAGGTGTCTCCCTTATCGCTTTTTTTATCATATTTGCCTTTTACTATACGGAGAGCGTGCCTGAAATAGCGGATTTGCGGAAATCGGAGGTAAATTGTGAAAAACACGCCTGTGCCTAACAGTAAGAAAATAAACCAGTTGTTTCCACCTATATATTGATGTAGTAGATTGAAGAAATCGTTGATTTGCTGCATATAAATGGTTTACATGTTGAACTCTCTTACCCAAATGTTTCTGAAAGATACCGGGTTACCGTGATCCTGCAACAATAACGATTCCCTGAGCTGATGTTTCTCATATTCCGGTTGGCCAATGTATCGGGTCCCGCCCTTTATTTTAACGTGATTTTGTATCAGTACGCCGTTGTGTATGACGGTGATATAAGCTGCTTCCTTCAGGCTGCCGTCATCATTGAATCGAGGAGCCGTAAAAAAAATATCATATGTCTGCCACTCACCCGGTTTTTTGGATGCGTTGACGAGCGGGATATGCTGTTTGTAGATGGAGCCGGCCTGGCCGTTGGAGTAGGTGAGGTTATCGTAACTGTCCAGCACCTGCACCTCGTACCTTTCCTGGATAAGAATGCCGCTGTTGCCGCGCCCCTGACCTTCTCCTGCAACGACTGAAGGTGTTCTCCATTCAATATGTAGCTGAAAATCGGCGAATTTTTGCTTTGTTTTAATGGCACCGGTACCTCCGGCAACGGTCAACGTGCCGTTTTCCACCTTCCATCCGGCTTTCTCCCCTTTTTCGTTCGTCCACTCATCCAGATTCTTCCCGTCGAAGAGCAATATGGCATCGGAGGGTGCTTCCCCGCTCTCACCGGGAACAACGATAGCAGGTACCGGTTCCCATACCTCTGTCTGTTTGGGATCTCTTTCCTGCGCAAAGAGGTTATTCAGGCCAGTGAACAAAATTATGGCAATGGCAATGAAATAGTTTTTGTTGCTTAAAATGATTCTTTTCATGTCTAAAGGGCGTAAATAAGTGTTTTTTGTTTACAAATATATACAATCTATTGAGAAATTCCATCAAAATAAAAAAATAAACGAACCTGTTTTTTTACAAAATTTATTACCTTTGTGAAATACTATACAATTAGAGTACGATGATGGACAGACGAATTTTTTTGAAAAAAACAATCATTTCCGCTGCCGGTTTAAGTGTAACGCCACTTATTCACCACAACTACAGCGCCCTATATGGACAGGATGCTCCCAGTAATAAAATAAAGATCGGTCTTATCGGATGCAGAAATCAGGGCTGGAGTAATTTGAAAACATTTCTCCAGTACCCCGGTGTAGAGTGCATCTCATTGTGTGATGTGGATGATGAATGGCTCTATCAGCGAGCGGCTGAGATAGAGAAGATAGCGGGAAAGAAGCCGCCACAGCTGGTGAAAGACTGGCGCAGGGTGATCGATAACAAAGATGTGGATATGGTCATCATCGGCACACCGGATCACTGGCATTGTCTTCCGTTGGTTGCAGCCTGTGAAGCAGGAAAGGATGTCTACGTAGAGAAACCACTGGCCAACAGTATCGAAGAGTGTGATCTGATGGTGAAGGCCACGCGTAAATATAACCGGATCGTACAGGTCGGTCAATGGCAACGCAGCGACCCCCACTGGGATGAAGCTGCTGCCTATGTGCAAAGCGGAAAGCTGGGACAGGTGCGTACGGTCAAGGTATGGGCTTATCAAACCAGTAAGTGGACATTGCCGGTAGTGCCCGACAGCACTCCACCCGCCGGTGTGGATTATGATATGTGGCTCGGTCCGGCACCCAAACGTCACTTCAATCAGAACAGGTTTCACTATAATTTTCGTTTCTTCTGGGATTACGCCGGAGGACTGATGGCCGACTGGGGGGTACATCTCCTCGATTACGCCATGAAAGCCATGAACGTGGGATTGCCCTCCTATGTGTATGGTGCCGGAGGCAAATTCGGTTATCCCGACGATGCGATGGAAACGCCCGACACCCTGATGGCCACGTACCGATATCCCGGGTTCAATATCATCTGGGATCATGCCTGCGGAATAGGCAATGGTTTGTTCGACCGGCGTGAAGGTGTTGCCTTCTTTGGTGAAAATGGTACCTTGCTGCTCACCCGTCAGGGGTGGGAGGTGATTCCCGAACAGGCGGTGAACAGCCGTTCATTTCCTTATTGTTACCCTTGTGACAGTGAGAAAAAACCCAATACACTGCGCATTGATCCGGTTGCAATAAGGAAAGGTGGCGGAAAGGGGTTATATCTGCATGCCGGGAATCTCCTCAATTGTATCAAAACCAGAGAACTACCCAACTGTGATATTGCCATCGGAGCTGAGGTGGCTAAACTGAGTCACATGACTAATATCTCCTGTCGTATAGGAACAGCACTCAACTGGGATAACGATAAAGGGGTATTTGACAATAAAGAGGCCAACCGTCTTATCAAAGCCAATTACCGCGAACCATGGAAATTGCCGAAGGTTTAAAATGATCAATGGAGTACTTTTTTATTTGCATATTTAGTGATTTTACCGATCGCTTAAAACTTGTAAACCCACTCTGCAAATGCATTTACCCATTTTTGCAGTAAGGTACGGGTATCTTCGTTTTTCAGATTGTTCTGCTCGTCGAACAGTCCCCAACTGTTGCTGATATAGGCTTCCGGCTGCTGCATCATATAGATATTCAGAAACACCATGGGATGTCGAAGGGCAAGATTGGCGCCTTCACCACCCAGCGGGCTCACGGAGCTGCTGACAATGCCACCCGGTTTGCCACCCCATTTGCTTTGTCCATAGGGGCGGGATGCCACGTCAAGGGCATTCTTCATTACACCTGAGAAGGACCTGTTGTACTCGGGAGTGACGAAAATGTATCCATCGGCAGCACCGATCTTTTCACGAAAGGTAACCCACTCTACAGGAGGATTTGCATCCAGATCTTCATTGTAATGTGCCAGCTGACCAATTTCCACAATCTCCAGTTCCAGCGATTCGGGAGCCAGTTTCACCAGTTCGTTTGCCAGCTTCCTGTTGACTGATTCCTTGCGCAGACTGCCAACGAGTACTGCTATTTTTTTTTTGCTCATAGTTTTTTTGTTAAATGGTTGGTCTATTTTTTATCAAATGAGACGAGCATGTAAACCATTTGCACCCACGTGCATGATTAAAGCTAGTTCCATATGATACCTTTGAAAATATAGTTTTAATCATTTGAAATATATGTTGTATTTTACCTAAACGTTTTTACATCAGATTTTGTTTCATCAACAATATCGATGAGCCATTTAGGCCAGATTCCCTTTCTCTCTGGCTGTACTTACCAGCTCTTCCAGCAGTTGCTGTATCTTTCTGGGGCCTTTTTTGATGGCCTTCAGTGTGCTGAAAACTTTTTCCGCCGTGACTCCTGCCTCACGCCAGCTCGTCCCGTTACTGCGCGTGTTCAGCAGCACCGGCATGATTTTGTCGACCGAAGCGGCAAAGATCGCATCGGCGGTTTCCTCTTTTTCAAACTCCAGCCAAAGTTCGTAGTACTCCTTCCCCTGATCGTAGGGTAATAGGGTGAATATTTTCTTCGCTGCCTGGTTTTCCCTGTTGAACTTGTTTTTGTTGGCCTCGTCGTCAAACATGAAGGTGTCACCTGCTTCTATTTCCACCACATCGTGGATGGTGATCATTTTGATGATGTGCAGCAGATTGAGATTCTGCTTATTTTCAGCATATTCAAACAGCAGGAATGCCATTAAAATGGTGTGCCATGAGTGTTCCGCCGAGTTTTCCCGTCGGGAGTCATCGGTAAGATAATTTCTGCGAATCACATTTTTCAGTTTGTCCGCCTCTACGATAAAATCGATTTGCTGCTTCACTCTTCTCTCCATACAATCTGTTCCGGATTTTATTGTTTCCTAATTTATAGTAAACAGATTCAGAGAGAAAACGTTTACGGAGTCTGTCTAAATTTTCTTTTGGGAGCGGAAAATCTCTCCGGTGAATTCAATATTTTCCTTTCATCCATCCCGTTGCGTATGTAATAATGGAAGGCAGTATCCGGTTTAGTCACAATCATGTAAAAGTTGTGGTCGGGCGGCACAATCACCGGCATATTGTCCGGTGGTGCGACGAATGTTCTGTCTGTTGTTGTTCCTCTCTTACTCAGGAACTTTTCCCATATCGGGTGGGGGATGGTGTCTCCCGGATTGAAACGCAGCGTATCGATCCGTTTCATTTCGAAGGGAGGCAGCAGGGGAGGAATGGAATCCCAGGGCAATCTTTTGTCCTCATTGAATTGTGCCATTACATGCAAGATACAAAACCAAACCAATATCGGAATAATGATGAATCGTTTCATAGCGTGTGATTTAGATCAGACAAATATATGCATTGTCGTCTACATTTAAATGTATTTTCAATCGAAAAAGAAGTTGTTTACGCATAATTAACGGTAGAAGCCTGTCTGTTTTATTTTTTTCATACAGGAAGAGAATAGTACTGCTGTTGTAGCAGTGAGTTTCATATGGTTATATGACTGTTCCTGATGATATGACAGTCGTGGGAGAAGGTGAGGCCGGATTATCTGAAACGGGTGAAAAAAAGTTTCATCAGACCGGCACACTCATCGGCCAGGACACCGGCTGTAACAGCGGTCTTCGGGTGAAGAAGATGCGATGATACGCGGCTGTAACCCCGTTTCTCATCAGGTGCACCATACACCACGCGTGTAATCTGTGCCCATCGCAATGCCCCGGCACACATGGGACAAGGCTCCACGGTAACATAAAGGGTGCAATCGGTCAGGTATTTGCCGCCCAGCATGTTTGCTGCAGCCGTCACAGCCTGCATCTCTGCATGGGCTGTCACATCATTCAGCATTTCCGTCAGGTTGTGCGCGCGGGCAATGATGCGTTGGTCGGCCACGATGACGGCTCCGACAGGGACTTCTTCATTTTCAAATGCCTTATGCGCTTCCTGCAGTGCCTGGCGCATGAAATATTCGTCATCTAACATATGGTCTGATTCCTCTTAAGCGTTTGTTTGTCACCGGCCATGCTTCCTATCGTCTCATCTCATTCTCTTCGAAGAGTGTGGGATAATCCTGATCCATATTTCTCAGTATGTGATTGAGAACAGTCTCACGAAACCACCGGGAGCGGTTGCTGATCTTGTATTTTTTCAGATAGAACTGAATCAGGTCATACTCTTCATCGCTGAGCATGAACTCCGCTTTTTTGATGCGCGGCTTCGGCCTGCCCTGCAGCTTGTATCTCTTTGTTCTCATCAAATAACAATTGAAATTCCTGTAACAAAAAGCGTTTTTGAACCGTAATCAACCGCTTTTCCTTTGCAGGTACAAAAAAACAAAATATTTTCGCCAATACGAAGCAAATACAGTGTAAATTTGTAATTTTACATCTTATGCAGGACATTTCTACCGGTAAAGTGATGGCTGAACACAACGAGTTGGGATGGAAAGGTGAGGATGCTGCGGTGAAATACCTGGAATCGAAAGGACACCGCATCCGGGAGAGAAACTGGACCTGTTTTGGCTACGAAGTCGACATCGTGACAGAACACGAAGAATATATCGTGTTTGTGGAAGTCAAAACCCGTACATCAGCGGAATGGGGGGATCCCGAAGATTTCATCGGAAAACAGCGGATGCGGCGCATGATTAGGGCCGCGAACCATTATCTGATTCATTACTGCATCGATAAGCCTGCGCGGTTTGATATTGTCTCTATCCTGTGGAATGACCGTCAGTTCGAACTCGAGCATATAGAAGATGCTTTTATGTCGTTTATGTAATTATCACAGCAATGAACATTGAAGAGCTGTTTCAATTTTGCCAGTCGGTGAAAGGTGCGGAAGCAACCACCCCATTCGACGAAGTGACCATCGTGATGAAAGTGATGGGCAAAATGTTCGCATTGATCCCTACAGATGCCGAAAGAGTCAGCATTACCGTGAAGTGTGACCCGGAGAAAGCCATCAGGCTGCGCGAGAAATACTCCTGTGTGGAGAGTGCATTCCATATGAATAAAGCATACTGGAACACCATTTATACGGACGGCGAAATGCCGGCAAAGGAGATAAAAAAGTGGATTACGCATTCGGTGGAAGAAGTAATCCGGAAATTACCCAATAAACAACAACAGCAGTATGATGGATCTGTCAGCTAATGAGCGTCTGATTATTCGGGTTGAGGAGATCGACTCGACCAACCACTATCTGAAGCAACTCGTCAGGGAACAACATCCCGAAGAGGGGTCACTGGTGGTCACCGATTACCAGACCGGTGGCCGCGGACAAATGGGCAGCAGCTGGTTCTCCCCGAAAGGAGTCAACCTTCTGTTCAGTCTGCTGATCTATCCCCGCGGGGTAAGAGCCAACGAGCAGTTTATTATATCCCGTATTGCCTCGCTGGCTGTCAAGAATACGCTTGATCAGTTTACAAACGACATACGTATCAAATGGCCCAACGATATCTACTGGAAGGATCAAAAGATTGCCGGAATACTTATTGAGAACGATATACAGGGTAAAGAGATCGAAAACTCGGTCATCGGAATCGGTATCAACATCAATCAGCAGATCTTCCCTCCAAATCTTCCCAATCCTGTTTCATTACGCCTGATCACAGGATCGGAACATGACAGGGACTATATCCTGGATCTTTTAATAAGGGAGTTCTTCCTGCTCTATCATGATTTTCAGAGCGGAAAAACCGCTGCCATAGAAGACGAGTATATGCTCGATCTCTACCGGGTGAAAGAGTATTACTGGTTTGAAGATACGAACGGCAGGTTCAGGGCAATGATCGAAGATGTGCTGCCTTCAGGACATCTGGTGCTGAGAACACTGGACAATGATGAAGAAAGGAAATACGCCTTCAAGGAGGTCGCTTTTGTGGATTGATTCCAACTGACCGCTAAAACCCAAACCGCTGAAAGCAATATTAACCCGGCAACAAACTGACAGCTGAACACTGAACGCTGACAGCTAAAAAAAATATATATATATGCAATTTAAACGAATATTACTAAAACTGAGTGGTGAGTCGCTGATGGGTGACAGGCATCACGGCATAGACGAGACACGGCTGAGTGAATATGCTGAGCAGATCAGTGAGGTGGCGCAAAAAGGGGTAGAGATTGGCATCGTGATTGGCGGAGGGAATATTTTCCGCGGATTGAGCGGCGCCTCCAAAGGGTTCGACCGGGTGAAAGGCGACCAGATGGGGATGCTGGCCACCGTGATCAACAGCCTGGCCCTCAGCTCTGCACTCAATGCGGTGGGACAGAAGAACCGTGTTTTCACGGCTGTCCGCATGGAACCGGTGGGTGAGTTCTATTCCAAATGGAAAGCTATCGAGTCGATGCAAAACGGGGAGGTCGCCATCATTGCCGGTGGTACGGGAAACCCATTCTTTACCACTGACACCGCATCCGCTCTGCGGGGTATTGAGATTGAAGCAGATGCCATGTTCAAGGGTACCCGTGTCGATGGTGTTTATACGGCCGATCCTGAGAAGGATCCTGCCGCCACCAAATTCAAGACAATCACTTTCGACGAGGTGTACAACCGCGGGCTGAAAGTGATGGATCTGACTGCCACAACCCTGTGTAAGGAAAACAATCTGCCCGTTGTGGTCTTCGATATGGATCGCTACGGAAATCTGAAAAAAGTGATTGAGGGAGAGGATATAGGGACATTGGTCCATCTGTAAGTGTTTTTTACAATATTTTTCACTATTTTTGTTCATCAAACAAGAAAACAGGATAGTTATGGATACAACGACAATCAGAAAAGAGGCTGAGGAAAAAATGCAAATGACCCTCGAATTTTTGGATGAGACTTTCTCACGCATCCGTGCCGGACGTGCCAACGCACGGATCCTCGACGGTATCCGCGTGGACTATTACGGTAGTCTCGTTCCCCTGTCGAATGTGGCAACCGTTACCACCCCCGACGCCAAGACCATCATGGTGCAACCTTGGGAAAAACAGATGCTGAAAGTGGTGGAAAAAGCCATTCAGGATTCCGATGTGGGGATCACTCCCGAGAACAACGGCGAGGTGATCCGTTTGGGGGTACCCCCGTTGACAGAGGAGCGCAGAAAACAGCTGGTCAAACAAACCAAACATGAAGCCGAAGAGGCCAAGATCAGCATCCGCAATGCTCGCCGCGAAGGCATCGACGAGCTGAAGAAGGCGGTGAAAGAAGGCCTTCCGGAAGATATGGGGAAGGATGGCGAAAGTGAACTGCAGAAGCTGCACGATAAGTATATCAAAAAAGTGGATGAGATGTTCGCCGACAAAGAGAAAGAAATCCTTACCGTTTAATGGCCAAAGAGGAAAATGAAAGCAGCCTGAAAGGGGTGATGGGGCTGGTCATCAGGAATACGGGAAACACCTATCTGGTACGTGATAATAACGGCAACGACCTCATATGCAAGGCAAAGGGGAATCTGCGTCTCAAGGATATCCGTAGCACCAGTCCTGTGGTGGTGGGTGACCGGGTAACCATGGATGTGAATCCCGACGGCACGGCTTTCATCACTGATATAGAAAAAAGGAAGAACTATATCGTCCGTAAGGCGTCTAATCTCTCCAAACATGCCCATATTCTTGCCGCAAACATCGACAGGGCATTACTCTGCATCACACTGCGTCACCCCGTTACCACAACGGTCTTTATCGATCGGTTTCTCGTCACTGCAGAAGCTTACTCCGTACCGGTAACACTTGTCTTTAACAAATCGGACCTCTACAACGAGGAAGAGAATGACTACCTGAATGGTTTGGTACGTCTTTATACCATGATATGCTATCCCTGTTTGATCACATCCATGGTGACAGGGGAGGGCAGGGAGCAGCTAGAGGTGCTTACCGGCGGGAGCATTGTTTTGCTTGCAGGACACTCTGGAGTAGGAAAATCGACGATTGTGAATGCATTGCAGCGTAATGCAGCGCAAAAAGTGGGTGAGATCTCCGGCTATCATCACAAAGGAATGCATACCACCACCTATTCGGAGATGATAGAGCTGGATAATGGAGGATTTATCATTGATACACCCGGCATCAAAGGATTTGGAACCATCGATATGGTTACGGCCGAAGTGTCTCACTATTTTCCGGAAATATTCAGGACTTCAGGGAAATGCAAATATTACAACTGTCTCCATCTGAACGAGCCTGATTGTGCCGTGCGGGAAGCGGTGGAAAATCATTACATCAGTGAAAGCCGCTATCACTCTTATCTCAATATTCTGGAAGACATCAGCGACGGAAAATATCGATTATAACTATGCATCTGAATGATACATTGCTGCTGATCATCGAGTTACTCTACTTCCTAACCGTGGTGAGTATTGTGGTGGTGGTTATTTCCGAGAACCGGAATCCCATCAAAACAGTAGCATGGATCATGGCGGTTGTTTTCATGCCATTCGTCGGCATCATCTGGTATGCTTTCTTTGGGCAGGATACAACGAAGAGATATGTGATATCGAAACGGATGTACAGTAAACTGAAGAAACGTCCGCTGGGTGAGATGGAGACGCCGGTTGAAGGTTTTTTCCCCGAAGAGCATGCCAACCTGGTGAAGCTACTGCAAAACATGGATTATACACCCCTGCTGGGTGGTAACGATGTGAAACTGTTCACCAGCGGAAAGGAAAAATTCGGCCATCTGTTTGCCGATATCGAAAGAGCGAAGAAACATATCCACATAGAATATTATATCCTGGAGGACGATGAACTGGGAAAGAAAATACAGCAGGCACTCATCAGGAAAGCAGAGGAAGGTGTGGAGATACGTATCATCTACGACAGTTTCGGCTCACGGAAAACAAAGAAAAAATACTTTGAGGACTTCCGGAAAGCAGGAATCGAGGCCGAACCTTTCTTAAAACTGTCTCTGCCATCCCTTACCGCAAGACTCAATTACCGGACGCACCGCAAGATTATCGTCATCGACGGTCTGATAGGCTACATGGGAGGGATGAATATCGCCGACCGTTACCTGCATGGCTGTTCCTGGGGACCATGGCGTGATACACATGCCCGGATCGAAGGAAAAGGGGTGCAGGGCCTGCAGTCTGTTTTCCTGATCGACTGGTATTTTGTGTCACAAACACTGATTACCTCCCGTCATTATTTCCCTATACTGGAAAACTTCGGTGAATGTGCCATACAGATTGTGAACAGCGGGCCGCTGAGTGGGGAGAATGAGATATCACACGGTATCATGCAGGCTATTTACGGAGCAAAAAAATCGATTTTTCTCCAGACACCCTATTTTTTGCCTCCAGATGCCATGATCGATGCCCTGCAGGCTGCCGCTATCCGCGGTCTAGACGTGCGCATCATGATATCCAAACGTTCCGATGTGGCACTGGTGCAGGCAGCCTCCGGCTCTTACATCAAGGATATGCTGAGAACAGGAGTGAAGGTTTATGAATACGAAAAAGGTTTTTTACATTCGAAAATGATGCTTTTCGATGATTCCCTCACACTGATTGGTTCAGCCAATTTTGATACCCGCAGTTTCGAACAGAACTTCGAGGTGGAGGCTTTTATTTATGATGAGAAGGTAGCGGCTGTGGCAAACGATATTTTTGTGGAGGACCAGCGCTGTGCCGAGGCTCTGTCATTGAGAGAGTGGTCGAAGCGTCCCCGCTTGAAACGGTTTCTCGAATCGCTCATGCGGCTCTTTGCCCCATTGCTGTAGAATGCAAGAAATCAGAAATAAGAAATAAGAAGTGAGAACTCAGAAATCGGAAATCAGAAATAATTGCTGAACACTGTTCGTTAATTTCCAAACCGCTGTATGGAGCATTAGACCAACTAAAAAGCTTACAACTTACAACTTACAACTTACCGCTTAAAACGTATAACTAAAAAAAATGAAACGCATTTTTATCGTAGGATACATGGGATCGGGTAAAACCACCGTGGGGAAAAGGCTGGCCAAGTCTCTTTCACTTACGTTCATCGATCTGGATGCCTATATCCAGAACAAATTCCGAAAGACCATCACCGAACTTTTTGCAGAGAAGGGTGAAGATGGGTTCCGTGAATTGGAACGGCAGGCTGTGCGCGAGGTGGCAGCATTTGAGGATGTGGTGGTCTCTACCGGGGGTGGAGCACCCTGCTTCTACGATAATATGGAGGTGATGAATGAGGCCGGTACAACCATCTATATCAGGGCCGAACCCGAAGAACTTGCAACACGCCTGCTGGCTTCAAAGAATGTGCGGCCGTTAATTGCCGGTAAATCAAAAGAGGACCTTATCCCATTCATCAGGGAACATTTGGCACAAAGAGAACGTTATTACAATAAGGCTCATATCGTTTACCAGACCATGCATATGATTACAAAAGAAGAGGTTCAGGTGACGGTGAAAGGCATTGAGCATCTATTGAGCAACAGAAAGAAATAGGACCATGTACGACTCCCAAAAAAGCACGTCTTTTTTCGTGCGTGAATTACTACAGAAGATTGAGATGCAGAAAGTCTCAATGGTGGTAGGTATCCCGAAAGAAAATCAGGATGCAGAGAAACGACTGGCGCTGACACCCGAAACTGTCTCCCTGTTGGTCGCGGCGGGTTATCGTGTGTTGATGGAAGCGGGAGCAGGCCTCACCATCCATTACTCCGACCGTTATTATGCCGAATCGGGTGCTGAGATTATGCAAACAGCAGAGGAGGTTTTTCAGGCCGACCTGATCCTGAAAATTATGCCCCCTACCTTGCAAGAGGTGGGGATGATGCGGCCGAAAACAACTGTTTTTTCTTTCCTTTACCTGCACAAATTGTCTACCCCGTTGCTGGAGCTGATGTCCGAAAAACGGATCAATGCACTTGCTTACGAGCTTCTCACGGATAGTACCGGTATCTCACCCTTTGTGACGTCGATCTCCGAGATTGAAGGAGTATCCTCTATTACCCTGGCCGCTGAACTGCTAAGCAATACCCACGGTGGAAAAGGAATATTGCTGGGGGGTGTGCCGGGTATTTCTCCCACCGAAGTGGTCATCATCGGAGCCGGTGTGGCCGGCACCATGGCTGCCCGCGCCGCACTGGCACTGGGTGCTTCGGTCAAGGTGTTCGACAACGATATCGTGAAGCTGCGCTCTATCCGTCATGAACTGGGGAGTCCTGTCTTCACCTCAACGCTTCAGCCTAATGTGCTGAAAAATGTATTCCGGTCGGCTGATGTAGTGATAGGAGCGATGCAGTATATCAATAAAACCCATTTTTACCGTATCTCGGACGACCTGATCCGTGAGATGAAAAAGGGTTCCCTGATTATCGATCTTCGAATGGCGCAGGGAGGCTGTTTTGAGACTACCATGGAAGCCTGCCTGCCTGATCATCCTGTTGTTTTTGAGAAATTCGGGGTGCTGCACTTTTGTGAGATGAGCCTCAGTTCACGCGTGGCACGCACCGCCTCCATCGCCCTGAGCAACATCTTCCTTTCGATGTTCACCGCCATGGGCGATTGTGGCGGCATTGCCCATTTTGCCCGGTTCGACAGAGGGTTTGCATCGGGTTTTTATATGTACGCGGGTAAAATGGTTAACTCCTACGTGGCCAACCATTTCAATTATCCGGTGTCGGACATCGGTCTTTTCCTGCATGGGTACTGATATCGATGTACAGCTACCGGGTGTATATGACTTTCTCATTTTAAACAGTTTCATATTACAGATTTATTAACCCGTATGAAAAAACGAATCAAATGAAGGCAAAAGTTTTATTCCTGTTGTTTGCGGGTCTGTTGTTGGGTTGTAACTCGGAAAATATGTTTGTTGATGATACCCCCGGACAGGTGCTAATGTTGAAGGTTGATTATACCACAAACCGCTTTGAAGGTGGAACTGAATTTCATTTTTCGCGATTCACCGACGATTTCACCATTGAAAATGAGTACAAAGAACCGGGCGATTTCGGTTATGTGAAATTGCGATACAAGGAACTGAATGAGCCGCTGTTTGAGGGGACAATTCATTGGATGGGGTTAGGAAAGATGCGTTATCCGGAAAAATTGGAACCGGCCCGTAAGTTCGACCGTTTACTGACGGAAGATTTTGTCTATCCTGTCAATGGCTTCGAGGATGTTTTCAATCCCCAGAATCTGGATTTGGTTTACGATGATGCATGGTTTGCCGTCCAGAACCTGGTGAAGACGAGGGAATATCTGAGAACGAACCCTTCGCAAAAAGTGAAGCTGTTCCGCTATACACCCAGCGTGGGAGTAGGGGATCCAGAGGATTGGTACTGGATCATTTATTTGAAGAGGTAATCGTGACCCTATATCAATTGCAGTGTTTTGACAAACTCCTCTGAAGTATCATATACCAAACAAACAGGATACTCCCCTTAAAAAGCGTCGAGATGGAGATAGCCCACCAAACACCGGCAACACCCATCTGAGACGCCATGATCATCGCCATGGGTATGCGTATAGTGTTCAAGATGATACTGATGACCGCAGGCGGTGAGGTCCTGCCCAGACCGTTAAACATCCCCTGTGTCGTCAACTCCAGCATCATGAAAAGCTGAGACACACCAATAATCATCAGATAGTTGCCTCCTGCTTCATAGGCAGCTTTCTCGGGGACGAACAGAGAGAAAATGGCCTCCCCGTGAAGCATAAATGCCGCTGTGACAAGAATCCCCAAAGATCCCATCATCAGCAGGGTGTAACGGAATGCACTATTGGCCCTGTCAATTTTTCGCGCCGCAAAATTCTGTGCCACAAAACTTCCCAACGCAGTTGAAAAACCGGAAGATGTATTCCACATAATGCCTTCAATCTGACCACCCGTGGTCTGGCTCGTCACACCCAGATATCCTCCGTAAATAGAGGCAATGCGGGCAAGGTTCATATTGATAAAGGCAAAATAGACATTCATCGCGGCGACGGGCAGACCCAGTTTCAGGATATTAAGGGTGTATCGTCTGCGTGGACGTATCAGGAAAGGGAACCTGGCCAGCAGACCGTTTCTTCTTTTCAAATGGAAGACAAACAGCATAAACAATACTCCCTGTGACAGGATTGTTGCCAGCGCTGCTCCCTCTGCCCCCATCCCGGGGAAGGGTCCTATACCGAAAATGAGGAGAGGGTCGAGGATAATGTTCAGCACCAGACCGGCGCCATTGAAATAGAAAGGGATGTCACTCCGTCCTGATCCGATGTAAATACCGGAAAAGTTGAGCGTGAGAAAGACGAAGGGAAGCCCCAGCGAGATAACCCGCAGGTAGCCGCCGGCTTCCACGGCAATATCGTTCTCCAGCTTGAAAAAAGAAACGTAAAGGTGAGGAAATGCGAAAAAAAACAGACCGAAAGTGATGCCGAGGATGATGGCGATGGTGGTGGTGTGAGAGGCATATATCGATGCCTGGTTCAGTCGCCGTGCACCGATAGATTGTCCGATGGAAATCTCCGCGCTCACCTTGGATATAAGTGCCATTGAGTTCATCATCCACATCAGCATGCCCACGGAACCTACAGCCGCAACCGATTTGCTGCCCAACCGGCCTATCCAGATAATATCCACCAGATTGTAGGCCATCTGAATGAAACTGATCGCCATCAGCGGCAGCGCCAGCGAAATCAGCCGGCGGAATATGCCACCCTGTGTCAGATCGCGAATGGCAGGTGTGTGTAAATGATGCTCCTCCACGTGGCTCTTATTGCAGATGAAAAAAGGAAGTAACCTTTCTGTTACTTCCTTTTGAGAGCGGAAGACGGGACTCAAACCCGCGACCCTCAGCTTGGAAGGCTAATGCTCTATCGACTGAGCTACTTCCGCGAAATTGATTTGATGATTTAACACTGTGCTGATTTGTTGATTCAATCACCTCATAATCAAATTATCACATCAAACTTTGTGGGCAGTGATGGATTCGAACCACCGAAGGCTAAGCCAGCTGAGTTACAGTCAGCCCCATTTGGCCACTCTGGTAACTGCCCGGGTTTTTTCAGAGACTCAAAGATAATACAATTATTTGTATTTCGATTGAAGAGCGATCATTTTTAAGGCCGTGATGGCTGCTTCATCTCCTTTGTTGCCGTGTCTTCCACCGGCTCTGGCTTTTGCCTGATCGAGCGTGTTGGCGGTCAGCAGACCGAATACAACAGGAATATGATACTGAAGGTTCAATTGAGTAGTCCCTTGTGTTACACTGTCGCAGACAAATGTAAAGTGGGGGGTCTCCCCCTGGATGACACACCCAAGAATAATTACACTGTCTACATTTGCTTTCTCTATCAGTATTTTTGCCCCGTGGGTGAGTTCAAAACTTCCCGGTACATGCTCCACGATAATGTCTTCACTTTCCACACCGAATTTCACCAGTGTATCATATGCACCACGCAGCAGGCTTCCTGTCACGAAGTAATTCCATTCCGAGACCACAATACCTATTCGCTTCCCTTTTCCTGAGGGAACCGAAGTGGGATCATACGACGAAAGATTCTGAAGTTCCGTTGCCATGCTTATTTCGTTTCTTTGTGCAATTCAGCCTGCTGGATAAACTTGTTGGCTTCCTGTGCTTCGGGCGAATTATAGTAGTTTTCCCTGATCTGGGTGAATATCTCAATGGCTTTATCATAGTTGGCATTACTCAGGTATGCCTCTCCGGCCTTTTTGTAATAGATGGGGCTGAGCATCTCGTCGTCAGCTTCTTTGGCCGCTTTGAGAAAATGGGTTATAGCCTCTTCCGTTTTTCCCATATTCATATAGACATCGCCAATAGCACCGGTAACGGCCGGTGTGATCAACAGATCACCTCCCTCGAACTTTTTCAGATGTTCCAGTGCTTTTTCGTTATTGCCCAACCGGTTATAGGTTATGCCTGCATAAGCCCGGGCAAGGTCTGCTGTCTTGGTCCCCCTGTACTGGTCAATGATCGATTCAAATCCGATATAATCGTTCCCATTGCCAAACAGAGCCAATGAATCGGCTCCTTCCTGAAAATAGCGCTCACCCTTGAAAATGGCAACCTGTGCTTTATCGTTGCGGGGTGCCCTGTATAAATAGTGGTAAGCCAGAAACGCTCCTACTGCAATCACGACGATGAGCAATCCGATTAAAATGGATCTCTGGTTTTTTTCCAGGAACTGTTCAGAAGTGGTCAATGCTTCCCCGATATTTTCGAAGTTTTTTTCAGCCTTCGACTCTGTTGTTTTTTTTGCAGACATATTTTTATAAAAAAGGTACGTTTATTTTTTGAGTTGCAAAAGTAATGGTTTTTAAGTGATAAATAAAATATATGGACTTGTTTTTTTCTAAATGTGATGGATCGCTTTAATCTTTTTCGTACGTTTGTAGTCTAATGGGCAGTTCTGTATACTTGATTTTTCGAATGAAAGCTTGTAAAGCGTAGCTTGTAGCGCGGATGCCAAAAACGAACGCCGGAAAAGTATGCGGGACATCAAAACATAAAAGTATTGATATGAAGAAATATTATCTGACATTAAGCCTTTTAATTATCAGCCTGTTTAGTATGGAGGGACAGATCGATGCCGGTTTTACTTCTGTACCTGTAGTCAACGGGAAAGTGGTATTTGAGCAGTTTATCATTGCCGATCAGGGATTGACAGCCGATCAAAAGTACGCCCTCCTGCAAAAATGGAGTAAGGATAAGTTCACCGGTAGTCCTTTACTGTCGGGGATACGTTTCGATGATAAAGCCCGTACCGTCACTGTCAGTTCAAAGGCCGAACTGCTGCTGCCTGTAAATAAGGCAGGGGTTCGTGAGAAAGTGATGATGAATTACCGTTTCGATGCAACCATCGCCAATGCGGGATGTATGCTGGTGGTTCGTGATATCACCTACCAGAGTGTACAGAAAGATGGTGCCTCCTTTTTCCCGAAAGTCTTCACGGCTGAGCAGACTGTCACCGATCAGGCGGTGAATGCTGCCGGCACAGAGGGCGAATGGAGTACCAATGCCAGGACAGAGACCCTCCGGTTTCTGAACAATCTTTATTCGGAGCTCTCCGCGGTATTTTAAAGAGACGGTCTTTCCGATATTTTTTTTGAAAGGAAAGAATATTTTTAATGAGCATTTTCATTCAGTGGCTGTGAAGTAAAAAAGAAGGTGCGAAAACACGGACAGTGGAGGAAAATATCTGATTTTGTCAAAATTATAGCGAAATTAATTTGCCGAAAACTTTGGTAAATTAAAAAACTATACTTAATTTTGCGCCCTGATTTGTCGGGATGATGCTGTTCCGAAGAGAACGTAAACAATAAAATACACTATATAGCAATGTCTAAGATTTGTCAAATAACAGGAAAGAGAGCAATGGTTGGAAACAACGTTTCTCACTCTAACAAGAGAACGAAACGCAAATTCAACGTCAATTTGTTCACGAAGAAATTTTTTTGGGTGGAAGAAGATTGCTGGATCAGTTTGAACATCTCAGCATCCGGATTGCGCACTGTCAATAAAATTGGATTGAATGCAGCCTTGAAACAAGCCGCTGCCAAAGGATTTTTAAACGCTTAACGAGTAGGAGAAAGCAGCAATGGCAAAAAAAGCAAAAGGAAACAGGGTGCAGGTGATTCTGGAATGTACAGAACACAAAGCGAGCGGCATGCCCGGCACTTCCAGATATATTACGACAAAGAACAGAAAGAACACCACAGAACGGTTGGAATTGAAAAAATACAATCCTGTGCTGAAGAAAATGACTGTACACAAGGAAATCAAGTAAAAAAAAGATAAACTATGGCAAAGAAAGCAGTTGCGGGATTCCGCGATAAACATACAACCACAGGGCGCAGTCATACCAAAGTAATCAAAATGGTGAAATCGCCCAAGACTGGTGCATACAGCTTCAGAGAAGAGATGATCCTGAACGACCAGGTAAAGGATTATTTTTCGAAATAGATTTCATGAAGACAACTTATTCTCAGCTTGGCAAAAGTAAACAGGTTTAAGATTGCCATTGCTGATGGAGTAGGTCGGTTAAAAATATCTAAAAGCTTCCCTGTGTGTAAACTCAGGGAAGTTTTTTTATTGACTATTTCGTAGATTTGCATCGATTACAGCAGCTGCCTCACACTTTTTAAATATTCACTGCGTTATGGGTTTTTTTGACAGATTCTCGAAAGGGAAAAAAGACACACTGGATAAAGGTCTCGAGAAAACGAAAGATAGTTTTTTCTCGAAGATCACCCGTGCCGTTGCCGGTAAATCGAAGGTCGATGACGATCTGCTCGACGAACTGGAAGAAGTGCTGGTCTCCTCCGATGTGGGTGTGGATACAACGCTGAAGATCATAGAGCGGATTGAAGCACGCGTGGCCCGTGACAAATATGTAAGCACCGATGAGCTCACAACGATCCTGCGTGATGAGATCGTTCAGTTGCTCACCGAAAATAACAGCGACGATCAGTCGGAATTCTCGCTTCCCGATGACCGTAAACCATACGTCATCATGGTCGTGGGTGTGAACGGTGTGGGAAAAACAACCACCATCGGGAAATTAGCCCATCAGTTCAAGCAAAAAGGATTATCCGTGTATCTCGGTGCCGCCGACACCTTCCGCGCCGCGGCTGTGGAGCAGATCGCCATATGGGGCCAGAGAGTAGGGGTGCCGGTAATCAAACAGAAAATGGGATCTGATCCTGCATCAGTAGCCTTCGATGCTGTCAGCTCGGCCATGGCACACAATGCTGATGTGGTTATCATTGATACCGCCGGTCGTCTGCACAACAAGATTAACCTGATGAACGAACTCACCAAGATCAAGAATGTGATGGGAAAAATTGTCCCCGATGCTCCTCACGAAGTGCTCCTGGTACTGGATGGCTCTACCGGGCAGAATGCCTTTGAACAGGCCAAACAGTTTACTGCTGCCACGGAAGTAACGGCACTGGCCATCACCAAGCTCGACGGTACGGCCAAAGGCGGCGTGGTGATTGGCATTTCAGACCAGTTTAAGATCCCCGTGAAGTATATCGGACTGGGCGAGGGGATGGACGATCTGCAGGTGTTCCGCAGAAAAGAGTTTGTTGATTCACTGTTTGGTGAGTAAAACCAAAAACAGCTTCGATACGGCAACCCTTTTGCAGGATTTTTTCCGGAAAGGAGACCTACTGAGTACGAAAGAGATAATAATCGTGATCACACCGTAAGATATTGATATTGCATAGATGATCAAAAACAAAATAGATGTGGTGACACTGGGTTGTTCCAAAAACCTGGTGGATTCTGAGTTGCTGATGCGCCAGCTGGTTGCCAACGGGTATACCATAGCGCATGACCCCGAAGAGGCACGGGGCGATATCGCCGTCATCAATACCTGTGGCTTCATCGGTGATGCCAAGGAGGAATCTGTCAATATGATCCTCACTTTTGCCGAAGCGAAAAAGCGAAATAAACTCAAAAAGCTCTATGTGATGGGATGCCTCTCGGAGCGGTACAGGCAGGAGTTGACGGACGAGATCCCGGAGGTGGACAAGTTTTACGGCAAGTTCGACTGGAAAAATCTGATTGCCGACTTGGGCAAATCTTATTATAAAGAGCTGGAATACGATCGTTCTCTCTCCACCCCCCCGCATTATGCTTACGTGAAAATATCGGAGGGATGTGACAGAACCTGTTCCTACTGCTCCATCCCCCTGATAACAGGGAAATACAAGTCACGTCCCATGGAGCAGATCGAAGAAGAGATCCGTCACCTGGTGGCCGGTGGGGTGAAGGAGTTTCAGTTTATCGCGCAGGACCTCACCTACTACGGTCTTGATCTCTACAGATCGATGAAATTGCCCGAGCTGATTGAAAGAGTGTCCGATATAAAAGGAGTGGCGTGGATCCGGTTGCATTATGCCTACCCGGCTCACTTTCCCACTGACCTGTTGCGGGTGATGCGTGAAAGAGACAATGTCTGCAACTACCTCGACATTGCCCTGCAGCACATTAGCGACAACATGCTGCTGCTGATGCGGCGCAACATCACCAAACAGCAAACCATCGACCTGATACAACGCTTCCGGGATGAGGTGCCCGGCATCCATCTTCGCACCACGATGATGGTGGGCCATCCCGGCGAAACGGAGGCCGATTTTGAGGAGCTGCTCGGTTTCGTCCGGTTAACCCGTTTTGAGCGATTGGGTGCCTTCCCCTACTCACACGAGGAGGATACCTATAACGATAAACATTACACCGATGACATCCCCGCAGCGGTGAAGCAGGAGAGAATGGACCGGTTGATGGAGGTACAGGAAGAGATTGCCCTTTCGGTAAACGAGGCAAAGGTGGGAAAGACCCTGAAAGTGATTGTCGACAGGGAGGATGAAGAATTTTATATCGGCCGCACCGAATTCGATTCACCCGAAGTGGATGGCGAAGTGCTTATATCCAAAGACCGGCAATTATCGGTCGGTGATTTCTATGATGTGAAAATAACATCGGCCATGCCTTTTGATCTCTTCGGCAGTTTGGAAGTATAAACCGGATTGGCTGATATTTATTCAAACGGTTAATCATCAAATTATTAAATCATCAAATTAGTTATGATGACAAACGAAGACCTTATTGCCAAACTTGCACAACGCCTCGAGTGGACAGAAACTGCAGTTTCCCAGTCATTGGATGCGGTGATTTCCGCGCTGAAAGCGGAACTGGCAGAGAACAACCCTGTTATCATCGATGGTTTTGGAAAATTCTCTACCCATAAACAATCGGAATATATTCTGAGAGACAGAGAGACGAATGAGCGATATCTGATGCCTCCGGCTGTGGAGGTGGTTTTTGAGTCGCTCACAGAGAAAACAGAAGAGGAGTCTTCGACTTTCAATCTTTTTTTTACGCCGGATGAGGTACTGAATAAGTCAGTTAACAGCCCTTTCACCAACTTCGAGCCCACCTTGCTCAATGAGGGCGTGGAATTTCCCGGAATTCAGGAAGTAATTGCCGGAGAAGACGAAGAGGTTGAACCGGGAAAACCCGGAGAAGTTGAAACAGCTGAAATATCCGAAGAAACACGGACATCAGCACCGACTGAAATATCCGATGAATCGGCGGAGATACTGCCTGATGAGGTTTCTGCATCCGAATCTTTGGATTTTCCGGAAATCATCCCCGCTGGCAAACCGGTTACTCCTCACATAAGTGACACTCCCTGCGTGCGCGACGATCGGTATCGCAGGCCTGATCACAAAAGAACAAAACGCAAAAAAACATCCGCTGTGTGGATTCCCATCATGGGTGGCGTGGCAATTGCATTGGCCGGTCTTTTTTTTTTCAGGGGGTGGCAACCCGGAAAAGGTGAAACAACCGACGCATACCAACCCGGGCCGGAGGCCGAAAGGCTGATTATTCCTCAATCGGATACCACTTTACGTACAGTGGCCGATACCACTACCCGATACGGCACGTCCCTCGCTGAGGGAGGGGAAATCAATGCTTCCCTGCAAGAAACGAAGAAAGTACGGCTCGGGGAAGGAAAAACGCTGCGCCTGTTGGCGCTGGATCTGTTTGGGAACCGGGAGTTTTGGGTCTATATTTACCTCGAGAATAAATCACGAATTAAAAATCCCAACCGGATCCCCGCCGGAACGGAATTACGTATTCCCGATGCGTCGCGCTATGGCATCAATGCCGATGATCTTCAATCCGTAATGAGAGCAAAAAAGGTGGGAGAGCGCTCACTGGAAGGTTTATAAAAGACGCTTTTTCTTTCGCGGAAACGGAGATGATTCCTGTTGTACCAGTAGTACCAGCAACAAAGTCTAAAAAAAGAGGTATATTTAAGCCCACCGGAAAAAGTCGTTTTCAAGAAAAAACACTGATTGTCAGATGTTTATAGTCGCAAAACGTCAATTTTCGGATTTTTTACAGCAGACTCATATTTGAATTCTTTTTAAAGTAGAGGTGATTATCTATAAAAATATTTATTATGAAGACAAAACTGAATGCTTTTTTATTGTTTGCACTGATCCTGTTTGCGGCATGCAATTCCGGCTCAACGAAGAGACCCGTAAAAAATGATCCGGCGCAATATGTAATTCAAACGGATGTTCCCGAACGGCCCGCCGGACAAAAGGATGTGCTCGGTTTAGCAGCCCCGAAGCTTGACACGGTGCGGGTCGGCTTTATCGGATTGGGCATGCGTGGCCCGGGTGCCGTCGAACGTTTTACATACATTCCCGGTACGAAGATCGTAGCCCTGTGTGATCTGCATGCCGACAGGGTGGAGCGTGCACAGACCATTCTCGACAAAGCCGGATTGCCCCGCGCAGCGGCATACAGCGGCAGCGAGGAGGCCTGGAAAGAACTGGTTGAACGCGATGATTTGGACCTTGTCTACATTGCTACCGACTGGAAGCATCACGCAGAAATGATGGTCTATGCTATGGAGCAGGGCAAGCATGTAGCGTGCGAGGTGCCCGCAGCCATGACGCTCGATGAGATATGGTCGGTCGTCAACACCGCCGAGAAAACGCAGAAACATGCCATGCAGCTGGAGAACTGTGTCTATGACTTCTTTGAACTCACCACCCTGAACATGGCACAGCAAGGCCTCTTCGGTGAAGTGCTGCATGCAGAAGGTGCCTACATCCATAATCTGAGAGATTTCTGGGATTCTTACGAGGGAGACTGGCGCATGCAGTACAACAAGGAGTTTCGCGGCGACGTGTATCCAACACACGGCATGGGTCCTGCTGCCCAGGTGCTGGATATCCACCGCGGTGACAAGATGAACGTGTTGGTGTCAATGGATACCAGGCCGGTCAACATTCCCGAATACCTGATCGAAGAACGTGGCATGGATCGCGACAGCGCCTACCAATTCGCCAACGGCCAGCACACCATGACCATGATCCGCACCGAGAAGGGGAAAACCATCCATATACAGCACGATGTGTCTTCTCTTCGTCCCTACACCCGCATGTATCAGGTGAGCGGCACGAAAGGGTTCGCCAACAAATACCCCAACGAGGGGTACGCACTGGAGGGGGAGATGCTGGATGAAAGTGTCACACCCGATCATGAAAACCTGAGCGCGCACTCCTATGCCTCCAATGAGGTCAGAGATGCGCTGATGACAAAATACAAACACCGCATTCATCAGGAGCTGGAAGAGAAAGCCAAAGAGGTAGGCGGCCACGGTGGCATGGATTTTATCATGGACTACCGCCTGGTATATTGCCTGCGTAATGGCTTGCCGCTCGATATGGACGTGTATGACCTGGCAGAGTGGTGTTCGCTGGCCGAACTGAGCCGTATCTCCATCGAGAACAACAGCGCCCCGGTGGAGGTGCCCGACTTCACCCGTGGCAACTGGAACAAGACCCAGGGTTTCAGGCATGCGTTTGCGGACTAATGAAGCATTTTCAACAGTGCCGGTATCTGGCCGGGTTCTTTGGCCACCGGCACACCGACCGCTTCGAAGGCGGCGATTTTCTCGGCTGCTGTGCCCGACCCGCTGGAGATGATGGCGCCGGCATGTCCCATCTGCTTGCCCGGGGGCGCCTGCTGCCCGGCAATGAAGACCGCCACCGGCTTGGTGACATGATCCCTGATGTATTCCGCGGCACGCTCCTCCGCGTCACCGCCGATCTCGCCGATGAGGGCGATGGAATCGGTCTCGGGGTCGTTTTCGAACATCTCCAGCAGTTCCCGGTAATAAAGTCCCACCACGGGGTCGCCTCCCACACCTACTGCGGTGGATTGTCCCATACCATGTTCCGTCAGGTTATACACTACCTCATAGGTGAGCGTGCCGCTGCGGCTGATCACCCCTGTGCTTCCCTCCCTGAAGATCATTGAGGGCATGATTCCCACCAGACTTTTGCCCGGTGAGATCAGTCCGGGGCAGTTGGGCCCGATCAGTCGGGCTCCTTTGCGCAGGATGTAGCTGTAGGCTTCCACCACGTCGAGGGTGGCTACACCTTCCGTGATGCAGACAATCAGCCTTATCCCTGCATCGGCCGCTTCCATCATGGCATCTTTTGCAAAAGGAGCGGGGACAAAAATCACCGATGTATCTGCTTCAGTCTCCTTCACGGCATCTCTCACCGTATTGAACACCGGAATGCCATCCACCTGCTCTCCCGCTTTGCCGGGTGAAGTGCCGCCAACCACGTTTGTACCGTAAGCTTTCATCTTCGATGCGTGGAAACCTCCGTCGCGGCCGGTAATGCCCTGTACGATCAGCCGGCTCTTTTTATCTATCAGAATACTCATATGCTATTTTTTTTTCAGTCTTGATGTTGATTTGTAAGTTCCACAGCTTTCCGGGTTGCTTCACCCATGGTCTCCGCCACGTGAAAATGTGTGCCCTGCAGCAGTGCCCGCCCTTCCTTCTCGTTGGTGCCGGTAAGACGGATCACAATGGGTACCTCGGTCTTGATCTGATGGAATGCTTCCAGCAGACCCCTTGCCACATCGTCGCAGCGGGTGATGCCCCCGAAGATGTTGATCAGCACCACTCTCACGTTTCTGTCACTCAGCAGCAGCTTCATTGCCTCAATCACTTTGGTGGGGTTGGAGCTCCCGCCGATATCGAGGAAGTTGGCAGGGTTGCCGCCGTAGAGCTTGATCATGTCCATCGTGGCCATCGCCAGACCGGCGCCATTCACCATGCAGCCAATCTCACCACCCAGGTGCACGTAGCTGAATCCTTTGCTCTTGGCGCTCTGCTCCTTCTTCTCCTCTTCGGTAGGCTCGTTGAGCGCGGCAATCTTCGGATGGCGGTAGAGCGCATTGTCGTCGAAGGTCATCTTCGCATCAATCGCCATGATCGTGCCTTCTTTGGTCATTACCAGCGGATTAATCTCTGCCAGCGATGCATCGGTTTCTACAAATAACGTATATAACTTTTGGAAGATAACGGCAGCCTGTCGCACCAGGCCGATGTCATCAAACAGTTTGAAGGCTGCCTCACGAGCCAGAAAATCGGGAACGCCGATGGAGGGATCGATCACGAACTTGTGAATCCTCTCCGGTGTGGTCCGCGCCACCTCCTCGATATCCATGCCTCCCTCCTTGCTCAGCATCAGGATAGTCGATTTGGTGCTTCTGTCGATCACGTAGCTGACATAATACTCTTTGTCGATATTCACTGCCTGCCCCACGAGAATGCGATCAACGGTGAACCCCTTGATATCCATGCCCAGTATCGCGGCTGCGTGCCTGCGCAATTCTATCTCATCGTTCGCCAGCTTCACGCCGCCAGCCTTGCCTCTGCCGCCGGTATGCACCTGTGCCTTCACGATCACTTTTTGCGAATCCAGCTGTGTATATGCCTTCACTGCATCCTCCACCGATCGGCACACGATACTCTTGTCTACAGGAATCCCGTAGGTTGCAAACAATTCTTTTGCCTGATATTCATGAATTTTCATATGATTAAAACTATTTATTTTCAAAGGTATCATATGGAACTCGCTTTAATCATGCACGTGGGTGCAAATGGTTTACATGCTCGTTTCATACGATAATATTTTATTCTTTTACATTAAGGTGTATAAGGTGTATGAAACTCGCATTATTGACTACGTCGATTACTTCGTAATTCATGTTCTTGTGTGTGATTGATTCCCCTGCTCGTTTCATGGGCCTTTTCCAATAATAGATGGAAATAAAAGAATATGTAAAACTATGATTTTTTTTCGAGAATAAAAAAAAATTGCAGTTGATATGGAAAAAATTCCTTTTGGTAACTGCATATCCTAATGAAAGCGGTAAAACGTATAAACATGTCAGATTGTTTAACAAAACAGCTGAAATACGAAAAACCGCTGCATGAGAACTACGCAGCAGGTTTCACTTTCGGCATCGGTTTTGTCTGTCTGACCGTTTGCATTTATCGCAAAGAGGATAGCAAAAAGCCATAGTGTCCTTTGTTTCATTGTTGGTCTGAAATTTTAAATGATTCTGCCAATCAAAATTTACACCATTTAGGGGCGTTGCAATTGCATATTGTGAGTAGTTATTGCGGTGTAAATGGTGATTTCATGGGATTGCGGTCCGTCATCTTTTGACCTTTCTTTGTCATCTGTAATTATCAACCCAAATTAATCAGAAGTGCAGCCCTGAGATTGTTCGGTGCTGCCTCAAAATAAATCGCAACAGATGAATAAAAAATTGATTATCTTAATGATGGGCCTGATCACGGGCTTTGGTGAAGCGTTTTCACAACATAACAACTTATTTACGGGAGCGGTCGTGGGCGAAGAGAATCAGGAGCTGATCGGCGCCACAGTCTACCTGGAAGGATTGGGAATCGGTGATGATACCGATGTTACCGGCACATTCCACATCGGCAACATACCGGGCGGAACATATGCCGTGCTGGTAAGCTACGTAGGCTATAAACTCGTGACAAAAGAGATCGACTTTCAGCCAGGTGTGATACAGGAAGATACATTCCGGCTGGAACGTAACGAACGGGTATTGCTTGAGGTAGAGGTGTTTGGCAGACGCAGGGAGCGGCCGGAGAAGATGGATGCTCTCACGCGGATCCCACTTCGCCTCGATGAACAGGTGCAGAGCATCTCGGTGATCTCGCAGAAGATGCTGACCGACCAGGGCGCGCTTACGTTAAATGATGCCGTACGAAATGCACCGGGCGTGGGTACCTTCGCTACCTTTGGCAACACCACGGAAAGTTTGACTTCCCGAGGATACAGAGGCATACCCGTCGTAAAAAACGGGGTGAGGGTACATTCCGATTTCAGGGGGACAGGTTTTCTGACCGACATGCAGGGGGTGGAAACCATCCAGATCCTCCGCGGATCAGCCGCCATTGCTCAGGGACTGGGCAACGATCTGGGGTCGGCGGGCGGCGTAGTCAACATCGCCACCAAAACCCCCCGGTTCATCAACGCCGGCAACGTGGGGCTCCGCACAGGCAGCTTGGGGCAGGTGCGTCCCACCTTCGATGTGCAGTTTGTGTCCGATAAACTGCAGCGGACTGCTTTTCGTTTGAACGGCGCCTGGGAACGGGGCGATAACTACCGGGTACATGTATCCAAAGACCGCCTGTACCTGAATCCGTCTTTCGCCTGGCGCCCCGACGACAAAACCAACCTCACACTGGAGATGGATTATTTACACGATTCCCGCACCCCTGATCAGGGTACGGTAAACCTGAGTGCCGACAGTGTGTTTAACGTGTTCGCGATGCCCCACGACCGCTTCCTGGGTTTCTCTACCGATCGTCAGGTGACCAACACGCTCACGTACCAGGCCCAAATATATCGTACAATCAATGAATCCCTCAGCCTGCGCGTCGCTTATGCCGCTTCCGGTATGAATCAGACAAAGGTCGGATCGCTTGCTTCACCCCTCAGAAATGCGACACAAACAGGGCATTACAATTTACGGTCACGTACCTACAGTGGCAGCGAGAGAGATGATAAAAACGGCGTGTTTCAGATCGACCTGATCGGGAAAGATCTGTATACCGGCATGGTGAAGCATACGTTCAACCTTGGGCTCGATTACCGGTGGACTGATCTCACTACTGTCAACACCAACACGGTGACAGTAGATACCGTAGATGTGCTGCAACCCATCAACAACACTGCTCCCAATGTGAGTCTCAGCAACGGTGACCCTGTTCATTCGCGCGAATATGCCTATGGTATGCTGCTGCAGGAAGTGATGACATTCAACCAATATCTGAAACTCTCTCTGGGGCTGCGCTACAGCCAGATGAGCGGAATGAGCAACAGCAGCGTCTCCACCAGCGGGGGGAACGTGTGGGATCCGCTGTTTGGCGTGATCATCACCCCTCTCGAAAATATCAACCTTTTTGCATCGTACACCACAACCACCTCTCTGCGCGGGGCTGCCAACCTGCTCGAAGACCGGATCACCCCGGTGGGTTCATCGCGGGAAAAACAGGTCGAAGCCGGGATCAAGACAGAGTGGTTCAACAACAGGCTGCGGTTCAATGCCACCTGGTTTCATATACTGAATAACAACCTCACCTATGCTGCGCTCAACGATGCCGGTAACAACACCGGATATTACATCAAGGCAGGTAACCTGAAACGACAGGGGGTGGAGCTGGAGCTGACCGGGAAAGTGCTGAAAAATCTGGATGCCGTTGTGGGATACGCTTACCTCGATGCGGGTTATCACGACAGCCCCTACTACCACGAAGGATCGGCTCCCATGAATGCTGCCGGTCATACCGCCAACGGATGGCTCAACTACACTGTTTTCGACGGCTTCTTCAGAAACCTGTCGCTGGGAGCAGGAATCTATTACACGGGAGAAAGGCCTTTTGCCGAATATACCTACCAGGTGCTGCCGGGACATCATGTGCAACCCAATACAAAACCGTTTATGGCCGATGCCTACACCACCGTGAATCTGCAGGCCGGCTACAGGATCAACCGTTGCCAGCTGCGCCTGTTCCTGAATAATATCTTTGATTCTGTGGGATATACCGCCTACTACAGAGGTGGGTACCTCAATCCCACCGATCCGCGAAACGTGGCGGTGGCAATGACCTGGCAATGTTAAATTTCGATATCCTCTATCGACACAATTTTTTTGGAGATGGCATAGATGGTGAGACCCGACTGGCTTCGGATGCCGGTTTTCATGGTGATGTTCTTCCGGTGCCGCACCACAGTATGGATACTGATGTTGAGCGAGTCGGCAATCTCCTTGTTCATCAATCCGTTTACGAGTCCCGTGAGGACCTCAATCTCCCTTTTGGTGAGATTGTCGTCCTCATTTTTCTGCAGTGCAGCCGACTGGTTTTTTTTACCGAGTTTTGAGAGAGCATGAATGATATGCTCCACAGAATCATAGAGCGTGAAAGAAATGTCGGTAACCATCGACTGTTTTTGAATGACGCCGTAATCGATGCCCGCAATAGACATCGATGGATGCAATTTGCGGATTTTGCGGATTTCCTTTTCCCGGTTCATAAACTGCAGGGGGTTGGCAATGAGGATATCCACGGACGTGGTTTCAAGAAGTTCGGAAAGCTCTTCCAACGTCTCTGACCGGTGAACCCGGCAGTCAAGATCAGACTGGTAGAGGATGGTCTGCAGCCCCTCGCAGATGATCCGTGAGGACTCCAGAATGGCAATATGAAGCAGCGGATTACGCATTTTGCTCTTTTTCAATGTCCACACCCGCCGGAATCAGAATGGTTTCTTCAATCAGGGAGTGGATGTACAAATCAAATTCAAGCTCATAGAGCGCGAAAAACAACTTGCGCCGCAGATCCAGATCGTTCTCAATATTTACATACTTCAGAAGCAGCTGCTTCAGATCTTTTAATTTCAACTCAATATCGGTATGATGCTCGCCATACTCAATGGAAGAGTAAAGTTCACGTTTACCCGGTTCATCTGCTTTTTTCAATAAGGTGATGAAATAGGGAAAAGCAATGTTGTCTTCATAATCGAGATGATCGATCACCTCGGTGAAGTATTCATTGAAAAACTTTTCGAGCAGCTTCAGTTCTTTCGCAGCATGATTTTCCTGCAGTTGACGAATGTAAGAACTGATCTGGGGATATTTGTCGGAGCGGTAATAATGATGACTCTGCTTCAGAAAATCGATTACCTGAACCAGATCGTCACGTGTGTACGGTTGATGTGCTCTCGTGCCTAAACCGTTGTAGAGATTGGCAATGTTGATGAACAGATTTTCACTGATGCCATGACCGGTACAGAGCTGCGCCACGGTCTGATCACTTACCCGGAAATCAATGTTGAAATGCTGCAACATCAGCAGCAGGTTCGGATTGGCATCGATCAGGTCGGCCATCTTCATGAATGGTTTTACTTTTATCTTCGATGTATGATACATTGGTGCACCCCTTTTTTGTTGCAAAAATAGGCAAAATCCCTGTAATTTAGAACTGTTCTAAGTAATATATTGATTTTAAGCTGCTATTTCCAACGCTGAAGATGGTTATTCACTGTTTTTTTTCGTATTATTGTGCTCCAATTTCAAAAAATAGCGGAAAGGACTTTTACCCGGATAGAAAACGAAGTACAAAAACCTTCAATATTCAAGTCTGTAGCGGGTAGGGCCAGGTGGCCGTGTTCATATTAATTTTGCCTGTAGGTGAATAATGATGACAGCACAGCATGCGCTACCCAAAGGTAATTTTTCTCACAGATCAATAAAATATGCAAATAAAACAATGGACCATTTTCAACGTTTACTGACAAAGCGTCGCAGCATCAGAAAATACAGGGAGGAGCTGCTGACACCCGACGAAACACGGAAGATTATCGAAGCAGCACTGCTTTCCCCCACCTCCAAGAACAGGCACTCCTGGGAGTTCATCGCGGTGGAGGAGAAGGAGATGCTCAGGAAACTGTCGCTGTGCAAGCCGCAGAGCGGTGCCTTCATCGCCGGTGCGGCGCTGGCTGTCGTGGTGGTGGGAAACCCCCTGGATAGCGATGCCTGGGTGGAGGATGCCTCCATCGCAGCTGTCAATATGCAGCTTCAGGCCGAGGAGATGGGCATAGGCAGCTGCTGGGTACAGGTACGCAACCGCTTTTATACCGATAATGTGTCGTCGGGTGACTACATCAACGAACTGCTCGGCATCCCCATGCCGCTGGAGGTATTGTGTGTGATCACCTTCGGCCGGAAGGAGAAGGAGAGGACACCTGCCGATCTGGAGAACCTGCATTGGGAGAAGGTACATATTGAAAAATTCGTTTTTAACAACCCCGAAACGGAATCATGAGTTCGCTGAAAGCTGACCACTGTCAGCTTAAAGCTGAAAGCTTAAACCCGAACCGCTGAAAGCAAAATCAACCCCGGCAAAAAAGCAGAAAGCTGACCAGTTACAACAGAAAAAAAATGATTGATTATACAAAGGTCCCATCCCCCTGTTTTGTGATGGAAGAGGAGTTGCTGCGCAGAAACCTGCAACGCATCAGGTCGGTGAAGGAACGAGCAGGTGTGGATATCATCCTTGCATTCAAAGCTTTCGCACTGTGGCGCTCTTTCCCCATCGTCAGAGAGTACATACAGCACTCCACGGCCAGTTCCGTAGCCGAGGCACAGCTCGCCTTTGAGGAGATGGGCAATAGGGCGCACACTTACGCGCCCTCCTATACCGATCAGGAGTTCCCACTCTTCCTGCAGTACAGCAGCCACATCACCTTCAACTCCCTATCGCAGTTCGAACGATTTTATCCCATGGTAAAAGCTTCGGGAAAAGAAATAGCGTGCGGGTTGAGGATCAACCCCGAATTCTCGGTGGTCGATACCGATCTCTACAATCCCAGTGTACCGGGATCACGACTGGGCATCACCGCCGACAGGATAGGGGAGACGCTGCCTCACGGAATCACGGGGCTGCATTTGCATAACCTCTGCGAGAACAACTCCTACGACCTGGAGCGTACCTTGGAGGTGGTGGAGCAGAAGTTCGGGCATCTCTTCGGGCAGATTCAATGGCTCAACCTGGGAGGCGGTCACCTGATGACCCACAGTGACTATGACATTGAACACCTGATAGGTGTGCTCACTGCACTAAAACAGCGTTATCCACATCTGGAGATCATCATGGAGCCGGGGAGCGCCTTCGCCTGGGAAACAGGTGTATTGCTGGCCACCGTGGCTGATATCGTTGAAAACAACGGCGTGCAGACAGCCATGCTGAATGTCTCCTTCGCCTGTCATATGCCCGATTGTCTGGAGATGCCTTATAAACCCCGTATCCGTGGTGCGTACCAGGAGCCGGTGCCAGGTAAGCCTACCTACCGCATGGGAGGCAACAGCTGTCTGAGTGGCGATTTTATGGGCGACTGGTCGTTCGACACCCCCCTGCAGGTGGGCGACCCTGTCGTGTTCGAAGATATGATCCATTATACCATTGTGAAGACAACCATGTTCAATGGCGTGTCCCATCCTTCCATCGGTCTTTGGACCAAAGAAGGCCGCTTTGAACTGTACCGGAAATTCACTTATGAGGATTATAAAAACCGGATGAGTTGACAAATTGTACGTTTTTTTTACTCATATTAAACAATTTCCTCTTTGTCAGCGTTTATATGAATAGGAAAGTGATTTCATTTCTATTAATCAACAGTATTAACGATTAAATTTAGAAATTATGGGTTTCTTATGGTGGATTATTATCGGAGCAATTGCCGGATGGCTGGCTGGTAAGTTAATGAGAGGCGGAGGTTTTGGACTCCTCATCAACATCCTTGTCGGTATCGCAGGCGGTATCATTGGAGGATGGGTCTTTGGTCTGCTTGGCATCAGTGCCGGCGGCGGTATTTTCGGAAGTCTTATCACCGCACTTGTCGGAGCCGTATTGTTGCTCTGGATCATCTCTCTGTTTAGGAAAACGGGATAGAGATGATCCCGGAAAAGAATAAAAGATCGGTGTGCCTGAAAAGGTCCATCGGTTTTTTTTATTATTTTTGTCCATCCGGAAGAATTCAATAAGGGTATGATCTGGGTGAAATGCAAAGAATAATCACATGAACAAAAAAGAGGTAGGTCTTTTCTCCGGTTCCTTCAATCCGATCCATGTCGGACATCTGATGATGGCCAACTATGTATGTGAATTCACCCGGTTGGAAGAGGTATGGTTTGTGGTGACACCGCACAACCCGCTGAAGGAGTCCGGTGAGTTGCTGGACGATGAGCTGCGGTTGCAGATGGTGCGTCTGGCGCTGGAGGATTACGAACGGATATATGTCTCTGATGTGGAGTTCCACCTGCCGCGACCATCCTATACCATTGATACCGTGACGAAATTAAGACATGCTCATCCCGATAAAAACTTCACACTGATCATAGGGGAAGATAACTGGACCTTTTTTAACCGGTGGAAAGCGTATCAGCTTCTGATAGATACGGTTCCAATCCTTATTTATCCCCGTTTGGGCGAAACAGTGACCATTCCTGAACAATACCGTGATACCATTCAGCTGGTCGATGCGCCCATCGTGGAGGTCTCATCCACTTTCATCCGTAGAAGCATCAGGGAAAAAAGGAATATGCGTGCTTTTGTGCCTGCAAAAGTGTATGATTTTATCGAACAAAACGGTCTGTACCGTTAAGAAGGTCTCTTTTTACTCTGTCAACGCATGTCTTCATGCGCACATCTTACCGTTTCAATGTGCCGGCTCATTGTATACTCCGGTCAAACTGAATCGTTTTTTTCTCCCTCCTCATCATATCTTATTTTATCCAGCATAACCGGCAGAATGGCCGTGTTCACACCCGCTTCCTGCAGCTCATCCTCATCTTCGGCAAGCATAGACTGGAACGTACCCATGCTGCCCGTTTTGTGCAGCGACAGCTTATACAGTTCTACGGCTTCCTTGTTGTTCTCGAGACAAAGTTCCACATGCCCTGCATTGAGATAATCGTGGGCATTGGGTTTCTTATCCAGGATATGGCTGTAATATTTCTGCGCTATATCGAACTTGCGCGAGAGAAAGGCACACCAGGCCACCGAACGCCAGGCACGGGTGTTGTTGCTGTCCAGCAGCTCCACCTTAAAATAAAAGTTAAGCGCTTTCTCATATTGTTTCAACTCCAGGTAGCAATGTCCTATGTTAAGCTGGA